>NZ_JBVHLK010000008.1:0-356023 GCF_055559015.1 Streptomyces sp. NPDC024698 | reverse complement strand
GCGCGGGGGTATGCACTGCCCGACCCGGCGCAAGGTAGCGAGTCCGCTGGTCACGCCGATGATGGCCCAACCTCGCTCCTAAAGCGGGTGTACGCGAGAGCCTAAAGACGTCCCGGCATGTGAAGGTGCCATGTCATCATCAGATGATGCTGACCGAGGAGGACGCGCGCCAACTGGTGCTTGCTCGGATCGACGATGAGCAGGGGAACGTCAAGTACGACCTACAGATCCTGCGGGTGGAGGCCCTGCCGTTCGGGTGGATCTTCTACTGGGGGGCAGTCTGGGACGGTCAGAGCGAACCGCGCCCTCGGTTGGGGGGCAACGGTCCTTTCCTGGTGGATCGTGAAAACAAGCGGTTGCTCCGACTTGGCACCAGCGTCCCCGTGATCCGTCAGATCGCTGACTACGAGCGGCGGCTACGACGTGAAGCTCACGCCCGGAACACAGCAGCGAAGCAAGCCGTACAGCAACGCGGTACCGCAACCCCAGCGACTCCCCCCGTCCGCTGTCGTCCTTCAGGGGCCACAAAGCGACCGGAATGACCGTCGATGACCGATCCACCTAGAGCTACGGATCAGAAGGCTGCCGCCTGGACGTGAACTTACGGTTCTCTGGCCAGACACCTACCTTTGGCCCGCAGCTCGCAAGCCTGAGTGCTCTCGACTGCGGGTGGGGCTGCCGACCCGGTTTGTCGAAGCCGACGGCTACAGTCCGGGCATGCTGCTGCCACGCCCGGTCGAGGAGGCCGAAGGCCCGTACGACGCCGGGTACCACCCTCGCTTGGAGATGACGTTCCAGCCTGTCGAGGAGCCCATCACCGAGCCCGTCGCCAAACTGGGTGGTGAGCCCGTGTGGCTGGATGAGCCTTGCTGGCCGGTGCACCCCCGCACCGCGGAGCCCCTGGACTTCATTGGACAGTTTCCCGTCCCCATGGAACCGGGCGAGGAGCGGCGCATGGCGTACCTCTTCCTGTCCTATGACGACTACGAGACTGGTGGGGCGGACCCGGAAGACGGCGAGGCTGTCCTGCTCATCCAGCCCGGTGGCCGGGTTCCCGAGTTCGCCGCCATCGGGCCGGCCGGGACGAAGGGGCGTTCCCTGTGGCGGTTCGGCCCCGACGAGGAGCAGGTGTCCGTCCAGTTCCAGATCCGGACCACAGCCGTCCCGGCGGCGGTGGAGCGCAGCCTGGAAGAGGACGGCACGGTCGATGTCCGGGACTACCTGGGAGGCAAGCCTGCCTATCCGGACTGGGCCGCAGTGGAGGCACCGTGGCGCTTCTTCTTCTGCCTCGGTGGGATGGAGGACGACGGACCGTACTTTCTGAACTTCGCGTACGGCAGCGGATTCGCCTATCTCAGCCCCGACCGCTTGGAGGGCCGCTTCAGTTGGGAAGCTGCCTAGAACCGTGTGCGGCCGTCTCAGTTTCCGTCTCATTCAGCACCGTTCACGGACGTTCAGACAGGACCGGGGCCTGAGGACCACCGGCAGCCCAGGCGCCGATGAACGCAGGTGAACGCCCGTGTACACCGCCCCGCACCCCACCAACACAGTTGGAAAGCGTGTTGGCCACCGCCGGCGCCCGACCCTGGGCACAACCGGTCGAGGCCTAGGTTGGGTGCGTGGATGAGGAAGCGGTCACCATCAGACTCACGCGGGATCAAGCGTTCGTCCTGTCCGACTGGCTATACCAGGTCATGTTCCGGTCCGACGACCTTGAAGGGATCGTGCACGACCGAGCTGTTTGGTCGCCGATCTACTCGATCTCAGGAACGCTGGACACAACGCTGAGCGAGATCTTCATGCCCGACTATGGTCCGCGGCTCGAAGCGGCCAAAAAGCGCCTCCGTGTAGAACTCTACGGCGAAGCCGACAATTCGACCGCGCCAGGCGAGGACACGACCGCCGCACCATAAGCGCACCAGATCGAGCGGGGAACAATGGGGAACCACGGTGAAAGCGGCCACGGTCGGTGAGACATCGTGCCGGACATCCGCCCAGCTCAGTGATCGAACAAGCTCCTCATGCACGCAGCTTCCCAAGCTGAGAGTGCGAGTTCGATTCTCGTCACCCGTTCCATGACAGAGGCCCAGGTCACCGACCCGGGCCTTTTTTGCTGTCCGCCGTGACTACTCGCCGCGCGCCAGATGCGTGCCAGAACGATGATCCTCTGGATCACCGGGGTCCTCTGGTGGCACGGCAGCAGCTTCCTGTACTTCCTGGCGCGCCCGGCGGACGGTCGCGTCGAGTCCCGCAGCAACTTCCTGCTGTCGATCGTCGTCGGAGTGCTGATAGATCAGCGCCGCCCTCTCCGAGGACGCACCGGAGCGCGTGGACAGGGTGTGACCGGTGTGGCGGAGATCGTAGAAGCGGAAGCCCTCGGGCATGCCGACCAGCGCACGTGCCCATCTCCACTTAGTGCCGAAGGTGCTACGCCGGAAGGGAGCCCCCTTCTCCCCTACGAAGATCAGACCGTCCGGCACCTCCTCGGCGTACGACTCCAGATGCCACCGCATCCCGACGGCGTTGGCGAGAGCGTCGACCTGACGGGCGGTCGCGATGGGCCGCTCGACTGCCTTCTCCTTGCCACCCCCCTTGATCCGGCACGGGTTTCGCTGGATCGGCTCGTCATCAACGGCCGTGCGAGTTCCTGCTCATCGACCCACTTGTCCGCGTAGGCACGGAAGCTCACCGCTCCCCTCTCAGGGTCACGCCACTCCCCCCGGCGGATCTCGGTCTGCTTCTCGGCGAGCCAGTCGTCCGCGTCCGCCGTCGTCTCGAAGGTGAACGGCGCCGGACGCATCACCCCGTCGGGTCCCGGATAACGTGCTTGGTAGCGACCGGACTTGAGACGTCGAATCGCACCGAACCGGCGCCGCCTGCCTTTGCTGTCGGCCATCAGGCAGCCCTCCTGTAGCGGGGACGAGGCCGCCTCAGCGGCAGCACGGTGCGGGACTGGACAAACTCTTCGACCGCGCTCTCCGGGATACGGACGTGTCGGCCGATCTTCACGTACCGAATGCGACGCTCCTCGATGAGCAGTGGCGAACCAGGACTCGGCGTCGGTCAGGCCGGTGCCGGGCGAAGCGGCGGTGCAAGAGCACAAGGACGGTGTCCGGGTCGGGCAATGGGTGGCCCGCCTCGGCGGCGCGCTCGCGAGTGCGTGCTTCGTTGTGGTCGGCACGTTCCGATGAGGTCGGTGATGGGGTTGCGGATGGGACGGTCGAGCGTGCCTGTGGCGCTTTCGGCACCCTTGGTCGCGTACTTGGCGATGTAGGAGGCGACGGCACGGCTGTTCAGGTTGGTGGGCCCGGTGAAGTATCGGGGCAGAGGTCGGTGAACGTCTCCGTGATAAGGAAGCGGTCGATCTCGCCCTGCACCGTCTGAGCGCCGGCACCGGTATGTGCGGCCGGAATGGCCGACGCATGACACATGACGGGCACCGGCCTCCGCGATCGCCGGTGAGGGCCGGTGAAAGATCAGTGGGGGGCGGTGACGGTGACGGTTGCCCCGCGCGCTACGGTGTCGTGTTCATGTCGCGCACCTATGGGGGGTTTGATGCGGCGAACCACGGCAGCCGCGAGCGTCGTCACCATGCTCGTGCCGCTTCTCCTGGCCGGCGCTTCCACGACGTCGGCCGCGGCCAATGGCTCACTCACCGTCACGACGTTGGACCGGAGCGGCAAGCCGGTCTACGCCCAGGTGGCGGTCTACAACACGAGGACGAACGACTTCCGCTACATCGACGGGAACAAGAAGACGTCGCTGCCCAACGGCAGTTACGAGCTCGCCACCTCCTTCACCGGCGGCAACAGCGAGGACGGCATCGTCGGCGGCCACAGTGTGAAGGTCTCCGGGGCCACGACGACCACGTTCGACGCCCGGAAGGGCCGTCCGGTCAAGGTCTCGATCAGTCCCGCCCCGGGCAGCGGATACGACCGCACGGTCAGCGCGGCCGTCTGCGCGACCGACAACAGCCCGGCGACCATGAGCACGTCGGCCGCGCCGGGCGACCTGTACGTCATCCCGAACAGCAGCAAGGCGTACGAGCTGGCCTACGGCACCACGTACGAACCGCGGTCGACGACCGGCGGCGACTTCTGGCTGGCCTCCGCCACGCACAGCCGCGGCGTGCCGTCCGGGGTGTCCGCGACACTCAGGAAAACGGGGCTGACCACCCTGAAGGTGTACGCGCGTTCCGGTCCCGACAGCGGACAGGCGCGGTTCTCGTTCAACGGCGAGCCGACGGGCGGCTCCGACTGCTCGTCGTCCATGGACATCCTCGACGTCCAGCGCAACCTGCCCAACTCCTTCAGCGTCCACGTCCCGGCCGGCCAGTGGACAGTGGGCCAGCAGGGCAACGACTTCATCTACGGCGGGTTCCACACGTACGCGGCCGGCAAGACCGCCACGCTGGCCCTCGGCCACGCGGTCTGGGGGCCCGGCGGGCAGTTGCCGTACACCTGGTACCACCAGGTGTACTTCGGGAACGACAACCCGTTCGCCGACCCCGTGCTCACGGCGGGCGGGGTCCTGGCCTCCGGCACCGTGAAGCTGACGCACGCGGGCAGGACGCTCTACTCGCACAAGTACAGCCCCTCGCAGGAGATCGGCGCGCAGCCGCGGATCCCGGGGTCGGGCTGGTACACGATCACCGAAACCGGTCACCGCGACCATCTGCCGGCCGGCTCCCTGTCGACCTCCTCCAGCCTCTCCCTGCACTTCTACGCCGACGCCGACAAGAACCAGCAGATCCGTGCCTACATCACCCGGTTCTCGCCCGAGGCACTGAACTCCAGGAACCAGGCGGCTGCCGGGTCGACCACGACCGTCGACCTGGGCATGCAACGCAACGGCACGGGCGACGGCACGATCGGCCGGCTGTCGGACAGCGTGAAGTCCGTACGTGCCTGGTACACCACCGACAACGGCTCCACCTGGCACGCCATCACCGCGAAGCTGTCCGGCGGCAAGTGGACCACCGCCGTCCACAACCCGGCCTCCGGCCGCGTCGGCCTGCGCTCGACCGTCACCGACACCCACGGCGACAGTTCGACGACCACGGTGTACAACGCGTACGCCGTGGGCTGAGGACTGAGGTCTGTGGCTCTGAGCTGCGCGGATGCAGTGTCCTTGCGCCGCGGAGCGCGAACGGCCCGTACGGGCCGTTCGCCCTCCGCTCGCTGCGGGGATCCTCAGAAAGCGATGTGAGGGCTCGTCAGGGTTGCTCCGAAGTAGCCCTTCACGCCGCGGACGGTGATGCCGGCGCTCTTGCCGCACACGCTGGCGGAACCTCTCAGGACGGGGCCGGTGGCCGAGCCGCGGGCGATCCACAGGCAGCCGTCGTCGTTCTCCGTGGGAACGCCGACGACCGTCTCGGCCTTGCCGTCCTTGTTGAGGTCGGCGAGGTGGACCGACGCCCCGAACTGGTCGCCGGTCTCGGCGGTGCCGGGCACGTCCGCCGTGTTCTGGGTGTATCCGGCCGCCTTGGCCGTGGTCAGACCCGTGGCGGAGCCGCGCAGCAGGACGGCCGAGCCGGCCAGCTGGCGGGTGCCGACCGCTTCACCGGGGACACCGACGAGGACATCGGCGTAACCGTCGGCGTTGGTGTCGCCGACGCTGAACGACTGGCCGAAGCGGTCGCCGTTCTCGGCCACGCCGGGAACCCCCGCCGTGTCCTGGTGGAAGATCTTCGGCCGCTGGTCTGCGGTGATGCCTCGCGCGCTTCCGTAGAGGACCTGGATCTCGCCGCCGCGGTGTGCGGCACCGGGCACGTTCATCGTGAAGTCGTCGTCCGCGATGCCGGTGACGAGGTCGCCGTAGCCGTCGCCGTTGACGTCGCCGATCTGGCCGGCGTGGCCGTCGGCGAGCGGCAGTTTGGTGGGCCAGGTCGCCATGGGGTCGTCGCCGATCGGGCCGTTGTCGACGAGCACGGTTCCGCGGATGTCGTCGTCCGAGGGACCGGGCAGCCAGAACCGTTCCGCCCTGCCGTCGCCGTTCACGTCGCCCATCACCAGACCGCGGGAGTTGGCTCGCCATTCCAGGTAGTGGGTGGCGGCCTTGCCGGTGCGGGTGAAGGGGCCGGTGTAGGAGGCCGCCTCGCAGCGCGAGCCGATGCCCAGTTCCGGGGCACCGTCCCCGTTCATGTCTCCCGTGGCCAGGGACAGCCCGAATCCGCAGTAGGTCATACCGTCCCCGAACCCGGACGGCGCGGAGATGCTCGAACCACCGTGCAGGCCGTTGGGCCCGCCCCACACGACGGTCACGGAGCCCCGGGACTTCTTGCCGTCGACGTCTTCGTGGGGAGTGCCGACGATCAGATCCGCGTATCCGTCCCGGTCCAGGTCGGCGGCGGCGACCGCCGAGCCGAACCCGTCGCCGTCCTCGGGTGCGCCGGGGATCCCGGCGGTCGCCTGCGTGATCACGGTCCGGCGCGTGGCATTCACGGATGACGCCGCCCCGTAGAGGACGACCACGGCACCGGCTCCCTCCACCGATCCGTTGGCGGCCTCGGGGGCGCCCACGACCAGGTCGCGATAGCCGTCACCGTTGAAGTCGTCCTGGACCGCGGCGGTGTTGGCCCCCTTGTAGGGAGCGGCCGCCGAGGCGGTCGCCGGAGTGAGCGTGACGGCGAAGAGGGGGGCGAGCACGGCCATGGCCGTGACGGTTCTGTGCAACGGAACTCCTCGTGGGGGGGACGACACAGATGACAGGGAGGCGAGGGCCTCATGACGTGAAGCTTGATCGCCTCGCCCCACTGACCCACGAGAGCACCGCAAGGTTGTACGCGGCGCCCAACGGATCTGAGAACTCTGCCGAGTTGGTACCTGTCGTCAGGTTCCGGCCGATCGGCGGGACGGAGGACACGTACTGGGAGACTTCTTCGTCATGACCTCTTCGATTCTCCGAGTCCACTCCGCCGCAGGCGCCGTGGCGGCGTCGGTGTTCCTGCTCGTGTCGTGCACCTCAGGCAGCGGTGAAGGGAGAACCCCCCGTGCTTCGCCGTCGGCGTCCGCGCCGAGCGCGTCTCGGACGGCAGCCGGGTCGTCCGAGCGGCAGCTCACCGAGAAGGCCCGGGCGGCCCTGGCCGCCGTGCAGGGCGCGACGATGGTCGAGTCCGGAGTCGAGCGGGTGGCCGACGGGATCCACACGGAGCCCACCCTGAGCGAGGGCAGGACCTACCGGCTCGACGTGGTCTGCTTCGGCAGCGGCAGCGCCCGGCTGGCATTCGTACCGGCGGGCGCCGGCACGGAGACCGAGGTGCCGTGCGACCGGTCAGTGGTCCAGCAACGGATCACGCCGCACCAGCGGGTGCACATCGACGTCGACGCGGCCAAGGGCTCGACCGGCGTGATCGCCTGGCGGATAGACGCCGTCTGACACCGGTGCCGTCCGCCGCCGACGATCAGGACCCTCCTGGACCGCCACGCCGGCAAAGGGGGAAGCCCCGGGCCGGGTGGTGGCTCGGGGCTTCCTTGTGGGGTGCGTCAGTTGGTGAAGTAGAGGTACTTCCAGGAGCTGTACGTCGTGGAGTTGACGTTGTCGCCCGAGGTGTCGTTGATGTACGCCGACCGGATCCGGGCGCGGATGCCCGACTGGCCGGGGGCGCCGAGGTCGACGACGGTCTTGCCGTTGCTCGCCAGCTTGAAGAACTCCTCGTCGGCGCGCTGCCACTGGCCCTGGTAGTAGATGTCCAGGTCGATCCGGTGGCTGCGGCCCGCGTAGTAGGTCATGGTCGTGGTGAACAGCGGGGCGGTGTTCTTGCGGTACCAGTAGTACGTCGAGGAGTTCGCGCTGATCTTGCCGGTCCGGTAGTACTTCGTCAGCGAGGTGGAGACGCTCACCTTGGCGTACGCGTTGACCTTGACCGACTTCGGCGCGGTGCGGGAGTCACCGGCGAAGACCGCGGTGACGGTGGTGTCCCGCTTCATGTCGACCACGGCGGAGACGTTCCCGCTGGAGTTGACGGTCGCCTTCTTGACCAGGGTGTCGGGCTTGTCCGAGCCGTAGGGGTTGGCCCAGATCTCCACCGTGCGGTTCTTGTAGGTGGTGCCCAGGTGCGCGGTGAAGGTGACGTCCTTGCCGTACGAGTACACCTTGCCGTTGTTGTTCAGGCTCAGCGTCGCGGCGGTCCGGGAGACGGCCACCGTGTCGGAGCCCGAGGCCGCGGTGCGGGTCGCGTCCCCCGCGTAGGAGACGGTGTACTTCACGGAGCCGCCGGCCGGCGGGGTGTCGGTGAAGGAGAAGGTGCCGTCCGCCTTGGTCTTGACCGCGGTCAGCGCCTTGCCGGAGGGGGACTCCAGGTCCGTGCGCCTGACGGCGAGTGCGGTGCCGGCCGGCAGCGCGTCGGTGCCGCCGGTCTTGCCGGTGACGGTCAGCGCCCTGCCGCGGGTGCCCGTGGCGGGCGCGTTCACCGTCACCGTGGTGGCGCTGCGCGAGACGGCCACGGTCGACGTGGCCGACGCGGAGGAGTGGCCGGCGTCCCCCGCGTAGGAGACGGTGTACTTCACGTCGCCCTCGGCCGACGGGGTGTCGGTGAAGGTGAACGACCCGTCCGCGCCGGGCGTCACGGGGGTCAGCGCCTTGCCCGACGGCGACTCCGCGTCGGTACGGGTGACCGTCAGTGTCGTACCGTCCGGCAGCGCACCCCCACTCGTGATCCTGCCGGTGACGGTCACCGGCTTGCCGCGGGTGGCCTTGGCGGGCGCGTTCACCGTCACCGTGGTGGCGGCCTTGCCGGGCTCGGTCAGGGTGTTGAGGTAGTACGTGCTGCCGTTGCCGGTGACCGCGAAGAGACGGCTGCCGTCCGGCTCCCAGGCCAGCCCGTCCGGGACCAGGGTGCCCGTGCCGGTGGCGGCGAACTCGTAGTTCCGGACCGGCTCGGCGGTGCCGGGCTTGAAGATGTAGACGTCCGGCTCGTAGATCCCGTCGATGCCCGCGGCGACGGTTCCGTCCGCGGCGATGTCGACGGCGTTCGGGTAGGCGTCGGTCGGGTAGCTGCCGACCTTCGTCAGGTCGGTGGTGGACAGCACCTGGTGCTCGTACGGTGATCCGCTCGCGGTGACGACCTGGCTGCCGTCCGGGGTCACCGCGAGGTCGCGCAGATTGCTGCCTGCCTGGCCCTGGGCCAGGAGCTTGGGCGCGTCCGGGCCGGAGACGTCGTACGTCGCCACGGCGGAGGGGCTGAGGCCCGGCACGGCGGCGGCCAGCACACCGGGCGCGGCCGGGTTGGACGCCAGCCGGGGCGCGTAGTACCAGCGGTTGCTGCTGTCCTGGGCCACGGCGAGGACGGGTTCGGGGCCGGAGAGGTCGAGGGAGCCGATGTTCCCGTCGGACGCCGTGCCGTAGCCGAACCACAGCTTTCCGCCGGCGCGGGCGAGGGTCGCCGGGGCGTCGGCGGTGCCGGTCGAGTAGCGCGCGGACTCGGTGAGGGCCGCGGTGTCGATCGCCGCGATCTCGTCGCTGCCCTCGACGGCCACGTACAACGTCTGCGAGTCGGCCGAGAGTTCGAGGCCGTCGGCCTTCGGCAGCGAGCCGAGCGTCCCGACGACATTGCCGCTGTAGTCGGTGGCGACGACCTTGCCGCCGCTCCGGTCACTGACGAAGACACGCTGGTGCACGCTGTCCACGACGACGTCGCCGACGGACGCGACGGGCAGGACGGTGTGACCGTCGGCGTGGGCGGCCGAGGCCCCCAGGCCCGTCAGCACCACGGAACTGAAGAGGACGGCGAGTGCCGTCGCGGAGGAGGTTCTGCGATCGCGCAAGGTGGTTCAAGCCCCCATGAGCCGTGGGAGACCGCGCGTCACCGGGAGGGGGATCTCACCGGGCGCGGCAGGTCTCGACGCCTATGACATGTGTGTGACAACGACCGCACCCGAATGGTTGTACGAGAAAGGCGATGACCTCCGCTCCGACAGCCGCTAGGAATGGTCGCCGGGACGGACGATCAGATAGGTCCAGCCCGTCCAGACGTCGGTGGTCAGGGCGTTGACGGCCGGCGGTGTGTAGTGGCCGCGCATGCGGTAGTGGTCGTTGCCGGTGAAGAGCTTCAGGGCCCGGGCGTAGCCGTACCAGTTGTCGCCGTACCAGGGCACGCAGCGCTGTGAGGTCGTCGGATGCCAGGCACCCGCGTAGTAGTGCTCCACGTACACCGTCAGGCAGCCGCCGGACTGGCGGGGGGTGACCCGGACGTCGTAGGCCATGTTGATCTCGGACTTGTGGAAGACCTGGTAGGTGGTGGATCCGACGCGGGTGGTCGTGAGCGGGTACTGCGTCTCGGTACGGGTCGTCGGGGCGACGCTCACCCCGGTCGTGACCGTGCGCGGCGCGTAGCGGCCGTCGCCCGTGAAGACGGCGCTGAAGACGGTGTTGCCGGAGATCTTGAAGGACGCGGCGAGGTTCCCGTGCGCGTCGACCTTGCCGGTCTTCAGCTGTGCCCTGCTCCCGCCCGCGAGCTGGTCGTACAGCGTCACGGAACGGGAGGTGTACGTGGTCCCCAGATGTGCGGTGACCTTGACGGTCGCGCCGGAGTGGTACGACTTCGCGTCGGTGGTGACGGTGAGGCCCGGGGTGGCCCGGGACACCTGGACGGTCGCCGACGCCTTGACCGGCAGGTAGGACGTTCCGCCGTCGTAGGTGAAGGCGTAGGTGTTGGCGGCGCCGGTAGCCGGGGTGTCGTGGAAGGTGAACCCGCCGTCGGCGGCGACCTGCACGGTGCCCGCCGAGGAGCCGGACGGGTGCGCCAGGTCGGTCCGTACGACGTGGACGGCGCCCGTCGTCACATGGTCGTGCGGCCAGGTGAGCTTCCCCGAGATGGTCAGGGGCGCGGCGCGGCCGGCGGTGGAGGGCGCGGTCACCTCCATGGTGGGCGCGTACTTCGCGACGGGGATGTCGTAGGTCCGGCTCGCCGCGCCGTAGCGGCCGCTTCCGGAGTAGTCGACGCGGAAGCTCAGCGGGCCGCCGAGGGGCGCGGTTCCGTCGACGTGGTAGGCGCCGAAGAAGTCGACCATGGAGGCACGGGTGGTCGTCCAGTCCGTGACGGGCACGCCGTCCGGATCGGCGTCGTCGTAGCGGGTGATCCGTACGGTGCCGGGCATCATCTTCTGCCCGGCGTCGAGGGACAGCGGCGAGTTGAAGCCCGCTCGGAACGCGTAGGCCTCGCCGGGGGCGAGCGGGGTGGTGGCCGAACCGCCGTCGAGCTGGACCCAGGCGGTCTCCGGGTCACGGCCGACCTGGAGCGTCGGCGTCCCCCCGGAGGCGTCCACGCCCACGGCGTAGAGCCGGCTCCCGTCCGGTGACCAGGCGAGCCCGTGGGCGGCCATCCTCACCGGGCCGTCGTACGCGTAGTCCTTGTAGAAACCCTCGCCCGTCTCCGGGAACGCCTCGAACCGGTCGCCACCGCAGCCGCAGCCGGCCAGGGTGCCGTCCGGGGCCACGGCGACGGCCTTGCCGGCGACCGGCATGGCGAACCGGCCGTCCACGGCCAGGTCCGAGATGCGGTACCGGCCGTCGGTCGGGTGGGCCCAGGACGAGACCGCCAGGTGCTGTCCGTCCGCCGTGACCGCGAAGTCGCTCAGATCGGGGACCGGCAGGGCCTTCTCGGCCTGGCGGGTCAGGGTGCCGTCCCCGGCCCGGTAGGTGACGAACGCGGAGGTGGTTCCGCTCTGCGCGGCCGCGGCCAGTACGCCGGAGGGCGTGGGTGTGGTCGCCAGCGTCGGCGGAGCGGGCCAACTCCCGGGATCCTGGCCCAAGGTGACCGTGCCGTCCACGGCCAGGGATCCGATGCCTCCGGCGCCCGGCGAGCCGTACCCGAACCAGAGGGTGCCTCCGGCGAGGGCCAGCGAGTCCGGGTGGGTGTCCGCGCCGGTGCCGTAGCGGGCCGACTCGGTCAGACTCTCCGTGCTGATCGCCGCGATCGCGTCCTGACCCGGGAGCGCCGCGTACAGCGCGGATCCGTCGCCGGAGAGGGCGAGGCCGGTGGCACCGGGCTCACCGTCGACGGTCGTCGGGTTCGCGCCGTCGAGGTCGGTGACGACGATGCCGTCGGTGCCGGCTCCGCCGCTGATGAACAGGTGCCCGTGCCGGGCGTCCACCACCAGGTGCGCGAAGTGCGCGATCGGCAGCCGTGTGCCGGAATCCGCGTGCGCGTCCACCGCCCCGGGACCGACCACGGCCGTCAGTCCCAGGAGGACCGCCGCGGCCTGCGGGGAGAGTCGTGCGAGATTCATGAAAACCCCCACCTTCACGCTCAAGGAGCGCAACGTAGCACGGGGGCTGACAGGTCCCTTTCAAGGGTCACCCGCAGCTCCCGGTACGGGGGTTGGGCCCCGCGGAGCGGTCGGCCGACGGCCGCCGGACGCCGGGCGCGCGATGCACGGATCGCGGAGCGAGGGGGGCGGAGCGAGGGGCGGAGCGAGGGGCGGAGCGAGGGGGCGGGGCGCGCGGAGCGGAGGGGGCGCGTGACGGGGCCGGTGCCCCCTCTCGGGCTTCGTCCGGCCCGAACCTGGGGCCGTTCGGCCCTATCGGCCGCGGGCGGGGAAGTGATCTTCTGGCTCGGCGGCCGGGTGCCCCCGCCCTCACAACTCCCGTCCCCCCGTACGGGAATGGGGTCGGAGCACTCGGTACGCGCCAAGAACGGCTCCGGCCGGTACGGACCGCACCGGCCCGGTGAAGGCTGCCGAAGAACAGCCGGTCCGCAGGGAGGCCCAGTTGCGGCGCAGCTTCATCACGATCTTCATGGTGCTGGCGATCGGCTGCACCATCGCTTCACTCGCGTACCCGGTCTTCTACTCCTACCCCCACCGCTTCGACGCCGTGAAGGCCGCCATCGCCGACCCCGGCCCCGTGGTGAACACGCCGTGGGGACCGCTGAGCGCGGCCGACCGCGACCTCGTGGCACAGGTGGAGGCGGACGGGCTGTGGGAGATCTCCGCGGGCCGGCAGGCGGTCGACCGGGCCCCCACGCCCGCCATCAAGGAGGCCGGCGCCGAACTGGTGGCCGGCCACACGGTTCTCGACAAGAGGGTGCGCACCGTGGCGGCCGAGCTCGCCATCACGCTGCCGACCCGGCCGACAGTGGAGCAGCAGGGCTGGCTCGCTCAGCTGACGGCGGCCCAAGGTGACTCCTACCGACGGGAGTTCGCGAATCTGCTGCGCGAGGAGCACGGCAGGATCTTCCAGCAGCTCGCGCAGGTGCGCGGCGGCACCCGCAACACGCTGGTACGGGACCTGGCAACGGTCGCCGACCGGACCGAGCTCGAACACATCTCGGCACTGGAGAAGACCGGATACGTCGACTTCGACACCGTCGCGCGCGACACGACGGCGCCTCCGGCCGCGGTCCCCACGAAGGTTCCGGCGCCGTCGGCGTCGTGAGCACCGGTCCCGCGGCCCCCGCCCGCCGGGCGGTTCAGCCGGCGGGCGAGCAGTTCCCCCAGGCGGTGGCCAGGGCGTGGGGGATCGCCGGGATGTCGCCGCAGCCGTGCGGGCCGGCGGGGAAGCCGTCGCCGGCGATGTAGGTCCAGCCGCTGCCCGAGTCGCGGAAGTACTTGGTGGCGCCGCCCTCGTCCTGCATGCCCGCGAGTTCCGCCTGGGTGGCGCCCGCGAGGGGCTGGAACGGGGTGGCGGCGTAGCGGACGCTGCCGCACCGGCCGTAGAAGAACCGGTGCGGCACCGGTCCGATGTGCTCGAAGTGGGTGACGTCGTGCTCGTACGTCCGGGTCACCCCCGCCTTCACCCGGTCGTCGGCGACCAGGCCGCGGCAGCCCGCGTCGGGCGTGGCCGTGTGCCCGGCCGGGGCGGAGGACCGGTCCGGTGAGCCGTCGACCGGGGAACGCGACGGCGTGGACGCGCCGGCCGGGCTCGCCGAGGGTGACGCGGCCGGGGACGGCACGGCCGGGGCGGACGTCCGGACGACCGTTCGCGCCGAGGGGCTCACGGACGACGGGCCGGTGCCCGCGGCGGAGCCCGCGCCCGCCGTGTCCTGACACCCCGTCAACAGCATGATCCCGCCCATCAGCGCGAGCACCGGCGTACGTCTGGGACCGGACATGTCCCCTCCTTGTTCTCTTCCTCGTTCTCCGTGGCTCTGGAGCCCTGCGACTCCGCGGCCCTGCGGCTTGCCCCACAGGACAGCCCCGGACCGCCCGATAGTTGCGGATTGAAGGATGCGGGACGGTCTCGATTCCGCATAGGGGTTCCCGCCACGTCGATCGCCGCACGGCACCCGGCACCCGGCACCCGGCACCCGGCACAGAAAATTTGATTCCCGAGCATCGCGAAATCTGCCTTTGTCACGGTAGACATCGGGCGTCGGCATGATTAGGGTTTCCTGTACAGACCTCGTCGGCCCGGTGGAGTTCACTCCCGGTCCGGCGAGAGATCGACTCCGAGTCGAGGACGGAGGAAGCAGACGCCATCAGGATCGCCCGGCCCCGGAGCAGTACGGCCGGGTGCACAAGAACCCGGATGGGACGGTGGTTCCCGGTCACGGCATTCACGATCCCCGCTCACCCGCCCACGGTCGGGCCCGGTAGCGGAAACAGACGGTCGGCTCCGCAGTAGAGCCGGCAGATGGTGTTCAATTTCCTTCGGGGCCCTGGTGCCATACGGCAACGGGGCCCCTCGACGCGTGCTACGACGAGGTGAAATGACAGCGGACACTCCACTCAGTGGTCGTCTCGACGACGACGACTATCCCGCGTACACGATGGGCAGGGCCGCCGAGATGCTCGGCACGACACCCGGCTTCCTCCGGGCCATCGGGGAAGCCCGCCTGATCACTCCGCTCCGCTCGGAGGGCGGCCACCGCCGCTACTCCCGCTATCAGCTGAGGATCGCCGCCCGGGCGCGGGAACTCGTCGACAGGGGGACCCCGATCGAGGCCGCTTGCCGCATCGTCATCCTTGAGGACCAGCTGGAGGAAGCCCAGCGCATCAACGCCGAGTACCGGCGCGCCGCACAGGGTACGCCCGAGGCATCCACCGCGAGCTGAACGCTCCACCCCGGCGGCACGCCCTCCGGAACGGCCGCCGCCCGCAACCGTCGCCACCCACAGCGCCTTCGCCCCACCGCCCCGACGCGCCCCGCCCGGTACGACGTACAGGAAGTGGCCAACGATGATGTACGACCAGTCACGCGCCCAGCAGCCTCCGGACGGGCGGCCCGGCTCCGCCGGACGTCGTACGCCGGGCCCGGAGCCACTGCTCGGGGCGGAGGAACGGGCCGATGTCACCCAGCGGCTCCTCCACGCGCTCAACACGTTCGCCACCAGCCCGCGCGAAGCGCTGGAGGAGGCCGAGACCGCGTTCGACGAGGCCGCGGCCCAGCTCATGAGCGCCCTCACCGAGCGCCGTCGCGCCCTGCACGAGGGCTGGCACGGCCAGGACCCCGAGACACAGGGCGAGGAACTGCGCCACGCGCTGCGGCAGTACCGCGAGATGACCCAGCGGCTGCTGCGCATGTGAGCCCGCGGGCAGGCCTTCGGCCCGGTCCGCGCCGCCGGACCGGGTCTTACGGTGCGGTGACGTGAAGGGCGTGGTGATGCCGCGGGAGGGGACGCCGGTCCTAGCGTGCGTCTTATGCGTGTACTGGTCACCGGCGGAGCCGGGTTCATCGGAGGTCGGGTCGTCGCGGCGCTGCGCGCGCGGGGGCACGAGGCGGTCGTGTTCGACCTGCGGCACGGCGACGACGTGCGGGACGCACGGGCCGTCGCGGCCGCGCTGGACGGCGTGGACGCCGTGTGCCATCAGGCCGCGATGGTGGGCCTCGGCACCGGGTTCGGCGACGCGGTGGAATACGTCTCGCGCAACGACCTCGGCACGGCCGTGCTGCTCGCCGGGATGGCCGACGCGGACGTGCGGCGGCTCGTGCTCGCCGGGTCGATGGTCGTGTACGGGGAGGGGCGGTACGCGTGCGAGCGGCACGGGGTGGTGCGGCCGGGGCCACGGACCGTGGCCGATCTGGAGGCCGGGTGCTTCGAGCCGCGGTGTCCGCGCTGCGGTGCGGAACTGACGCCCGGCGTGGTGGGCGAGGACGCGCCCGTCGACCCGCGCAATGTGTACGCGACGACCAAACTGGCCCAGGAACACCTCGCGGCGGCGTGGGCGCGATCGACCGGCGGGACCGCCGTGTCGCTGCGCTATCACAACGTCTACGGTCCCGGAATGCCCCGCGACACCCCGTACGCGGGCGTCGCCTCCTTCTTCCGGTCCGCGCTCGCCCGCGGCGAGGCCCCGCGCGTCTTCGAGGACGGCGGCCAACGGCGGGACTTCGTCCATGTGTCGGACGTGGCCTCCGCCAACGTGGCCGCGCTGGAGGCGGGTTCGCCGGACGGGTCGCTCACGGTCTACAACACCGGCAGCGGTGAGGTCCGTACGGTCGGCGAGATGGCGTGGGCGCTGTCGGAGGCGTACGGCGGACCCGACCCGGTCGTGACCGGGGAGTACCGGCTGGGCGACGTACGGCACATCACCGCCGACTCGGCCCGGCTGCGGGCCGGGCTCGGATGGCGCGCGGAGACCGGATTCGCCGAGGGAATGCGGGAGTTCGCGGCGGCCCCGCTGGACGGGGAGTGCGGGATCCGGCGGCCCGCCGCGACGCCGGCCGCGCCCCGTGCCGCCGAACCCGCCCCGGACCGGGCACTTCTGGCCTCCCCGGCCCGGGAGACCCCGGCGCCCCTGGCAGCCCCCGCTGTCCCGGACCGGGAGGTCGTGGCGGTCCCGGACGGGGAGGTCTCGGGCCCCATCACGCGCTCGCCGTCGGGAGGGTGACCTCGAAGCGGCAGCCGCCGGGGACGTTGTGCACGGCGGCCACACCCCGGTGGGCCTCCACGATGCCGCGGACGATGGCGAGGCCGAGGCCCGCTCCGGCGGGTGGCGTACGGGCGTGGGTACCGCGCCAGCCGGTGTCGAAGACCCTCGGCAGGTCCTCCTCGGGGATGCCTCCGCAGCCGTCGGTGACGGACAGGACGACCCCCGCGGCGGAGCGCTCGGCGGTGACCGCGACCGTGCCGTCGGCGGGCGTACGGCGGATCGCGTTGACGAGGAGGTTGCCGAGCACCCGGCTCATCTCCTTGCCGTCCACCTCGACCGGCACCTGCTCGACACGACTCCCGACCAGACGCACCCCGTGCTCGCGGGCCAGCGGATCGGCCCCCGCGAGGGCGTCCCCGACGAGGTCGTACACGGAGACCCGGGAGAGGGAGAGGGCCAAGGCGCCCGCGTGGATCCTGGAGAGTTCGAAGAGGTCACCGACCATGCCGTTGAGGCGTTCGACCTCCGTGCGCATCTGGCGCAGATAGCGGGGGGGGTCCGCCGCCACCCCGTCCTCCAGCGCCTCGGACATCGCACGCAGCCCGGCCAGCGGGGTCCGCAGGTCGTGCGAGATCCAGGCGACGAGTTCGCGGCGCGAGGCCTCCAGTGCCCGTTCCCTCTCCCGCGACTCGGCCAGTCTGCGACTGGTGGACGCCAACTCCCGGCTGAGCGCCGACAGTTCGGCGGTCGCCGGCCCCTCGGGGGCGGCGAAGTCCCCGCCGTCGCCGAAGGAGCGGGCGGCCAGGGTCAGCGCCCTGCTGCGGGCGACGACCCAGCGGCCCAGCAGCAGCGCAGTCGCCAGCGAGACGACGGCCGCCATGGCGACGACCGTCGTGACCACGCTCAGGTCGTGCGGGGACAGGAACATCGCCCAGGCCACCGCCAGCGTTCCCGCGAGCATCGCGCCCACGGCCACGGCCGCGACGACGGCGACGGACGCGGTGAGCGAGCGGCTCCGCAGCAGCCGGAGCGCCCCGGCGCCGAGCAGGCCGGCCGCGGCGGCGCCCAGGAAGGCGAACAGGGCCATGACCAGTACGTCGTTCATGATCGGGCCTCTTCCTCGGGCGCGGGACGGTGCTCTCCGGCGGCGGGCCGGTCCGCGGCCCCGGTGCAGTCGAAGCGGTAACCCACGCCCCACACCGTCTGGATCAGCCGGGGTCGTGCGGGGTCGTCCTCCACCTTGCCGCGCAGCCGGCGCACGTGGACGGTGACCGTCGACAGGTCGCCGAAGTCCCAGCCCCACACCTCGCGCATCAGGTCCTCGCGCGCGAACGCCCGGCCCGGATGGCGGAGGAAGAAGGCGAGGAGGTCGAACTCGCGCAGAGTGAGCGCGAGCTCGACGCCGTCCTTGGTGGCGCGGCGGGCCGACGGGTCGACCGCGAGACCCGCGGCGCGCAGCGGACGGGCGGCGGCCACCGGCCGGGTCCTGCGCAGAACGGACTCGACCCTCAGGACCAGTTCCCTCGGGCTGAAGGGCTTGGTGACGTAGTCGTCGGCGCCGACCTCCAGACCGAGGATCCGGTCGTCCTCGTCGCCGCGCGCGGTGAGCATGATGACCGGGACGGGGCCCTGGGCGCGCAGCCGGCGGCACACCTCAAGGCCGTCCATGCCCGGCAGCATCAGATCGAGCACCACCAGGTCGGGCCGGTGCGCGGCGGCACGCGCGAGCGCGGCGGCGCCGTCCGCGGCACGGTCGACGCGATAGCCGGCACGGTGGAGGTAGCCGGAGACGACCTCGGCCACGGTCGGGTCGTCGTCCACCACGAGCACACGGGTGGCCGCCTCGCCGGGGAGTCCGGCCGTCTCTCCGCGGGGGTCGGGCACGGGCCCCGGGCCCTCGTCCGCGCCAGGCGCGGGCCCCGGGCTCCCGCCCGCGCTCGGGACGGGTCCGGGACCTGGGGATTCGTGCGCTGGATGCATGCCTCCAGCGTCCCACCCGGCCGGGTCCGGCCCGGCTCCCTTGCGGCGACGTCCGAGTTTCGTAAGGACATGAAGTCCGTTATCTCCCTTTCGCGTTCGTAGGGTGAAGCGGGTGACGACCTTTCCCGTACCGGACCCGGACGTCGACCTGGTCCTTCCCTGTCTGAACGAGGCGGGCGCCCTGCCCTGGGTGCTCTCCCGGATCCCGTCCGGCTGGCGCGCCCTGGTGGTGGACAACGGCTCCACGGACGGCTCCGCGGAACTCGCCCGCGCGCTCGGTGCCACCGTCGTACGCGAGGAGCGCCGCGGTTTCGGCGCCGCCTGCCACGCCGGGCTGACCGCCGCCACCGCGGACATCGTCTGCTTCTGCGACTGCGACGGTTCCCTGGACCCGGCCCTGCTCCTGCCGTTCGTCGCCGAGGTCCGGGCCGGCGAGGCCGACCTCGTCCTCGGGCGGCGCCGGCCGACCGAACGTGGTGCCTGGCCCCCGCACGCCCGTGCGGGCAACATCGCGCTGGCCCGGATGCTGCGGCGCCGCACCGGCCTGCGGCTGCACGACCTCGGCCCGCTGCGCGCGGCCCGCCGGGAGGCGCTGCTCGGCCTCGGGCTCACCGACCGGCGCAGCGGCTACCCGTTGGAGATGGTCGTCCGCGCCGCCGACGCCGGCTGGCGCGTCACCGAGCACGACGTGCCCTACCTGGCCCGTACCGGCGTCTCCAAGGTCACCGGCACCTGGCGCGGCACCTGGCAGGCGGTACGGGACATGCGCCGCGTGCTGGCCGAACCGCCCGCGTCCGACCGGGCGGCGGCGGGGAGCGGAGCCCAGGCCCCGTCCCCGGCCGCATCCGCGGAGCCGGCCCTCGCACCGTCCCGAGGAGGAACCGCCCAGTGAGCGTCACGCTGCTCGTCATCGCCAAGGAACCGCGCCCCGGACGGGTGAAGACCCGGCTCACGCCGCCGTTCACCCCCGGGGAAGCAGCGGCGCTCGCGGAGGCCGCCCTCGTGGACACCCTGCGCGCGGTGGCCGCCGCACCGGCGCGACGCCGGGTCCTCGTGCTCGACGGGACGCCGGGCCCCTGGCTCCCGGCGGGCTTCGACGTCGTACGGCAATGCGCCGGCGGCCTCGACGAACGGCTGGCCTCGGCGTTCGCGGGCTGCGACGGGCCCGCGCTGCTCATCGGCATGGACACGCCCCAGGTGACGCCCGCGCTGCTCACGGTGGACTTCGCGGACTGCGACGCGTACTTCGGGCCCGCCGAGGACGGCGGCTTCTGGGCGTTGGGGCTCGCCGAACCCGACCCGGAACTGCTGCGCGGGGTGCCGATGTCGATGCCCACGACGGGCGCCGCGCAGCGGGACCGGCTCGTCGGCGCCGGTCTGCGGGTGCGGGATCTGCCCCGCCTGCGGGACGTGGACACCGCCGCGGACGCGCGAGCGGTCGCGGCGGAGGTGCCCGGGAGCGTCTTCGCGGCGGAACTGAACCGGCTAACCCCGACAGCAACGGCAGCCGCGCGGCTGCCGGAACAGAACGCGGGACACCCGGCCGACCGGAACCACCGGGACCCGGGGGACTCCGGGCCCGTCACCGGACAGGACTCGGAGCCCGCGACCGGACGGGACTCAGGGTCCGCGACCGGGCAGAGCTCGGGGTCCGCGACCGCACAGGGCTCGGGGTTCGTCGCCGGGCTTCAGGCCGTACGGGACGCGCGGGCCCTCGCCGGTCCGGGCCCGGGGCCGGACGCCGGACCGGACGCCGCACTCCGAGATGCCGGGCCGGGCGCCGGACCCCGGGATGCGGAACCGCGAGATGCCAGGCCGGACGCCGGGCCGCTGGGTCCCGGGCCGGGAGCCGCACCGCCGGATACCGGACCGCGGGATGCCGAGCCGGACGCCGGGTCGCTGGGTGTCGGACGGTGAGCGGCGGTCGGGGGACGACCGCGTTGGATGCGGGCGGAAGCGGTGGCACCGGTACGGAGGCCCTGCCCGGGCGGGCCGCGCACGCGTGGGCCGACGATCCCTACGCCGACGCGCTGGGCGCCGGCCGGGGCCCGCTGTTCCTGCGGCGGACGGACGGCTGGCTTCTCCCGCTGGAGGTGGAACGCTGGTGCGCCCGCGCCGACGCCGTCGATCTGGAGGTGCTGGCCCGCTGCGAGGGCGCCGTGCTCGACGTGGGGTGCGGGCCGGGACGGCTGGTCGCGGAACTCGCGGCCCGGGGACGGCCCGTCCTCGGCATCGACGTCAGCGAGGCGGCCGTGGCCCACACGGTACGGCTCGGCGGCCAGGCGCTGCGCCGGTCGGTCTTCGAACCGCTGCCCGGCGAGGGCCGCTGGGACACGGCCCTCCTTCTGGACGGCAACATCGGGATCGGCGGAGACCCGGCGGCACTGCTGCGGCGTACGGCGGAACTGCTCTCCCCTGGAGGCCTGTTGATCGCCGAGACCGTGGCGGGCGCGGACGTCGACGAACGCGTCGACGTCCGTATCGTCCGTGTCGTCGGCGCCGCCCACGGCGACGGGAGCGGGCATGACGTCATGGCCGGTGCGGCGGAGCACCCGGCCGGCGGCGGGGCCGGCGACCTAGGGGCCTCCGGTGACCGGGCCGCGTTTCCGTGGGCCCGGGTCGGCACCCCGGCCCTGCTCCGGCACGCGGCGCGCGCCGGATGGCGCGCCGACGCTCAGTGGTCGGCGGCCGGACGTTCCTTCGTGGCCCTGCGCAACGGGCCGCGGCGGGAGGCCCGGCGGGACCGCAGGACGAGCAGCAGCGCGGACCCGGCGAACAGCGCCGCCGTGATCAGCAGCCAGCGGGCCAGGAAACCGTCGGCCGGCAAGGCGGTCGCCGACCGGTAGTGGTCGGCGACCTTCCCGCTGATCAGCGGGAACCACACCAGCAGGAGCAGACCGGACAGGGCCGCCGGAACACGGACGTACATCGTCTTGTCCCGGTGGCCTCCCGCGTCCAGCGCCTTCGAGACGGCCCGGTCGGCACCGGCGTACAACGGCACCAGCACCAGGTCGTGCAGCACCGCCGCGCCCACGAACCAGATGGCCACCCGGGACCAGTCCGCCGTGAGCAGCCGCACCCCCGCGTAGGCGGCCAGTGCGAACGAGCAGGCCAACAGCAGGAGCTGGAAAGGGCTGCCGATCAGATTCCGCCGTGTCGCCGGTGCTCCGGCTCCCCTCGGACCAAGGCGTCGCATCACAGGTCTCCGAACGTCATCTTGGCCACCCATTTGGTGTTGAGCACGCCGGGCGCGGCCGGGACGATGATCCGCGCCGGGTAGCCGTGATCGGGCGAGAGATCCTCGCCGTTGACGGACAGCGCGAGCAGCGAACGGGTGTCGCGCACCTGGTTGTCGCGCAGGGCGGCCACGCGGAACGCCCCGTGCCGCTGCAACGACTCCACGAGGACGTCGGGGGCCGCGTCCGCCTCGTAGCCGACGAGCCGCGCCAGGTCACGCAGCCGCACACCTCTCCACCACTGGTCGGACGTCGACCAGCCCTCCACACAGGCGATGGGCAACGCGGCGCTGTGCAGGGGGAGTTCCTTGAGGTCGCTGCGGCTCAGCCGAACCGTCCGGCCGTTCCCCGTGACGGTCAGGCGCCAGACCTCATCGCTGGTCTCGGCGGGGGTGATCCCGCGTGCCGTGGCGGTCTTGTTGATCTGGAACGCCTGGGGTCCTGAACCGGGTTCGGCGCCGCCGTGCGGTGCGAGCAGCGCCGTGTCCCGCAGCGGCCCGTCGAAACTGCGGCCACCCGTGGTGGCGGCCAGCAGCAGGGAGCCGCCTCCGACGAACCCGAGGGCCCCGCGCCGCGAGACGGTCGGCGGCAGCGGGTCCGGGGCCACCAACTCGCGCTCGGGCGGCGCCGGTTCGTTCGCGCCGGACGACGAGCCGGCCGGTTCGGGCCGCGCCCCGGGAGTGCGGAGGCCGCGCAGGTTGCGCACGGCCGTGGGTGTCCGCAGCACGGCGTGTGTCACGAACGCGGCGATGAACACCCAGGCGCCGTAGAAGTGGAGGGTGTAGAAGGAACCGGGGAAGACGTAGTCGAGCTGGATGTTCAGCACGCCGGTGGTGAACTCGAAGAGTGCGCCCCCGACCAGAAGGAGCAGCGAGAGCCGTTCCAGGGCGTGCGCGAGCGAGCGGGCCGGCGGCAGCGTGAACAGCTTCGGCAGGACCGACCAGAGTTTCGCCAGCAGGACCGGGATCAGCGCGAGCCCGAGCGTGACGTGGACGCCCTGGGTGAGGCGGTACAGCCAGACCGGACCGGTGGGCCAGGCGAAGAGGTAGAACCCGAGGATCCCCTTGTCGGGGGTCATGTCGTTCACCGGCGAGAGGTCCGGGTTGTAGGCCGCGTACGACAGGAGCCCCGTCACGAACAGCACCGTGATGCCACCGAGCAGCACCACGCCCAGCACGGAGGTGAACCAGGGGCCGCGCAGCGGACTGCGCCAGAACGCGGGGGACGAGGGAGACCGTGACATGGTCCCGACCGTAGGCCCGCGGCACCCCCCGAACGGGTTCTCAAACCATGACGAAACTCTGACGTCCACCTTGGTGGCCCCCGTCCCGGAAACCTCCCGGCCTAGCGTGCGGGGGTGAACCGCGAACGCCCCCGGGCGCCGATCCCCGACCGCCCCGAAGTCCCTTCGAATCCCCCACCGGATCCCTCCGCCGCCTCGCGCACGCCCCCTTCACGCTCGCGTCGCCCGAGCCGGTCACCGGTGGGGCCACGGGCCGTCCGGCGCGACCTGGCCGCGGCGCTGGCCGGCGCGCTGCTCGTGCTGACGGCGGCGGTCGTCGGCTACGTCGTCGAACACCGCGACGGCACGCTGTTCGTCGGCGCCGCTCCGCTGTACGGGCACTGGGGGCCGCACACCGGGCCCGGCACCCCGGCCGCGATCGCCGTCGCGGTCGCCGTGGTGGCGTACGGGCCTCGCCTCGCCGCCCGGCTGTCGTGGCGACGGCTGCTGTCCGCCGTGTGGGGCACGACGACGGCGTGGACGTTCTCCCTCGCCCTGGTCGACGGCTGGCAGCGGGGTGTGGCCGGGCGGCTCACCACCCCGTCCGAGTACCTCCAGGTCATCACGCCGGTCGACCGCTTCCACGACATCCCTGCCGCCCTGCGGGACTTCACCCATCACATCCTGCTGCACTCCCCCGGCCACTGGCCCGCGCACATCGCCGGGCATCCGCCGGCCGCCACCCTCACCTTCGTCCTCCTCGACCGGATCGGACTGGGCGGCGGGGCCTGGGCGGGCGTCTGGTGCGTCACCGTCGGCGCGACGGCCGGGGTGGCGGTGCTGGTCACGGTGCGCGCCCTGGCCGGGGAGGCTCTCGCCCGGCGCGCCGCGCCCTACCTCGCCCTCGCCCCGGCGGCCGTGTGGATGGGCACTTCGGCGGACGGCTACTTCGCGGCCGTCGCCGCGTGGGCCCTGGCCCTGCTCGCCCTCGCGGTCACGGGCCACCGGCCACGGACGGCGGGCCTCGCCTCCGGGCTCCTCCTCGGCCTCACCGCGTATCTGTCGTACGGCCTGACCCTGATCCTGGTGATCGCCTGCGCCGTCCTGCTGCTGGGCCGCCGCTCCAGGACCCGCCCGCTCCCGTACGCCCTGGCCGGACTCGCCGTCGTGCCCACCGTGTTCACCCTGCTCGGCTTCGACTGGTGGGAGGCGTACCGCCTGTTGGTCGTCCGCTACTACCAAGGGGCGGGAGGCGTGCGGCCGTACGGCTACTGGGTCTGGGCGAATCTGGCCTGCACGGTGCTGATCACGGGGCCGGCCACCGTGGCGGGACTGCGCAGGGCGGTGCCGAAGACCGTCCGGACCGCGGCCGCCGCTCCGACCTCCGCGGCCCGCGCGCGCGGCACCGCCCCGCGTCTGTCCGTCCTGGTCGTCGCGGCGCTGCTGGCCCTGCTCGTCGCCGATCTCTCCGGTATGAGCAAGGCCGAGACCGAACGCATCTGGCTGCCGTTCGCGATGTGGCTGCTGCCGGCCGGGGCGTTCCTCCCCCGTCCCCGGGCCTGGCTCGTGGCCCAGGCGGTGACGGCCCTCCTCCTCAACCACCTGTTGCTGACGGGCTGGTGACCCGGGCGGCCGCCCCGGCTTCGGCGGTGGCGGCCGCCCCGGCTTCAGCGGTCGGGGTGCGCCGGCTGGGCGAGGACCGCTCCGAGGACCAGACCCACGGCGATGGCCGTGACGATCGTGACGAGTTTCAGCAGATCGCGGAATCCCTCGATGACGTAGCCGCCCGCCAGAGTGGTCAGCCCGCGCATGCCGAGGGAGCCGACGGTGAGGGTGAAGAAGCCGGGCAGGAGCAGGACGAGCCGGGGCGGCCGGTTCGGCCGCAGGGCGAGCCTCGTCGCGGCGGCGGCCAGGACGACGGCCGCGACGAACGTTCCGCCCGTCTCGCCGATCGCCTTGGTGGCCAGGGACTGCACGGCGACGGTGACGTAGACCAGGACGAGCAGGGGCGGCAGCAGCCGGAACGGGACGGCGAAGGCGAGCACGGTGCCGGTGGTGAAGACGATCCAGCCCAGGAACAGGGCCCAGCGGGGCAGATCGGACGCGGCGGCGATGTCGAAGAGGGCGCGCGTGGAGGTGCCGGTCAGGTACAGGCCCAGCAGGACCCCGACATAGAGCTGTACGAGGAGGAAGGCGGCGTAGACGAGCCGGATCGCGCCGGTGGTGATGTAGCCGGCAGCGAGTTCGGCCGCGGCGGCGCTCAGATAGTCGCCGGGCACGAAGAAGAAGAGCGCGGGCAGCATCAGCAGGACGGGTCCGCCGTGCGAGGGGTCGCGGGCGAATACCTCGACGGTGATCGCGGAGACGACGGTCGAGACGACCAGCGGGAGCACGGTGGCGTACCGGGGGACGCGGTCCGCCGCGACGGCCAGGACGGCGGCGACGGCGCCGAGGACCGCGGTGGCGCCCACCTCGTACCACGTGGACTGCATGAGCGGCGCGAAGCCCAGGGTGAACAGGACGATGCCGAGCAGCTTGAGCCACCACGGGTAGGGCGGCTCGGACGTCTCGATCGCGGCCAGCCCGCGGTCGGCCTCCCGCACGCCGATCCGCCCCGCCCGTACGTCCTGGACGAGCGGTTTCAGGGCCACGACCTGGTCGAGCCTGAACACCTCGGGGACTGCGCGCAGGGTCACCGTGCGGGAGTCGCCGCCGGTGCCGACGGTCAGCGCGGCTCCGTCCGGCACGAGCAGGACGGAGGCGTCGGTGTCCAGCGCGCGGGCGGTGCCCCGGACGGTGCGCTCGATGGTGACGGCACCCTCGCCGCTGGACCGCAGCAGCAGCCGGGTCAACCGGGCCAGGAAAGCGGCCACTTCGTCCGGAGCGGCGCCCGTTTCCGCCGTCATCGGCCACCTCTCCTCGGCGCCCGGCCGCCCACCCACGGATGCGCGGTCCGCCTCCCAGCCTGCGGAGCCGCCACCCCGCGGGCGAGCGAAGCGGTCCGAACGAGTGAGGTCACCCGGACGGGCGGAGGGGCCCGGCGCGGGGGTCGGTCACCCGGACGGGCGGCGGGACCCGGCGCGGGGGTCGGGCCGGTCACTCGGACGGGCCACCCGGCGGGCGGTGGCCCCGGTCCGTGTCAAGGCTGGGCCCATCGCTTTCGACAAGGAACGGGGAGGCGTCCGATGAGCTCGATGGACATGCCCGCGGACGCGCCACGGCAGAAGGCGCAGGCCACGCGGGCCACGATCCCCGCGGCGCCACGGCTCACCTGGCTGACGCTGGCCCTCATGACGACCGCCTCGGTCGCGAGCCTGCGGGCCGCCCCCACGATGGCGGTCTACGGGCTCGCCTGCGTGTTCCTCTACCTCGTCCCGGCGATCGTGTTCCTGCTGCCGACCGCCCTGGTCTCGGCGGAACTGGCCTCGGGCTGGAACGGCGGCGTCTACCGCTGGGTGAGCGAAGGACTGTCCAAGCCGCTCGGATTCCTCGCCGTGTGGTGCCAGTTCGCGATGACGATCTTCTACTACCCGAGTCTGCTGGCCTTCGTGGCGAGCACCATCGCGTACATCATCGACCCGGCCCTGGCCTCCAGCGGTCTCTACACCGCGATCGTCATCGTGGTCCTGTACTGGACCGGTGTCTGGGTCTCCTCGCGCGGCACCAAGGCCCTGGCCGGACTGTCCAGTTGGGGTCTGGTCATCGGCACCCTGGTGCCCGGCACGATCCTCGTCGTGCTCGGCATGGTCTTCCTGGCCCAGGGCAACCCCTCCGCGGCGCCCATGACGGCGAGCCATCTGCTGCCGGAGTGGACGGGCCTGGCCAGCCTCGTCCTGATCGTCAACAACTTCCTCTCGTACTCCGGCATGGAGATGAACGCCGTCCACGTGTCCTCGCTGAAGAACCCGGCGAAGGAGTACCCGAAGTCGATGTTCCTGGCGATGGGCCTGGTGCTGCTGATCTTCATCCTGCCCGCACTGGCCATCAGCTGGGTGGTGCCCGCCGACCAGACCAGCCTCACCGCCGGTGTCATGCAGGCGTTCGACGCGTTCTTCTCGTACTTCGACATCGGCTGGATGACACCGATCGCGGCCGTGATGCTGATCTCCGCGTCGCTGGCCGGGATGCTGACCTGGCTCGCCGGACCCTCCAAGGGCCTGCTGGAGATCTCCCGCAGCGAGGGCTATCTGCCGCCGTACCTCCAGCAGTTGAACCGCTTCGGCATCCAGCAGAACATCCTGGTGACCCAGGGCGTCGTGACCACCGTGATCGCGCTGGGCTACGCCTTCATCCCGAACGTCTCCAACGTGTACTGGATCTTCTCGACGATCACCACGCAGGTGTACCTCATCGTCTATCTGCTGATGTTCGTCGCGGCGATGCGGCTGCGGAAGAACCAGGCCGACCACCCGCGCGGCTACCGCGTCCCGGCGCTCAACCTGGTGTGCGTCGTCGGCTTCCTGGCCTCGGCCTCGGCCATGGTCATCGGCTTCGTGCCGCCCTCCCAGTTCGGCAGCAGCAGCGTCCTGCTGTACGTCGTCATCATCGGCTGCGGGCTCGGCGTCCTCGGTCTGCTGATCCCCTGGGCGTTCCTGAGGTTCCGCAAGCCGAGCTGGCAGAGCGAGGCCGCGCGCGAGGAGGAGGCGGGGGCATGAGTCCCACCCGGTTCGCATCCGAGCACAAGTGGATCTACTACGGGGCCATCGTCGTCCTGCTCGGTCTCGTCGTCGTCGGGCTCCTGCGCTACTCGGCCATCACGACGAACAACAAGGCCACGAGCAAGGCGAACCAGCTCGCCGACGCCGCGGTGAAGGCCGGACTCCCACGCCCCGACACCGAGTTGATCGCCAGCCTGCTGGGTACCGACGGCGGCCTGGTCTGCGACGATCCGGCCAGCGCCCTCAAGTCGGCGCTGTGGAAGATCAATGTGTCCAACGGCGCCGCGTTCGTCGGCCAGCGGCCCGTCATCGGCGACGGCAGATCGCTCCGGGCGGAGGCCACGATCATCGAGATCTACTGCCCGGAGAAGCTGGACAAGATCAATGACAAGCTCGACGACCTGAAGACCGACGACACGGTGAGGCGGTGACCATGTCCGAACTCGCCGGGAGGATCGCCGGCTTGATGGACCGGGCCAGGACGGACCTGGCCGAGCTGGTCGCCATCCCCTCCGTCGCCGACCCGCGCCAGTACCCGCCCGAGGAGTGCCGGCGGGCAGCGCAGTGGGTCGCGGACGCCTTCACCGAGGCGGGACTCCACGACGTCCATCTCGCCGAGACGCCCGACGGAAGCCACGCGGTCATCGGCCACCGCCCGCCGCCGCCCGGCGCCCCCACCGTCCTGCTGTACTGCCACTACGACGTCCAGCCACCGCTCGACGACGACGCCTGGACCACACCGCCCTTCGCCCTCACCGAACGCGACGGCCGCTGGTACGGGCGCGGCACCGCGGACTGCAAGGGCAACATCGTGATGCACCTGACCGCCCTGCGCGCGCTCGGCGACGACCTCCCGGTCGGCCTGAAGTTCGTCGCCGAGGGCTCTGAGGAACAGGGCACGGGAGGTCTGGAACAGTACGTGGCCCAGCACCCGGAACAGTTCCTCGCCGACGCCCTGCTGGTGTGCGACACCGGCAACGCCGAGGTCGGCACCGGCACCGCCACCGTCACCCTGCGCGGCCTCGTCAACGTCGTCGTCACGGTCGACACCCTGGCCGGAGAGATCCACTCGGGCATGTTCGGCGGCCCCGCCCCGGACGCGCTCGCCGCGCTGATCCAGCTGCTCTCCACCCTGCGCGACCCGGCCACCGGCGCCACCCGCGTCGAGGGACTCGACTGCGAGGGCACCTGGGAGGGCGTCGGCTACGACGAGGAGCAGTTCCGCGCCGACGCCGGAGTGCTGGACGGCGTCCGGCTCACCGGCACCGGCACGGTCGCCGACCGGCTGTGGGCCCGCCCCGCCGTCACCGTCCTCGGCATCGACTGCCCCCCGGTGGTCGGCTCCGCCGCCGCCGTACCGCCCACCGCGCGGGCCCGGGTGAGCCTGCGGATCCCGCCCGGCACCGACCCGGCGACGGCCCGCGCGGCCCTCACCCGGCACCTCACCGAGGCGGCGCCCTGGGGAGTACGGGTGGGCGTCGAGGACGAGAGCACCGGCGCCCCCTTCGAGGCGGCGACCGACGGCCCCGCCTATGCGGCGCTCGGCCGCGCCATGAACGAGGTCTACGGCAGGCCCATGGCCTTCCTCGGCCAGGGCGGCTCCATCCCGCTGTGCAACGTCCTCGCCGTGACCTACCCCCGCGCCGAGATCGTGCTCATGGGCGTGGAGGAGCCCAAGTGCCTCATCCACGCGCCGAACGAGAGCGTCGACCCGGCCGAGATCGAGCACATGGCCCATGTCGAGGCGCTCTTCCTCCGCTCCTACGCGGACGCCAGGGGGCGCGGCCGCTGACCATGTCCTCCGGCCCGCGTGTCCCCGCACCGGCCGGACGGCGGCGCCCGGCCTCTGCCGACGGCGGCCGCCTTGAGGCGTGTTCGCGCTGTTCGCGACCGCCCGCGCCGCGCCCGGGGTCCGGCTTGCAGGGGCGCGAAGCACCTGCCTATCGTCCGCCCATGCAGTCCTACACGATCGGCCAGGCCGCGCGGCTCCTCGGCGTGAGCCCCGACACCGCCCGTCGCTGGGCGGACGCCGGGCGGGTGGCGACGCACCGGGACGACAGCGGACGGCGCCTGATCGAGGGCCGCGACCTCGCCGCGTTCTCGGTGGAACTGGCCGGGGCCGGGCACGAGGAGGGCGTCAGCTCGCACACCTCGGTCCGCAACTCCTTCCCCGGCATCGTCACCGCCGTCAAGCTCGGTGACGTCGCCGCCCAGGTGGAGATCCAGGCGGGACCCCACCGGCTGGTGTCCCTGCTGACCCGGGAGGCCGTCGAGGAACTGGGCCTGGAGGTCGGCGTGGAGGCGACGGCCAAGGTCAAGTCGACCAACGTGCACATCGACCGCGCCTGACCGGCCGCCGGACCACGGAGTCCGGGCAGAAGCCGTACGCGCGCCCGGGGGACACCGGGCGCGGGCGCTCAGCCGGTGGTCCCGCCCGGCCAGGACGGGTAACAGCCGTCCACCCTGATGGTGTTGATGCCGCTGATGTGCCGGGCCCCGCACCGGTCCTGCGGCAGGACCAGCTGCGGTCCCGCCCGGTCCAGCGCGGTGCCGTCGATGCCGACCGCCAGCAGCACCGGGGCGTCCGCGAAGTCGGGGTCGATCTCGGCCCAGGTGAGCAGCGCGTGGTGGCCGTCCGCGCCGGCCACCGCGATGAGGAAGCGCAGCCGGTCCTTGCGGCGGGCCGGGTCGAAGCGGGGGCCGGCGTCCCGCAGCACGTCGTGCAGCAGGGGACCCTCGAATCCGTGGTGCCGCACCCCGCTGGTGGCGCACTCGAAGGCGACCCGCACCCGGTGCTGGGGCCAGGCGAGCAGATCGGAAACGGTCAGCAGGGCGGGCCGGGCGAGGTCACCGGTCAGCGCGAGTTCCGCGAGCGGGGGAGCCGGTGGTGTCGGCTGCGTCAGGGACTGGCTCACTGGACAGCACCTCCCGGTGGACCGTACCCGCCGGGCGGCCCGAGACAAACGCACATGCGTACATCCGAACCCGCTGGGCACAGCTCATGCGATAGGACAGGAGACTTATCGCTCGCATATGCGGAAGTATGATCAGGCCATTGCAGAACGTGAGCTCAGCACTGAGGATCACGACGGAGGCTTCAGCGAGCCTCAGAGTCTTCGAGGGAGTAGAACCGTGACGACCCGATCCGCGCACCGGACCCGCCGCACCAGCCGGACCCTTCAGGTGGCCGGCGTCGGCGCCGCCGCGCTGCTGGCCCTGAGCGCCTGCTCCTCCTCGGACAGCACGTCCGGCTCCTCGGACGCGAAGAAGTCGTCCGCGGCCTCCTCGTCGAAGCTCTCCGGCACGGTGACCGTGTTCGCCGCCGCCTCGCTGAAGGAGAGCTTCACGGCCCTCGGCCAGGAGTTCGAGAAGGCCCACCCGGGCACCAAGGTCACCTTCAGCTTCGGCGGCAGCGACAGCCTCGCCGCGAGCATCACGGGCGGCGCCCCGGCGGACGTCTTCGCCGCGGCCAGCCCCAAGACGATGGCCATCGTGACCGACAAGGGCGACGTGGCGACCACCCCCGCCACCTTCGTGCGCAACCAGCTGGAGATCGCCACCCTGCCCGGCAACCCGCACAAGGTCGCCTCCCTGAAGGACCTCACCAAGTCCGGCCTCAAGGTCGTGCTGTGCGACAAGACCGTGCCCTGCGGCGCCGCCGCGCAGAAGGCGCTGGACGCGAGCAAGCTGAAGCTCACCCCCGTCTCCTACGAGCAGGACGTCAAGAGCGCCCTGACCAAGGTGGAGCTGAAGGAGGCCGACGCGGCGGTCGTGTACAAGACCGATGTGAAGGCCGGGGGTGACAAGGTGGAGGGCGTGGAGTTCCCCGAGTCCGCCGACGCCATCAACGACTACCCGATCGCCCTGCTCAAGGACGCGCCCAACTCGGCCGCCGCCAAGGCCTTCATCGAGCTGGTGCGGTCCCCGGAGGGCCAGAAGGTGCTGACCGGGGCCGGCTTCCTCAAGCCCACGTCCTGACCCTCGCCGTACCGGGTCCGGTCCAGGCCTTCGCCGCAGCGGATCCGGTCCCGGCCTTCGCGGTCCGGGTCCGGACCGGTCCTGACCCCCGCGGTCCGGGTCCGTCCGCGTCCCGGCCGCCCCGAACCCGTCTCCCGAAGCCGTGAGTGATCCCGTGACCCCGCCCGACCCGTCCGGTGCCCCGGCCGACACCCTCGCCGGTGGGCCGCGGCGCCGGCGCGGCCGGACGCCGGGCCGGGTACGGGGCGGGGTCGGGGGCGGGACACCGCTTCCCCTGCTGGTTCCGGCCCTCGTCGGGCTCGCGTTCCTGCTCCTCCCGCTGGTCGCGCTGCTCGTCCGGGCGCCCTGGCACACCCTCCCCGACCAGTTGGCCAAGCCCGGGGTCTGGCAGGCGCTCCAGCTGTCCCTGTTCTCGGCGACCTCGGCCACCGCGCTGTGCATGCTGCTCGGGGTGCCGCTCGCCTGGCTGCTGGCGCGCACCGAGTTCCCGGGACGCGGGCTCGTACGGGCCCTGGTCACCCTGCCCCTCGTGCTGCCCCCGGTGGTCGGCGGTGTCGCGCTGCTGCTGGCCCTCGGCCGCAACGGCGTCGTCGGCAGGCTGCTCGACACGTGGTTCGGGATCACGCTGCCCTTCACCACGGCCGGGGTGGTCGTGGCCGAGGCCTTCGTGGCGATGCCCTTCCTGGTGATCAGCGTGGAAGGCACCCTGCGGGCGGCCGACCCGCGCTACGAGGAGGCCGCCATGACCCTCGGCGCCTCCCGCTTCACCGCGTTCCGCCGGGTCACCCTGCCGCTCATCGCCCCCGGCATCGCCGCCGGTTCCGTCCTGGCCTGGGCCCGCGCGCTCGGCGAGTTCGGCGCGACGATCACCTTCGCGGGCAACTTCCCCGGCCGCACCCAGACCATGCCGCTGGCCGTGTATCTGGCTTTGCAGAGCGACCCCGACGCCGCGACCGCGCTGAGTCTCGTCCTGCTCCTGGTGTCGGTCGCGGTCCTCGCCGGGCTGCGGGACCGCTGGATGACGGCGGCCTCATGACCGGGACGAACCCGCCGAAGACCGCCGAGCCGTCCGGCACGGGCCTCGACGCCCGCCTCGTCGTCCGGCGCGGCTCGTTCCTCCTCGACATCGAGCTGAGCGCGGCCCCCGGCGAGGTCGTGGCCCTGCTCGGTCCGAACGGGGCGGGCAAGACGACGGCGCTGCGCGCGCTGGCCGGGCTCACCCCCCTGTCCGAGGGCGGCCGACTGCGGCTGGACGGCGTCCCGTTGGACCGTACGCCGCCCGAGTCGCGCCCCGTCGGCGTCGTCTTCCAGGACTATCTGCTCTTCCCGCATCTGTCCGCGCTCGACAACGTGGCCTTCGGGCCGCGCTGTCAGGGCGTGTCCAAGGCGGAGGCCCGGACCCAGGCGGCCGCGTGGCTGGAGCGCATGGGCCTCGCCGAGTTCGCCGGGACCAGGCCGCGCCGGCTCTCCGGCGGGCAGGCGCAGCGGGTCGCCGTCGCCCGCGCCCTCGCCACCCGTCCCCGGCTGCTGCTGCTCGACGAACCGCTCGCCGCGCTCGACGCCCGGACCCGCCTGGACGTGCGGGCCCAACTGCGCCGCCATCTGGCCGACTTCGAGGCCGTCGCGGTCCTCGTGACACACGACCCGCTGGACGCGATGGTGCTCGCCGACCGGCTCGTGGTGGTCGAGGACGGCCGGGTGGTCCAGGAGGGCGGCCCCTCGGACATCGCCCGCAGGCCCCGCACCGACTACATCGCCCAGCTCGTCGGGCTCAACCTCTACCGCGGCGAGGCCGAGGGCCACACCGTACGGCTGGAGGCGGGTCCGGGGATCACCACGACCGAGCGGCTCGACGGGCCCGTGTTCGTGGCGTTCCCGCCGGGCGCCGTGACACTGCACCGCGACCGGCCCACCGGCTCCAGCGCCCGCAACCTGTGGCAGTGCCGGGTCGCGGGCCTGGAGACGCACGGCGACCAGATCCGCGTGGCCCTCACCGGCGAACTCCCGCTCGCCGCCGACCTGACGACGGTCGCCGCGGCCGAACTCGGCCTGCATCCGGGCTCCCTGGTCTGGGCCACGGTGAAGGCGGCCCAGACCCACGCCTATCCGGCCTAGGGCGCGTCCGCGAGGTCGCGTCGTCCACCCGCCGGGCGGGCGAGGCCTTGCGTACACGGCCTGGGGGGTGTCCATCCGCAGTTGGTTGAACCTCCGTCAGGGCACGTGATAGACGCAAGGGATGACCTCTCCTGAGACCGGGATCCCGGCGCTGGCCGCCGCCCTGGACATGCGTCCCCACCCGGAGGGCGGCTGGTTCGCCGAGACCTGGACCGCGCCGCAGGCGTTCGTGCCCGACGGCTACCCCGGCCCCCGCCCGGCCGCCACCGCCATCTACTTCCTCCTCGCACCCGGTGACACCTCGGCCTGGCACACCGTCCGCTCGGACGAACTCTGGCTGTGGCACCGCGGCGGCCCCCTCGACCTCCTGCTCGGCGGGGACGGGACCACTCCCCAGTCCACCCCGCAGGTGGTCCGCGTCGGCCCCCGGATCGAGGCCGGGGAGCGCCCTCAGGTCCTCGTCCCCGGCGGGGTCTGGCAGTCCGCTCGTCCGGCCGGTGACGAGGAGGTTCTGGTCAGCTGTGTCGTGGCGCCCGGATTCGACTACGCCGACTTCCGCCTGCTGGACTCCGGGAGCTGAACGGGCTGCCGGGCTGCCCTGACGTGTCCGTGGCAGCTTTGTGACGCACGTCCCTGGTTGCCGATCGCCCGGGTGGGGCATCACCCGAGGGCAGGACCGGCCGCGCACCGTTTCGCGCGGGGTCCCGGCCGACGGGGACGGAGCCGTCGGCGGGGGCCTGTCGTCCTGGGAGGGGGAAGAGAGGTGTCAGTCATGCGTGCGCACCAGCGCACCGTCCGGCCGACCGCCCGCGTGGAGTACACACTGCCGCGTACGGCCGTCTCGGCGGGCAGGGCCCGCAAACTGACCACGGCGTTCCTGACCCGGCCGCGGCCACGGCTCGCCTCACCCACCGCCGACCAGGTGGACGACGCCACACTGATCGCCTCCGAGCTCGTCGCCAACGCCGTGCGGCACGGCCGCAGCGGTTGCCGGCTGCGGCTTCAGCTGGGGCACGGACGCGTGACCGTCGAGGTCCGCGACGACAGTCCCGGAAGGCCGCGGATCGGCGTACTGGACGCGGAGTCGGAAAGCGGGCGGGGGCTGGCCATGGTCCAGCAGCTGGCCCACAGTCTGGAGATCGTCAGTACGGGCTTCGGCGGCAAGACCGTGCGCGCCGTGCTGGCGGTGCGCTAACCGGGCGGTCCTGGCGGTGCGGTAACCGGCCCACGTGACCCGGGTTTAGCGTCGCCGAAATGGGGAACGGACACCGAAAATTCATCGCAATTTCCATGACCGTAAAAAACAGATGGCCGGCGTACGCACCGTGAGGTGCGCACACCGGCCATCCGGTGTCCCGGACTAGGCGGGGACGATGTTCTCCGCCTGCGGGCCCTTCTGGCCCTGCGTGACGTCGAAGGTCACCTTCTGGCCTTCCTGGAGCTCACGGAAGCCAGAGGTGGCGATGTTCGAGTAGTGAGCGAAGACGTCGGCGCCGCCGCCGTCCTGCTCGATGAAGCCGAAGCCCTTTTCCGCGTTGAACCACTTCACGGTGCCAGTAGCCATGTCAAATCTCCTTCGGGGCTAAGCTCGCAGATCCACACCTCGTGAACCCGCGCTGCCGCAATGAAGCCCCAACCGGAATGCACCGGAAAATCTTTGGGAACCACAACTGCAACTGAAATCGACAGTAGCACGCCAGACGTGCCGAAGCGGGCGCACTATGTCACCCCGGCACGGGGAATATCAAAACCTCGCGGGCCCGTGCAGCAAATTCTGTATCGGCCGGTGCAGATATCAGGGGGACCACCGGGAAGCGTCCCCCGAGTACCCCCGACAGCCCGTTCAAGCGTCCTGCGGTGTCGAGCCACGCAGCTCCGCGTTGATCCGCAGGGCCTCGTCGAGGGAGTCCTCCAGCGTGACGATTCTGCACGCGGCCTCGACGGGCGTGCCCTGGTCGACGAGATCCCGGGCGCGGGCCGCGAGCCTGAGCTGGTTGCGGGAGTAACGGCGGTGGCCGCCCTCGGAACGCAGCGGGGTGATCAGCCCGGCCTCCCCGACGGCCCGCAGGAACGCGGGCGTGGCGCCGATCAGCTCGGCCGCGCGGCCCATCGTGTAGGCGGGGTAGTCGTCGTCTTCGAACCGGTCGGTGGGGCTCATGGTGCTTCCCTGGGGCGCGTGCATCACCTTCCACTCTGGCAGATCCCGGTCTGTGCCGGACGGGATCACCCGGCGGCGGCCCCTCGGCAGCGACGCGCCGCACTCACCCGGACGGACCGGTGCGCTGGTGGGGGGACGTGGCCGGTGGTGGCGTGGAGGGACACAGCCCGACCTCGGGACCGTCCTCGGGAGGCCCTCGCATGATCCGTCCGTCCTGTCTCCTCGCATCCGCCCTGACCGCGGGGATGCTGCTGTCGACGGCCGCCTGCTCGAACGGCGGGGGCGACGGCGGCTCCGGCCGTACGGACTCCTCCGCGTCCCCCGCCTCCACGGTCCCGGCCTCGCCCGTGGCCGAGGAACCCGGCGTCGCCTCCCCCTCTCCCTCCGCGTCCCCCCGTGTGCTCACCGCGGCCGAGGCCCGGAGCGCGCTGATCACCAACTCCGACCTCGGGTCGCAGTGGGACGAGTCGAAGGGCGTGGCGGCCTGGCACGACACGCTGCTCAGGAGCAAGGTCGACGCGTCGGCCTTCGTCACCGACAAGGGGAACGCCCAGCAGTGCCAGAAGCTCCTGGACGGTCTGTACGCGGAGAACCTGCTGGGCAAGCCGCTGGGCGCCAGTGCCGTCACCGGTTTCGACGACAGCGCCGACGACGCCCAGATGCGCTACGAGGTCGCCTCGTACGGGCAGAGCTCCCTGGACACCCAGCTGAAGTGGCTGGCGACGCTGCCGGACGTCTGCGACCAGTTCACGGCCATCGACGGCAAGGGGGACCGGCAGACGGTCCAGGTCATCTCGACACATCTGCCCGATGTGGGGGACGCCCGCCAGGGACTGCGGGTGACGATGAGCGGCAAGCTGGAGGGCGACCCGGACACGCTGACGCTCGACTTCGCGGCGGTGCGGGTCGGCGACAGCGCCCTGTCCCTCACCAACGGCGGACTCTCCGGCACCGAGCACCAGTCGACCGAGCAGGCGGTCCAGGCGGGCACGAACCGGCTGAAGGACGTCCTGGCAGGGAAGTCGCCCGCCCCGCCCCAGGGCTGAGGAGCGGCGCTCACGGACGCGTCGGCCGTCCGGGCCTCGTACCCGGGACCCCGGCGGCCGTCCGGGCGGCGGCGCCCCAGGACGCACCACGGCCCGGACAGCCGGTGCGCGGCTGCCTCGGGCCGGAGGTGTCAGTGGATGTGCGTCAGAGCCGGTCCATCCGGGTGTAGGGACTCAGCACGCGGACCTGGCGGGCGCCGAAGTCGACGAGCATCGCGATGCCCTCTTCGACGCCGACGATCGTGCCCAGGCCGTACTGGTCGTGGGAGACGCGGTCTCCGAGGCTGAACTCCTTGGCCACGGGGACTACGGGTGCAGCGAAGGGGCTGGTGGGCAGGTGGCGCCGGGGCGCGGAGGATTTACTCATCGTGAATCCAGTATGGGCCCTATTCCGGCGGGCGGTAGGGCTTGATGGTCTCGATCCCGCTCCGACTCGGCCACCCCGAGGACTACGGATCACGGCTCCCGGGCGCCCTCGCGTCCGGTCCCCGCCGGGCAGGCCGCGCGTTCGCCGAGGTCACCGTCGGGGTCCCGGTTCCACGATCTTCCCGGTGCGCGGGGCCGTCCGCCGGGCGAGCCTGTCGCGGACCGGACAAGCCGTCGCGGCGGGTCCCGAGCGGACCGGATCGGCGTCCGCGGCCCGCCCGGGACACGGGCACCACAGGGGGCGTACGCCCGCGCGTCCCCCGTGGTGCCCCCGTGCTCGGCCCGGGTCCGGCCGGGAGCGGACCCGGCCCCCGGTGTCAGAGCGCGCTCGTCGCCCGCCACCGGTCCCAGTCGAGGTTCCAGTCGCCGTAGCCGTTGCCGACGGCGACCGTGTCCCGGGAGCCGACGACCCTGACGACGTCGCCCGGGACGACCTCGTCGAAGAACCGCTTCGCCGGACCGCCGGTGGCAAGTCCGACACAGCCGTGCGTGACGTTCTGCCGGCCGCCGTAGACGTTCGCCTTCGGATTCTGGTGGAGGTAGGTGCCCGAGGCGGTCAGATGGACGGCGTAGTAGTAGTAATCCGCGTACGCGTCGCCGAAGCCGACCGAGCGCGAGTCCATGAACACCTTGGACGCCTTGTCGGAGACGACCATCGTGCCGTTCCAGGTGTCCATGCCGGGCGCGCCCGCGGTGATCGGGACACGGCGCGACGATCCGGCGGTTTCGAGCGTCATGAAGTGTGTACGGACATCCACTGTGGCGACGAAGGAGCGGCCGACCGTGAAATGCCTGGTGATTCCGGCCCCGGCCCGGACGGTGACCGCCGTGCCGGGTTTCCAGTACCTGCGGGGCCGGAAGTCGACACGCTGCCCGTCGGCGAGGTTACGGTCCTTGACCCACCCCCAGGACCCCTCGACATCGGCGGTCACCTTCAACTGCCGTTCCACGTGCGCCCGTTCGGCCACGGGTATCGGACGGTCGAAGGTCACCGAGATGGGCATGCCGACCCCCACGGTCTGCCCGTCGGCGATGTTGACGTGCGCGCCGGCCAGGGACTCCGGCGGGGTGGCGGAGGGTTTCGGCCGGCCCGTTCCCGCGGCGGTGCCGGTGACGGCGGTCCCGCCCCCCGGCCCGCTTCCCCCGCCCGCACCGTCGGCCACCGCCTGCGCCGAACACCCGGCGAGCAGCACGCACACGGCCGCGGCGCTCCAGGCTCGGGCCGGCCGGCCACGGCCGCCTCTTCGTCCCTCGGTCATGGTGATCCCCCTGTGGTGTGTCTCGATGTGCGCCGTACGGGACCTGTACGCGCGGTGGGGGCGGTCCGGTTGCACCCGGCCGGGGAATCCGCGGACCTTCGGACGGAGAGCATGACCGAGGAAGAGTTCGACGCGTTCTACGCCAGCGCGTTCCCTCGCCTGACCGGCCAGCTCTACGCGTTCACGGGGGATCACGGCGAAGCGCAGGACGTCGTGCAGGAGGCTTTCGTACGCGCCTGGGACCGGCGCGGGGAGTTCCTCGCCGACGGCGCTCCCGAGGCGTGGATACGGACCGTGGCGACCCGGCTCGCGGTGAGCCGCTGGCGCCGGGCCCGGCGCCGGCTGGAACTGGTGCGGGGCACGCCTCCGGCCGGCCACACCCCGGGCCCCGGGCCCGAGCACACCGCGCTCGTGGCCGCGCTGCGCACCCTGCCCGAGGCACAGCGCATGGCGATCGTTCTGCACCATCTGTGCGACTTGAGTGTCGAGCAGGTAGCCTCCGAAACCGGTGCCCCCGTCGGCACGGTCAAGGCCCGGCTCTCACGCGGCCGGGCGGCGCTGGCGCGGGTGCTCTCGGAGGATCCGGCGGACCTGACCGGCTCCGCGCGCCCGTCGGACCCCGTGCGCCCAGCGGATCGCGTGCGCACATCGGGCCCCGCGTGCCCGTCGGGCGAGGGGGAGAGGGAGGGCAACCGTGTCCGATGAACTCACCTCCGCGCTCCGCGAGTTGGCGACCGACGCGGAGCGCCCCCCGGCGCTGACCGGAGCCGAGATCCGCGGCCGGGCGACAGGCCGCCGGCGCCGCCGACGTACGGCGTGGGCCGCGGCCGGCGTCTCCGTCGCGGGCGTGCTCGCCCTCACCGCCGTACTGAACCCGGGCGGCACGGCGCGGCACAGCCCTCCGCCCGCCACGCGCCCCACCGTCGGCACGAGCCTGCCGGAGGCACCGCCGGACGCCACGATCGATCTGGGCAGGCGGGTGATCACCGTGGCCGGCCACCGGCTGACGCTCCACTACGACAACCTGAACGGCCCCACCCCGACGGTCCGCACGACGGTCAGCGCGAAGACGGCCGTCAGACGGATCTCCTCCAGAACGGTCGGCTTCGGCGGCGGCTACTCCTTCAAGGCGTCCTGGGTGGTCGAACTCACCGCACCCGACGGCACGAAGGACTACGTCGGATCCCTGGGCTCGGGCAGCGAGAGCTTCTCCGACCCGGAACACGGCTGGATCGGCCTGGACAAGGCCGACGCCCGGCAGCTGTACGACCGGCTCGCCGTGGGCGCGGTGGTCGATATCAGGCCCTCGAACGGCGCCTCGGCCCCGTCCGTGCCCGTCGGCGGCACGGGGAACCCGGGTTCCGGGACGAGCACGCGCACGGCCACCGGCACGGGCTCCTGAACCCCTTCAGAGGGGCGGCTGGGCCGGGGCCGGGCCGAGGGTCGTCGTGCCCGGGGCGGTGCGGTGGCCGAGGCCCGTGCGGTAGGCGTCCAGGGCCGCCTCCACCCGGCCGGTGCGCCGCAGCAGATCACCGAGCAGCCGGCACAGGTCCGCCAGGTCGCCCGCCGCACCGGCCCGCTCCAGCAGGCTCATCGCCCGCACATAGTGCTCCTCGGCCGCCTCGGTGTCCCGGGTGTCCTCCGCGATGATGCCGAGCAGCCGGTGCGCGGCGGCCGCGTGGATGGCGCCCCGCTCGGAATGCAGCTCACCGAGCACCTGCCGCAGCAGCGCGTCCGCCTCCCCCGACTTGCCCCGCCTGTGCAGCACATCGGCCAGTTCCACCGCGACCTGGCTGGTGTAGAGCGCGGCCCGCTTCGCCGACAGCATGGCCTGCGCCTCGCGCAACTCGTCCTCCGCACGCTCCAGTTCGCCGTTCTGGGCATACAGGTAGCCGCGCATCCAGTGGCAGTTGGCGAGCTCGGTGCGGATCTGGAGCTGCCGGTAGAGCTCGGCGGCCTTGGCCAGGGAGACGTCGGCCTCGGCGATACGCCCCTCGGCGATCATCGTCCGGGCCACCGACCGGTGCATCCGCGCCACCAGCGCCGGGTCCTGGACCTGCGGGGCGAGGGCGAGCGCGAACTCGGCGGCCTGGGCGGCCCTGGCGTGCGCGCCCATGTCCATGTAGGGCGCTATGACCCCCGTGTAGAGGAGGAGCAGCGCCTCCGGGTCGTGCAGCCCCGTCCGGTTCAGCTCGTCGAGGGTGGACTCGAACAGGTAGCAGGAGTACCGCAGTTCACCGGCGAGATAGTGGGAGACCGCACGGCCGCGCACGGCGGGCACCCGCTGCGGCAGCGGCGCGTCCCCCAGCCGCTGCTCCGCCTCCTCGAAGCGCCGCTGCGCCGTCTCCAGATCACCTGTGTCCAGGGCGCATTCGCCGAGTCCGAGGAGGGCCGCCGCCTGTTCGGCGACCAGCCCGTGGGCCTCCGCCTCCGCGAGCAGGGTGGTGTAGGTCCCCGCGGCCACCTCGGCCTCCCCGGTGGAGAGTGTGCGCTGCGCGTCCGTCAGCCGCAGCCGCAGATCGGTGGCGAGATGGGCGGGCCGTCCGGTCACCAGCTCCTCGTACGCGACGCCGAGGCGCCCGGCTATGTGCCGCAGCGCGGGTTCGGAGGCCCTGACCCGGCCGGCCTCCAGAGTGGAGATGTACGCCGGTGTGTACACCGGTTCCGCGAGCTGTCTCTGCGTCAGGCCTCGTTCTGTGCGCAGCTGTTGCACCCTGCGCCCGATGATCTCAGGGTCGTCCCGCTCCGCCATGGGTCAAGCATGCCATCAAGCCGAGTCGGGCCGGTCCGGCTTGCGGCTACTGTCCGGCGGCGGGACCCTCTTGCGACGGGAGCCCGGGAGCCTCTACGTTAAGCGCCGGATTAAGCATGCTTAATACGCCGCTGTTGTTGCGAGGTCACCGTGCTCCGACGTATTTCCGCGCGCTACTCCAGGGGGTTGCTCGCCGCCCTCATCGCGGTCGCCGCTCTGGTCACCGCGGCGAACGTCGGCCCGGCCAGAGCCGCCGAACAGGCCCCCGGGACCCCGCCCTCCGCGTACACGACCGCACCCTAGGGACACCGGGGACGCCGCGCGGGCCGGTGACGGACTCCTCAGCCGTTCCACGACCGCGGCGAACCCCTCGCAGGCGGGAATCACGGCGCCTACAGTGACCCCGTGACCTCTGCCGCCGCACGCACCGCGCTGGACCTCACCGCCGACCTCCCGGTCCCCGCACTGGAGGACTTCTACCGGGACCTGCACCGGCATCCCGAACTGTCGCTGCGCGAACACCGTACGGCCGCGGCCCTCGCGGAGCGGCTGCGCAAGGCCGGGTACGACACGACCGAGGGCGTGGGCGGGACGGGCGTCGTCGGCGTCCTGCGGAACGGCGAAGGACCCACCGTCCTGCTGCGCGCCGACATGGACGCGCTGCCCGTCACCGAGGAGACCGGACTGCCGTACGCCTCGGCGACCGAGGGGGTCATGCACGCCTGCGGCCACGATCTGCACGTCACCTGGCTCACCGGCGCCGCGGAGGCGCTCGCCGCCGGACGGGACACCTGGTCCGGCACGCTGGTGCTGGTCGGGCAGCCCGCCGAGGAGACCGGCGAGGGCGCGGCCCGCATGGTCGCCGACGGCCTGCACGAACGCTTCCCGCGGGCCGACGTCCTGCTCGCCCAGCATGTGGCGCCGGGTCCCGCCGGGCTGTACGCGCACTCCCCCGGCCTGATCATGTCCGCCTCGACCGACATCGACATCGTCGTGCACGGGCGGGGCGGGCACGGTTCGCGGCCCGAGGCGGCCGTCGACCCGGTGGTCACCGCCGCGTACATCGTGACGCGGCTCCAGACGGTCGTCAGCCGGGAGGTCGCGGCCCGGGACTCCGCCGTGCTGACGGTGGGGCGGATCGAGGCCGGCACCCGGCACAACATCATCCCCTCCGAGGCCCGCATCGCCCTGAACCTGCGGACACAGTCGCCTGACGTGCGGGAGCGGATGATCGCCGCCGTGCGGCGCGTCGCCGCCGGTGAGTGCGCGGCGGCCGGCTGTCCGGCCGAGCCCACGGTGACCGTCGGCAACGACTTCCCGATGACCGTCAACGACGCCGACACCGACCGCCGGATCGCCGCCGTGCACGGCGAGGTCTTCGGCGCCGGCACGGTCCTCGACCCCGGTCCGGCCATGGGCAGCGAGGACTTCCCCCGGCTCGCGGCCGGCCGGATCCCGTACTCCTACTGGTTCGTGACCAGCACCCCGGCCGACGTCTGGAACGCGGCCCCGGGCGGCGACGACCTCATGACCAGGCTCGCCGCCGTTCCCGCCAACCACAGCCCGCACTTCGCCCCGGACCTGTCCACGGTCGCGCCGGGCGTACGGACCCTGGTGTCGGGGGCGCTGGCATCGCTGGCGGCCGGGGGCTGAGCCCTCCCGGATCAGACGGGGGTCTGCAACTGCCGCAGCTGCCGCTGGACATGGTCCAGCGCGCCCTCCCGGCGTCCGGGCACCCGCTGTCTCAACCGGGCCAGTTCCGCCCCTAGTTCGCGGGCCCGCGCCGGGTCTCCGACACGGCCCCACTGGTGGTGCGCGCGGTCCACGGCCGACTCCACCTCCGGCGTGCCGGGCGCCTGGCCGGCGTCCAGCCGGGTCGCCGCGAGGGCCAGCCAGCCCCGGCAGCTGCGCTCGGCGTCCCCGGCCATCATCGCCAGGTCGGCCCGTACCTCCATCCAGTGCAGCACCTGCTCGGACCCGTGCCCGTACGTCCGCAGCGCCTCCCGCTCCCACCGCGCCGCCAGCGCGAGGGCCTCGTCGTGACGCCCGTCGCGGACGGCCGCGGTGATCTCCCCGTGCGGATCGGGGGCCGGTGGACCGCCGGGCCGGTCCGTCCGGCCGGGGACCGTCCCCGGCGGCGCGGGCACCACGGCGGGCGGGGCCGGCGGAGGCGGTGGGGTCGTCGGCGGAGCCGTGACGGTCGTGAACTCCGGTGCCGGTGGCCAGGGTCGTCCGGCCCAGGACCTGCCGGGCGCGAGCACGAGATCCGCCGCTCCCGGCCGGGTGCTCTCCTCGCCCGACACCCGCGCCAGAGCCAGCTCGTGGAGCTCGGCGAGGGGAGGCCGGTGCCCGCTGCGGAGCAGGGTGGCGACCGCCCGCATGTACGCCGGCCGGCCCACCGTACGACGGGACGGCGGCGGGGCGACGCGGCCGTACAGCTCGGTCGAGGGGCCCGCCGTGAGGGGCCGCCCGGCGAGGAACTCCCACGTGTCCGGGTCCGCGTGCAGGTCGAGGAAGACGGTCGTCGAACCCGGTGACCGCAACCGGAGTTCGTCGGCGAACCAGCGCCAGGGGAAGGCGGTGTAACGGACCGTCGCCGGCGTGGTGCGGGCCAGCGCGAGGTGCGGAAGCCGCTGGCGGCGGTCCAGTTGGAGCTGGCCCGTCACGAACATGGTCAGCGGCCCGGGGGCCGCGGCCGCCGCGCGCAGCCGGGTCAGGACGGCCTGCGGCTCCAGTGGGTCGGCCAGTTCGACGACGTTCGCCGTGTCGGTGCCCGACAGCACCGGCGGGGCGACGGCCGCGAGCACGGGGAGCACGGAGGCCGCGTCCACCAGGCACCCCCTGCCCACCGGTGAGGCCGCGAGCAGCAGCACGGTTCCGGGCACAGGTTGCCTCCCCCATCGATCGGACACCTCAGCACCGTAACGGCTGCGCATGCAAAGAGGGGACGCGAAGAGGCGAACGCCCCGCCCGGCCCGTGACCCCGAGGTCCGCGTCCGCCACCCCGGCTACGTCCGCCGGGCGCCACCCGCCGGGCGCCGTACGGCGAAGATCGTGGTGTCGTCGGCGAGTTTGCCGCCGCAGTGCTCCAGGGTGCCGTCGCGCACGAAGCGCACGAGCCGGTGCGGCTCGGCGGTGCGCGGGTCCCGCGTCAGCGCCCTCGTGACGGTGTCGCGGAGCGGGAAGAACTCCCCGGCCGCGTCGCGGGCCTCGGTCACCCCGTCCGTGACCAGGAGCAGCGTCTCGCCCGGAGCCAGCGCGACGACGAGGACGGGCGGCGGTGCGGACACCAACTCGGCCATGCCGAGCGGAAGTCCGTGCCCCGGATCCAGGCTCCGCACTCCGTCGGAGGCGACGACGAGCGGCGGTTCGTGCCCGAAGTTGACGACCTCGACCGTCATCGGCGTGGCCTCGGGGAACGCGACCAGGACGCCGGTCGCGAAACGGTCGCCGTCGTCGCGGCCGAGCGCTCCCCGGTAGCGGTTGTGCCGCCACATCCTGACTTCCAACCGGGCGGCGACCGTGCCGAGTTCCGGCTCGTGGTACCCCGCCTCGCGGAAGGTGCCGAGCAGGGCGGCCGCCGCCTCGACCGCCGCGAGTCCCTTGCCCTGGACGTCACCGAGCAGCAGCCGGGTACCGTGCCGGCCGGGCTGGATGTCGTAGAAGTCGCCGCCGACCCGGGCCTCGCTGTCGGCGGCGAGGTAGACGGCCGCGTGGTCGAGGCCGCCCCAGCCGGGGGGCATCGGGCGCAACACGGTCCGCCGGGTCGTCTCGGCGATGTCCCGCATGTGCAGCATGCGCCGCTCGGCCCGCAGCCGGACGGAGCAGGCGAGGGCCGCCAGCGCGCTGCCGACCACGACGAGGACGAAATCGGGCAGGCCGTTCTGGTACTGGTGCGGCCACTGCGTGTCCACTGAGCCATAGGTGAGCAGCGCCAGCGCGGCGAAGGCCACCGTGCCCAGCACTCCGCAGATCGCCGCGGCGATGACCGGGACGAGCACGAGCCAGGAGATGATCCGGAACCGGCCCGAGGTGTTGACGTCGAGCAGCACGATGCCGATGAGCAGCAGCATCGGGGGCAGCCAGGCGACGCTGCGTCCGCGCACCTTCAGCGGTTTCGACCGCTGGAGGGCCCCCGGCAGCCCGGCGCGCGGCCGAAGGGCTTCCTGAAGCCGGTCGCGTGCGGACCTCGGGTCGGCCACCTCGCCCTACCGCCTCCGTCTCGTGCTCTCAGTAGGCGACGGACATCCGGCCGTGCGGGTGGACGGGCATCTCCAGCTGGTCGACGAAGGCCATCGCGTAGTCCTCGGCGCTGATCCGGCTCTGGCCGCCCGCGTCGGTGAGCATGCGGTCGCCGCCGATCCGGAACTCGCCGGTGCGTTCGCCGGGGCCGATCTCGGCCGCCGGGGAGATGTAGGTCCAGTCGAGGTCGTCGACGTCGCTGCGCAGATAGGCGAGAGCGTCCCGGTGGGCGAGCGCCTCGGGGAGGTAGGCCTCGGGGAAGTCCGGCTGGTCGCACGCGGCCTCGCCGGGCGCGACCTCCAGGGTGCCGGCGCCGCCGACGATCACCAGCCGGTTCACCCCGGCCGAGCGGACGCCCTCGACCAGGGAGTGGTTGAGGGCGAGGAAGGGGTCGCGGGGGTCCGAGCCGTCGCGGGGCGGGACGCACGCCGACCCCACCGCGTCCGCGCCGGCCACCAGCTCGGCGACCTTCGCCGGGTCCGAGGCGTCGGCCGCCGTGGCGGCGACGCCGGGGACCGGGGACTGCCCGGAGCGGCTGACCGCGACGACCTGGTGTCCACGCGCCGACGCCTCCGTGGCGATACGGCTGCCGACCATGCCGGTGGCACCGAAGAGTACGAGCTTCATGCACCTCAGCGAAGCACGCGACCATGATCACCGCATCCCGACGGAACGCCGGGAGGGGTGGCGCGAGGGGCGAGGGGAGGGACGAGGGGAGGGATGCCGTGGAGGGCATCTCGCGGGTGCGGCGAGGAGCCCGTGGCCCGGGCGCCGCGGGGGTCGCGCGAAGGTTTCGTCCCGACTTGCCAGGGGCTGCGGCGAGGTGTGACCTGGAAGGCGGGGGCGAGCAGAAAGGAGTCCTTCCATGGCTCAAGCCGCACCCGTGTCAGGGACACCACGTACATCAGGATCGACCGACGTCTTCGGGGAACAGACCCACACGATCGCCCAATGGGGCGTCCCCGTCGCCGGCGGGCTCGTCTACGGCTACTGGGCCGCCGCCATCAACCGCGACGCGGGCGCCATCACGGGCTGGAACGTGCTGTTCGGCTTCGTGTGCGCCATCGCGTTCGCGGGGGCCTACATGGCCGTCCGGACTCTCGCGCCGCTGATGCGGCGCGAGATGCACGCGCTGGTCTGGGCCGTGTTCGCGGGCTGCGCGTTCGGTTTCCTGTACAGCCAGACCGACGCGACCATTCTGCGGTCCGTGTTCATGTCGCTGCCGGTGGCGGTGGGCGTGTACGCGGTCGCCTTCTACCGCTACTACACGCACGAGGACGCGGCGGGAAAGGCGAGCTGACGTCGTACCGCGCCGTTCCGCCGCAGGACGGCGGAACGGCGCGCACGGCACAGACACATATGGCACCGGCGCACATGGCATCGGCGACACGACACACCGCAAACAGCGCAAGGCGCGCACAGCACATGAGGCCCCGGCGGATCGCCGGGGCCTCATGCATTCCCTCACTCACCTACTCACCTGCCACCTGGGACCCAGTCCCAGGAGTTCGAGGAGGAGCCGGACACCGTCCAGCTCCACGCGCTGGTCACGGTGAAGCTCCAGGAGCCGGAGGCGGTCATGCTCCAGCCGGGGTCGTTGCGCGGGCTGCGTTCGTTGTCCCAGTGCGCGTTGTGCCACGTCCCGTCCTTCTGGTCGGGGCACGGGTCCGAGCAGCTCGGCACCGAGCGGCCGCCGGTGTCCACGAAGGCGGAGCTGGCCCAGGCGTGGGCGCCGACGAGCCAGTACCAGACGGTGGTGCCGAGCACGCTCTGCCCGTTCACCGCGCACTGCACGCGGTCCTGACTGCCCGGTGAGAGCGCGCCGACGACGGGTGAGTCGGTGCTGGGCTGAAGCCGCACGTTCATCTCCCCGCGGGAGATGACGGTGCCCCAGACGGGGCTGCCGGAGCCGTCGCCGGTGGGCGCCGACCCGGTCGCGGCCAGGGCGGGTCCGGCGGCCAGGGCGGTCAGTACACCGCCGCTGAGCAGGGCCCCGGCGAAAGTCCGCAGGGCTGGGGTGGTGCGCATATCGGCCTCCTTCTCCCCAGATCCAGGAAACACCCGAACGAGTGAGGCCTCCACCCGAACGCCCAGAACCCTTGGGGCCGCTGGGATGCGCGGGCCGGACGCGGCGGCTTCCCCGTACGGCTTGTCATATGCGCCCATTTGCAGTCGGCCGGGTCGCGCACGGGGCCGGGGAGACCTTGCCTGAAGACGTGTCCCCTCGTGTCCGGAGCACCCTGTCGGCCGTGCTGATCGCGCTCGCCTGCCTCCTCGCGCCGCTCGGCGCGCTGTCGGCGTGGGCGACCTACGGCCTCGGCGACTCCGAACGGTACGAGGCCACCATGGCGCCGCTCGCCGCCGACGACGACGTCCGCGACGCGATCGCGGCCGGCGTCACCGACGACATCCTGCGCGAGGTCCACGTCCGGCCCCGGCTCCAGGGGCCGGTGAACCACTTCGTGCGGGACGCCGTGCGCTCGTTCACCGAGACCGAGGCGTACCGCACGGCGTGGGAGGCCGCCAACCTGGCCGCGCACGACGCCGTGATGCGGGCGCTGCGCGAGGACCGCGAGGGCGCGGTGACCGTCGATCTCGCGCCCCTCACCGAGCGGGTCAAACGCCGGCTCGCCGACGACCACATGCCGCTGGCCGACCGGATCCCGGTCGAGCACGCCGAGATCACCGTGCTCGAGGCGGAGGACCTGGCCCGGCTCCGGAAGGGGTTCCACGTGCTCGAAGTCGCCGGATTCTGGCTCCCGTCGGCGTCGGTCGTCTTCGCGGCGACCGGCATCGTCATCGCCGTACGCCGTCGCCGGGCGGTCCTCGCGACGGGCCTCGGCACCGCGCTGGGCGCCGCGCTGCTCGGTGTCGCGATCACCGTCGGCCGCAGGCTCACCCTCGCCGACCTGCCGCCCGACGTGTCCCGCACGGCCGCGGGCGCGGTCTACGACGCCCTCACCGAGACCTTGCGGTTCGTCAGCTGGCTGCTGCTCGCGCTGGGTCTGACGGTGGCTCTGACCTCCGCGCTGGCCGGTGCGTACGTCCGCAGACGGCGGCCGGCCGAGGCGCCCCGGCCGACACCCGCGGAACCGTCGACCCGGGTGGGTGCCTGACCTCACACCGGACACGGACGCTCAGCCGCGCCCAGGGCCCCGCCGGCCGGACCGGCCCGGAGGGAGTCCCCGGGAAACCGCCATACTTGGGACATGTCCCGCGAGTTCCCCATCGGCCTCACCCCTCCCGACTGGCTGGTCAGGAACCTCCGGCCGGAGCAGTTCCCCGTCAACCGGGCCGCCGCGGCCCGCGCCGGCATCGCCCTCGCGCTCCCCCTCGCCGTCGGCCTCGCCTGCGGACAGCCCGCGTACGGCGCCCTCGCCTCCATGGGCGCGCTGTCCGGGGTCATCGGCGACACCGCGGACGCGTACCGCATGCGGATCTTCAACATCGCCGTCCCGCAGCTCTCCGGCGCGATCGGCGTCACCATCGGCGCCGCGGTCTACGGACACGGCTGGACCGCCGTCGCGACGGTGACCCTGGTCGCCCTGGTCTCCGGGATGATCTCGTCGATCGGCGCGGTCGCCTCCGTCACCGGACTGCTGCTGCTCCTCAACTGCGTGATCGGCGCCGGACTTCCGCTCCCCGGCGCCTGGTGGCTCGCCCCGCTGCTGATGTCCGGCGGCGGACTCCTCGTCCTCGCGCTGACCCTGCTCGCCTGGCCGCTGCGCTCGGGGGTGCCGGAGCGATCCGCCGTCGCGGGCACCTACCGCAGCGTCGCGGACCTCCTCGCCGCCGGCGGCACCGACGCGTACGAGCGCCTCCGCCTCGCCGTCACCCGGTCCCTCAACGACTCGTACGACCTCGTCCTCGCCCGGCGCGCCTTCCACCACGGCCGCAGCCCCGACCTCGTCCGGCTGCTCGCCCAGCTGAACGCCCTCACCCCCATCGTCGAGGCCGCCCCCGTCGCCCACCAGCGGGGCACGCCCCTGCCCGCCGCGATCCCCGCCTCCATGCACCTGCTCGCCGACGCCGTCGAGGCCGGCCGGCCCGGCCCCGCCGAACTGCGGCTGCCCGCCCCGGCCGACGAGACCGCGCGCGCCGTCGACCACGCCCTGCGGCACGCCGCCCGTGTCGTGGCCGACCGGTCCCCCGACCCGCGCGCCCTCGACGACCGGCTCGGCCGGCCCGCCGCGCTGCGCGTCCGCGCCGTCCGCACCACCCGCAACGTCCTGCTGTCGGGAGCCTCCTGGCGCTACGGCACCCGGCTCGCCCTGTGCATCGGCCTCGGCCAGGTGCTCGTCTCGACCGTCGAGGTGCCACGCTCGTACTGGGTCGCGCTCACCATCACCTTCGTCATGAAGCCCGACTACGGTTCCGTCTTCTCGCGGGCCCTGCTGCGCGCGCTCGGCACGGTCGCGGGCCTCGTCGTCGCGGCGGCCGTGTTCACGGTGGTGCCGCGCGGCTGGTGGGACGTGCCCGCGCTGATGGTGCTCGGCGCGCTCATCCCGGCTCTGACCCCGCGCGGCTACGGCTATCAGACCGCCGCGATCACCCCGGTGATCCTGCTGCTGTCCGACATCCTCAACCACCTGGGCACCGGGCTCATCGTCCCCCGGCTCGTCGACTCCCTGATCGGCTGCGCCATCGCCCTGGTGGCCGGGTACCTCCTGTGGCCGGAGAGCTGGCACGCCCGGGTCGGCGACCGGCTCGCGCGGGCGGTCGCCGACACCGCCGGCTATGTCGAGCTGGCCTTCGGGGACGCCGCCGATCCGCCGGCCCGCGCCCGCAGCAGACGCCGGCTGTACCGCGACCTCTCCTCCATCCGTACGGAGTTCCAGCGCGCGCTGACCGAGCCGCCGCCGAACGGGCGCCGCGCCGCGGCCTGGATGCCGCTCGTCGTGGCCGTCGAGCGGATCGTGGACGCGACGACCGCCGCCCGGGTCCGGGTCCGGCAGGGCGCGGACGAGCCGTCCGCGGCCGAGATCACCACGATCGCCCGCCAGCTGAGGGAGTTGTCCGAGGGGCTGCGCGGGACGGACGTGCTGTTCGCCGTCCCGACCGAGCTCACCGGGCCCGCGGGCAGCGTGCTCGAACCGGTGCGGCAGGAGGTCGCGGCAGCCAGGGCGATCGCCTCACCGCATTGACAGGGACGGCGTCGGCACCGACTATTCGGCCATCGTCCCGGCTCCGTGCGCGGGACGGACGGAATTCGGAATTCCGACAAATCACCATGGTAGGAAAGTGAACCCGTGGGCGCTGTAAGGGGGTTGACGCGACGGTCGTCCGGAGCGCCGCCCCTGCCGAAGATCACCATCTGTGGCCGCTAACCTTACGTGTCCGTCCTGGCCAGGGATTGACGGGATCAACTCACGCGAAGGGTTGCGCACATGGGCATTCTCACTCTCCTGCGGAATGCGTTCGGCCGCTCACGCAAGGGTCGTGACGCTGACGCGGAGACCTCGCGAGAGGCCACGTCGACCGCGGCGGTCCCGGCTCCCGCCGAGGAGCCGACACTTTCTCCCGATTCTCCCGAGGCCGAGCCGAGGATTCCGGCTCCGGCATCGGAACCCTCCGTGGTCGACGAGCTGGTCTCGGCGGCCTTCGACAACGTGACGGTACCCAAGCAAGCGCCTCCGGCGAATCCCACCAGCGAATCCCAGCCCCCACCGAAGCCGGCCCCCGAGCCGGAGCCTGCCGCTGAGGCGGAGCCGGTTACCGAGGCCGAGCCTGCCGCCGAGGCGGAGCCGGTCGCCGTCACCGAGCCCGAGGTCGAGTCGGCCACCGACGCCGAGCCGGTCGCCGAAGCCGTCACCGAGACCGAGGCCGCGCCTGCTGCTGAGGCCGAGCCGGTCACAGAGGCGGAGGCCGCGGCCGAGACGGTCGCCGAGCCCGTCACCGAGGCGGATCCGGTCGCCGTCACCGAGGCGGAGCCGGTCACCGAGACCGAGGCCGTCGCCGAGCCCGAGGCCGAGACGGTCGTCGAAGCCGCGCCTGCTGCCGAAGCCGAGCCCGAAGCCGCCGAGGCGGAGCCGGTTGCCGAGGCGGAGGTCGTCGCCGAGGTTGAGCCGGTCATCGAGCCCGCCGCCGAGGCGGAGTCCGAGCCGGTCGCCGCAGCCGTCGCCGAGGCGGAGCCGGTTGCCGAGGTCGAGCCCGTGGCCGAGCCGGAGTCCGTCGCCGAGGCGGAAACCGAGCCCGAACCCGTCGCCGAGGCGGAGCCCGTTGCCGAGGCCGAGGTTCCGGCCGAGCCCGTCGCGGAGGTCCCGGCCGAGCCCGTCGCCGAGGTCCCGGCCGAGGTGGAAGCCGAACCCGTCACCGAGCCGGAGGCTGCCGCCGAGGCGGAGCCCGTTGCCGAGGCCGCTCTCGTGGATGTGCCCGCGGTCGCCGACGGTGGCGACGCCCCACTGGCGACCCCCGCAGCCGATGACGAAAGCAGCACGGGTGGTGCGGGTGGGAACAGTCCCGCCGAAGGCGAAGCCGAGGCGGGCACCCCCGCCGTCCCCCTGACCCACGTCAAGTCCGAGGCCCCGGCCCTGGTGACGGCGTACCAGGAAGCCGGTTCCGCGCTCGAGAAGCGGAACCTCACCGGCACCCGCGCCAAGGTCTACCTCGTTCTCGACCGCTCGTCGTCCATGCGCGCCTACTACAAGGACGGCTCCGCCCAGGCCCTCGGCGAGCAGGCCCTCGCCCTCGCCGCCCACCTGGACCCGGAGGCGACCGTCCACGTCGTCTTCTTCTCCACCGAGCTGGACGGCACCGGCGCCCTCACCCTCGCCGAGCACGACAACAAGGTCGACGACCTGCACGCCGGCCTCGGCCGCATGGGCCGTACGAGCTACCACGCGGCCGTCGAGGAGGTCGTCACCCACCACCAGCGCTCCGGCTCCGCCGACCCCGCCCTGGTGATCTTCCAGGTGGACGGCGCCCCGGACGCGAAGACCCCCGCCACCCAGTCCCTCACAGACGCGGCGAAGAACAACCCGGGCGTCTTCTTCTCGTTCGTCGCCTTCGGCGAGCACGACAACAAGGCCTTCGACTACCTGCGCAAGCTGAAGACCGGGAACACGGCCTTCTTCCACGCGGGCCCGGCCCCGCGCGAGCTGACGGACGTCGAGGTCTACGACGGCGTGCTGGAGAACTGGCGCCCGTAACCCCTCCTCAGCAGCACCCCGGCCGCCCCCTTCCCACGCCTTAAAACGGGAAGCGGGCGGCCCACCCATGTCGGCTACGATTTCAAGGTTCACCGGCGACGACCGGCCCACCGGAAACCGGACGCGATCGTCGCCCCACGCAGCGACCTGGGAGCAGCCCGCGATGGCTCGACACCTCATCACCAGCGCCCTTCCGTACATCAACGGGATCAAGCACCTGGGCAACATGGTGGGGTCCATGCTCCCGGCGGACGTGTACTCCCGCTACCTCCGCCAGCGCGGCCACGACGTCCTGTACATCTGCGCGACGGACGAGCACGGCACCCCCGCCGAGCTGGCGGCCAAGGAGCGCGGCCTGCCGGTCGACGAGTTCTGCGCGCAGGCGCACGACGCGCAGAAGGCCGTGTACGACGGCTTCGAGCTGGCCTTCGACTACTTCGGCCGCAGCTCAAGCCCGGAGAACCGCGACATCACCCAGCACTTCGCGCGCCGCCTGAACGAGAACGGCTTCATCGAGGAGCGCGCGATCCGTCAGGTGTACTCGCCGGCGGACGGCCGGTTCCTCCCCGACCGTTACGTCGAGGGCACCTGCCCGCACTGCGGGTACGACAAAGCCCGCGGCGACCAGTGCGAGAACTGCACGCGCGTGCTCGACCCCACGGACCTGATCGACCCGCGTTCGGCGATCTCCGGCTCGACGGACCTGGAGGTCCGCGAGACGAAGCACCTGTTCCTCCTCCAGTCCAAGCTCCAGCACGAGGTCGAGGAGTGGGTGGCCCGGCACGAGTCCGAGTGGCCGCAGCTCGCCTCCTCCATCGCCCGCAAGTGGCTGACCGAGGGCCTCCACGACCGCGCGATCACCCGTGACCTGGACTGGGGCGTCCCGGTCCCGGCCGACACCTGGCCGGAGCTCGCGGCCGAGGGCAAGGTCTTCTACGTCTGGTTCGACGCCCCGATCGAGTACATCGGCGCGACGAGGGAGTGGTCCGACCAGGACACCGAGAACCGCGACTGGAAGTCCTGGTGGTACGACGCGGACTCCGGCGAGAACCCGGTCCGCTACACGCAGTTCATGGCGAAGGACAACGTGCCCTTCCACACCGTGATGTTCCCGGCCACCGAGCTGGGCGTGCGCGAGCCGTGGAAGAAGGTCGACTACGTCAAGGCCTTCAACTGGCTGACGTACTACGGCGGGAAGTTCTCCACGTCCCAGAAGCGCGGTGTCTTCACGGACCAGGCGCTGGCCATCCTGCCCGCCGACTACTGGCGCTACTTCCTCATCGCCAACGCCCCCGAGTCGGACGACTCCTCGTTCACCTGGGAGCACTTCACCACCACGGTGAACAAGGACCTGGCCGACACCCTCGGCAACTTCGTCAACCGCGTCCTGTCCTTCTCCAAGAAGCGCTTCGGCGAGGAGGTCCCGGCGGGTGCGGAGGCCGGCGAGGCCGAGGCGAAGCTGGGCACGGAGATCGCGGGCCTGCTCGCGGAGTACGAGGCCCAGATGGAGGCCCTCCAGTTCCGCAAGGCGGCCGCCGCGCTGCGCGCCCTGTGGTCCGCGGGCAACTCCTACCTGGAGGAGAAGGCCCCCTGGCTGGAGATCAAGACCAGCCCCGAGGGCGCGGCGCTCACGCTCCGCACGGCGATGAACCTGATCCACCTCTACTCGGTGGTGTCGGAGCCCTTGATCCCGGCGTCCGCCCGCGCGATGCGCTCGGCCTTCGCCCTCGCGGACGACACGGCGGCCTGGGTGACCGCGGACGAGGCCCGCGCCCTGGCCTTCCTCCCCGCCGGAACCCCCTTCACCGTTCCCCCGGTCCTGTTCGCCAAGATCACGGACGAGGACCTGGAGTCGTACAAGGAGCGCTTCGGCGGCGAGCAGGGCTGAAGGAGCCCCGTGCGCACCGGCCCACCCACCCGTCAAGGGAAGTAAAAGGGCTGGTAAAGTCCGCTCACTTGGCGAGGGCGAACGCCCTCGTGGGGAGGGACATCGCACGTGGGCAGACACGCCCCGAGACGGCGCGGCCTTGCCGCGGCCGTCTCCTCCATAGCGGTCGCCGTGACGGCCGCCACCCTCGCCGTTCTGCCGCAGAACGGCGCCTCGGCGGACCCGGCCGCACCGGCCGGGTCCACCTCCGAGATCACCCTGACCGACCCCGCGGGCACACAACCGCGCGCCGACCGCCCGCTGGTGGCCGGCGCGAGCGGCTTCCTGCACCGGCAGACCGGGATCACCGGACTGCTGTGGACGGACTACGCCGACGGCACCAGCACGGTCGTCAGGACCGCCGACGGTGTGTACACGCCCACGGTCGCCTGCGCGAGCCTCGGCTCCTCGAACTGCCCCATCGCCTGGTACGGCAGCGACGCCGACCTGGTCGCGCTGCCGTCGGCCGGCTCCGTGGCCCTGTGGGACCCGGCGACCCGGAAGACGACGTCGTTCACCTCGGACGAGGCGTACCGGGGGCTCGCCGGACGGACCGTCCTGACCGAGTACGCGGTGCACGACCTCGTCGACGGCACCTGGCGCTCCCGCGCCATCACCCCCGACTGGATGCGGATCACCTCGGGTTCGGTCACGGCCGCCGACGCGCACGGCGTGCTGTTCAAGGTCGGCGGCTCCGTGTACTACCTCGACCTGGCGACGGCCACCGCCACCCCGGCCTTCTCCAGCCCGTACTCGCAGCAGTACGACGTCCTCGACGACGACCGGATCGGCTGGTACGACGCGGCCGGCGGCATCCTGCACGTCAAGCCCCGCACGGACCCCGAAGCCGAGGAGCAGGTGATCGACCTGCCCCCGCCCGGTGCCCAGCTCGACGGCGCCCCGGTGCTCTCCGGCGACCGGCTGCTGCTCCCGCTGCACACCGGCACCGGCACCAGCGAACTGCGGGCCGACTCCCTGAAGGACGGCTCCTCGCAGACCCTGGCGGCGAAGGCGGGGGCGTACGTCCTCCGCGCGACCGGCGGCGGCGCGCTCGTCACCGGCGGCACCGGGGCGAGCGACTGGTGGGTGCGGCGCCTCACCGAGGCCGCGGACGGCACGCCCGGCCTGGAGCAGCTGGCCCAGGTCCCGGCGACGGAGAACGCCAAGACCGGTCTCGCGCTCAGCCGGGGCGCCCTGCGCGTGGCCGAGGACGACCCCAGCAACATCATGGACACCACCTCGCTGCGCACGCTCGCCGTGGCCGGCGGGCAGTTCACCGCCTCCGCGCCGGAGGCCGGGGACAGGGTGCTCACCCGCTGCCCGTACCCGGGCACGGCCTGCTCGATGCTCTGGGGCAGTCTCGCCGACGGCGCGCGGGACGCCTTCCTCGGCACCACCGGCACCGGCCTGAGCGGCAAGGACCGGCTGGTCGCCATCGACGACGGCTCATCGGACTGGACCCTCGAGTTCGGCACCACGGGCGGCCACATCGTCGACGTCTCGGACAACTACGCGGTCTACGACTCCGGGGGCACCTCCCCGCAGCAGTACATCGGCGAGTTCGGCCAGGGCCAGAAGCTGAAGCGCTCCGTGCGCGCCGCCGCCCTCAACGGCTCCACCCTGTGGAGCGCCTCCACCACGGGCAAGCTCACCTCGTACAGCCTGACCGAGGACAAGACCCTCGCGACGGTGACGGTTCCGGGCATGTCCTGCGTGCCCGAAGAGCTCCAGGCAGCGGGCCGCTGGGTGTACTGGACGTGCGGCGACGGCTCGGCCGGCGTGTACGACACCAAGGCCGCCTCCTCCCGCGCGGTGAGCGGCGGCGACGTACTGCTCGGGGACGGCTTCACCGTCCGCCACGACCGCGCCGCCGGCACCCTGGTGCTGACGGACGCGGCGACCGGCACCGGCCGCGTGCTCGCCACCGACGTCGCCGACACGGGCCTCGCCATGGACCGCCGCTTCAAGTGGACCGTCGACGAGTACACGGGCATGGTGGCCTGGACCGACCTGTACGAGCGGACGCACATCGCCAGGACCGGCGTCGCCCCGTCGGCCGTGACGGCCTTCACGACCGAGGCGACGGACTACGCCGACCCCACGATGCCGTTCCAGGGCTCCTGGCTGCTCTCCCGCCCCGTCACTTCCTGGTCGGTCACCTTCGCCTCCGTCCAGAGCGGCGCGAAGGGCAAGGCCACCCGTACGTTCACCGGGGGCGCTTCCACCGTCTCGGTGGGGACGGACTGGTCCGGCACGACGGTCGACAACGCCCGCTTCCCCAACGGAGAGTTCACCTGGACCCTCAAGGCCACCGGCATCGGCACCGCCTCGGCGGTCACCGTGGCGACCGGCAAGGGCTTCCTCCTGAGCGGCGCGCCCGTACGGCACGACTTCTCCAGCCCGGACGGACCCGACGGCCGCGGCGACCTCCTCACCCTGAACTCGTCCGGCGGCCTGACCTTCCAGTCGGGCACCGGCACCGGGAAGTTCGGCGAGAAGATCAGCGGCTCCGGCTGGGCCACCAGCATCAAGGCCGTACCGTTCGGCGACCTGAACGGCGACCGCTGCAACGACGTCCTCGTCCGGCTGGGCAGCGGGGCCCTGCGCCTCTACAAGCCGCGCTGCGGCGCGGCCCTCACCCCGAAGACGTCGTACACCACGCTCGCGAGCAGCGGCTGGACGCAGTACGACGTCCTGACCTCGCCCGGCGACGTGAGCGGCGACGGCCGGCCCGACCTGATCGCGCGCGTCGCGTCCACCGGGACCGTCTACCTCTTCAAGGGGACGAGCACGGGCACACTGTCGGCCCGCGTGAAGCTCTACGACGCCTGGAAGGGCTACAAGAAGATCCTCGGGGCCGGTGACCTCGGCGGCGACGGCATCGGCGACCTGCTCGTCCAGGACACGTCCAACACCCTCTACCGCTACGACGGCAAGGGGAACGGAACCTTCGCCGCCCGGGTGAAGGTGTTCGCCGACTGGGGCGGCTCCTACAACGCCGTCGTCGGCGTCGGTGACATCACCGACGACGGCCGGGCCGACCTGGTCTCCCGGGACACGAGCGGGGCCCTCTACCGCAACAACGGGGACGGCAAGGGATCGTTCGGCTCCCGCACGAAGATAGCCACCGGCTGGAGCGGATACCGGTCGCTCTCCTGAGGCCTCCCGGCCGGGGAATCGGAGCATGAGAAGGGGGCACGGACGATCCGTCCGCGCCCCCCTTTTCATCGCCGAGAACCAGGTGAGAGGGCGGTTAAGACCCGGCAAAGAGCCGGGAAAGCCACTCTCTGTCCGATGCCGCCGATCCGTAATGGACCCCGGCTCCACTAAACCCCCGGTCACCCGTATGGTTTCCGCCATGGTGGCAGTCCCCGAGGTCATTCCGATCGCCTACGAACCGAAGCACCGCACCGAGACCATCGGCCGGTACGCGGACGGTCAGTTCCTGGCGTCGATCACGTACGCCTTCCCCGAAGGGTTCCGTCCCGACGACGGCTGGGAAGAACACAAACGTCTGTACACGGTTCTCCACACCTTCGACTCCGAGGGCCGCTACCGCGACTCGGAGGTCTGGTGCGCCGGCACCTGGGCCGAACAGCAGCGAGCCGCGGCCGGGGAGTTCTCGGTGCTCTCCCGTGCCCGCGTCCACCTGGCGAAGCTGCTGCGCAGCCTGCCCCGGCGCTCGTACACGGACATAGCGATCCGGCCGTTCCGGATCACCGTCGACGGTGTGCTGTTCGGCCTGCTGGCCGGTGTGGACGAGGGCGAGGCCTGGGCCGAGCTCTACCCCGACCGCCTCGGTTTCTCCGAGCCGTGGGACGGCACGTACGACACCTGACCGCCGGCGGGCCCAGAGGTCAGGACGGCGTGGCCGACGGGCCCGGACCGGTGTCGGTGCTGTCGTGGGTCTCGTCCGGCGCGACGGCCATCGTCAGCCGGGCGTGGACGCCCCGGGCGATGTGCCTCCTGTCGTACGCGAGGTACAGAAGGCCGCCTTCGTGCCCGTTGCCCGGGTAGATCGTGTCCTTGTCCAGGGTCGTGCGGGGGGTCGTGCTGGTGGAGTACGGGGCGACCTCCGCCGAGGCCAGGACGGACGCCTCCGAGAAGAAGAGCTGGCCGGTGTGACAGGCGTGCCCGCCCTCGTAGCCCGCGTCGGTCCAGGTGCCGTCCACATGGACCTTCACATGGATGTGGACGCAACGGCCCCGGTACCAGCCGGGGAAGAGCGTCCTGAAGGTGACCCGGCCGTGCCGGTCGGTCCTCCAGGTGCCGCGCAGATACCGCTTGTCGTCGGTGGGCTCGGTGTGCCCGCCACCGCCTCCCGGGGGCGGACCTGACGGGGGTTCACCCGTCGGGGTGCCGGACGGGACGTCCGTGGGCCCGCCCGACGGGCCGCCGCCGCCACCGCCGTTGCTCATCGCCTCGTAGCCGGAGTACACGCCCAGCGCCGAGCAGTGCCAGATGTCCACCGCCGCGTTCCTGACCGGTCTGCACGTCTCGGCGTCGATCACCTTGAGCGCGAGGGTCAGCGGGATGCCCGGCTGGTCCTCGGTGATGTCCCGGCGGATCTTGTCCGCGTCGATGTAGTAGGGGCCCTCGGTGGTCTCCGAGGTCAGCGCGTAACAGCTCTCCGCACCGGACGCGGCCGTCGTGGTGCCGGTCGTGGCCTCGTCCGCGAACGCGTTCACGGCGGCGGCGCCGCCCACGCCCACGGCCGCCACGGCCACTCCGCCCGCGACGACGACCTTGCGCCTGGTCATGTTCCCTTGGTGCGCGAGTCCTTGGGTCTCAGTCATGCGCGGGACGGTAGGGAGCCGACCTGTCAGCAGCATGGGTGCGGGCTGTGGTTTCACGGACCGCACGAGAATGGCCCGGAACCATCGCTGGTTCCGGGCCACTTCGGTGTGCGGCGCCTTCCGGTGCCGCGGAGCCTGCCTACTTCGGCTGTGGCTTGCGGACCGAGAGGTGCAGCTCGCGCAGCCGGGTCTCGTCCAGCTCCGTGGGCGCGCCCATCATCAGGTCCTGCGCGTTGCCGTTGAGCGGGAACGCGATGGTCTCGCGGATGTTCGGCTCATCGGCGAGCAGCATGACGATGCGGTCGACACCCGGGGCGATCCCGCCGTGCGGCGGGGCGCCGAAGCGGAAGGCGCGCAGCATGCCGGCGAACTGCTCCTCGACCGTCTCGCGGTCGTAGCCGGCGATCTCGAAGGCCTTGAGCATGATCTCGGGCTCGTGGTTGCGGATCGCGCCGGAGGACAGCTCGACGCCGTTGCAGACGATGTCGTACTGCCAGCCGAGGATGTCCAGCGGGTCCTGGGTCTCCAGGGCCTGAAGACCGCCCTGCGGCATCGAGAACGGGTTGTGCGAGAAGTCGAGCTTCCCGGTCTCCTCGTCCTTCTCGTACATCGGGAAGTCGACGATCCAGCAGAAGCGGAAGACGTTCTCCTCGAAGTTGCCCGAGCGCTTCGCGGCCTCGACCCGCACCGCGCCCATGATCTTCGAGACCTCGTCGAACTCGCCCGCGCCGAAGAACACCGCGTGTCCGGCGGCCAGGGAGAGACGCTTGGTCAGCTCGGCGACGTTGTCCTCGGTGAGGAACTTGGCGATCGGGCCGGTCAGCGAACCGTCCTCGCCCACGCGCACCCAGGCCAGGCCCTTCGCGCCCTGCTCGACCGCGTAGTCGCCGAGGCCGTCGAAGAACTTCCGCGACTGGCCGGCCACGTCCGGCACCGGCAGCGCGCGCACGTGCTTGCCGGCGAAGGCCTTGAACTCGGAGCCCTCGAAGATGTCGGTGATGTCGACGAGCTCCAGCTGGGCCCGCAGGTCCGGCTTGTCGGAGCCGTACTTCAGCATCGACTCGCGGAACGGGATGCGCGGGAAGGGGGAGGTGACGTGACGGTCACCGCCGAACTCCTCGAACAGCTCCGTCATGAGCTTCTCGATCGGCTGGAACACGTCCTCCTGCTCGACGAAGGACATCTCCACGTCGAGCTGGTAGAACTCGCCCGGCGAGCGGTCCGCGCGGGCGTCCTCGTCGCGGAAGCAGGGCGCGATCTGGAAGTAGCGGTCGAAGCCGGAGATCATCAGCAGCTGCTTGAACTGCTGCGGCGCCTGCGGCAGCGCGTAGAACCTGCCGGGGTTCAGCCGGGAGGGGACCACGAAGTCGCGCGCGCCCTCGGGGGAGGTGGCGCTGAGGATCGGGGTGGCCATCTCGTTGAAGCCCAGCGCCGTCATCTTGTGACGGATCGCGGAGATCACGGCCGTACGCAGCAGGATGTTGCGGTGCATGCGCTCGCGGCGCAGGTCGAGGAAGCGGTACTCCAGACGGCGCTCCTCGTTGACACCGTCCTCGGCGTTGATCGTGAAGGGCAGCGGGGCGGCGGCGCCGAGCAGTTCGACCTCGCTCACCTCGACCTCGACCTCACCGGTGGGCAGGTCCGGGTTCACGTTCTCCGTGCCACGCGAGACGACCTTGCCGTCGACGCGGACGGTCGACTCCTTCGAGACCTTGTCCAGGGCCTCGTAGGCGGGGGTGCCGGGGCGGGCGACGAGCTGCGTGATGCCGTAGTGGTCGCGCAGATCGATGAAGAGGATGCCGCCCAGGTCTCGGCGATTGTGCAGCCAGCCGCTCAGCCGGACGTCACTGCCGACGTCAGAGGCGCGGAGCTCGCCGCAGGTGTGGGACCTGTACCGATGCATCGAGGTTCATCCAGTCTTCGCGGATTGGGGGCCTGTTTCACGTGAAACACCCCCAGGGTACCGGGCAGGCCAGGTCACCTCCCCCTCATTGGGCGCTCCGCGCGGTGACGGGCATCGGTGGCAGGCACCGATCACCTGTTCCTACAGTGGGCGCATGCGCACCGGTGAGCCCCTGCCCGCCATGGGGGACGTCCTGGCCACTCTCGCCACCGGCGTGTGGCGCTGGGACAACGCCTCGGGAGAGGTCACCTTCGACGCGGAGGCCGCCCGCCTGATCGGTATGCCCGCCGAGCTGACGACACTCACCGAGGCGGGCGCCCGCTCCCATGTCCACCCCGTCGACTGGAACGAGATGGACGGGGTGGTGCACCTCGCGGTCGCCGAGGGCACCCTCGCCGAGGCCCGCATGCGGATCATGGACGAGCACGGCCGGGTGCTCCGCACGGTCCGCAGCCGCTCCAAGCCGCTCGTCGACCCCGAGACCGGGGAGTACGAGCTGATCGGCACCCTTCAGGAGGTCAGCGAGCAGCCGCCGGACGCCGCCGCGCGCACCCCTGTCACCGGGGACTGGCGCCGCTCGCGGGAGGCGTTCCTGCTGGACGCGGGACGGGCGCTGGCCGAGGCGCGGTCCACGGCGGAGGTGCTGCGGGTGGCGGCGGGGCTGTCGATGCCCGGCTTCTCTCCGGACGGACTGGCCGTCTTCGGCGCGGAGGGCGACCGCCTGACGATCATCGGCCACCACGGACACCAGCCGGGCGACGAGGACCCCTTCTCCCAGATGTCGCTGGCCACGGACTATCCGGCCGCGGAGGTCGTCCGCACGGGCCGGGCGGTCTATCTCTCCTCCCCCGACGACTACAAGGACCGCTATCCGGCGTCCTGGCCGCTCGCGCAGCACTTCGGACGGCAGTCCTGGGCCTTCCTGCCGCTCACCGTCGCCGGCAGCACCATGGGCACCTGGATGGCGGCGTTCACCTATCCCGTCACCTTCACGCCCGACGAGCGCTCGGTCCTCACGACCGTGGCCCGCATGCTCGCCCAGGCACTCTCCCGCGCCGGGGCCGCCGAGACCGCCCGGGAGCTGACCGACGGCCTCCAGCGCTCGATGATGCCGACGCTCGGCCCGCGGATGCCGGGCATGAGCGTCGCCGCGCGCTATGTCCCGACCGGCGGCGGCCTCCAGGTCGGCGGCGACTGGTACGACGTGATCCCGCTGCCGGCCGGCCGCTACGCCCTGGTCATCGGCGATGTGCAGGGTCATGACGTCCGTGCGGCGGGTCTGATGGGCCAGCTCCGGATAGCGCTGCGCGCCTACGCGTCCGAGGGCCATCGCCCCGACGCCGTGCTGTCACGGGCGGCGCGCTTCCTCTACGGGGTCACCGACTCGGTGACGTACGGGTCGAGCGGCGGCGCCGACGCGAGCGAGGAGCCGGCGGACCCCGCCGATGTGCGCTTCGCGACCTGTCTGTACGTGGAGGTCGAACCGGCGACCGGAACGCTGGACATCGCCCGCGCGGGGCATCCCGACCCTGCGATCCGGATGATGGACGGAACCGTACTGATGCGGCCCACGGCGGGAGGGCTGCCGCTCGGCATCGACCCGGACGCCGACTACCCCACGACCCGGCTCGTCCTGGAACCGGGCGAGACCATGCTGATCTGTACCGACGGGCTCATCGAGACCGGCGGGCACGACCTCGACACCGGCTGGCGCCGTATCCGCCGGATCCTCGAATCCCACGACGGCGACATGGAGACGCTCGCCGACGCCCTCGTCCAGGCCGTGCACGGGCCCTCCTCCCATCACACCACCGGTCCGCTGGCCGACCGGCGCGAGGACGACATCGCCGTGCTGCTGCTGTCCCGGCTGCCCCTGGAAGGCGCAGGAGACGACACGGCCCCGCCCGTACGGCCGCCGGCCCGCCGCACGATGCTGACCGTGGCGCAAGCCGAGCCCGAGCGGATCGCGGACGCCCGTCAGCAGGTGCGGGAGCTCCTGCACGACTGGACCTCGGCCGACCAGCTCGACTCCGCGGTCCTGCTCGTCTCCGAGATGGTCACCAACGTCCTCGTGCACACCGACGCGAACGCGCTGCTCGTCGCCGAGGTGGCGGGCGACCCCGGCAAACGGCGGATGCGGGTCGAGGTGACCGACGCCAGCGACGACCTGCCGCACCGGCGCCACCCGGGGGAGCTGGCCTCGTCCGGACGCGGACTCCTGCTCGTCGAGATGCTCGCGGACGCCTGGGGGGTGGACCCCCGCGGCCAGGGCAAGAGCATCTGGTTCGAGTTCTCCGAGGCGCCGGACACCGGTTGCGGCGAGGCCGGGACCGGTGACGACACCGCGCTGCTCGGCGCGTGGGAGGCGTACACCGGGACGCCGGTCCCGAACCTCGGCGAACCGGGGGACGCGGGCCGCACGGGGGACGCGGATCGCACGGGGGATCCGGGGGCACGCTGACGGCTACGCGTCGGCGGACGGTCCCGGTGCCCCCGGCGCTCCGGGGAATCCCGGCGTACCGGGGCCCTCCGCGCCCGGCGGCCCGTCCGGCCCCTGCGGGGCGTAGCGCACCCGGAGTTCGTGCACGACGCCGAAGGCGGCGGCTGTCAGGGGGACGGCGAGCAGCATGCCGAGGACGCCCGCCACGGACGCGCCCGCCGTGATCGCGAGCAGCACCACCGCCGGGTGCATCTGCACCTGCCGGCTCTGGATCATCGGCTGGAGGCCGTACCCCTCCAGCATCTGGATGGCGAGCACGACCCCGAGCGTCCACAGGGCGATGACGAAACCCCGGTCCGCGAGGGCCACCAGGACGGCCACCGTGCCGGAGAGGAACGCGCCGAGATACGGGATGTACGCCCCCACGAAGACCAGCGCGCCGAGCCCGACCGCGCCCGGGACGCGCAGGACCAGGAGCCCGACGGTGATGCAGAGGGCGTCGATGAGCGCGATGATCGTCGTCCCGCGCATGAAGCCCTCGACGGCCCCGTAGGCACGCCGGGCCATGGCCTCGACGACGTCGGCGGTCCCCCGGGGCGCGAGCGAGCGCAGCGATCCGGCCACCCGGTGGGAGTCGCGCAGGAAGAAGAACACGAGCAGCAGGGCGAGGAAGCCCATGGCGAGGGTCTCGGCCACCACGCTGACCCCGCTGACGACGTTGGACGCGGCCGTGCCGCCGAACTTGGCCAGCAGGTCCTTGGAGTTGGCGGCGAGGTCGTCGAGCGAGGTGCCCGCCGCGCCGAAGTGCTCGGCGACGGACCGCGAGGCCTGCCGCAGCGAGGACACGATCTGGGCGCCGGTGTGGATGAGCGCGGCGACGACGACGTAGACGGCACCGCCGACGACGACGGCCACCGCGACACAGGTGAGGGCGGCGGCCAGCGAGCGGTTGAGCCGCGCCTTGACCATCCGCCGGTACAGCGGGCCGAGCAGGGCGGTGCCGAGCAGGGCGAGCAGCACCGGCACGACCGCCGTGCGGAACTCCGCGCACAGCTGGATCCCCACCCATCCCACCCCGGCGGCCAGGAGGATCACGACGCACCAGGCCGCCAGCCGCCGGGCACCCTCGGGGAGTAGCTGCACCCTGCCAGCTGACCATGCGTCAGCCGTGGCGGCGTCCGGGGAAGCCCGAACGGGGGAAGCCCCGTCCACTCGGCGGACGGGGCTTCCCTTCGACGCGACGACGGGTCCGCGGGCGGGGCTCAGCCCTGCGGGCCGCCCTCCGACATCCCGTGCACCGCCGGGATGGTCCCCAGGCGGCCCTTCTGGAAGTCCTCGAAGGCCTGCTGGAGCTCGTCGCGGGTGTTCATCACGAACGGGCCGTAGTGGGCCATGGGCTCCCTGATCGGCCGGCCGCCGAGCAGCACGACCTCCAGGTCCGGCGTGTTGGAGTCCTGCTTCTCGTCCGCCCGGACGGTCAGCGAGGAGCCCGTGCCGAAGACGGCGGTCTGGCCGGTGTGGACCGGCCGGCGGTCCGCGCCCACGCTGCCGCGTCCGGCGAGCACGTAGGCGAGGCCGTTGAAGTCCTCGCGCCACGGCAGGGTGATCTCGGCACCGGGCCGGATCGTGGCGTGGACCATGGTGATCGGGGTGTGCGTGATGCCGGGGCCCTGGTGGCCGTCGAGCTCACCGGCGATGACCCGCAGGAGCGCGCCGCCGTCCGGGGTACTGAGCAGCTGCACGGTGCCGCCCCGGATGTCCTGGTACCGGGGGGCCATCATCTTGTCCTTGGCCGGCAGGTTCACCCACAGCTGGAGCCCGTGGAAGAGGCCGCCCGACGCCACCAGGTGCTCCGGCGGCGCCTCGATGTGGAGCAGTCCGGAACCGGCCGTCATCCACTGGGTGTCACCGTTGGTGATCGTGCCGCCGCCACCGTTGGAGTCCTGGTGGTCGAAGATGCCGTCGATGATGTAGGTCACGGTCTCGAAGCCGCGGTGCGGGTGCCAGGGGGTGCCCTTGGGCTCGCCCGGCGCGTACTCCACCTCACCCATCTGGTCCATCATGATGAACGGGTCGAGGTGCCGGTAGTTGATCCCGGCGAACGCCCGGCGGACCGGGAAACCCTCGCCCTCGAAGCCGCTGGGCGCGGTCGTCACGGTCAGCACGGGACGCTCCACCGCGTCGGCGGGCGCGGCCACACGGGGCAGGGCCAGCGGGTTCTCGACAGTCACTGCGGGCATGTCGGTACCTCCTTGTGCTTCGAGTTTAGTTGAGGATTGAACTTTCTGCCACTCGTAACGACGGACGCCCGGAGGGCATTCCCTCCGGGCGTCACAGGTTCGAGAGGCATCCGACCGAGCGGACACCGGGGCGCCGGCGGCACCCGCGGCGACCGTCAGCCGTACATACGGCGCATGGCGAAGTCGACCATCTGCTCCACGGCCTTCGCGTCGAAGACCATCCGGTGCTTGCCCTCCATGTCGATCACGAAGCCGTAGCCCGTGGGCAGCAGGTCGATCACCTCGGCCCCGGTGATCACGAAGTACTTGGACTCCTTGCCCGCGTACCGGCGCAGTTCCTTGAGCGAGGTGAACATCGGGATCACGGGCTGCTGGGTGTTGTGCAGCGCCAGGAACCCGGGGTTGTCACCGCGCGGACAGTAGACCTTGGAGGTGGCGAAGACCTGCTGGAAGTCCTCGGCCGCCATGGCACCCGTGGTGAAGGCGCGGACCGCGTCCGGCAGGGACGGCGGGGACGGCTCCGGATACAGGGGCTGCTGCTGGCCGTACCCGCCGGCCATCTGGCCGTCCGGCATCTGGCCGGGCATCTGCTGCTGCGGCGGGACGTACCCCTGCTGGGCGCCTGCGTTCTGCTCGTAGCCGTACATGCGTCAAAGAGTAGTGGGCCACATATGGCCCACTCGGGGTTGCTTCTTATTACTGACGGGTAGCATCATCGAAGCTACTTGTTGGTACGTGAACCAGATGCGAGGAGTCAGTGCCTCGCCGATCCCTTACGGAGCCGTCGCCATGGGGCACTACAAGTCGAATCTCCGCGACATCGAGTTCAACCTCTTCGAGGTGCTCGGGCGCGACAAGCTGTACGGCACCGGCCCGTTCGCGGAAATGGACACGGACACCGCCAAGAGCATCCTCGGGGAGCTGACCCGCCTCTCGGAGAACGAGCTGGCCGAGTCCTTCGCGGACGCCGACCGCAACCCGCCGGTCTTCGACCCGGAGACCAACACCGCGCCCGTCCCGGCGTCCTTCAAGAAGTCGTACAAGGCGTTCATGGACTCCGAGTACTGGCGCCTCGGCGTGCCCGAGGAGATCGGCGGCTCCACCGCGCCCCGCTCCCTCATCTGGGCGTACGCGGAGCTGATCCTGGGCGCGAACCCGGCCGTGTGGATGTACTCCTCGGGCCCCGCGTTCGCGGGCATCCTCTTCGAGGAGGGCAACGACGTCCAGAAGCACATCGCCACGATGGCCGTCGAGAAGCGCTGGGGCTCCACCATGGTCCTCACCGAGCCGGACGCCGGCTCGGACGTGGGCGCCGGCCGCACCAAGGCGATCGAGCAGGCGGACGGCTCCTGGCACATCGAGGGCGTGAAGCGCTTCATCACCTCCGGTGAGCACGACATGGAGGAGAACATCCTCCACTACGTCCTCGCCCGCCCCGAGGGCCACGGCCCCGGCACCAAGGGCCTGTCCCTCTTCCTCGTCCCGAAGTTCGAGTTCGACTTCGAGACCGGCGAGCTGGGCGAGCGCAACGGCGTGTACGCGACGAACGTCGAGCACAAGATGGGCCTGAAGGCCTCCAACACCTGCGAGATGACCTTCGGCGACCGCCACCCCGCCAAGGGCTGGCTGATCGGCGACAAGCACGACGGCATCCGCCAGATGTTCCGCATCATCGAGTTCGCCCGCATGATGGTCGGCACGAAGGCCATCTCCACGCTGTCCACCGGCTACCTGAACGCGCTGGAGTACGCCAAGGAGCGCGTCCAGGGCACCGACCTGGCCGACTTCATGGACAAGGCCGCGCCCAAGGTCACCATCACGCACCACCCGGACGTGCGCCGCTCGCTCATGACGCAGAAGGCGTACGCCGAGGGCATGCGCGCCCTGGTCCTGCACACCGCCGCCGTCCAGGACGAGATCCAGGTCCTTCAGGCCGCCGGTGAGGACACCGCCGCCGCCGAGGCCCTGAACGACCTCCTCCTGCCGATCGTGAAGGGCTACGGCTCCGAGAAGGGCTACGAGCTCCTCGCCCAGTCGCTCCAGATCTTCGGCGGCTCCGGCTTCCTCCAGGAATACCCGATCGAGCAGTACATCCGTGACGCCAAGATCGACACGCTGTACGAGGGCACCACCGCGATCCAGGGCCAGGACTACTTCTTCCGCAAGATCGTCCGCAACCAGGGCGCCGCGCTGAACTCCCTCGCCGAGGACATCAAGAAGTTCCTGGCCCTCGGCACCGGCGGCGAGGAGCTGTCCACCGCCCGTGAGCAGCTCGCCAAGGCCGCCGTCGAGCTGGAGGCCATCGTCGGCCTGATGCTGACCGACCTCGCCGCAACCGAGCAGGACGTCAAGAACATCTACAAGGTGGGCCTCAACACCACCCGCCTGCTGATGGCCTCCGGTGACGTGGTCGTCGGCTACCTGCTGCTGCGCGGTGCCGCCGTCGCCGCCGAGAAGCTGGAGACCGCCTCCGCCAAGGATGTGCCCTTCTACACCGGCAAGATCGCGGCCGCGAGGTTCTTCGCCGCCAACGTCCTCCCCGGCGTCACCGGTGCCCGCAAGCTCGCCGAGGGCGTCGACCTGGACCTGATGGAGCTGGACGAGGCCGCCTTCTAAGGCCCCGTCCAGGCCCGCCGGGCCCACCCGACACCGGTCCGGCACCTGTTCGTCCGCTCAGGTGTCCCAAGGTGTCCACCCTTCACATCCCCCTTACGAGGGCCCGTTCCCAACCCAGGGAGCGGGCCCTCGTGCGTCGTTAAGGTGAACCCATGAGTGCACCCACCCGCTTCGACCGCGGCCACACCGACGACCTCATGTCCTTCCTCGCGGTGAGCCCCACGCCGTACCACGCCGTGGCGACCGCCGCCGAGCGGCTGGAGAAGGCCGGATTCCGTCAGGTCGCCGAGACCGACGCGTGGGACGGGACCAGCGGCGGGAAGTACGTGCTGCGCGGAGGGGCGATCATCGCCTGGTACGTGCCGAAGGGCGCCGACGCCCACACACCCTTCCGGATCATCGGCGCGCACACCGACTCCCCGAACCTGCGGGTCAAGCCGCTCCCCGACACCGGAGCGCACGGCTGGCGGCAGATCGCCGTGGAGATCTACGGCGGACCGCTGCTGAACTCCTGGCTCGACCGGGACCTGGGCCTGGCCGGACGGCTGTCGCTGCGGGACGGCTCGACCCGCCTGGTCAACATCGACCGCCCCCTGCTGCGCGTGCCGCAGCTGGCCATCCACCTGGACCGCTCCGTCACCAGCGAGGGGCTCAAGCTCGACAAGCAGCGCCACCTCCAGCCCGTCTGGGGACTCGGCGACACCCGCGAGGGCGACCTGATCTCCTTCCTGGAACAGGAGTCGGGACTGGGCGCGGGCGAGGTCACCGGCTGGGACCTGATGACCCACTCCGTCGAACGGCCCTCCTATCTGGGCCGCGACAACGAACTGCTCGCCGGACCGCGCATGGACAACCTGCTGTCCGTGCACGCGGCCACGGCCGCGCTCGCGGCGGTCGCGGCGGACGGCTCCAAGCTCTCGTACATCCCCGTCCTCGCCGCCTTCGACCACGAGGAGAACGGCTCCCAGAGCGACACCGGAGCAGACGGACCGCTGCTCGGCGGTGTGCTGGAACGTTCTGTCTTCGCCCGCGGCGGCTCCTACGAGGACCGGGCCCGCGCCTTCGCCGGCACTGTCTGCCTCTCCTGCGACACCGGCCACGCCGTGCACCCCAACTACGCCGAGCGGCACGACCCGACGCACCACCCGCGCGCCAACGGCGGCCCCATCCTCAAGGTGAACGTCAACAACCGCTACGCCACCGACGGTTCGGGCCGGTCCGTGTTCGCCGCCGCCTGCGAGAAGGCGGGCGTGCCCTTCCAGTCCTTCGTCTCCAACAACTCGATGCCCTGCGGCACCACCATCGGCCCCATCACGGCGGCACGGCACGGCATCAGAACGGTCGACATCGGCGTGGCCATCCTGTCCATGCACAGCGCCCGCGAACTCTGCGGCGCAGACGACCCGTTCCTGCTGACGAACGCGCTGGTGGCGTTCCTGGAGGCATAGCCCCGGCCGCGAAACCCACGTCGAGTTGAGGTGGAGCGCGCCGCCGCCACGAGCGGCGGCGCGCGATGCGGGGAACCGCCTCCGCATGGCCCGCGAGGTCCCGGGTACCCGGAACAGGTCCGGAACGACTCGGAGTTGCCATCACAAGGAGACGACACCCATGGGCCTGGGCGGATGCATCATCCTCATCGCCGCGGGGGCGATCCTCACGTTCGCGACCGACTGGCACATGCAGGGGGTCAACCTTCATCTGGTCGGCGTGATCCTCATGATCGTCGGACTGATCGGCGTGACCACCTTCAGCAGCATCGCCAGGCGCCGGCGCGTGGTCGTACCGCCCGCGGCGACCGTCGTGGACGACGACCGGCGCCGCCGCGACGGCTACTCCGACGGATACGGCGTCTGAGTCCGCTCAGCCGTCCATGCCCGCGAGGACCAGGGGCAGCCGGTCCGCTCCGCTCTCGGTGAGGCGGACCGGCACCCCCCAGTCCTGCTGGTGCACATGACAGGCCGGGTACTCGTTGTCCGGGTCGTCGTCGCAGGACGCCACCATCGCCGACACGTGCAGCACGCCTTCCGTGACCGCCGGGTTCAGCTGGACGGCCCGTGAGAGATCCGTGCCGGCGCCCTCACCCGCGAGCAGCAGCTCGGGCGGTGTGGCCGAGACGAGGAGCCGGGTCGACGGGCCGTAGCGGGTGTCCAGCTTCTGCCCGGCCGGCGCCTGGAAGATCACGTCCAGCCTGACGGCCCCCGGGGTGACCTCGGTGGCCGCGCGCTGCGTGCGATGGGCGACCGACTCGACCCGTACGGCCTCCTCGGGCAGCCGCAGCCGGGTCAGCCGGTGCCGGGCCGACTCCACCACCACGATGTCGTCCCCCACCAGCACGGCGTCGCTCGGCTCCCGCAGATCCGTGGCCAGTGTGGTCACCTCACCCGTCGCGGGGTCGTAGCGGCGCAGCGCGTGGTTGTAGGTGTCGCAGACCGCGACCGAACCGTCGGGGAGCGCGGTGACACCCAACGGGTGCTGGAGCAGGGCCTGTCCGGCGGCCCCGTCGCGGTGCCCGAAGTCGAAAAGACCGGTGCCGACCGCCGTGTGCACGACCTCGTCCAGGTCGACCCAGCGCAGTGCCGAGGTCTCGGAGTCCGCCAACCACAGCCGGTCGGCCGTCGCGGCGAGCCCCGACGGCTGCGCGAACCAGGCCTCGGGTCCCGGTCCGTCGACCAGCCCCTCGTTCGTCGTGCCCGCGGTGACCGCCACACCCTCCGTCGCCGGGTCGTACGCCCACAGCTGGTGCACCCCGGCCATGGCGATCCAGATCTTCCCGCCGAACAGGGCCACGTCCCACGGCGAGGACAGATCGATCTCACGCGCCGGACCCGACGTCGGCGACCCCTGCCACCACTGGCGCCCGGTGCCCGCGAGGGTGGAGACCGCGCCGGTCGCGAGATCGACCCGGCGCAGCGCGTGGTTGACGGTGTCCGCGACGACGACCGTGCCCTCGTCCAGCAGCGCGAGGCCCTGCGGCTCGCTGAACCCCGCCTTCTCGGCGGCGCCGTCCACGAAGCCCCGGCCGCCCGATCCGATACGCCGGACGACCGTCTCGCCGTCCTCCTCCAGCTCCACGAGCTGATGCCGGGTCGTGTCGCTGACCAGCAGATTCCCGTTCGGCAGGGCGAGCGCCTTGCCCGGGAAGCGCAGCACGGTCGGCTCGGGTTCGGGCGCCACGTACGGCCCGTCGCCCCGGCGCAGGGTGCCCTTCGCCGCGTGCTCTGCCTCCAGCTCCTCCACCAGCCGCTCGATGGCGTGGGCATGCCCCTCGCCGGCGTGCTGGGCGACGACGTACCCCTCGGGGTCGATCACCACGAGCGTCGGCCAGGCCCGTACGGCGTACTGCTTCCAGGTCGCGAGCTCCGGGTCGTCGAGCACCGGGTGCTCCACCCCGTAACGCTCCACGGCGTCGACCACCGCCTGGTGCTCCGCCTCGTGCACGAACTTCGGCGAGTGCACCCCGACGATGACGACGGTGTCCCGGTGCTTCTCCTCCAGCTCCCGCAACTCGTCCAGGACGTGCAGGCAGTTGATACAACAGAAGGTCCAGAAGTCCAGGATCAGGATCCGGCCCCGGAAGTCGGCGAGCTTCAGATCCTTCCCACCCGTGTTGAGCCACCCGCCCTTCCCCACGAGCTCGGGAGCACGGACACGGACACGGCGCGGGGCGGAGGAAGCAGCGTTCATGCGATCAAGGGTGCCACCCTGCCGGGTCCCGGACTCAGCCCGTCGGCCTACCGGCGGCGTTTCGGGGCGTTCGGCGGGGAACCGGTGACGGCATGAGATACCTCGTGCGCGACCGGCTGCTGGGTTTCGGTGACGACTACTGGATCGAGGACGACCACGGCAACAAGGTCTTCCTCGTCGACGGCAAGGCCATGCGGCTGCGGGACACCTTCCAGCTGAAGGACACCCGCGGACGCGTCCTGATCGACATCCACCAGAAGATGCTCGCGCTGCGCGACACGATGATCATCGAGCGGGACGGCGATCCGCTCGCGACCATCAAGCGCAAGCGTCTGTCCCTGCTCCGCAATCACTATCGGGTGTCGCTGGTCGACGGCACCGAACTCGACGTCAGCGGAAAGATCCTCGACCGTGAGTTCGCCGTCGACTACGACAACGAACTCCTCGCCCAGATCTCCCGGCGCTGGCTCCACCTCCGCGACACCTACGGCGTCGACGTCGTACGCGACGACGCCGATCCGGCGCTGCTGATCGCGGTCGCGGTGTGCGTGATCCATCTCGCGGAGAAGGAGCGAGGGGACGACTGACGGTACGGGAGGGCGGCACCCGTCCCGGGGACTTCGGGTTCCGGGTCCCCGGCCGGGTGCGGGCGTCCGGCACGGGTGGTGGGGGGAGACCCCGGCCGGCCGGACGCGCGCGGTGGTCAGCGGGCCGGGGTGTCCAGGCCCAGCAGACGGTCCTTCAGGGCCGGGAACTGCTCCCGGGTCGCCGCGACCTTGGCCGGGTCGAAGTCCACGGTGAGGATCTCCTCGCCGGGACCCGCCTCGGCGAGGACCTCGCCCCACGGGTCGACCACGATCGAGTGACCGGCCTGGGGAACTCCCGCGTGCGTACCGGCCGTTCCGCAGGCGAGGACGAACGTCTGGTTCTCGACGGCACGCGCCTGCGCGAGCAGGGTCCAGTGGGCACGGCGCCGTTCGGGCCAGCCCGCCGAGAGGACGAGGGTCTGCGCCCCGGCGTCGACGAGCCCGCGGAAGAGCTCGGGGAACCGGAGGTCGTAGCAGGTGGCCAGGCCGAGGACGGTCTCCGGCAGCCGCACCGTCACCAGGTCCGTGCCCGCGCCCATCAGCACGGCCTCGCCCTGGTCGAAGCCGAAGCGGTGGATCTTGCGGTAGGCGGCGACGAGTTCACCGGCGGGGGAGTACACCAGGGAGGTGTTGTAGAGGGGGGCCTCGGCCACGGTGCCGGTCCCGGACGCGGCGAGCTCGGGGATCGAGCCGGCGTGCAGCCACACGCCCGCGTCGCTCGCCGCCTTGCTCATCGCCTCGTGGGTCGGCCCGTCCAGCGGTTCGGCCTGCTCACGGAACTCCTCGTAGGCGAAGGCGCCGGTGGTCCACAGCTCGGGGAGCACGACGAGATCGGCTCCGGCCTGATCCCGTACCAGGTCCGCCACCCGGAGCCTGCGGGAAGCGACCGATTCGTCTTCGTTTACGTCGATCTGGAGGAGCGAGGCGCGCACACTACCACCGTCCTGGCATTCGAGCCGTCCATACGGGCCTACGATCGTCACACGAAAGCACTGCCGGGGTGCCTCACAGCAGCGTAACTTAGCGTCCCAAGACACCCGCTGCCTGTGCACTGCCCGCGTCCAACCGCCCGAGGGGTCCCGTTCCGTGAGTCTGCATCCGAGTCTTCAGTCCTACGCCGACGCCTGGGCCCACTCCATCGAAGCGATATCCGAGCTGGTGCAGCCGCTGGTGGAGGGCGAGTGGAACCGGCGGACCCCGTGCCCCGGCTGGTCGGTCCGTGACATCGTCTCGCATGTCATCGGGATGGACTGCGAGATGCTCGGCGACCCCCGGCCGATCCACACCCTGCCCCGCGACCTCTACCACGTGACGAACGAACACCAGCGGTACATGGAGATGCAGGTCGACGTGCGCCGCCACCACACGGCGCCGGAGATGACCTCCGAGCTGGAGTACACGGTCATCCGCCGCAACCGGCAGCTGCGGAACGAGTCGCGGCAGCCCGACGCCAAGGTGCGGGGTCCGCTCGGCACCGAGATCACCCTCGAACAGGCCATGCTCAACCGCGCCTTCGACGTGTGGGTGCACGAGCAGGACCTGCGGTACACCCTGGGCCGGCCCGGGAACCTGGACTCCCCCGGTTCGGCGGTCGTGCGGGACCAGCTGCTGGCCGCGCTGCCGAAGGTCGTCGCCAAGGGCGCGGGGGCGCCGGCGAACTCCGCGGTCGTCTTCGACGTGCACGGTCCGGTCGAGTTCCTGCGCACCGTCCGTGTCGACGCCGACGGGCGCGGAACGATAGACGGTGCGCCCTCCCTCGGTCCCGCGGTGAGCCTCGGCCTCGACTGGGAGACCTTCGTCCGGCTGACCTGCGGCCGCGTCCACCCCGACACCGTGTCCGACCGCATCAAGGTCGAGGGCGATCCCGATCTGGCCGCGGCGATCCTGCGCAACCTCGCCGTCACGCCGTAGCGGACGGGGCGGACGGGCGGACAGGCCGTCCGGGCACGGGCAAAGGGGCGGGGCGTTCCCTCGCCCGCCCTTCCGGTCGGCTCGCCCGCCCCTTCCGGTCACTCGGCCGCTCCGGCCCCGGTCAGCGGCAGGGGCAGCGGGGAGAGCGGCAGGGGCGGTACGGGCTTCGGGCGGTCACGCCGGTACGTGCACCGTCTCCACCCGGCTGGCCACGAGCCGTTCCCGCTCCCGGCGGGCCGCCTCCTTCCGCAGCCGGAAGATCTGGCTCAGCCCGGCCGCCTGGAGCACGAACACGGAGGCGAAGGCGATCCGGTAGTTGTCGCCGGTGGCGTCGAGCAGGACACCGACGGCCAGCAGCGTCGTCATCGAGGCGACGAAACCGCCCATGTTGGTGATCCCGGACGCCGTTCCCTGGCGCTCCGGCGGATTCGCCGGGCGCGCGAAGTCGAAGCCGAGCATCGAGGCCGGCCCGCAGAACCCGAGCACCGTGCACAGCACGACCAGCAGCCACATCGGCGCGTGCTCGCCGGGGTACACCAGCACCCCAGCCCACGCGACCGCCGTCGCCGCGACCGTGCCCAACGCGAGCGGCAGCCGGGCGGTGTGGTGCCGGGCGACGATCTGTCCGTAGACCAGCCCCGCGCCCATGTTGGCCAGGACGACGAGGGTCAGCAGCTCACCGGCGGTGGCCCGGGTCAGTCCCTGCGCCTGGACGAGGAACGGCATCCCCCACAGCAGCAGGAACACCATCGCCGGGAACTGGGTGGTGAAGTGCACCCAGAGGCCCAGCCGGGTGCCGGGTTCGCGCCAGGCGGCGGCGATCTGCCGGCGGACGTAGGCGGCGCCCCGGTGGGGGAACGGCTCCGGCCGGTGGCCTTCGGGGTGGTCCTCCAGGAACAGCAGCAGCAGGACCAGGACGAGCACACCGGCCCCGGCGCTGCCGGCGAACGCGGTCGTCCAGCCCACCCCGTGCAGCAGACGGGCGATCACCAGCGTCGAGACAAGATTGCCGGCCATGCCGGCCAGGCCCGCGAACTGCGCGACGAGCGGTCCGCGCCGGGCGGGGAACCAGCGGGTGCCGAGCCGCAGCACGCTGATGAAGGTCATCGCGTCACCGCAGCCCAGCAGCGCGCGCGAGGCCAGCGCCATGCCGTACGAGGTGGAGAACGCGAAGCCCAGTTGCCCCGCCGTGAACAGCACGACGCCGATGGTCAGCACCTTCTTGGTGCCGAGCCGGTCGACCAGCAGCCCGACGGGTATCTGCATGCCCGCGTACACGAGGAGCTGGAGGATGGAGAAGGTGGACAGGGCGGAGGCGCCCACGTGGAAGCGGTCCGCCGCGTCGAGCCCGGCCACCCCCAGGGACGTACGGAAGATGACCGCGACGAAGTAGACCGAGACGCCGATGCCCCAGACGGCGATCGCGCGCCGGCCGCCGGGCGGGTCGCCGGGCAGGGTGGCGGGGGAGCTCATCGGACCTCGCCCCGCGCCAGGTTGGAGAACCAGCTGACGTGTCCGTGGATGAGGCCGACGACCGCGTCGGCGTCGCCGGAGCGCAGCGCCCGGAGGATCTGCTCGTGCTCGACGAGCGTCTTGGTGATCCGGTCGGGGTGGGCGTGCATCACGGCGACCCCCATCCTCAGCTGGCGGTCGCGGAGCTGGTCGTAGAGCCGGGAGAGGATCTCGTTGCCGCCGCTGCGGACGATCTCGGCGTGGAAGCAGCGGTCGGTGACGGCCGCGGCGGCCAGGTCCCCGGCGGCGGCCTGCTCCTTCTGCCGTTCGAGCAGTTCCTCCAGCCGGGCCAGGAGCTGCGGCGACGCCGGTACGGCCTTGCGCGCCGCGTGCTCCTCCACGAGCTGGCGGGTCTCGACCACGTCCGCGATCTCCTGGGCGGAGACCGGCAGGACGAGCGCGCCCTTCTTGGGGTAGAGCTTGATCAGCCCCTCGGCCTCCAGGCGGAGCAGCGCCTCGCGGACCGGGGTGCGGGACACGCCCACGGCGTCGGCGAGTTCGCCCTCGGTGAGCAGGGCCCCGCCCTCGTAACGGCGCTCCAGGACCCCGTCCTTGACGTGGGCGTAGACGCGATCTGCCGCCGGCGGCTGTTTGGCGGGGAGTTGCACGGGCGCGGGTGGGGCGGAAGGCATGCGCACATCATAGATACAACACGTACGCATGGCCGGGGGCATTTCAGCATGCGGACCCCAACGGGCCCTGCCCGTAACCCAGGTCACATGAATTTCATCCGTTTGCCGTGCATCCCTTCGCCCGTCCCAGGAGTCTGAACGTGGGACGGCACCGTCATGTGCCGTTCTCCCAGGGGCATTTCGCGCATACGGAGCATTCATTTTGATTACCGGCATTAAGGGCACGCGTTTCCGCAAGGCCGCCGCTGTGACCCTCACGACCGGCGCCGTGCTGGCGGCCGGAGCTTTCGGCGCCGCGCCGGCGGGCGCCGTCGCCACCCCCACGATCACCGCCAAGGGCGGTTATGTGATGAACAACGGGACGGCCGCGTCCCTTTACAGCAAGGCGGCGGACACCAAGCTGTCCACCGGTTCCACCACGAAGATCATGACGGCCAAGGTGGTTCTGGCCCAGCCGAACCTGAACCTGGACGCCAAGGTCACGATCCAGAGGGCGTACAGCGACTACATCGTCGCCAACACCGCCTCCTCGGCGCACCTGATCGTGGGCGACAAGGTCACCGTCCGTCAGCTCCTCTACGGTCTGATGCTGCCGTCCGGCTGCGACGCCGCCTACGCGCTCGCCGACAAGTTCGGCTCGGGCACGACGCGCGCCGCCCGCGTGAAGTCGTTCATCGGCAAGATGAACGCTGCCGCGACCAGCCTGCACCTGACGCACACGCACTTCGACTCGTTCGACGGCATCGGCAACGGCAACAACTGGTCGACGCCGCGTGACCTGACGAAGATCGCCAGCAGCGCCATGAAGAGCTCCACGTTCAAGACGGTCGTCAAGACCGTCTCCACGAAGCAGAAGGTGACGACCGCGAGTGGCGGCTACCGCTACTACACGTGGGAGAACACCAACAAGCCTCTGCTGACCGGCTACACCGGCACCATCGGCGTCAAGACGGGTTCGGGCCCCGAGGCTCACTACTGCCTCGTCTTCGCCGCCACCCGTAACGGCAAGACGGTCATCGGCACGGTGCTCGCCTCCACGTCGATCACCAACCGCACGTCCGACGCCAAGAAGCTGATGAACTACGCCTTCGCCAGGTAGAGCGGTCCGACGGAAAGGGGCCTGCCGCGCGGTGCGCGGCAGGCCCCTTTCCGTTCGGCGCCGGACGGCTTACGCCCAGGTGATCAGCCGCTTGGGCTGCTCCAGGACGGCCGCGGTGTCCGCGAGGACCTGCGATCCGAGCGCGCCGTCGACCAGGCGGTGGTCGAAGGAGAGCGCCAGGGTGGTGACCTGACGGGGCTTGACCTTGCCCTTGTGGACCCACGGCTGGAGCTTGATCGCACCCACCGCGAGGATCGCGGACTCACCGGGGTTGAGGATCGGCGTGCCCGTGTCGACGCCGAAGACGCCGACGTTGGTGATCGTCACCGTGCCGCCCTGCATCGCGGCCGGCGAGGTCTTGCCCTCGCGGGCCGTGGCCACCAGCTCGCCCAGCGACTCGGCCAGCTGCGGCAGGGTCTTGGTGTGGGCGTCCTTGATGTTCGGCACGATCAGCCCGCGGGGCGTGGCGGCGGCGATGCCCAGATTCACATAGTGCTTCTGGACGATCTCCTGGTTGGCCTCGTCCCAGGACGCGTTGACGTCCGGGTTGCGCTTGATCGCGACCAGCAGGGCCTTGGCGATGAGCAGCAGCGGGTTGACCCGCAGCCCCTGCATGTCCTTGTCCTGCTTGAGCTCCTCGACCAGGCGCATCGTGCGCGTCACGTCGAGGGTCACGAACTCGGTGACGTGCGGGGCGGTGAACGCGGAACCGACCATCGCGGTGGCGATCGCCTTGCGGACACCCTTGACCGGGATCCGGGTCTCGCGCGCGCCGTCGAAGGACGCGGCCGGAGCCGGGACCTGCGGCTGGACGGGGGCCGGGGCCTCCTGCGGAGCCGGGGCGGCCACGGGGGCCGGTGCCTGCGCCGGGGCGGCCGCCGCGTGCACGTCCTCCCGCGTGATGATGCCGTCCGGGCCCGAGGGGGTGACCGTCGCCAGGTCGACGCCGAGGTCCTTGGCGAGCTTGCGGACCGGGGGCTTGGCCAGGGGCCGCTCCCGGACCACGGAGCCGTGGCCGTGGCCGTTGAGCTCGCCCTGGATCGCGGTGGCCGCGTAGAGCGTCTCGCTCTGCTGGGCCGGGGCCTCGGTGCCCTTGCGGGGGCGGCGCTTGGTGGAGGACTCCGCCACGCCGTACCCGACGAGGACCGGCTTGCGGCCTCCGGGCTTGGCCTCCGCCTCGGGAGCCGCCACCGGAGCGGCGGCGGGAGCCGGAGCCGCGGGGGCCTGTGCGGCGGCCGGGGCGGCCGGGGCGGCCGGCGCGGACGCCGTCCCGCCGGACACGTCCACCGTGATGATCACCTGGCCGACGTCCACCGTCGTGCCCTCGGGGAAGCGGAGTTCGCTCACCACACCGTCGTACGGGATCGGCAGCTCGACCGCGGCCTTGGCGGTCTCGACCTCGCAGACGACCTGTCCGTCGGTGACCGTGTCACCGACCTGGACGTACCACTTGAGGATCTCCGCCTCGGTGAGCCCCTCGCCCACATCGGGCATCTTGAACTCGCGGAGTCCCGACGCGTTCTCAGTCATCGTCGTCACGACTCTCTCCTAGTACGCCAGCGAGCGGTCGACGGCGTCGAGCACCCGGTCGAGGCCCGGAAGGTACTCCTCCTCCAGGCGGGCCGGCGGGTACGGGGCGTGATAGCCGCCGACCCGCAGGACGGGCGCCTCCAGGTGGTAGAAGCACCGCTCGGTGATACGGGCCGCGATCTCCGCGCCCGTCCCGAGGAACACCGGTGCCTCGTGCACCACGACCAGGCGGCGGGTCTTCTCGACCGAGGCCTGGATCGAGTCGAAGTCGATCGGGGACATCGAGCGCAGGTCCAGGACCTCGATCGACTTGCCCTCCTCCTGCGCGGCCGCGGCGGCCTCCACGCAGACCTTCACCATCGGGCCGTACGCGACCAGGGTGAGGTCGCTGCCCTCGCGGGCCACCCGCGCCCTGTGCAGCGGGCCGGGGATGGCGTCCTTGTCGACCTCGGCCTTGTCCCAGTAGCGCCGCTTGGGCTCGAAGAAGATCACCGGGTCGTCGCTCTGGATGGCCTGCTGCATCATCCAGTAGGCGTCGCCCGCGTTCGAGGGAGAGACCACCTTCAGGCCCGCCACGTGCGCGAAGAGCGCCTCGGGGGACTCCGAGTGGTGCTCGACCGCGCCGATGCCGCCGCCGTACGGGATACGGATGACGACGGGGAGCTTGATCTTGCCCAGCGCCCGCGCGTGCATCTTCGCGAGCTGGGTGACGATCTGGTCGTACGCCGGGAAGACGAATCCGTCGAACTGGATCTCCACGACCGGGCGGTAGCCGCGCAGGGCCAGGCCGATCGCGGTGCCGACGATGCCCGACTCGGCGAGCGGGGTGTCGATTACCCGGTCCTCGCCGAAGTCCTTCTGAAGCCCGTCGGTGACCCGGAAGACACCGCCGAGCTTGCCGACGTCCTCGCCCATGATGAGGACCTTGGGGTCGGTGTCCAGGGCCGTGCGCAGCGATTCGTTGATCGCCTTGGCCAGCGCCATCTTTTCCGTCGTCATGGCTACTTGCCCTCCCCCGCGTCCGCGAACGACGCCTGGTAGGCGGCGAACTGGGCGCGCTCCTCGTCGACGAGCGCGTGCCCGTCCGCGTACACGTTCTCGAAGATGGCGAACTTGTCCGGGTCGGGCATGGCCCGCACCACATCGCGCACTCGCTTGCCCAACGCCTCGCTCTCGGCCTCGAGTTCCGCGAAGAATCCCTCGTCCGCGTGGTTTGCGGACTCCAGGTAGGCGCGCAGGCGCAGGATCGGGTCCTTCGCCTCCCACGCCTCGCGCTCCTCGTCGGCCCGGTACTTGGTCGGGTCGTCGGAGGTGGTGTGCGCGCCCATGCGGTAGGTGTAGGCCTCGACCAGGGTGGGGCCCTCGCCGTTGCGGGCCCGCTCCAGCGCCCAGCGGGTCACCGCGAGGCTGGCGAGCACGTCGTTGCCGTCGACGCGGACGCCCGGGAAGCCGAAGCCCTGCGCGCGCTGGTACAGCGGCACGCGCATCTGGCGCTCGGTCGGCTCGGAGATCGCCCACTGGTTGTTCTGGCAGAAGAACACCACGGGAGCGTTGTAGACCGCTCCGAAGTTGAAGGCCTCCAGGACGTCGCCCTGGCTGGAGGCGCCGTCACCGAAGTACGCGATCACGGCCGAGTCGGCACCGTCCTTGGCGACGCCCATGGCGTAGCCGGTGGCGTGCAGCGTCTGCGAGCCGATGACGATCGTGTACAGATGGAAGTTGTTGCCGTTCGGGTCCCAGCCGCCGTTGTTCACGCCCCGGAACATGCCGAGCAGGTTGGTCGGGTCGACTCCGCGGCACCAGGCGACGCCGTGCTCGCGGTAGGTCGGGAAGACGTAGTCGTCGTCGCGGGTGGCCCGGCCCGAACCGATCTGTGCGGCCTCCTGGCCGAGCATCGAGGCCCACAGGCCCAGCTCGCCCTGGCGCTGGAGGGAGGTGGCCTCCGCGTCGAAGCGGCGGCTCAGGACCATGTCCCGGTACAGACCGCGCAGCTCCTCGGGGGTGATGTCGGCGACGTACGGGTCGTACGTGGCGTCCTTGACCCGCTTGCCTTCCGGGGTCAGCAGCTGAACGAGCTCAGGCTCGCCGCCGGTCGCCCCGAGCGGCTTCTTGGCGGCCGCGCCGGTGCTCCTGCTCGCGGCGCTCTTGGTACCGGTCGTACTGGCGCTCGCTGCGCTCTTCGTACCTGCGCTGCGTCGCGGCTTGCGCGCGGCAGTGCTCTCCACGGTCACGTGTGCTCCTCCGTCGGTCCGGCCCCCGGGGTTGCCGGAAGGCTGGGGTCCCCCTCGCTCGCGGTTCGAGCTCGGGAGAGCGGCTCGCCTGTTCCGGCACCCGTGCACGGGGTGGGTGCCACTCGGCCGGGAACAGGCGTGACAGGTGCCCCGGCGAGCGCCCTGCAACTGCCACGTTACCCAGTGCTTCACATTTCTGTGAAACCCCTCCTGACCTGCGATTTTTATAGGAAATCCAAGTACTTGGAAACGTGGATTTCCTACTAGATCGAGCAGATCGGAACAGTCGCTGGTCACAGCACTGGTCACAGCCTTGCAGGGGGCCGGAACACCGGCACGTTATCCCGGCCACCCCGGGCTCGGGAAGAGTTCACCTGGCGCAGTGCCCATGATCGTGTGTGAGACTGACAGTGTGCGTGAAATCGGGAAAATCACCGTATTCCTCCTCGATGACCACGAAGTCGTCCGCCGCGGCGTCCACGAACTGCTCTCGACCGAGGACGACATCGAGGTGGTCGGAGAGGCGGGTACGGCGGCCGACGCACTGGTACGGATCCCGGCCACCCGCCCGGACGTCGCCGTCCTCGACGTACGCCTCCCGGACGGCAGCGGGGTGGAAGTCTGCCGCGAGATCCGCTCCGCGGACGAGAGCGTCAAATGCCTGATGCTGACCTCGTACGCCGACGACGAGGCCCTGTTCGACGCGATCATGGCGGGGGCCTCGGGCTATGTCCTGAAGGCCATTCGCGGCCATGAGCTGCTCGCGGCCGTACGGGATGTCGCGGCGGGAAAGTCCTTGCTCGACCCGGCGGCCACCGCGCGTGTCCTGGAACGGCTGAGGAGCGGCGGCACCAAGGACGACGACCGGCTCTCCCGCCTCACCGAGCAGGAACGCAGAATTCTCGACCTGATCGGCGAAGGGCTCACCAATCGCCAGATCGGCGAGCGGCTGCACCTCGCCGAGAAAACGATCAAGAATTATGTGTCGAGCCTGTTGTCCAAACTCGGAATGCAGCGCCGGTCGCAGGCGGCCGCCTATGTGGCGCGCAAACAGGCGGAACAGCAGCACCCCTGAATGCGCCGGGTGAATGCGCCGGTCCGGCGCGAAGGCCCCGGACACGCCGCGCGCGGAAGCCCGTCGTGGGCTCCCGCGCGCGGAAGGTGTCTCTTCCCGGATCCGTCCGGCCGGCCCTGTCGGGTCAGCCCAGGTCACCCGCGGCGGGGGACTCGGTGCCGCCGCCGGCCGGATCGCCGCTCGTCGGCTCCGACGTCGGCGTGCTCGGCTGGGTCGTCGGGGGCGCCGAGGTCGGCGGGGTCTTCGTCGGCTGGTCGGTCGGCTGGTCCGGCGGCGCCTGGGTGGTGGTGTCCTGGGTCGGCTGGTACGACGGCGTGTAGTCCTGGTTCCCGCCGGTGTTTGTCGAGTCGTCCGAGGTGCTGTCGTCCGTGGACTGGTCCGTGGAGTCGTCGCTGGGCTGGTCGGTCGAGTCGTCGGTCTTGCTGGAGTGCGAGACGGTCGGCGACGGCGTGGTGCCGGTCCCCGAGCCCGTGCCGTTGCCCATGTTGTGGAACGCGAGCGCGACACCGCCGGCGATGGCGATCAGCGCGAAGAACGCGAGGAGCCACAGCTTGCCGCGGCCGCTGCCCCGGTTGCCGTGCCCCTCGAAGCCGCCGTCGTCACCGGTCCCGTAGGGCGGGATGAGCGGCGCCGGGATCTGCGTGGTGCCGTAGTCACCGGGGTGCGGCAGCGCCGCCGTACCGGCGAAGCCGCCGACCTGGCCGCGCGGCCCCTCGTGCAGGGTGACCGGGCCGGTGTTCCAGGTGCCGGTGTGGCTGCCCTGGTCGTACAGCATCTGAAGCGCGTACTGGACCAGTCCGCGCATCTCCTCGGCGGTCTGGAACCGGTCGTCCGGATCCTTCGCGAGGGCGCGCATGACGAGCCCGTCGAGCTCCGGCGGCACCTCGCGGTCGACCTCCGAGGGAGGCAGCGGGATGTCCTGGACGTGCTGGTAGACCACCGACAGCGGCGTCTCCCCGGTGAACGGGGGCCGCAGCGCGAGGAGCTCGTAGAGGAGACAGCCGGTCGCGTACAGGTCGGAGCGGTGATCGACGGCCTTGCCGAGCGCCTGCTCCGGGGAGAGGTACTGCGGGGTGCCCATGACCATGCCGGTCTGGGTCATCGTCGACTGCGCGCCGTGCAGGGCACGCGCGATACCGAAGTCCATAACCTTGACCGCGCCGGTCTCCGTGATGATCACGTTCGCCGGCTTGATGTCCCGGTGCACGATCCCGTGCTGGTGCGAGTAGGCCAGCGCCTCCAGGACACCCGAGACGATGATCAGCGCCTGCTCGGGCCCGGGGGCCTCGGCGTTGATCAGCAGATCGCGGATCGTGTGACCCTCGACGATCTCCATGACGATGTACGGGACGACCCCGTGCCCGACCACGTCCTCGCCGGAGTCGTACACGGCCACGACCGCGTGGTGGTTGAGCCCCGCGACCGACTGTGCCTCGCGTGTGAAACGGGCCTTGGACACGGGGTCCTCGGCCAGATCGGCACGGAGCAGCTTCACCGCCACCGTCCGCCCCAGGCGCACGTCCTCGGCGGCGAACACCTCGGCCATGCCACCCCGGCCGAGCCTGTGCGTCAGCCGATACCGGCCGTCGCCGACCAGCCCGCCGTTACCCCACATCTCCGGCGCATCTGACATACCGCCGCCAGTCGCCTCGGGGTCGGACGGGCCCTGAGCGCGCTGCTGCTGTGCCATCAGTCCTCGCCGTCGTTTCTGCCCGCGGTCTGCGCGGTGGTTGTTACGGTCTCCGTCGGGCCACGCTACAGGCTCCACGCATGGCGCCGGTCCGAGATGAGCGTGAGACGGACCGGCCGTCCGACCCACCGGTGCACATTCCGTGTACCGGACGTACGTCACCTGTAACGCTTCCGCGACGCTTCTTTCTCAGACGGTCACGGAACGGGCACCGAGCTTGACGTGTCCGTGCCCTCGGGCAGACTTGGCCCGGAATAAGCCAATCGATCACGGCCGCGGGGGACGCAGAAGATGAGCCAGGACGGCGCACAGGGCCGGTACGCGGGGCGCGCGGTCGCCGGCGGCCGCTACCAGTTGCGCGATCTGCTCGGCGAGGGCGGTATGGCCTCGGTGCACCTCGCCTACGACTCGGTGCTCGACCGGCAGGTCGCCATCAAGACTCTGCACACCGAGCTCGGCCGGGAGCAGGCCTTCCGCGAGCGCTTCCGCCGCGAGGCCCAGTCGGTGGCCAAGCTCACCCACACGAACATCGTCTCGGTCTTCGACACCGGCGAGGACGACCTCGACGGCATGACGACGCCGTACATCGTCATGGAGTACATCGAGGGCAAGCCGCTCGGCTCGGTCCTCGACGCGGACATCCAGCAGTACGGCGCGATGCCCGCCGACAAGGCCCTGAAGATCACCGCGGACGTGCTGGCGGCCCTGGAGATCAGCCACGAGATGGGCCTGGTCCACCGGGACATCAAGCCGGGCAACGTGATGATGACCAAGCGCAACGTCGTCAAGGTCATGGACTTCGGCATCGCCCGCGCGATGCAGTCCGGCGTCACCTCGATGACCCAGACCGGCATGGTCGTCGGCACCCCGCAGTACCTCTCCCCCGAGCAGGCCCTCGGCCGGGGCGTCGACGCCCGGTCCGACCTGTACTCGGTCGGCATCATGCTGTTCCAGCTGGTCACCGGGCGGCTGCCGTTCGAGGCGGACTCCCCGCTGGCCATCGCCTACGCGCATGTCCAGGAGGAGCCGGTCGCGGCCTCCTCGGTCAACCGCTCGCTGCCCCCGGCGGTGGACGCGCTGATCGCCCGCGCGCTGAAGAAGAACCCGAACGAGCGCTTCCCGAGCGCCGAGACCATGCGCGACGAGTGCCTCCGGGTCGCCCAGTCGTTCCAGGCCGTCGCGCCGAACATCGTGCCGGGCGCCCAGACACCGAGCGGTTCGGGTGTCGGCTCCGCCGTGTTCCCGCCGGTCGAGCAGGGCACCCCGGCGCCGGGACCGGTGCAGACGCCGTACCAGCCCGGCCCGTACGGCACGCCGACACCCGCACCGGCGTACGGCTACCCGCAGCAGGGCGGCTACCAGCCCCCGCCGCAGACCTCCGCGTACGCCGGGCAGCACGGACCCTCCACGCCTCCCCCGTACAACCTCTCGCCCCAGCCCGCCGCCGGCGGTTCGGGCGGCGGCAGGAGCAACAAGGCGGTCGTGATCGGGTCGGTCATCGTCGCGCTCGTCGCCGTCGGCGGCCTGATCACGGCGCTCGTCATGAACGGCGGGTCCGGCGACGACAACAAGGGCGGCGGGCAGAGCACCACCAGTTCGTCGTCCACGCCGGTCGTGGGACACAAGGGTGCCGACACCTCGAAGACCATCGACACCGAGAAGTGCACGGACCCGACGGAGTCGTACGACGACCCGAAGAAGATCCAGCTCCCGGACTTCCAGTTCAAGAACCTGAGCTCGGTGAAGTCCTGCTTCCAGGCCGCCGGCTGGCAGATGAAGATCACCCGCGTCGACGAGAACACCTACGGCGAGGACACGATCATGGAGGAGTTCCCCTCCGCCGGCAGTGACCTCGACCCCAAGAGCATGCCCGTGATCGAACTCAAGGTGTCCTCGGGCAACCCGTCCTAGGCTCTGGTCGGACACTGCCGGACAACCCAGGGGCGCTCCGGGTGCCGTCCCGGACGCCTACGGGGCACTCCGGGTGCCGGCTGCGCATGCGGGAACGGGCCCGGCACGTGAGTGCCGGGCCCGTTGTCCTGTCGGGGTGACGCGGGATCGTGGGGATGCGTGGGCGCGGCGGCTCCACCGCCCGCGCAAGGGCAGGTGGGTCCACCCGCGGGGCTACAGGTACGGTCCGCCCGCACGGCCCCCCGTACGGGGGTCCTCGTCGTCCTCCAGACCGCCGACGCCCGGAGGAAGGGCACGGCGCATCTGCTCCAACTGAGCCCTGGCCGCCATCTGCTGGGCGAACAGGGTCGTCTGGATCCCGTGGAAGAGTCCTTCCAGCCAGCCCACCAACTGAGCCTGCGCGATCCGCAGTTCGGCGTCGCTCGGGGTCCCCTCGTCCGTGAACGGCAGGGACAGGCGCTCCAGTTCCTCCACGAGCTCCGGGGCGAGACCGTCCTCCAGCTCCTTGACGGAGCTCGCGTGGATCTCCTTCAGGCGGACCCGGCTGGCCTCGTCCAGGGGTGCGGCGCGCACTTCCTCCAGCAGCTGCTTGATCATGCTGCCGATGCGCATCACCTTGGCCGGCTGCTCCACCATCTCCGTCACCGGGATCTCACGGACGTCCTCGTCCCCGGTGCCGCCGAGCGCCATTCCGTCCTGGCCGACAACCAGGACCTGAGGCTTCTCCGGCGACCGTTCGTTCCTCGGCATCTCCATGCCGCCATTCTCTCGCACCCACGTACTCCATCACGGTGGTGCCCCCCGTACACGGTGATCCACCACCTAGGTCGGCCCAGTTGGCGAATCCGTGCGGTTCCACGGCCTCTGAAGTGCGCGAATGGCAGTGCTTTCGGCCGAGATGCCGGGATCACGACGTCATGTGAGGCTGGTTCCGTCGATCACGGCACCCGTCTTGGCGGAACCTTTCCGGGAGGGGGTCACCGACGTGACTCCATGGCTGCGCACCCTGCCCACGGCCGGACTCCTCGCGGCCGCCCTGCTGAACGCCGGCCCCCTCGCGATCGCCGCCCCGGGCTCCCCGTTCCTCACGTCCAGGCTCCCGGCGGCCCCGGGAGCCCTCGCGTCCACGGCCCTGACGGGCTCGGGCATCCGCTCGTCCACCGTCCTGGCGGCCCCGGGGACCTTCTCGGCCACCCTCCTGGCAGCCCGGGGAGCCCGCTCGCCCGCCGTCCCGGCCGGCTCGGGCGTTTCCTCGTCCGCCGTTCCGGCGCGCTCCGGGAACCTCTCCCGCACCGCTCCCACCGGCTCCGGGGCCCGCTCGGACACCGCCCCCACCGGCTCCGGAAGTCCCTCGAACGGCGGTACGCCCACTCCCTCGGCGGATGCGCGTCCTTCGGCGGACGCGAGCCCTTCGGGGGCCTCGTCCGGCCAGGGGAGCACCTCACCGGCCCCGTCCGCCCGGGGGACCGCCTCCCCGACTCCGTCCGCCCGAGGGACCGGGGGCGGCTCGTCCGGGCCGTCCGCCCACGAGTCCGCGGGCCCGGGGGCGCCCGGCCCCGCCGCCTCGGATCCCGCACGGCCCACCGCCACGGCGGACCCGTCCCGTGCGGGCAGTTACGCGGGCGAGGGGCGCGAGCGGCCCGGCCGGACGGCTGATCCGGACACCACGGCCCGTCAGGACAGCCCCGACACCCCCGACAGCCCGGACCCGGACAGCACCGCCGCCCCGGCCCTCCAGGACACCGCCCCCGCCGCCGACGCCGGACTCACCGAGCCGGACACCGCCCCCGATCCCTCGGGCGGGAACGCGGTCCCCGTCCAGCAGAGCGTGGTCGGCCCCGGCTCCACGCCGGACACGGAACTGGCGATCCTGCCGCTGGGCAGCGGCCTGATCCTCATCGGCCTCGGCCTGGCCCTGGCCTTCCTGGGCCTGCGGGTACGCCGCGCCTGAGGAAGCCCGGGCGAGGCCTGGGGAGCGCTGGGAGGCCCAGGGGAAAACTCGGCAGTCCTGGTGAGCACTGGGGCCCCGAGTAGCCCTGCGGATCGCTGGGGAGCACCGGGGAGCGCTGGGGGGCCTGGCGCGGGGCTCCCTAAGGAGCGACCAGCAGCACCTTTCCGATGTGACTGCTCTCCTCCAGCACCCGGTGCGCGTCGGCCGCTTCGCTCATGGGCAGCTCGCGGTCGACGACCGGACGGACATGGCCGGAGTCGATCAGCGGCCACACATGCTCCCGTACGGCCGCCACGATCGCCGCCTTCTCGCCGAGCGGCCGGGCGCGCAGCGAGGTGGCGCTGACGGCGGCGCGCTTGTTCAGGAGAACGCCGATGTTCAGCTCCGCCTTGAGGCCGCCCTGCATGCCGATGATGGCGAGCCGTCCGTTGACGGCGAGCGCGCGCACGTTGGGGTCGAGGTACTTGGCCCCCATGTTGTCGAGGATGACGTCGGCGCCCGCCCCTCCGGTGGCCCTCTTGATCTCCTCGACGAAGTCCTGCTCGCGGTAGTTGATCAGGATGTCCGCGCCCAGCTCGGCACAGAAGTCGAGCTTCTCCTTCGTACCCGCCGTGACCGCGACCCTCGCTCCGACGGCCTTCGCCAGCTGGATCGCCATGGTGCCGATGCCGCTGGAGCCGCCGTGCACGAGCAGGGTCTCGGCGGGACGCAGATGGGCGACCATGAAGACGTTCGACCAGACCGTGCAGGTCACCTCGGGCAGCGCCGCCGCTTGCCGCAGCTCCAGGCCCGCGGGCACCGGCAGCAGCTGGCCCGCGGGGACGACGACCTTCTGGGCGTATCCGCCGCCCGCGAGGAGCGCGCACACCTCGTCGCCGACCGACCAGCCCAGGACACCCGGGCCGACCGCGGCGACGCGCCCCGAGCATTCGAGTCCGGGGTAGGGGGAGGCGCCGGGCGGCGGGTTGTACAGGCCCTGCCGTTGCAGCAGATCGGCGCGGTTGACGGCGCTGGCCACCACCTCGACCAGCACTTCGCCCTCGGCCGGCACCGGATCGGGAACCTCGTCCCACACCAGCGCCTCGGGCCCACCAGGTTCGGGAATCGTGATCGCGTACATGAGAGGGACGCTACTCCTGGAAGGTTCCGTCCAGTCCTGCGGCAGGGGCCGGTTAGTCGCGCGGCAGGGTCCGTCTAGTCCTGCGGCAAGGGCCGGTGGCCCGGCATCATCCGGGTGCTGCGCGTGACCCGGGCGATCGTGATCAGCCGGTCCATCGGCTCCAGCGCGCCGACGTCCGGATCGTCGTATCCGAGCACGCGATGCCCTCGTACGACACTGACCACCAGGTCCGTCGTCTCGCGGGCGCCGAGGCCCACCTCGGCCTTGGTGACGGGCCGCTCCACGATGTCGAGCCCGCTGCCCTGATGGATCAGGTCCTCCATCACCATGCCCGCCGCGGGGCTGAGCACGGAGAGCCCGAGCAGCCGGCCGGCCGCGCTGGCGCTGGTGATGACCGCGTCGGCGCCGGACTGCCGGAGCAGCGGCGCGTTCTCCTCCTCACGGACCGCGGCGACGATCTTCGCTCCGCGATTGAGCTGCCGCGCCGTCAAGGTGACCAGGACCGCGGTGTCGTCCCGCTGGGTGGCGATGATGATCTGTCGCGCCTTGTGGACCTCGGCCCGCATCAGCACGTCGCTGCGGGTGGCGTCCCCGATCACTCCCGCGTATCCCTCGGCCGTCGCCGCGTCCACCACCCGGGAACTCGGGTCGACGACCACGACCTGTTCCTTCTTGAGCCCGGTCGCGCAGACGGTCTCGATGGCCGACCGCCCCTTGGTCCCGAACCCGACAACGACGGTGTGTTCTCTCAAGGTCGCCTTCCAGCGGTTCAGTCGCCACTCCTCCCGGGTGCGCTCCGTGAGGACCTCCAGGGTGGTGCCGACCAGGATGATCAGGAACAGGACCCGCAGGGGAGTGATGACGAGGATGTTGATGAGCCGGGCGATGTCACTGGTCGGGGTGATGTCGCCGTATCCGGTGGTGGAGAGGGTGACCGTCGCGTAGTAGAAGGCATCGAGCATGTCGACGCTGCCGTCGGAGTTGTCGGTGTAGCCGCCGCGGTCGGCCCAGACGATGAGCGCGGTGAGCACGAGCAGCAGCAGCGCCACCGCCAGCCGCTTCGCCACCTGCCGAAGAGGCCGCTGCACGACCTTCTGCGGCAGCTTCACCTGGTAGGTCACGAGATGTTCGTCGGCCTGGCGGGCGATCGTGTCATCGCCCGGAAGTTTCACGTGAAACACTCCCCGCTCGGATTCGTGCCGTTCATGCGCTGGACCGGTTCAGACGAAGCAGGCGTCGATCCCCGCGGCGGCCCAGGGCAGATCGATCAGGTCCAGCTCCCGCCCGGCCCGTGCCCCTCCCGGCGGTACGACCGCGAGCCCGTCGGCGGCGGCGATGCCCCGCAGCATCGCCGGGCCGTTGTAGTGCAGCGGCGTGGCCCGTTCACCGCGCAGCGAGACGGGGATGAGGCGGGTGTCGTACGGGTGCCCCTGGACGGCTTCTCCGAGAGGCAGCGTGTACGGCTCCGGGGCCGCGCGTCCGGCCAGTGTGCGCAGCATCGGCTCGGCCAGCGTGAGCAGTCCTGAGACGGCGGCGAGGGGGTTGCCGGGCAGGCCGACGAGGTGCTGGTTCTCCTGGGTGCGGGCCAGCAGCATCGGGTGCCCCGGCCGGACCTTGACGCCGTCCACCAGCAGTTCGGCGCCGATCCGGCGCAGGGTGGGGTGGACATGGTCGACCGGGCCGCCCGCGGTGCCGCCGGTGGTGACAATCAGGTCGGCCCGGGAGGCGGTGATCGCCTTGTGCAGTGCCTTGGCGTCGTCCCCGAGCCTGCGGACCGCGACGACCTCGGCGCCCAGCGCCCGCAGCCACGGCGGCAGCATGGGTCCGAGCGCGTCCCGGATGAGTCCCTCGCGGGGCAGTCCCCCGGTGAGCAGTTCGTCGCCGAGGACGAGAACCTCGGCGCGCGGGCGGGGGACGACGGCGAGCGTGTCGTAGCCGGCGGCCGCCGCGAGGCCCAGCACGGCCGGGGTGACCAGAGCTCCGAGAGGCAGCAGTTGGTCGCCGCTGCGGCACTCCTGGCCGCGCGGGCGGATGTCCTGACCGTGCGCGAGCGCCAGGACTCCCCGGGAACGGGCGGAGCCCTGCTCGTGGGGGACTCCCGCGTGCAGGCGTCCCTTGTCGTCGAGGCGGCCGTGCTCGCTGCGCAGAACGGCGGTCGCGTCCCGGGGGACCCGCGCCCCGGTGGCGATCCGGACCGCCTCGCCGTCGCCGAGCCGCTCCGGCTCCGCGTGTCCGGCGAGCACGCCGTCCTCCCGCACCTCCCAGGGACCGGGTCCGGCGACGGCCCAGCCGTCCATCGCCGAGGTGTCGAAGGAGGGAAGGTCGGTGAGCGCCGTCAGGGGAGCGGCGATGACGAGGCCGAGGGCGGCGTCGAGGGGGACCGGGACGGGGGTCCGACGGGGCAGGGAGCGGGCGGCCCGTTCGGCGATCGCACGGGCCTCCGGCCAGGGGGTGGCGTGGTGACGGGGGTGCTTGCCCCCGCCGCCGTCCTGGGCGCCCGGTACCGGGACCGCCGGGTCGGTTCCCTGGGGTCCCGGGACGGCACGTCCGGCCTGGCCGGGTTCGCCGGACGCGTGGGCGCTCACGCCCTTGACCAGGGCGAGCGCCTCCTCGACGTCGAAGTCGTCGGCGTCCTGACTGTCCTGGCCGGTCCTGGTGGAGCGGGCGGCGGTCATCCGGCGTCCGGCTCGGTGGCGGGCGGTGCGGCGTCCGGCCGGGCTTCGGGGGCCTCGGGCCGGGCTTCGGGGGCGCCCGGCCGGGCGTCCGGGGTGTCCTCGTCGGCCCAGCGGAGCGCGAGCGCGGCGGCCTTGCGGGCGGCCTCGGCGACCGCCTCCGGGCCTCCGCCGGCCCGCGCGGCCGCGTATCCGACGAGGAACGTGGTCAGCGGCGCGGCCGGCCTGGCGACGCCGTGCGCGGCGTCGCGGGCCAGGTCGAGCAGTACACCGGTGTCGACGTCCAGGTCGATGCCCAGCTCGTCCTTGACTGCGGAAATCCATTCATCCAGCACGTGCCCATGCTCCCTGATGCGTGCTCGAGCGGCGGCGATGTCGTCCCAGGTGTCGCAGTCGAAGGACGCGACGGGGTCGGTGACGCGAGTGAGGTCGAGAGCGGCGACGAGCCGCCGCAGCGGCAGCCCGGCGAGGCTGCCGTGCGCGGCGGCGAGCACGTCCAGCTCCCGCCTCAGCGCCTCGGCGCGGTAGACGGCCACGAGCGGCTGATCCCGCCCGCCGGAGTCGGTGAGGAGCACTCCGTCGGGGCGGGCGTGGCCCCCGTCGCGGCGGGGGGCGTGGTCGGTGCCGCGGGGAGCGTGGTCGGCGCCGCGGGTGCGGTGCCCGGCGGAACCGGTGCCGGTGTGGGTGTGGGCGGCGGCCGACTGGGGGGCCTGGGGAGCGGTGGGGGTCTCCTGTGGGGCGGTGCCCGTGCGCAGGGTGTCCAGCAGGCGCCGGACCGTCTTCTCCTCCAGGAACGGCAGGTCGGCCGAGAGCACGAGGACGTGCGGGGCCTCGGTCCGCCGCAGCCCTGCGTCCAGCGCGGCGAGCGGTCCCCCGCCCGGCGGGTCCTCGCGCGCCCACTCCACGGGGCGCGCGGTGGGCCTGGGCCCGGCCACGACCACCGTGCGGGTGGCATCGGCACAAGCGGCCAGGACCCGGTCCAGCAGCGTTCGTCCGCCCACGCGCACGCCGGGCTTGTCCTCGCCGCCGAGCCGCCGGGCGGCACCGCCCGCGAGCACGACGGCGTCGTACGCGGTGTCGCTGCCCCCCGGGCCGGTGTCGGCCCCGAGGCTGCCCCGCGGGCCGGTGTCGGCACCCAGGCCATCCCGCGGGCCGCGGCTTCCAGGTCGCCCGGTCGCGCCCTCGGGCTCGTACGCGGTCATGCCCCGAGTATGGGCGTCCGAGGAATCGGCGCCACCCTCGGGGCACGGCACGGGTACCGGTGTGACCGGGCCCCACGTCCTACAGAGTGCGCAGCAGCACCGCCGGCTGTTCCACGCAGTCCGCCACATATCTCAGGAACCCGCCCGCCGTACCGCCGTCGCAGACCCGGTGGTCGAAGGAGAGCGAGAGCTGGACGATCTGACGCACCGCCAACTCCCCCTCGTGGACCCAGGGCTTGGGGATGATGCGGCCGACGCCGAGCATGGCCGCCTCGGGGTGGTTGATGATCGGTGTGGAACCGTCGACGCCGAACACGCCGTAGTTGTTCAGCGTGAAGGTGCCGCCGGTGAGGTCCGCCGGCGTCAGGGTCCCGGCCCGTGCCGCCTCGGTCAGCCGGCCGAACTCCGCGCTCAGTCCCTCCGCGTCCCGTGTGTGCGCGTCCCGCACGACCGGGACGACGAGCCCGCGCTCGGTCTGCGCCGCGAAGCCCAGATGCACCTGGTCGAGCCTGACGATCTCGCGGGCGTCCAGGTCGACCGTCGAGTTGAGCTCGGGGAAACGGTCCAGGGCCGCCGTGCAGATCCGGGCCAGCAGCGCCAGCAGCGAGATCTTCGGACCGCCCGCCGCGTTCATCGCCCTGCGGGCCCGCATGAGCTCCGTGGCGTCGGCGTCCACCCAGCAGGTCGCGTCGGGGATCTCGCGCCGGCTGCGGGAGAGCTTGTCGGCGACGGCACCGCGGACCCCGCGAAGGGGGACACGGACACCCTGCGGGGTCGCGCCCCGGGAGACACCGGACGCTCCGGGCACCACCGCCGCGATGTCCGCATAAGAGGTCACCTGCTCGGACAGACCGTCGTGCGAGGGCTCCGCGACGGACGCGCCGGAGGCGGACGCCGAGGCGTGGTGCGGCTCGGAGCCGGCGGACGACCGCAGCCGGCCGGTCGCCGCCGCGCGCAGCGCGTACTCGACGTCGGCCCGCAGGATGAGCCCCTCGGGGCCGGAACCGTGCAGCTCCCGCAGGTCCACGCCGTTCTCCCGGGCGAGCCGCCGCACGAGGGGCGAGATGACGGGCACGGGACCCTCGCCCCGCGAGGGGGCGGCGCCGTCGTGGGCGGCCCGCGGCACACCTGCCGTGACCGGCGCCACGGCGGCGACGGGTTCGGGGCGGACCGGCTCCCGCCTGGCCGGCTCGGGCCGGGCGGGCGCGCTGCCCGTGCCCGCGCGGGACGGCGCCCCGGCCGGTCCCGCGGCCACGGCACCGCCGGAGGGGCGCACCCTGCGGCGGCGCGCCGGGGGCGCGCCCGTTCCGTAGCCCACCAGCACGTTCCCGGAGCCCTCGTCGCTCCGCTCGTCCTCGCCGGTCCCGGTCCCGCCGTCCTCGGCCGGACCTCCGACGGCGACGGTCATCAGCGGTGCCCCGACGGGCATTTCCGTGCCCTCCTCGCCGAAGCGGGCGGTGACCACGCCGGCGTAGGGGCAGGGGACCTCGACCATCGCCTTGGCCGTCTCGACCTCGACGACGAGCTGGTCGACGGCGACGACGTCACCGACCTCCACCAGCCAGCGGACGATCTCCGCCTCGGTGAGTCCCTCCCCGAGGTCGGGGAGCTTGAACTCCAGCACCTGTGCCATCAGCCCTGCGCCTCCCATTGCAGCCGTCCCACGGCGTCCAGGATCCGGTCGACGCCGGGCAGGTGGTGCCGCTCCAGCATCGGCGGCGGATACGGGATGTCGAATCCGGCGACGCGCAGCACCGGCGCCTCCAGGTGGTGGAAGCAGCGCTCCGTGACGCGGGCCGCGATCTCCCCGCCCGGTCCTCCGAACCCGCCCGACTCGTGCACGACGACCGCTCGTCCGGTCCGCCGCACCGAGGCCGCGACCGTCTCGTCGTCGAACGGCACCAGGGAGCGCAGGTCGACGACTTCGAGGTCCCAGCCCTCGGCCCGCGCGGCCTCGGCGGCTTCGAGGCAGACGGGAACGGAGGGTCCGTACGTGATGAGGGTGGCGCTCCGGCCCGGGCGCCGCACCACGGCGCGGCCTATCGGCTCAACGGCCGGCGGCTCGTCCGGGTTCCAGGAATCCTTCGACCAGTACAGCCTCTTGGGCTCCAGGAAGACCACCGGGTCGTCCGAGGCGATGGCCTCGCGCAGCAGTCCGTACGCGTCGGAGACGGTCGCGGGCATGACGACATGGAGACCGGGGGTCGCCATGTAGTACGCCTCGGAGGAGTCGCTGTGGTGCTCGACGCCGCCGATGCCACCGCCGTACGGGACGCGGATCGTGATGGGCAGGGGCATGGCGCCCCGCGTGCGGTTGCGCATCTTGGCCACGTGCGAGATGAGCTGCTCGAACGCCGGGTAGGCGAACGCGTCGAACTGCATCTCGACGACCGGCCGCAGGCCGTACATGGCCATGCCGACCGCCGCGCCGAGGATGCCCGCCTCGGCGAGCGGGGTGTCCGTGCAGCGGTCGTCGCCGAACTCCTTGGCGAGCCCGTCGGTGACCCGGAAGACACCGCCGAGCGTGCCGACGTCCTCGCCCATGACATGGACGGACGGGTCGGCGGCCATGGCGTCGCGCAGGGCGCGCCCGAGCGCCTGCGCCATCGTGGCCGGTTTGAGGGCAACCGTGGTCATCGCCCGGCTCCTTCCGGGCCGTGCGGGCCCGCTCCGAGCGTGCCGTCCGCCTCGGCGTCCAGCTCCGCTCTCAACTGACTCTCCTGCTCAAGCAGTTGAGGAGTGGGGTGGGCATACACATGGGCGAACAGGTCCATGGGGTCGAGCACCGGGTCCTGGTTCATGCGCTCGCGCAGGTCCGCGGCCATCGCCTCGGCGTCGTCGCGCACCGCCTGGAGCCCGGCCTCGTCGAGCAGTCCGCGCTCGGTCAGCTCACGCTCGACCAGGGCGACGGGGTCGTGCGCGCGCCAGGCCTCGACCTCGGCGTCGCCCCGGTAGCGGGTGGCGTCGTCGGCGTTGGTGTGGGCGTCGATGCGGTACGTGACGGCCTCGACGAGGGTGGGACCGCCGCCCGCGCGCGCGTGGGCGATGGCCTCGCTCAGCACCTGGTGCACGGCCACCGCGTCGTTGCCGTCGACCAGGCGGCCCGGCATCCCGTAGCCGACGGCCTTGTGGGCCAGCGACGGGGCGGCGGTCTGCTTGGCGAGCGGCACGGAGATGGCGAAGCCGTTGTTCTGCACGAGGAAGACGACGGGCGCCTGCCAGACGGCGGCGAAGTTCAGCGCCTCGTGGAAGTCGCCCTCGCTGGTGCCGCCGTCGCCGACCAGGGCGAGCGCGACCACGTCGTCGCCCTTGAGGCGGGCGGCGTGCGCGAGGCCCACGGCGTGCGGGAGCTGGGTCGCGAGGGGGGTGCTCAGGGGCGCGACGCGGTGCTCGTGCGGGTCGTAGCCGGTGTGCCAGTCGCCGCGCAGGAGCGTGAGGGCCTGGACGGGGTCGAGGCCGCGGGCCACGGCGGCGAGGGTGTCGCGGTAGCTCGGGAAGAGCCAGTCGCGCTCCTCCAGCACGAGCGCGGCGGCGACCTCGCAGGCCTCCTGTCCGGTGCTGGACGGGTACACGGCCAGACGGCCCTGCTTGGTGAGAGCGGTGGCCTGGACGTTGTACCTGCGGCCGCGCACCAGCTCCCTGTGCAGACGGCACAGCAGGTCCGGGTCGGCCTTGGCGGCCTCGTCGGTGCCGAGGACGCGGTGGGGCAGCGCGTCGGGCAGCAGCGGCGCGGGGTCGGTGCGGGGCTGCCAGGCGGGCGGCGGCGTGGGCCGGTGGGCCCCTCGCTGCTCCATGACCGTCATGACGGCACCTCCTCGTGGGAGCGGCTTCGGACGCGACACGGGTGTGATGCGCCTCACCTACCGATTGTTCGGTCGTCGGCACATTTTGGCTACAGGCACCGCCAGGCTGTGGACAAACGGTTCTGCACAGCCTGAGATGGATGCAGTACGTCCATGGTAGGGAGGCGGGGGGACATGGCACCTGAACAAATGGCCGAGCCGCCGGAGGCCGGACCCTCCGTGCCGCCCGCCCGTCCGCTCGACGCGATCGACCAGGACATCCTGCACATGCTCCAGGCGGACGGCCGCGCCTCCATACGTTCCGTGGCCGAGCGGGTCCATGTATCGCGGGCCAACGCGTACGCGCGGATCAACCGCCTCATCGACGACGGGGTGATCCGCGGCTTCGGGGCGCGCGTCGACCACGAGCGCGCGGGGCAGGGCACCTCGGCCTACATCACCCTCAAGATCGTGCAGAACTCCTGGCGCACGGTGCGGGAGCGGCTGAGGGTGCTGCCCGGGGCCTCGCACATCGCCCTGGTGGGCGGCGACTTCGACGTCCTTCTCCTGGTGCACACGCCGGACAACCGGGCCCTGCGCGAACTGGTCCTCACCCGGCTCCAGTCCATCCCGGAGGTGCTCAGCAGCAGGACGCTGCTGGTCTTCGAGGAGGAGGACCTGGAACCGGAGGGCTGACGCGACCGGTCGGGCCCGGCCGCGTCCCCGGCCCATGCGCCACCAGCCCGTACGCCACCGGTCCGTGCGTCACCAGCCCACACGGCACCGGGCCGTACGTCACCAGCTCATACGGCACCGGCCCGTACGTCACCGGGCCACGCGCCCCGGCCCGCGCGTCACCGGGCTCAGCGACCGCCCTCGTATCACCGGGCCATTCGTCACCGGCCCCGCGCCACCGGTCTGCGGCCGGCCTCACGGCTCCTGGCGGAGCCCTCCGAAGACCAGCACGACCACGGCGTCGGCCACCTCGCGCGCGCCCATGCCTCGCGCGTCGGGGCGGTACCACTCCACGAGCGAGTTGATCATTCCGAAGACCAGCCGGGTCGCGAGCCGGACCTCCACGTCACCGCGTACGTCCCCGTCGGCGGCCGCCGCCTTCAGGAGCTCGGCGACCCGGTGGTCGAAGTCGCGGCGCCGCTCCAGGGCCCACCGCTCGGTGTCCGTGTTGCCGCGCACCCGCAGGAGCAGCGTCACGTAGGGCAGCTCGGACGTCAGCACCTCCACCATGCGCCGCACCACGAACTCCAGACGCTCCACCGCACGTCCCACGCGCGCGTGCTCCTCGTCGAGGATCTCGAAGAGGCCGTCCAGCGCCCGGCTCACCGCGCGCCGCAGCAGCTCCTCCTTGCCCGCGACATGGTGGTAGATCGACGACTTGGAGATGCCGGCCGCCTTGGAGAGGTGCTCCATGGAAGTGCCGTCGTAGCCGCGTTCGTTGAAGACCTGGACGGCGACGGAGAGCAGCGTCTCGGGGGTGTACGTGTCCCGCTTGGCGGTGGTCACTGGGTGCCCTCCCGCTTCTCGTTGGCGTAGGCGTGGCGGTAGAGCGCCAGCGAGGGGGCGTAGCGCCCGGAGGGGTCGCGCACGTGCAGTTCGTCCAGGACGTCGTACGACCAGCTCGCGCCGAGCCTGCGGCTCCACTCGAAGGGGCCGAGGGGGTAGTTGACGCCGAGGCGCATCGCGGTGTCGATGTCCTCCTCGGTGGCCACGCCCTTGGCGACCGCGTCGTGCGCGAGGTCCACGATCCGGGCCACCGTGCGGGCGACGATCATGCCGGGGCAGTCGCCGATCACGCTGACGTCCTTGCCCAGCGCCTGGAAGAGGCCGATGGCCTCGGAGAGGGTCTGGGGAGCGGTGTCCTGGGACGCCGACAGGGCGATCCGGGTGGCCTTGCGGTAGTCGAGCGCCAGGTCGAAGTAGACGACGTCGCGGAACTCGACCGAGGTCTGGCCGTCGGCGAGGACCAGCTGGCCGCCACTGGGCAGCACCAGACGGGTGCCGTGGTCCTCCTCGTCCTCGCGGACCTGGATGCCGGCCTCGCGGATCAGGGCGAGGACATCGGCGGCGGGGCCCAGGTCGCCCTCCGCGACGACGTACGCGGGCGGCTGCGCCTTCTCCGCGGTGTGCGGCTCGGCGGCCTCGGCGCCGTCCCCGTAGTCGTACCAGCCGTGTCCCGCCTTGCGGCCGAGCCGGCCCGACTCGACGAGCCGCCGCTGGGCGAGCGAGGGGGTGAAGCGCACGTCCTGGAAGAAGGACCGCCACACGGAGTGCGTGACGGACTCGTTGACGTCCTGGCCGATCAGGTCGGTGAGTTCGAAGGCGCCCATCCGGAAACCGCCGGACTCGCGCAGGACCGCGTCGATGGTGGCGGGGTCGGCGGCCTGGGACTCGTGGACCGCGAACGCCTCTGCGTAGAAGGGCCGGGCGATGCGGTTGACGATGAACCCGGGGGTGTCCGCGCAGGCGACGGGTGTCTTGCCCCAGGCGCGGGCCGTCTCGTACGCGCGCGTGGCCGAGGTGACGTCGGTCGCGAACCCGGAGACGACCTCCACGAGGGGCAGCAGCGGCGCCGGGTTGAAGAAGTGCAGTCCGACGAGCCGGCCGGGGTTGCGCAGCGCGCCGCCGATGGCCGTGACGGACAGCGAGGAGGTGTTGGTGGCCAGCAGGCAGTCGTCCCCGACGATGTCCTCCAGGTCGCCGAACAGCTTCTGCTTGACGTCGAGTTGTTCGAGCACCGCCTCGACGACGAGCGCGCAGTCCGCGAGGTCGGTGAGACGCTCGGCAGGCTGGAGCCGGGCCCGCGCGGCGTCCCGTTCGGCGCCGGTGAGCCGGTCCTTCGCGACGAGCCGGTCGAGCCGGGCGCCGATCGCTTCGGCCGCCGCCGCGGCACGCCCGGGAGCGGCGTCGTGGAGCCGCACGGGGTGTCCCGCCACCAGCGCGACCTGGGCGATGCCCTGGCCCATGGTGCCGGTTCCGACGACTGCCACGGGGCTGCTGAGGTCGAGTGCTGTCATGTGCGCGATCCTCCCGCACGGCGTTTTCCACAGATGCGGCGGACCCCCTTATCCCGACCGATCGTTCGGTTACTCTAACCCTGACTGTCCCTTCCTGCCCAGCTCGCGAGCTCGACGAGGAGCTCTTGAGACGAGGAGTTGGTCCTTGATGGCCGCCGAACTCACCGCGCCCCAGTTGATCGCCCAGCACCGGCCCACCCTCGACCAGGCGCTGGAAGCGATCCGCACGCGCGCGTACTGGTCCCCGCATCCCGAGCACCCCAAGGCGTACGGCGAGCACGGCAGCCTGGGCATGGCCGAGGGCAAGGCCGCCTTCGACGCCCTCCTCGGCACCCGCCTCGACCTGGGCCAGCCCGGCACGGACGACTGGGTCGGGGGCGAGGTGTCGCCGTACGGCATCGAGCTGGGCGTCACCTATCCGCACGCCGACCTCGACACGCTGCTGCCCGCCATGCGCGCGGGGCAGCGCGCCTGGCGCGACGCGGGCGCCGAGGTCCGCGCCGTGGTCTGTCTGGAGATCCTCAAGCGGATCAGCGACCGCACCCACGAATTCGCGCACGCGGTCATGCACACCAGCGGCCAGGCCTTCATGATGGCGTTCCAGGCGGGTGGCCCGCACGCGCAGGACCGCGGCCTGGAGTCGGTGGCCTACGCCTACGCGGAGCAGGTCCGCACCCCCGGCACCGCGGAGTGGAGCAAGCCCCAGGGCAAGCGCGACCCGCTCGCGCTCACCAAGCAGTTCACGCCCGTCCCGCGCGGCATCGCCCTGATGATCGGCTGCAACACCTTCCCGACGTGGAACGGCTATCCGGGCCTGTTCGCCTCCCTGGCCACGGGCAACGCGGTCCTGGTGAAGCCCCACCCGCGCGCGGTGCTCCCGCTCGCGCTCACGGTGCAGGTCGCGCGCGATGTGCTCGCCGGGGCGGGCTTCGACCCGAACCTGGTGGCGCTCGCCGCCGAGCGTCCCGGCGAGGGCATCGCCAAGACGCTGGCCACCCGCCCCGAGATCCGCATCATCGACTACACCGGCTCCACCGCCTTCGGCGACTGGCTGGAGGCCAACGCCCGCCAGGCGCAGGTCTACACGGAGAAGGCCGGCGTCAACACGGTGATCGTTGAGTCGACCGCCGACTACAAGGGGATGCTGTCCAACCTGGCGTTCTCCCTGTCGCTCTACAGCGGCCAGATGTGCACCACCCCGCAGAACCTGCTCATCCCGCGCGACGGCGTCTCCACGGACGAGGGCCACAAGTCCTACGACGAGGTGGTCGCCGATCTCGCGAAGTCGGTCGGCGGACTCCTCGGCGACGACGCCCGCGCCAACGCGCTGCTCGGCGCCATCGTGAACCCGGACGTGAAGGCCCGGCTGGAGGCCGCCGCCGGGCTCGGTGAAGTGGCCCTGCCCTCACGGCAGATCGACAACCCGGAGTTCCCGGGTGCGGTCGTGCGCTCGCCGCTGATGGTGAAGCTCGACGGCGCGCGCAAGTACTGGGAGAACGCCGGGGGCGACGACGAGGCCGCCTACATGAGCGAGTGCTTCGGCCCGGTCTCCTTCGCCGTGGCGGTCGACTCGGCCGCGGACGCCGTGGAGCTTCTGCGCCGCACCACCCGGGACAAGGGCGCGATGACCGTCGGCGCGTACACCACCGACGAGACGTTCGAGCGCGAGGTGCGGGAGGCCTGCCTGGAGGAGTGCGCCCAGCTCTCCCTGAACCTCACGGGCGGGGTCTACGTCAACCAGACGGCCGCGTTCTCGGACTTCCACGGCTCCGGCGGCAACGCCGCTGCCAACGCGGCGCTGTGCGACGGAGCGTTCGTGGCGAACCGCTTCCGGGTGATCGAGGTACGCCGGGAGGCGTGAGCCTCCGGGGTGCCGTTCGATCCGGACGGCACCCCTACACCGGTGCGCCGCCCACGGCGCTCCAGTGGAACAGCGTCATGGCCACACTGGTCGCGAGGTTGTAGCTGGAGACCTGGGGGCGCATCGGCAGAGAGACCAGGTGGTCGGCCCGGGAGCGCAGTTCGGCGGACAGCCCGCTGCGCTCCGAGCCGAAGGCGAGCAGGGCGTCGTCGGGAAGCCTCGTCCCCCGGATGTCCTCGCCCTCGGGGTCGAGCGCGAACACCGGGCCCTGCGGCAGTTCGTCCAGCGCCAGGCGCTCCACGGCGGTCGCGAAGTGCAGCCCGGCCCCGCCCCGTACGACGGTGGGGTGCCAGGGGTCGAGCGTGCCGGTCGTGACCACCCCGGTCGCACCGAAGCCGGCCGCGAGCCGGATCACCGCACCGGCGTTGCCGAGGTTGCGCGGATCGTCGAGGACGACCACCGGCGCGGTGCGCGGCGCCCGGGCCAGCGTCTCCAGGTTGGCGGCCCGGGAAGGGCGTACGGCGAGCGCCGCCACCGAGGTGGGATGCGGACGCGGCACGAGAGCGGTGAACACCGTCTCCGGGACCTCGACCAGCAGTCCGTCGAGAGTGGCCCGTACGTCCGGGGCGAGTTCGTCGGCCAGCCCGAGCGCCGCCCCCCGGTCGGTCGTGACGGCGACCGGGACACGCGCTCCGAAGCGCACCGCGTGCTTGAGGGCGTGGAAGCCGTCGAGCAGGACGGAGTCGTCGGAGAGCCGGCGCCACAGGGGTACGGGGTCGTTCATGCGGTGAAGCCTACGGGCGCGTGCCCGGCCCCCTCCGGAACGCCCGTGTCCGCCTCCCCGGTCCCCGGCACCTCGGGGCCGCGGCCGGAGAACAGCCGGTCACGCGCGCGTGCCGCCCGTCCGCCCAGGCGCAGGAGGAAGGACGTCGGCAGGAACACGGCGTCGGCGGCGATCATCGCGAGCGAGAAGAACGGCAGCCCCAGCACCACGGCGATCACCGCGTGCTCGGTCATCATGACCGCCAGCAGGACGTTCTTGACCCGCCGGTTGAACAGCGTGAACGGGAAGGCGACCTGGACGACGACCGTTCCGTAGGTCACCAGCATCACGATCGTGCCGTGCGCGGACATCAGGTCGGACAGCGCGGGCCACGGGGAGAAGGACTGGAGGTGGAGCGGGTAGTAGACGGCGGTGCCGTCCTGCCAGAGCGAACCCTGGATCTTGTACCAGCCGGCGGTCGCGTAGATCAGGCACGCCTCGGCCATGATGATCATCAGAGCGGCGTTGTGCACGATGTTGGCGACGACGTCCAGCAGGACGCGCGGCTCGGCGGTGCGGGCGAGACAGCCGACGGCCCACCACAGGGCCTGCACCGCCCACAGTCCCCAGAAGACCGTGAGCCAGCCGCCCAGGACACCCCCCTCGATCCGTCCCGCTCCCGTCGCCACCGCCAGCACGGTCCCGAGGGCCGCCCACAGCACGGGGCCGCTCCCATCGGGCCGGAGCCGCTCGCCACGCGCGCGTGCCGCACGCGCGAGACGGTCCCGCCGCGCGTCGAGCGACCACACCTGGGCGCAGCGGGTGAACACCAGATAGATCGCCATCAGGTGGAGGACGTTGTCCCCGCCGTCCCCGATGAAGACGCTGCGGTTCTGGAGGGACAGCACGCCGATCATGAAGAGCACCGACACCGCGCGGGTCCGCCACCCCACCAGCAGCAGGGCGCCGGAGAGGACCGCGAGGGCGTAGACGGTCTCGAACCACACCTGGCTGTCGGACCACATCAGGACCGTGAAGGCGTGGTTGCTCGCGACGAGCTGCCGCGCGAGGTCCCAGCTCCAGGGCCCGTGGGGCCCGTACATCTCCTGGCGGTTCGGATATTCGCGCAGCAGGAACAGCAGCCAGGTGGCCGCGAAACCGATGCGGATCACGGCGCTCTGGTACGGGCCGAGAGCGGACTCGGTGACCCGGGCGATCGCGCGCGCGATCGTCGGAGCGGATCTGTTCATCGGGCGCTCGCCTCCGTCAGGGCGTCCGCGCGATCGCTCCCCGGAACGGTCCACCAGGGCAGCTCACGGACGACGGGCCGGTCGGACACCTTCGCGTCGCTCCAGCGTGGAGGCGGCACGTCGGTGGTGAGGGAGCGGAACTGGACACGTTCGACGGCGGCGCCCTCACCGCCCGCCCGCTCGCGGTCGAGGCGCAGCACGCCGATACGGCGCAGATAGCGCTCCGAGAGGTCGCCGCGCAGACCCACGGCACGGTTCTGGCCGTCGTGCGTGCCCACGTAGAAGTCCCAGGCGCGGCGCAGCTCGTTCTGCTGGGTGTGGCTCGGCAGCGGATTCCCGTCGATGGCCAGACCGTCGAGCGCGGACAGGTCGTACCAGCCGGTCTCGCGGCTGGTGCCGTCCGGGGCACGGACCAGGGCACGGACCTGGACGGCGATGTCCTGCTGCAAGGGGTTGGGGGCGAAGAGCTTCCAGTTCTGCTCGAACTCGGGGTAGATCCAGTCGTCGATCGCGCGCCCGTGCTGCTTCGTCACCGTGTTCGGGGGCGCGACGTGCAGGAACACCATCCCGAGATGCGCGCAGGCGAGGACGGCCACGGCGGCCAGGGCGAGGGCGGCGACGATCTGATGGCGCGGGGACAGCGCGGCAAGCCCGGCGGGAACCCTGTCTCCAGACCGACCGGCCTCTGTGGGGCACTCGGCGGCGGCTTCCCCGGACGTACCGTCCTCGGACGTGTCTTCCTCGGCCCCAGCCGGGTCGGACGCTTCCGTGTGGGGCTCGGCCGCCTCAGGTCCGGTCGCCGCCTCTCCGGCCGGACGCGGGCCGGGGACCGGCACACCGCCGGTGGCACCGCCGGGCACGCCCCCCTCGGGCGCGACCGACCCCGGCTCCCGCTTCGAGCCCTCGTCCCTCGCGTCCATCCCGCCCCGATTCACGATCCCGAATCCGACGGCCGGCCCCCGGACTGCGGGCACCGTACCGCCGCGTCGCCGCGCGCCACGACGTTCGCAAGCGAACGGTACTCAGCGCCGACCGTCCGGCACAGCCCCGGGCGTCACGGCGGCCACACCGGCGCACACGAGGTTATCCACAGCGGTTGACACCGTAGGACGCGCGGCCGACCATTGTTGCGAATGGACCGAACGATCGGTCGGTCGGGAGCGAGAGGTCGAGGGGGACCGCATGGCGACAGCATCAGCGCACCAAACGGCCCGCACACAGGCGGACGAAGCCGCCGACGAGGCGGCACGCACAGCGGCATACGAGGTGGTCTTCGACGCCGCGGTGGCGGCCGACGAACGCATCGAGCCCCGCGACTGGATGCCCGACGCCTACCGCTCCACCCTGGTCCGGCAGATCGCGCAGCACGCCCACTCCGAGATCATCGGCATGCAGCCGGAGGCCAACTGGATCACCCGCGCGCCCTCCCTGCGCCGCAAGGCGATCCTGATGGCCAAGGTCCAGGACGAGGCGGGACACGGGCTGTATCTGTACAGCGCGGCCGAGACACTCGGTGTCAACCGCGACGACCTGCTGGACAAGCTGCACTCCGGCCGCCAGAAGTACTCCTCGATCTTCAACTACCCGACCCTGACCTGGGCGGACGTCGGCGCCATCGGCTGGCTCGTGGACGGCGCGGCGATCACCAACCAGGTCCCCCTGTGCCGCTGCTCGTACGGCCCGTACGCGCGCGCCATGATCCGCGTGTGCAAGGAGGAGTCCTTCCACCAGCGCCAGGGGTACGAGCTGCTGCTGGCCCTGAGCCAGGGCACCCCCGAGCAGCACGCGATGGCGCAGGACGCGGTCGACCGCTGGTGGTGGCCCTCGCTGATGATGTTCGGCCCGCCCGACGACGAATCCTCGCACTCCGCCCAGTCGATGGCGTGGAAGATCAAGCGCCACTCGAACGACGAACTGCGCCAGCGCTTCGTCGACATCGCCGTCCCCCAGGCCGAATCGCTCGGCCTGACCCTGCCGGACCCCGACCTGGTGTGGAACGAGGAGCGGGGACACCACGACTTCGGTGCCATCGACTGGACGGAGTTCTGGGAGGTCCTCAAGGGCAACGGCCCCTGCAACGACCAGCGGATCACCCAGCGCCGGCGCGCCCACGAAGAAGGCGCGTGGGTACGGGAGGCGGCCGCGGCCTACGCGGACAAGCACACGAGCCGGGCCGTCGGCTCCATGAGCACGACCGGTGAGACAGGAGCGACCCGAGCATGACGAACACCGACTGGCCGCTGTGGGAGGTCTTCGTGCGCTCGCGCCGCGGGCTCTCGCACACCCACGCCGGAAGCCTGCACGCGCCGGACGCCGAGATGGCCCTGCGCAACGCCCGCGACCTGTACACGCGCCGCGGCGAGGGCGTCTCGATCTGGGTCGTCCCGTCCGCCGCCGTCACGGCCTCCTCGCCCGACGAGAAGGACCCGTTCTTCGAGCCGTCCGCGGACAAGCCCTACCGCCACCCGACGTTCTACGAGATCCCGGAAGGGGTGAAGCACCTGTGACGCTCACCGTGAACACCGCCGCCGCCCTGGCCCTCGGAGACGACGCCCTGGTGCTCTCGCACCGGCTGGGGGAGTGGGCCGGTCACGCGCCGGTCCTCGAAGAGGAAGTCGCCCTGGCCAACATCGCGCTGGACCTGCTCGGCCAGGCCCGCGTCCTGCTCTCCCTGGCCGGTGACGAGGACGAGCTGGCGTATCTCCGCGAGGAGCGCGCCTTCCGCAACCTCCAGCTCGTCGAGCAGCCGAACGGCGACTTCGCGCACACCATCGCCCGGCAGCTCTACTTCTCCACCTACCAGCGGCTCCTCTACGCACAACTGGCATCCGGAGACAGCGAGTTCGCTCCTCTCGCCGCCAAGGCCGTCAAAGAGGTCGCCTACCACCAGGACCACGCCGAGCAGTGGACCCTGCGCCTCGGCGACGGCACGGCCGAGAGCCACGAGCGGATGAGCCGGGCGTGCCAGGAGCTGTGGCGCTTCACCGGTGAGATGTTCCAGCCGCTCGACGGCGTCGACCTGGACTGGGACAAGCTCCAGGCCGCCTGGCTGGAGTCCGTGGAATCCGTCCTGCGCCGTGCCACGCTGACGGTCCCCGAAGGCCCCCGGGCCGGGGCCTGGAGGGCCGGCGCCGGGCGCCAGGGCCTGCACACCGAGTCCTTCGGACGGATGCTCGCCGAGATGCAGCATCTGCACCGCAGCCACCCGGGGGCGTCATGGTGACGACCACCCCCCTGGAGGAGGAGCTGCGCAGGCTGGCCGGCTCCGTCCTCGATCCCGAACTGCCCGTTCTCACCCTGGACGACCTCGGCGTGCTGCGGGCCGTCCACGTCCTCGGCACGGACCGCGTCGAGGTCGAACTGACCCCCACCTACACCGGCTGCCCCGCCGTCGAGGCCATGTCCAGCGACATCGAGCGGGTGCTGCACGAACACGGCATCCGCGAGGTGTCCGTGCGCACGGTCCTCAGCCCCGCCTGGTCGACCGACGACATCTCGGACGAAGGACGGCGCAAACTGCGGGAGTTCGGGATAGCGCCGCCGCGCGGCGACCGTCCCGCGGGGCCGGTGACTCTGGACCTCGGACCCACCCGGACGCTCACGGCGGAGCGGGAGCCGGAGCCCGTCCGCTGTCCGTCCTGCGGATCGGCCGACACCGAGTTGCTCAGCCGCTTCTCCTCCACCGCGTGCAAGGCGCTGCGCCGCTGTCTGTCCTGCCGCGAACCGTTCGACCACTTCAAGGAGTTGTGATGGCCCGCTTCCACCCGCTCACGGTGGCCGCGGTCGACCGGATCACCGACGACTCCGTGGCCCTGACCTTCGCGGTGCCCGCGGAACTGCGCGAGGACTACCGGCACGCGGCCGGGCAGCATCTCGCGCTGCGCCGCACGGCCGACGGCGCGGAGATCCGTCGCACGTACTCCATCTGCTCACCGGCACCCGCCCTCGACGGGGAGGCCCCGCGCACCCTGAGGGTCGGAGTGCGTCTGGTCGACGGAGGCGCGTTCTCGACGTACGCGCTCAAGGAGATCGCCGTCGGCGACCAGGTGGACGTGATGGTCCCGGCGGGACGCTTCACGCTGGAGCCCTCGGCCGGCCTGTACGCGGCGGTGGTGGGCGGCAGCGGGATCACCCCGGTGCTGTCGATCGTCTCGACGCTGCTGGCCCGGGAGCCCGAGGCGAGATTCTGTCTGATCCGCAGCGACCGGACGACGGCCTCGACGATGTTCCTGGAGGAGGTCGCCGACCTCAAGGACCGCTATCCGCAGCGGTTCCAGCTGGTGACGGTCCTCTCCCGCGAGGAACAGCAGGCGGGACTGCCGTCCGGCAGACTCGACCAGGAGCGGCTGGCCGGGCTGCTTCCGGCGCTGCTGCCCGTGGACCGGGTGGCCGGATGGTTCCTGTGCGGGCCGTTGGGGCTCGTGGAGGGCGCCGAGCGGGCCCTGCGGGGGCTCGGGGTGTCCAGGACCCGCGTCCACCAGGAGATCTTCCACGTGGACGCCGCCACGACGGCTCCGTCCACCGTCCCGGCTCCCGCGCACAGCACCGTGACCGCCCGGCTCGACGGACGCGGCGGCACCTGGCCCGTCCAGGACGGCGAGTCGCTGCTGGACGCGGTCCTGCGCAACCGTCCCGACGCGCCCTACGCCTGCAAGGGCGGGGTGTGCGGCACCTGCCGGGCGTTCCTGGTCTCGGGCGAGGTGCGGATGGACCGCAACTTCGCGCTGGAACCGGAGGAGACGGAGGCCGGGTACGTCCTGGCCTGCCAGTCCCATCCCGCCACGGAGAAGGTCGAGTTGGACTTCGACCGCTGAGGATCCGACCGCTGGGGACTCGGGCGCTCAGGACTCGGGTGCTCGGGACCTGACCGTTCAGGATTCGGACGCTCTGGAACCGACCACTCCGCACTCGGGTGCTCGGGATCCAGGTGCTCGCGGTTCACACAGCCGAGGAGGAGCGGCCGCTCGTCGGCCGTTCCCTTCTCATAGAACCTGTTCTATCTTGACGCACCGTCAGATCAGGCTTTCTGTCTGGTCTTTGGTCCGGCGCGCGTGCGGGAGGACGGGATCGTGGACTTCACCTTCACCGAGGAGCAGCAGGCGGCGGCCGAGGCGGCCCGGGGGGTGTTCGCCGACGTCTCCCCCGACGGGGTGCCCAGCCCCGCCCTCACCCCGGGCGCCGTCGCCGAGGACTTCGACCGGGCCCTGTGGGCGAGGCTCGCCGACGCGGACCTGCTGAGCCTGCTGCTCGACGAGGAGGCAGGCGGGGCGGGCCTCGACGCGATCGCGCTGTGTCTCGTGCTGCGGGAGTCGGCGAAGGTGCTGGCACGGGGGCCGCTGCTGGAGAACAGCGCGGCGGCGGCGGCCGTCCGGCGCTACGGCGGCAAGGAGTTGAGCGCGGCGGTGGCGGCACGGGCCGGCCGGGGCGAACTCGTGCTGACCGTCGCCGCCGGCGGCAGGACCGGTCACGATGCCGCCGAACTCGCCGTGACCGCGCGGCAGGACGGTGCGGGGTGGGTGCTGGACGGTGTGCAGACGATGGTGCCCTGGGTCTTCGGCGCCGACCTCGTCGTCGTGCCCGCGCACACGGACGCCGACCGGACCGTGCTCGCCCTGGTCGCCCGTGATCAGGAAGGGGCCGTACTCGCCGAGCAGATCTCCACGACCGGTGAGCGGCTCGGCGAACTGCGCCTGGAGTCCGCCCGGATCGCCGCCCGGGAGGTCATCGACGTGCCGGGGGCGTGGGAGTGGCTGCGCGACCTGCTGACCACCGGGACCTGCGCGCTGGCGCTCGGGCTCGGGGAGGAGGTGCTCCGGATGACGAGCGCGTACACGAGCCGGAGGGAGCAGTTCGGGTTCCCGGTCGCCACGTTCCAGGCGGTCGCCGTCCAGGCCGCCGACCGCTACATCGACCTGCGCGCGATGGAGGCGACGCTCTGGCAGGCCGCGTGGCGGATCAGCACCGGAGCCGACGGCGCGCTGCCGGCCGGCGGCGATGTGGCCGTGGCCAAGATCTGGGCGTCCGAAGGGGTGCGCCGAGTCGTGCAGACCGCCCAGCACCTGCACGGAGGCTTCGGCGCCGACACCGAGTACGCGCTGCACCGGTACCACGCCTGGGCCAAGCAACTGGAACTGTCACTCGGCCCGGCGGCAGCACACGAGGAAGCCCTGGGCGACCTGCTGGCGGCCCACCCCCTGGGGTGAGCGGGCGGGGCTACAGCACGAAGCCGGGCTCGCCCTTGGCGTTCAGGACCGGGCGGCCGGCGGTCTCCCAGACCTGCATGCCGCCCTCGACGTTCGCGGCGTCGATGCCCTGCTGGACCAGATACATGGTGACCTGGGCCGAGCGGCCGCCGGAGCGGCAGATCACGTTGACCCGGCCGTCCTCGGGGGCGGCCTCGGTCAGCTCACCGAACCGGGCGACGAAGTCGCTCATGGGGATGTGCAGCGCCCCCTGAGCATGACCTGCCTCCCACTCGTCGTCCTCCCGGACGTCCAGCAGGAAGTCGTCGGCCGTGAGATCGCCGACCCCGACCGTGGGCACACCAGCTCCGAAACTCATGCCTCCGACGCTACCCGACCACGCCGACGCGAAGCTCAGGGAGCCTCGGAGATCAGCGTCGCCAGCTCGTGCTCGCGCTCACCGACCTGCGTCAGCAGCTGTTCGGCGATCTCCTCCAGGAGACGGTCCGGGTCTTCCGGGGCCAGCTTGAGCATGGCGCCGATCGCGCTCTCCTCCAGCTCGCGGGCGACGAGGGTGAGCATCTCCTTGCGCTGGGAGAGCCATTCGAGACGGGCGTAGAGCTCCTCGCTGCGGCTCGGCTTCCACTCCTCGGGCGCGGGACCCGCGGCCCACTCCACGGCGAGCTCCCGCAGCAGCGCCTCGTCGCCCCGGGCGTACGCGGCGTTCACGCGGGAGATGAACTCGTCGCGCCGCTTGCGCTCGCCGTCGTCCTGCGCGAGGTCCGGGTGGGCCTTGCGCACCAGCTCGCGGAACAGCTTGCGGGCCTCCTCGCTCGGACGCACCCGCTGCGGGGGCCGGACGGGCTGGTCCGTGAGCATGGCCACAGCCTCGGGAAACAGGCCCTCGGAGTCCATCCAGCCGTGGAACAGCTCCTCGACACCGGGCATGGGCATGACCCGAGCCCGGGCCTCGTGCGCCTTGAATATGTCCTCCGGGTCGCCCGTGCGCGCGGCACGCGCCTCGGCGATCTGGGCCTCCAGCTCGTCGAGCCGGGAGTACATCGGACCGAGCTTCTGGTGATGCAGGCGGGAGAAGTTGTCGACCTCCACGCGGAAGGTCTCCACGGCGATCTCGAACTCGATCAGCGCCTGTTCGGCCGCACGCACGGCCCGCTCCAGGCGCGCCTCGGGCCGGTCCTCGCCACTCGGAGCGCTCGGAGCGCTCGGAGCCGGGCTCCGGACCTCATCGGCCCGGGTCTCGCCCTGCCCGTCGGTCCGCTCCTGGCCCTGCTCCGCGGCTCCGGACCCGGTCCGGGTGTGGGAAGAGGCGTCGGCGGCCTCCGCACCCTCCGCGTCGGTGGTGCGGCCGGCGTCGCCGAGGGAGGCATGGGGCGTCTCGCCCTCCGGGGCACCGGAGTGCTCCCGGCCCTCCTCGAAGGCGGGCTCGGACTGGCTCTGATCGGCTTCCGGGGTCGTCACCCGACCAGCGTAGGCCACACTCCCCAGGGTCTCACCGCCTTCCCCGCCCCCACAGCCACCTGACCGGCCACAACGACCCCATTGACCCCAACCACCCCGATCCTCCCGAGACCGGAACCGGCAGCGCCCCGTCCCGCCCCGCTCCGCCCCGTCCAGCCGAGTCCGGCTCAGCCCAGCCCGGGCACGAGCGGGGAAACCGACGGGCACACCGGCACCGGTCACCGCCTAGGCGGAGCGCACCGGGCCCGTCACACCCCCGCCTCGGAGGCGATCCGTCCGCTGCGGACCGCAGCCGTCAGGGCAGCGTGGTCCGCCTCGGTGCGGTCCGCGTAGGCGACGGCGAAGGAGGCGACGGCCTCGTCCAGCTCCTCGTTCTTGCCGCAGTACCCGGCTATCAGGCGCGGGTCGGCACTGTGGCTGTGGGCGCGGGCCAGCAGGGCGCCGGTCATGCGGCCGTAGTCGTCGATGTGGTCGGCGGGCAGGGCGGCCGGGTCGACACTGCCCTTGCGGTTGCGGAACTGGCGTACCTGGTAGGGGAGACCGTCGACCGAGGTCCAGCCGAGGAGGATGTCGCTGACGACCTGCATGCGCTTCTGGCCGAGGACGACACGGCGGCCCTCGTGGGCCACCTCGGGCATCGGGTGGCCGATGGTCGCCAGATGGGGGAGCAGCGCCGAGGCGCGGGCCTCCTTGACCTGGAGGACCAGGGGTTCGCCCCGGTGGTCCAGGAGCAGCACCACGTACGAGCGGGTGCCGACGCTGCCGGTGCCGACGACCCGGAAGGCCACGTCGTGCACGCCGTACCGGGCGAGCAGCGGGAGGCGGTCCTCGGAGAGGGTCGTCAGATAGTGCTCCAGGGACGCCGCCACCGCGGCCGCCTCCCCGTCGGGAACCCGGCGCAGCACGGGTGCCGCGTCGACGAAGCGACGGCCACCGCCCTCGACGGCCTCGGTCGCCTTGGCGGCGAAGCGTCCACTGGTGTTGGCCCGCGCCTTCTCGGACACCCGCTCCAGCGTGCCGAGCAGGTCATGGGCGTCGGTGTGCGAGACGAGTTCCTCGTCCGCGATGGCGTTCCAGGCGTCCAGGACCGGCAGCCTGGCCAGCAGACGCATGGTGCGCCGGTACGCGCCCACGCAGTCGCGCGCGGCCTCACGGCAGGTGTCCTCGTCCGCTCCGGCCTCCCTGCCCGCGAGCACGAGCGAGGTCGCGAGCCGCTTGAGGTCCCATTCCCAGGGGCCGTGCACCGTCTCGTCGAAGTCGTTCAGGTCGATGACCAGGCGGCCGCGCGCGTCGCCGTACAGCCCGAAGTTCGCCGCGTGGGCGTCACCGCAGATCTGGGCGCCGACGCCGGTCATCGGCGTGCGGGCGAGGTCGTACGCCATGAGGCCCGCGCTGCCGCGCAGGAACGCGAAGGGGGTGGCCGCCATCCTGCCGACCCGTATCGGGGTGAGCTCGGGGATCCGGCCCCGGCTGGACTCCTCGACCGCGGTCACGGCGTCCGGCCGGTCGGTGTCCATCAGGAGTTCGGCGTGCGCCGCGCGCGGGACCCGCCCGCGCAGGGCCTTCCCCTCCTCCTTGGGCGAACCCTTCACCGGCCAGGCGGCGAATCCCGGGACCGCGAACTCCCGGACCCCGAACGCGCCGGCCGCCGGCCCGTCCCCGGGCTGTGCCCCGGCGTGCTCCTGCCGCACCGGACCGGCCTGTTCGACCAGCCCGGCCCGTGCTGTCGGCGCCGTCCGCCGTTCCGCCCCCGCTGTACCGATCTCGGTCATCACGACCGCCTCCCCCGCGCACGAACATCAACTCGTGCTGACCGTACAGCCGGCCGGGAAAACGCGTCAGGCCCTGTGGACAACTCCGCCCGCGGCTCGGAGAACCGGGTCACCTCCGCCCGCGACGGCCGCCGCAGGGGCAGCCCGCTACCCCAGCCGCTCCGGGCAGGAGCCACCCTCCGGCAGATACCGCTCCGCCCAGGCCCCGAGCTCCTTGAGGGCGGGTTCGAGCGCCGCGCCCGCTTCCGTCAGGCCGTAGCAAACCCGCAGCGGCGGGCCCTCGTTGACCTTGCGCACGACCAGACCGGCGGCGCCGAGTTCGGTGAGCCGGTCCGAGAGCATCCGCTCGCTGATGCCGGGGATCGCCCTGCGCAGCTCCGCGAAATGGGCGGGCTGCTGCATCAGGACCGCGACGACGAGACCCGTCCAGCGCTTGCCGAGCAGCGTGAACACACGGGTCATGCCGTCGTCCACCTTCTGGCACGGCCCCGCGTCGTGGCTTCCCGGTACTGGCATGAGCCCAGGGTACTGCGCCCACACAAGGGGATGAAAAAAAGTAAGTACCTGTGTTATCTCTAGTTAGGTACGAAAGAGAAGCCCTCCTGGGCGACTCGGCTCCCTGCGACAGCCCTGCCCCGTCCCGGTCCGCACCCCGGCCCGGAACGCGGGCCCACCCCGCCCGGGACACGGGCCGGCCTCACCCCCGGCCCGGGAGGACACGGGCTCACCCCGGTTCCGACAGGCACCCCGATCCACCCCTTTTGTCTGGAGATCACCATGGCCACCCTCCTCCACATCGACTCGTCCGTCTCCCCCGACGGCGTCTCCACCTCGCGTGCCGTCGCGGACGCCTTCCGCGCGGCCTGGGAGGAACAGCACCCCGGAGGCACGGTCGTCCACCGCGACCTCGCCGCCCACCCGGTGCCGCACATCACGGCCGACGCCCACAGCGCCGGCTTCGCCGCCCCTGACACGCACACCCCCGGGCAGGCCGAGGCCTTCGCCGCACGCCTGAAGCTGATCGAGGAGGTGGAGAACGCGGACGCGATCCTGATCGGCGCCCCGATGTACAACTTCTCGATCCCCTCGACCCTGAAGGCCTGGCTGGACAACGTCGTCCTCGTGGGGCGCACCGCCATGACCGAGGACCAGAAGGCCAAGGGCACCCCGGTCACCGTCGTCGCCAGCCGCGGCGGCTCGTACGCGCCGGGCACTCCGCGCGCGGGCTTCGAGTACGTGCAGAACTACCTGGGGGCCGTACTGGGCGACATGCTCGGCCTCGACGTCGAGTTCATCGTCCCGGAGCTCACCATGGCCCCGCACAACCCGGCGATGTCCGACCTGGTCCCGCTCTTCGAGGCCTCCAGGAGCAAGGCCCTCGACGAAGCGGCCGCCCGGGCCAAGAAGGTCGCGGCCCGCGTCGCCGCCTGATCGACACCGCTCCACGCGCGGGCGGCCCGCCGGTCCCCGGCCGCCCGCGTGAGAGCATCGTCACACTTCACAGCGCCCCCGACCGTCCGCGCAACCCGCGGCGAACGGCGCTCCCGCCCATCGACAGCATGCGAGAAGCGGGAAAACGGCAAGGGCCTGCGAGCGCGAGGCAGCGGAACCGGTCCGGCTTCGGACAACGCGAAAGCCCCTCAGGTCGAGGACCTGAGGGGCTTTCGGCTGGTGCGCGAGGGGGGAGTTGAACCCCCACGCCCTTTCGGGCACTGGAACCTGAATCCAGCGCGTCTGCCTATTCCGCCACCCGCGCATTGGGTGTGTCTTCCGTCTCCCGCTTTCGCCGCGGGCGCCTTCCGACATGCAGAAGATTAGCACGCTGTCAGGGGTGGAATCACATCCCTTTCCCCCGGCCCTCCCGCCCGCGCATCGCCCGCCCGCACACCCTGACCTCCCCGGCATCCGCGGGCCCCGCGCCCTTGCCCCGCCCGGCCTCCGGGCCCGAGCCGCTCCGCGTCCCCCGGCCGACGGCCTCCCCACCAGCGGCCCCTCGCGCGTCACACGTTTCGGACAGAACCTGTTCACGTATCAACCTCGTACCGGTCCGGCGCATCTCCACAGGAGTCGGACCGACCGCACAGTCAGGTGCGGGACACTGGTCGTGGGGCGCCTCTACGATCCATGGCAGAAGCAGTGCCGGGAAGAGTTCGAAGAGGGGCCTCTCAGGGAACTTCGGGAGGGGACTTCGGAAGGTGTCGACAACCCGTCGACCGTGCCGACAGGGGGAACCAGCCGATTTCCCGACGCGTGGATACGATCAGTAAGCAGTACCAGCAAGGCCGACCGGGCCGGCTGGTCCAGCAGGGCCACGAAGACGACAGCAAGCTGTACCAGGACGGCAACGACGGAGGAGGTGCCCCATGGGAGTCCTGAAGAAGTTCGAGCAGCGTCTCGAAGGTCTGGTCAACGGCACCTTCGCCAAGGTGTTCAAGTCCGAGGTCCAGCCCGTGGAGATCGCCGGAGCGCTCCAGCGCGAGTGCGACAACAACGCCACGATCTGGAACCGCGACCGGACCGTCGTCCCCAACGACTTCATCGTCGAACTGAGCACGCCCGACTTCGAGCGGCTCAGCCCCTACTCCGGCCAGCTCGGCGACGAGCTCGCCGGGATGGTCCGCGACTACGCCAAGCAGCAGCGCTACACCTTCATGGGCCCCATCAAGGTCCATCTGGAGAAGGCGGACGACCTCGACACCGGCCTGTACCGGGTCCGCAGCCGTACGCTCGCCTCCTCCGCCAACCAGCAGTCTCCCGAGCGCGCCCCCGCGGGCCCCGCCCCGGCGGCCCCCCGCGGAGCACAGGGTGGCTACGGCTACCCTCCCTCGGCCGCTCCCCCCATGCCGTCCGCGCCGCCTCCCGGCGGCCGTCCGGGCATGGCACCCGCGGGTGCCCGGCCCCCGGCCGGTCCCGCGGCGGGCGGCCGCATGCGGCACTGGGTCGAGATCAACGGCTCACGCCACCAGATCTCCCGCCCGACGCTCGTGCTGGGCCGCAGCACCGAAGCCGACGTGCGGATCGACGACCCCGGCGTATCGCGCCGGCACTGTGAGATCCGGACCGGAACGCCCTCGACGATCCAGGATCTCGGGTCCACCAACGGCATCGTGGTGGACGGGCAGCACACAACCCGCGCTACGCTCCGCGACGGCTCGCGGATCGTCGTGGGCAGCACCACCATCATTTACCGGCAAGCCGAAGGGTGAAGCGGGGGCAATGTCAGAGCTGACCCTCACGGTCATGCGGCTGGGTTTCCTGGCCGTACTGTGGCTGTTCGTGATCGTGGCCGTGCAGGTCATCCGCAGCGACCTGTTCGGAACGCGTGTCACACAGCGCGGCTCGCGCAGGGAAGCCGCGAGGCCCCAGCAGGCCGCGCGACAGGCCGCGCCTCCGCAGCAGCGCCAACAACAGGCGCCCGCGAGCGGTGGCCGGCAGCGCCGCGGCGCACCATCGAAGCTGGTCGTCTCGGAGGGCACCCTCACGGGAACCACCGTCGCGCTCCAGGGACAGACCATCACCCTGGGCCGGGCGCACGACAGCACCATCGTGCTGGACGACGACTACGCGTCCAGCCGGCATGCCAGGATCTACCCCGACCGGGACGGCCAGTGGATCGTCGAGGACCTCGGCTCCACCAACGGCACGTATCTCGACCGGAGCCGGCTGACGACCCCGACGCCCGTTCCGCTGGGCGCGCCGATCCGCATCGGCAAGACCGTCATCGAGCTGCGGAAGTAGTACGACAATGAGCGAGCGGAGCGAGCACGCAGCGGCGGTCCACACAAGGGACCCCGGCGCGCTCCCGACCGGAGGGTGGGCACCGTGCGGATGTACCCGGAGCCGACGGGCGAGGTGCGCATGAGTCTGTCACTGCGCTTCGCCGCCGGATCGCACAAAGGCATGATCCGCGAGGGCAACGAGGACTCGGGCTACGCCGGTCCCCGCCTGCTCGCGATCGCCGACGGGATGGGCGGCCAGGCCGCCGGTGAGGTCGCCAGTTCCGAGGTGATCTCCACCATCGTCGCGCTCGACGACGACGTACCCGGATCCGACATCCTCACCTCGCTCGGCACCGCCGTGCAGCGTGCCAACGACCAGCTCCGGATGATGGTCGAGGAGGACCCGCAGCTCGAGGGCATGGGCACCACGCTCACCGCCCTGCTGTGGACCGGCCAGCGCCTCGGTCTCGTCCACGTCGGCGACTCCCGCGCGTATCTGCTGCGGGACGGCGTGCTGACGCAGATCACCCAGGACCACACCTGGGTGCAGCGCCTCGTCGACGAGGGCCGCATCACCGAGGAGGAGGCCACCACCCACCCGCAGCGCTCCCTGCTGATGCGCGCGCTGGGCAGTGGCGACCACGTCGAACCCGACCTCTCGATCCGCGAGGTCCGCGCCGGCGACCGCTATCTGATCTGCTCCGACGGCCTCAGCGGCGTCGTCTCCCACCAGACGATGGAAGACACCCTCGCCAGCTACCAGGGCCCGCAGGAGACCGTGCAGGAGCTCATCCAGCTCGCGCTGCGCGGCGGCGGCCCGGACAACATCACTGTCATCGTGGCCGACGTCCTCGACATCGACTCCGGCGACACCCTCGCGGCACAGCTCTCCGACACCCCCGTCGTGGTCGGCGCGGTCGCCGAGAACCAGCTCCAGCTGCACGACAACGGCGCCATGCAGACCCCCGCGGGCCGCGCCTCCGGTCTCGGCCGGCCCGTGCCCGGACAGGGCGGCGGCGGCGAGTTCGGCCCGCCCGGCAGCGGCGACACCACCGGCTACGTCTCCAACGGCAGCTTCGGCGACTACAGCGACGAGGACTTCGTCAAGCCGCGCAGCGGACGCAGGTGGCTGAAGCGATCCTTCTACATCGTCCTGACGCTCGCCGTCATCGGCGGCGGCCTGTACGGCGGTTACCGCTGGACGCAGACGCAGTACTACGTCGGCGCCCAGGACGAGCACGTCGCGCTCTACCGCGGCATCAGCCAGGACCTGGCCTGGGTCTCGCTCTCGAAGGTGGAGAAGAACCACCCCGAGATCGAACTCAAGTACCTTCCGCCCTATCAGCAGAAGCAGGTCAAGGCGACCATCGCCGAAGGCGGCCTGTCCGACGCCCAGGCGAAGATCGACGAACTCGCCGTGCAGGCCTCCGCCTGCCGCAAGGAAGCCCAGCGCCGCACGGTCGAGAGCCAGAACAGCGCGAAGCCCAGCGCGACCAAGGCCACCGGAACCACGGGAACCACAAAGGCCTCCCTGACGTCCAAGGCCACGTCCAGCCCGAGCCCGAACCCGTCGAGCCCGGCACCCTCGACCTCCCAGTCCACGACCGCACCCACTCCCACACCCGGCCCCAGCCTCTCCGACGAGGAGCAGAAGCTGGTCTCGCTGTGCGGTAAGCAGTAAGAAGCCGTGAGGGGCCCTGTCACACGATGAGCAGTAGTACGAACACGCCGACGCACCACACGTCCACGATCGGATCGATCGGCACACCGAGCCGACGCAACACCGAACTGGCCTTGCTGGTGTTCGCCGTTGTCATCCCGGTGTTCGCCTACGCCAACGTGGGCCTCGCCATCGACGACAAGGTGCCCACCGGCCTGCTGAGTTACGGCCTGGGCCTCGGCCTGCTGGCCGGCGTCGCCCATCTCGCGGTACGCAAGTTCGCTCCGTACGCGGACCCGCTGCTGCTGCCGCTGGCCACGCTGCTGAACGGCCTCGGGCTGGTGATGATCTGGCGGCTCGACCAGTCCAAGCTGCTCCAGTCGATCCAGCAGGCCGGCACCGCCGCGCCCCGCCAACTGATGTACACGGCCCTGGGCATCGCCCTGTTCGTCGGCGTGCTGTTCTTCCTGAAGGACCACCGCGTCCTTCAGCGCTACACCTACATCTCCATGGTCGGCGCCCTGGTGCTGCTGCTCCTGCCGCTCGTGCCGGGCCTCGGCGCCAACATCTACGGCGCCAAGATCTGGATCCACATCGGCAGCTTCTCCATCCAGCCCGGTGAGTTCGCCAAGATCGTCCTGGCGATCTTCTTCGCCGGCTACCTGATGGTGAAGCGGGACGCGCTCGCCCTCGCCAGCCGCCGCTTCATGGGTCTCTACCTGCCCCGCGGTCGCGACCTCGGCCCGATCCTCGTGGTCTGGTTCATCTCGATCCTCATCCTGGTGTTCGAGACCGACCTCGGTACGTCGCTGCTGTTCTTCGGAATGTTCATCATCATGCTGTACGTCGCCACCGAGCGGACCAGCTGGATCGTCTTCGGTCTGCTGATGTCCGCGGCCGGCGCGGTCGGTGTGGCGACGTTCGAGACGCACGTCCAGCAGCGTGTCCAGGCCTGGCTCGACCCGATGCACGAGTTCATGCAGAGCCGTCAGGGCGTCCCCGGTCACACCGAGCAGTCCATGCAGGCACTGTGGGCCTTCGGCTCCGGCGGCACGCTCGGCACCGGATGGGGCCAGGGCCACTCCGAGCTCATCCGCTTCGCCGCCAACTCCGACTTCATCCTCGCCAGCTTCGGCGAGGAACTGGGTCTCGCCGGGATCATGGGCATCCTGGTCATCTACGGCCTGATCGTGGAACGCGGCATCCGCACCGCGCTCGCCGCCCGCGACCCCTTCGGCAAGCTCCTCGCCGTGGGTCTCTCCGGCGGCTTCGCGCTCCAGGTCTTCGTCGTTGCGGGCGGCGTCATGGGACTGATCCCGCTGACCGGTATGACGATGCCGTTCGTCGCCTACGGCGGCTCCTCCGTCATCGCCAACTGGGCGCTGATGGGCATCCTGATCCGCATCAGCGACACCGCCCGCCGCCCGGCGCCCGCGCCCGCCCCCAGCCCCGACGCCGAGATGACCCAGGTGGTCCGCCCGTGAACAAGCCCCTGCGCCGGATCGCGATCTTCTGCGGGCTCCTCGTCCTCGCCCTGCTCCTGCGCGACAACTACGTCCAGTACGTCCAGGCGGACGGCCTGCGGACCGACTCGAACAACCGCCGCGTGGCCATCGAGCGGTACGCGACCCCGCGCGGCGACATCATCGTCGACGGCAACCCGGTCACCGGGGCCGCCAAGTCGAAGAAGACCGGCATCAGCGACTTCGTCTACAAGCGCACCTACAAGGACGGCGCCATGTGGGCGCCGGTCACCGGGTACGCCTCGCAGGCCTTCGACGCCTCACAGCTGGAGAAGCTGGACGACGGCATCCTCACCGGCAACGACGACCGGCTCTTCTTCCGCAACACCCTCGACATGATCACGGGCAAGGGGAAGCAGGGCGGCAACGTCGTCACCACCCTCAACGCCGCCGCGCAGAAGGCCGCCTACAAGGGCCTGCTGAGCCGGGGCAAGGGCGCCGTCGCCGCGATCAACCCGCAGACCGGCGCGATCCTGGCGCTGGCCTCCACCCCGTCGTACGACCCCTCGTCCTTCGCCGGCAACTCCGATGCCGACGCGAAGGCCTGGAACAAGCTCCAGAAGAAGAACGACCCCGACGACCCGATGCTCAACCGGGCGCTGCGCGAGACCTACCCGCCCGGCTCCACCTTCAAGGTGGTCACCGCGGCCGCGGCGCTGGAGAACGGCCTGTACAGCACGGCGGACCAGCACACCACCACCCCGCTGCCGTACACCCTGCCGCACACCACCACGGAGCTGAAGAACGAGGGGAACATCCCCTGCAAGAACGCGAGCATGCGGATCGCCCTCCGCTTCTCGTGCAACACGGTCTTCGGCAAGATCGGAGCCGACCTCGGCAAGGACAAGATGCTGGCGGAGGCCGAGAAGTTCGGCTTCAACTCCGAACAGCTCACCCCGGTCCGCTCCAACGCCTCCGTCTTCCCCAAGAAGATGGACCAGCCGCAGACCGCGCTCAGCTCCATCGGCCAGTTCGAGACCGCCGCGACCCCGCTCCAGATGGCCATGGTGGCGTCCGCCGTCGCGAACAACGGCACGCTCATGAAGCCCTACATGGTCGACAAGCTCCAGGCACCCAACCTGGACGTCGTCTCCCAGACCGAGCCCGAGAAGCTCAGCCAGCCGCTCTCCGAGGCCAACGCCCAGATCCTTCAGTCGATGATGGAGACGGTCGTCAAGGAGGGCACGGGTAAGAACGGGCAGATCCCCAATGTCACCGTGGGTGGCAAGACGGGTACCGCCCAGCACGGTGTCGCCAACAGCGAGAAGCCGTACGCGTGGTTCATCTCGTACGCCAAGCTCCCCGACGGCAGCTCCCCGGTCGCCGTCGCGGTGGTCGTCGAGGACGGCAGCGCCAACCGCGGCGACATCTCCGGTGGCGGTCTGGCCGCCCCCATCGCGAGGGACGTGATGAAGGCAGTCATCGACAGTAAGAAGTGACCCCGATCACGTCCCCATCACATCGGTGCACGTTGCGATACCGGTCCTGTCACGGGTGACGGTCTAGGCCAGGTCACAGGAAGCGATCCGGGTACGGTATGCCCGGACAGCACACCGCCGGACCACACAAAGGTGCGGTCGGGACCGACGGAGAGGGCTGGTAGGTAGCTATGGAAGAGCCGCGTCGCCTCGGCGGCCGGTACGAGCTGGGCCACGTGCTCGGCCGTGGTGGCATGGCGGAGGTCTACCTCGCGCATGACACCCGGCTCGGCCGTACCGTAGCGGTGAAGACGCTGCGGGCCGACCTCGCACGCGACCCGTCGTTCCAGGCCCGGTTCCGCCGGGAGGCCCAGTCGGCCGCATCGCTCAACCACCCCGCGATCGTCGCCGTCTACGACACGGGTGAGGACTACATCGACAACACCTCCATCCCGTACATCGTGATGGAGTACGTCGACGGGTCCACGCTGCGCGAACTGCTGCACTCGGGCCGCAGACTGCTCCCCGAGCGGTCCATGGAGATGACGATCGGCATCCTCCAGGCCCTGGAGTACTCGCACCGCGCCGGCATCGTCCACCGCGACATCAAGCCCGCGAACGTCATGCTGACGCGCAACGGCCAGGTCAAGGTCATGGACTTCGGCATCGCCCGCGCCATGGGCGACTCCGGCATGACGATGACGCAGACGGCCGCGGTCATCGGCACGGCCCAGTACCTCTCGCCCGAGCAGGCGAAGGGCGAACAGGTCGACGCGCGCTCGGACCTCTACTCCACCGGCTGCCTGCTGTACGAGCTGCTGACGGTGCGCCCGCCCTTCGTGGGCGACTCCCCGGTGGCCGTCGCCTACCAGCACGTGCGCGAGGAGCCCCAGCCCCCGTCGGTCTTCGACCCCGAGATCACGCCCGAGATGGACGCGATCGTGCTGCGGGCCCTCGTCAAGGACCCGGACTACCGCTACCAGTCCGCCGACGAGATGCGGGCCGACATCGAGGCCTGCCTCGACGGCCAGCCCGTCGCGGCCAGCGCCGCCATGGGCTCGGTCGGATACGGAGGCTACGGCGACGACCAGCCGACCACGGCCCTGCGCTCCTCGGACGCCCAGGCCACGTCGATGCTGCCGCCGATGAACCCGGACGACGGCGGCTACGGCTACGACGACCGTCCGGACCGCCGTCGCCAGAAGAAGAACAACACCTCGACGATCCTCCTGGTCGTCGCGGGCGTCCTGGTGCTGATCGGCGCGATCCTGATCGGGAAGTACGTCGTCTCGGGCAAGGGCACGGGCGGCGAGGCGTTCGAGGTGCCCAACTTCGTGAGCCAGACGCTGTCGGACGCCCAGAAGATGGCGGACAACCGCGAGCTGAAACTCGACCCCACCCGCAAGCCGTGCGACAAGGAACCCAAGGGCAACGTCTGCTCGCAGGACCCGCCCGTGGGCTCGACGGTGAAGAAGGGCGACACGATCAGTGTGGTCGTGTCCACCGGGGCGCCGAAGGTGGCCGTACCGAACGTCACGGGCAAGACCCTGGACAAGGCGACGGAGCTCCTCGAAGGCGACAAGTACAAGTTCAACGTGAAGACGAAGTTCGAGGAGTCCACGGAGGCCCCGAACACCGTCCTGGACCAGAACCCGCGCCTCGGTGACGAGGTGGAGAAGGGTTCGACCATCACGCTGACCGTCGCCAAGGAGAAGAAGCAGTCCACCGTGCCGGACGTGACGGGCAAGGGCTGCGACGACGCCAAGGCGCAGATGACGGCCAGCAACCTCGTCGGTCAGTGCGTCGACACGGACACCGACGACCCGAACCAGGTCGGCAAGGTCATCCAGACGACCCCGCAGATCGGCGCCCAGGTGGACCCCGGCTCCACGGTGCAGATCCAGATCGGCAAGGCCAAGCAGCAGACGGCCGTCCCGAGTGTCGTCGGCAGGACGGTGGCCGAGGCACGCCAGATCCTTCAGGGTGCCGGCTACAACAACATCCAGTTCCAGCCGGGCAGCGACGGAAGCGACGACGCCAGGGTGATCGGCCAGGACCCGCAGGCCAACAGCGCGCCCAACGGCAGCCCGGACAACACCCCGGTCACGCTGACGACGGTGAAGCTGGGCGGCAACAACGGCGGCAACAACAACGGCGGCGGCGGCCTCTTCGGCGGGAACAACGGATAGCGTCCGCCCCCGGCGACCGCCCACCCGGGCAGACCGCGAAAAGGGCCCCGGCACTTCACAGTGCCGGGGCCCTTCCCGTTGCCGTGGGACCCCTCACTCCGGGGCCCGTCCCCGTGGAGACGGGCGGGGGGCTAGCGCAGTTCCTTGGGCGGTGTCCGGGCGTTGTCGACCTTGTCGACGCGTTCCAGCTCGCCCCACACCACGTAGCGGTAGCGGGAGGTGTACACCGGGGTGCAGGTCGTCAGGGTGATGTAGTGACCGGGCTTGGTCGTGCCGGACTGCTTCGGGACCGTCTGGAGCACCGTGACGTTGTACTTCGAGGTCTCCGGGAGGATGTCGAAGACCTTGTAGACGTACCACTTGTCCCGGGTCTCGAAGACGATCGCGTCACCCTTGGCGATCTTGTCGATGTTGTGGAACTTGGCACCGTGGCCGTCCCGGTGGGCGGCGAGGGTGAAGTTGCCGTCCTTGCCGGTCATCGGCAGGGACGCCTTGACGGGCTCCGTGTAGTAGCCGGCGACACCCTCGTTGAGGACCGTCGTCGCCGTGCCCTTCTGGACGAGCACCTCGCCGTTCTTCATCGCCGGGACGTGCAGGAAGCCGATGCCGTCCTTGGTGTCCAGGGCGCCCGGACCGCTCGGGGCCTGCGCCCAGTGGTCGCGGACCTTGTCCCCCTGCTTGTGCGCCTCGCGGTCGGCCACGACGTTCGTCCACCACAGCGAATAGACGACGAACAGGCCGAGCACCAGCCCCACCGTGATGAGGAGTTCACCGAAGACGCTGACCGTCGTCGCGAACCATCCCATGCGCCGGCGTCCGCCGGACACGTCACCAGGGGCCGCGTAGCCGGCCTGCGATCCGGCGCGTTCGTCGTGGTCGGTCCTCGCTGCCACTGTTCATCTGCCCCGTCTGGTCTGTCTCAGGTTGTCTCTCGTGCGCGTGACGCCCACGGGCACGTCCTCGCGCCCGCGTCCGTCATCAGCCCATCAGCGCGTCGGGCTTGCCCTTGCCGCGCGGCCGGTCCTCGACCATCTTGCCCCAGACGATCATCCGGTACTTACTGGTGAACTCCGGCGTGCAGGTGGTCAAGGTGATGTAGCGGCCCGGCGCCGTGAAACCCGAACCCTTGGGAACCGGGTCGAGCACGCTCGTGTTCGACGGACTCGTCTCCGGCAGGATCGACGTCATCTTGTAGACGTAGTAGTCGTCCTGCGTCTCGACGACGATCTCGTCGCCCGGCTTGAGGCGGTTGATGTAGCGGAACGGTTCGCCGTGGGTGTTGCGGTGCCCGGCGAGCGCGAAGTTGCCCGTCTTGGCGTTCGGCATCGCCGTCTTGAGGGGCGCCTCGCCGTAGTGCCCGACCATGCCGCGGTCGAGCACGTTCGTCTTGCTGGTGCCCTCCGCGATCGGCGCGACCACGTCCAGCTTCGGGATGTGCAGAATGGCGAAGCCCTGCCCGGGCGAGAACGTCCCCGGATTCCGCTTCCCGTTCGCCCAGTCCTGCTGAAGGCTGCTCGCCTCGCTGCCCGCCTGCTGGTGCGCCCGCACGTTCGACCACCACAGCTGATAGGTGACGAACAGCAGCATCAGCACACCAGTGGTGATGAACACCTCGCCGACCATCCGGCTCGCCAGGACCGCCGCGCCGGGCTTCGACGCCCGCGCCGCACGCCGGGCGTCCATCCGGCTCCGAGGGCTCCCAGCGGCCTCCTGAGCCGTCTCCTGGGGCTCGTGGGGGTCCAGTGGCCCGCCGTGCCGCCCGTGGCGTCTGGCGGCCTTCCGGCGCGCCGCACGGCCCCCGGAGGCGAGCCCGCTCCCTGCGTCGGCCTCGCGCGCGCGGCGCTCCGTCCTCGGGGACGGGCCGGGAAGACGCAGGGCGACCGTCGCGTCGTCCGACGGCAGTCCCGGCGGGACCGGTTCCGCCACGGGGGCGGCCATGCCGGCGGTCGTCGGAGGCGCCATGCGCACCGCGGTGGGAGGGGTCATCGGGGCGGCGGCCGGTCCGCGGTAGTGGCCGGCCGCGGGTTCCTCGTACGGCTGCGCGTACGTCCGCTCGTAGTCGTCCGCGTACGAGGGTGCCGACGCCGGGGTGGTCGGCATCGCCTGCGTCGGAGTCTGCGCCCGGGCCGCCTGGGCCTGGGCGGCGTACGCCTGCGCCTGTGCGGCCTGCGCTTGAGCCGCTTGGGCCTGAGCGGCCTGGGCCTGTGCGGCCTGCGTCTGGGCCGCGTGCAGGTGCGCGGCCTGCATCCGGGCCGCCTGCTGCTGCGCGGCGTACCAGTCGGGTCCGTACCCGCCGTGGTCGTAGCCCTGCTGCTGAACTCCCTGCGCCTGTCCCTGCGCGTGTCCCTGGCCGGGCAGCGGATCCGTCAGCGGGTCCGCGAGTCCTCCGACCGCCGCCTCGAACGCGCCCGCGCCCCCGTACGCGGCCTCGCCGCCGTAGGGGGAGCTGTCGCGCTCGGGGCGCAGCGCGGTCACGCCGTGGCCCTGCCCACCACCGGGGCGAGCCCCGCCGACCTCGCCACGGCCACCTTGTCACCGCATTCGAGCAGCCAGTTGGCGAGCATCCGGTGGCCGTGCTCGGTCAGCACCGACTCCGGGTGGAACTGCACGCCCTCGACCGGAAGTTCACGGTGTCTGAGGCCCATGACGATTCCGTCGTGCGTTCGGGCGGTGACCTCCAGCTCGGCCGGGACGGTCTCCGGCTCGGCCGCCAGCGAGTGGTAGCGGGTCGCCGTGAAGGGCGAGGGCAGTCCGGCGAAGACGCCCTTGCCCTGGTGCTCCACGAGCGAGGTCTTTCCGTGCAGCAGCTCGGGCGCCCGGCCGACCACACCCCCGTAGGCCACCTGCATCGACTGCATCCCGAGGCAGACACCGAAGACGGGGACCCCGGTCGCGGCGCAGTGCCGGACCATGTCGATGCAGACACCGGCCTGTTCGGGAGCGCCGGGCCCCGGGGACAGGAGCACGCCGTCGAAACCGTCCTGGGCGTGCGCGGTCGACACCTCGTCGTTGCGCAGCACCTCGCACTCCGCGCCCAACTGGTACAGGTACTGGACCAGGTTGAAGACGAAGCTGTCGTAGTTGTCCACGACGAGGATGCGCGTGCTCACTGGTTGTCCACCGTCACATCGTTGAAGGGAAGCAGCGGTTCGGCCCACGGGAAGACGTACTGGAAGAGCACGTAGACCACCGCCAGGACGAGCACGAGCGAGAGCAGCGCCCTCACCCATACGCTCCCCGGCAGATGCCGCCAGATCCAGCCGTACATGCCGTCCCTTCCGTAGCCGTACGCCAACAGACTAACGGCGCAGAGCCGTCGGTTTCCCTGCCTCCACAGGCTGTGTGGAATCAAGGTGTGCCCACACGATCAACCGATGGCTGTGCCCCCACTCCGGATCGCACGTGGTCAGCGTGAGATAGCGTCCCGGACGCGTGTACCCGGACTTACGTGGCACAGGGTCGATCACCTCAATGTCGGAGGGCACTGTTTTGTAGGGCCCTTTGTCGATCCGATACGTGAACCAGGTGGTTCCGTCCGTCAGCACCACCGCGTCACCCTTGCGGAGCTCGGGAAAGTCCTTGAAGGGATCCCCGTACGTGCGCCGGTGACCCGCGACCGAGAAGTTGCCCTCCTGGCCGAGCCGGGCGGTCCCCCGGTAGTGGCCGAGTCCCTGCTTCAGCACCTGGGTGGCCGTGCCTTCGAGGACGGGCTTGTTCCACGTGAAACCAAGACGGGGGATGTACATGACCGCGAGCGGGCCGCCGTACGTGTAGGGGCCGGGGGCCTTCGGGCTCGCGGGAGCCGTTCCGGCGGCGTGACCCGACGCTCCCGGGGAGTCGGAGCGTGGCTTCGGCGACCGGGCCACCGCGCCCTGCGACCACTGTTTCTGGAGCACTTCGATCTGGTGGTGCATCGCGCTGTCGGCCTTGACCCCGGTCCAGAACAACACGTAGACCACGAAGAGCACGATCAGGGCCCCCGCGGTCAGGCACAACTCACTGATCGTCCTGACGACCACGCGCACCGACACAAGGCCCCCCGGCGACGGCTGGCTCCACAGGCTCCGCCCACTGCTGCGCGAGGTCCGGCGCCTACTCCACGGGCTTCGCGTAGTGCAGATCCACTGTGCCCGAGTAGCCGGGAAGAGTCACCGTCCCGTTCTCCTCGACTTTCCAGCCGAGCCCGTAGACGTTGACGTACACCATGTAGTTCTGGATCGCCGGAGAGGCCGCGAGCGACTTCTGGAGCTTGGCCGGGTCTCCGATGGCGGTGATCTTGTAGGGGGGCGAGTAGACGCGGCCCTGGAGGATCAGGGTGTTGCCGACGCAGCGCACGGCGCTGGTGGAGATCAGCCGCTGGTCCATCACCTTGATGCCCTTGGCGCCGCCCTGCCACAGGGCGTTCACCACCGCCTGGAGGTCCTGCTGGTGGATGACCAGGTAGTCGGGCTGCGGCTCGGGGTAGCCGGGCAGCTTCGCCGTCGCGTTGGGCGGGGCGTCGTTCAGCGTGACCGTGACCGCCTCGCCCTTGGTCTTCTGGGTGCCCGCGTCCTTCTCCAGCGCCGCGAGCCGGGCGTCCCCGGCGCCGCTGCTGCCGTCCTCGCGGCCGGCGAGGCCGTCCACGTCACGGCGCAGGGCGCCGTTGGACTGATCCAGCGTCGCGTTCTTGTGGCTGCGCTCCTGAATCAGGTCGGAGAGCTTCAGCAGAGACGAGTCCGTACGGATGTTCGTCCCCTTGGCCGTGTCGAAGCTCGTGAAGAAGATGAGTCCCGCGAGGGCGAAGACGGCCACCGTGAGGACGCGTACCGGACGGAAACGGTGCGTACCGCCAGGACTGGGATTCGTCCCGGGGGAGTCGGCAGAATTGCTCAACGTACCCTTATCTCCTTCGGCGCCGCGGAAGCACTACGCTAACTGACGCCCGGGGGAGCGCTCAGTTTCCCCTTGTACGCTGCCCCGGAGCCCGCCCCAGTTCCCTGCGCGGCCACGCAGCGCATCGACAGGAGAGACCCTCGTGCCGAAGTCACGTATCCGCAAGAAGGCCGACTACACGCCACCCCCGGCGAAGCAGGCGACCACCATCAAGATGAACAGCAACACCTGGGTGGCACCGGCCATGCTGGCCATGTTCCTCATCGGGCTCGCCTGGATCGTCGTCTTCTACGTGACGGACGGCTCCCTGCCGATCGACGCGCTCGACAACTGGAACATCGTGGTCGGCTTCGGCTTCATCGCGGCCGGTTTCGGCGTCTCCACACAGTGGAAGTGACCGTCTTCGCCCGGATGGAAGCACCGTGGGCACGAGTTCTGCCCACAGCTGCCCACTGAGTTATCCACAACACTTGTCCACAGGTGGAAAAGAAAGACGATCTGTGGATAACTAATCCGCGGTTGACGCCGGTGTGACCGGCCCGCAAGCCCCCGCAAACCTGTTCGCCCCCTGTCCGACCTGGGAAAACTCGGGTCAGTGACAGGGGGCACAGTTGTTCCCGCACACGGTGCACAAGATCGGCGGCGATCTGTGGACAACATCACTTCTCAGGTGAGCCGAACGGGGTCTCAGGTGAGCCGAGCCCGGTCTCTCAGGTGAGCTGTGCCGTTCTGAGCAGCGTCGTGACGACCACCGCGGCGAGCACCAGCGCGGAGACCCCGTACTGGACGAGGTTCCTCCGCTCACGCGGAGCGTGAACCATCGCGTAGCCCACCACCACGCCACCGATCAGACCGCCGACGTGGGCCTGCCAGGCGATGTTGAATCCGGGCGAGAAGCTGATGATCAGGTTGACCACCAGCAGACCGATGACCGGACGCATGTCGTAGTTGAGGCGGCGCATCAGCACCGCGGTGGCACCGAACAGACCGAAGATCGCGCCGGAGGCGCCGAGCGACGGCTGCAAGGGGCTGGCGAGCAGATAGCAGAGCGCGCTGCCCGCGAGGCCGGAGACGAAATACAGGGTGATGTACCGGGCGCGGCCGAGCGCGGCTTCCAGCGGGCCGCCGATCCACCACAGGCTGACCATGTTGAACAGGATGTGCATGACGCTGCCGTGCAGGAACATCGACGTCACCATGCGGTACCACTGGCCTTCGGCCACCCCTTGGAACTCGCCGGAGAGCACGGCACGGCCGAAGAGGTCGAAGCGGTTGGTGAAGGCGTCGCCGAGCGAGAACTGGACGAGATAGAGGGCCAGGTTGAGACCGATCAGCACCTTGGTGACCAGCCGGGGGTCCGACGCCACGGTGCCGCCCGCGAGCGTGCGGGGCCGGCTGGCCGCCGGAGCGTGTCCCGTGCCGGAGCCGCCGCGGACGCAGTCGGGGCACTGGAAGCCGACGGAGGCGCTGACCATGCACTCGGGGCAGATCGGACGCTCGCAGCGGGTGCAGCGCACGCCTGCCTCGCGGTCCGGGTGCCGGTAGCAGCCGGGCAGGCTCCGGGCGTCCTGCGGTCCCTGATCCCTCGGTCCCTGCGGGCTGCCGGGCGGCTGCTGGTCCATGGGGTCCCCTCAATCTCCGTACGGCGGCTCGCACGCGGTCACGGCGGGTCCGGGTGCAACGCACCGCCCCGTCCATCCTTACGGATGAACGGGGCGTTTGGTTCCCTGCGGGATGCTTTCGGACCCGGAGAAGCGGAGTCCGTCGAAATCCCGGCGCGGACTCAGCGCTCGCGGGTCTCGACCACGACCGACTCGATCACGATGTCGTCGACCGGGCGGTCCGTGCGCGGGTTGGTCGGGGCGCCGGCGATGGCGTCCACGACCTTCTGGCCGGCCGCGTCCGTGATCTCACCGAAGATGGTGTGCTTGCGGGTCAGCCAGGCCGTCGGGGCGACGGTGATGAAGAACTGCGAGCCGTTGGTGGCCGGGCCGGCGTTCGCCATGGCCAGCAGATAGGGCTTGTCGAAGCGAAGGTCCGGGTGGAACTCGTCCTCGAACTGGTAGCCGGGGCCCCCGGTGCCGTTCCCCAGCGGGTCACCGCCCTGGATCATGAAGCCGCTGATCACCCGGTGGAAGACCGTGCCGTCGTACAGCTTGTCCATGGACGTCACACCCGTCTCCGGGTTGACCCACTCACGCTCACCCGTGGCGAGTTCGACGAAGTTCCGGACCGTCTTCGGCGCGTGGTTCGGCAGGAGCCGGATCTCGATGTCGCCTTGGTTGGTCTTCAGGGTGGCGTACAGCTGCTCGGCCACGATCTGCCTTCCGTTGCCTTCTCTTGACGGCCTGATCCTCGCACGGACCGGACCGCTCGACCCCCGAGCGCCACCTCCGGACGCACGTACGGACGACAGCCCGGAAAGATCGCCGTCCGTCCGGAACCTTGTGCGCGCGAAAGGCCGGACGTACGGAACCTCGTACGCAGGAAACCCCGTGCGTAAGGAAATCCGATCGAGTCGCGTCGGACGGGAGCGGGCAGGGGCGATCCGTGGCATTGTCGACGGCAAGCTCCCGTTGCCCCGTATTGATCCGCTATCTCACTTGATCGACACCTGACCGGCTCCGTCCCGGGAGTCTCCGGGAGTCGGCACCCGTGACACGGATGCCCGCCCTCACATGCCCCGGACCCCTTGGGCGGGCATGATCCCCCTAGGGGTGGAAAGGTGAACTGTGTGTCTTTGGGGGTACCTGGTATCCCCGACGTACGCCACCGAGGAGGAGGAGACCCGTGACCCGCATCGACAGCGTGCGCGCCGCGACCGGCTCGGCGAAGGACAGCGTGCTGCACGCCGCGGAAGTGGTGGCGCCTTACGCCGACACGGCCAAGGACAGGGCCTCGTACTACGCGACCGAAGCACGTGTCCGGCTCGCGCCGAAGGTGTCGCAGGCCGCCGAACAGGCCCGCGTCCAGTACGAAGCCCATCTCGCGCCGCGCCTTGAGCAGGCCCGTACCCATGTGCCGCCGAAGGTCGAGGAGGTCGCCCAGGAGACGGCCATCCGCACCCGCAAGGCCGCCCGCCAGGCCGCCGACTACTCCAGGCCGAGAATCGAGCAGGCCGTGGCCGCGGCCCAGCCCGTTCGGGACGAGGCGGCCGCGCGCGGTGTGGCCGCCATCGCCGCCCTGCGCGGCCAGGTCACACCGCGGGAGATCCAGAAGCTGCTCCGCAAGCACGAGCGGCGGGCGAGGGCCGGCCGCCTCGTGAAGGGGCTGGCCGTCCTGGGGATCCTGGCGGGCGGTGCTTTCGCCGCCTGGAAGTGGTGGGACAAGCAGGCCAACCCCGACTGGCTCGTCGAGCCCCCGGCCGCGACCGAGGTGCCCGAGGCAGGACGCCTGTCGTCGGTCGACGGCAGCGGCCGTCCCGATCTGGACCCCGAGGTCCAGGTCAAGGAAGCCGAGGAGAGCGCGGCGGAGCACGACGACCGCCGCTGAACCGGTACTCAACATCGCCGCGGGGCAGGAGACTTGAGGGTCTCCTGCCCCGCGGCGATGTTTCACGTGGAACAACGTTTCACGGGACCGCGAGCGTTCGACGGAGGATTTACCCGCACGGCTCGCGATGACGTTTGCAACGGTTGCCGTGTGCAGCATCCATGGAGATGTTGTTGACGGAATGCGTCGAACCGGTCACCCGGCAGCCCGCGTGGCAGCCCGGACAAGGGTCCTGGCAGCACCGGCGCGGCTCCGGCACCGCGTCGGCCGCCGGCGTAGCGCACCCGGGGGACGCGCGCCCGCCGCACCATTTGCGCAAAGAACTGCAACGACCGCAAAGCAGACTCTGTGACTCACGTCACCGGAATGTCCCGGCACTCGTCCCGTGCGGCCCGAGGGGCGCCCCGCCTGGGGAACCGGGGAGCGCACGCAGATGTGAGGGCATGAGAAAACCGGCCGGTCGCCGCTATGGGCGTCCGGCCGGTTCCGTGGTGTGGAGCCTAGGGGAGTCGAACCCCTGACATCTGCCATGCAAAGACAGCGCTCTACCAACTGAGCTAAGGCCCCGTAAGAGGAGCGTCCGACCACAGGAACCATCTGTCGACGGGCGCCGCAGACCAGAGTACCGGGTCACCCAGGGGATCTCGCAAAATATTGGGGGTCCCCGTGGACGACCACTCTCCGTAAGATGCTCGACGTGGTTCGCTGTCGCGAACCGCGGTACTTGGGGAAGCGATGGGGAGACGCAATGGACGCCGCACAGCAGGAAGCAACCGCGAGAGCCCGGGAGCTTCAGCGGAACTGGTACGGGGAGCCGCTGGGGGCGCTCTTTCGTAGGCTCATAGAGGACCTGGGGCTCAACCAGGCGCGTCTTGCCGGGGTACTGGGTCTGTCCGCGCCCATGTTGTCGCAGCTGATGAGCGGTCAGCGTGCCAAGATCGGCAATCCCGCCGTGGTCCAGCGCGTCCAGCTTCTTCAGGACCTGGCGGGCCAGGTCGCCGACGGAAGCGTCAGCGCCGCCGAGGCGACCGAGCGGATGGACGAGATCAAGAAGTCCCAGGGGGGATCGGTGCTCAACAACACCACGCAGTCCACGACCAGTTCGGGAGCTCCCACGGTCAAGCGGGTGGTCCGCGAGATCCAGTCCCTGCTGCGTTCGGTGGCGGCCGCCGGGGACATCATCGACGCGGCGGACACCCTCGCCCCGACCCACCCGGAACTGGCAGAGTTCCTCCGGGTCTACGGTGCCGGCCGTACGTCCGACGCGGTCGCGCACTACCAGTCCCACCAGAGCTGAGCCGAGCCCGGCCGCCGACCGCCCGGCGCTGGAGGAAAGGACACCTTCCAGCCGCCGCACGTCATGCAGCCGGGCACCTCGGAAGAGGTCTCCGGACCGACCGCCGAAGGGGAGCGACGTACGACCATGGGTGAGGTCTTCGCAGGCCGGTACGAGCTGGTCGACCCGATCGGGCGCGGGGGAGTCGGTGCGGTGTGGCGCGCCTGGGACCACCGGCGGCGCCGCTATGTGGCCGCCAAGGTGCTCCAGCAGAGCGACGCGCACGCCCTGCTGCGGTTCGTGCGGGAACAGGCGCTGCGGATCGACCATCCCCATGTGCTCGCTCCCGCCAGCTGGGCCGCCGACGACGACAAGGTCCTGTTCACGATGGACCTGGTCGCCGGGGGCTCCCTGGTCCATCTGGTCAACGACTACGGCCCGTTGCCCCCTTCGTTCGTCTGCACCCTGACCGACCAGCTCCTCGCGGGTCTGGCCGCCGTGCACGCGGAGGGGGTGGTCCACCGGGACATCAAGCCCGCCAACGTGCTGCTCGAAGCGACGGGCACGGGGCGGCCCCGGCTGCGTCTGTCCGACTTCGGCATCGCCATGCGGCTGGGCGAACCACGGCTCACCGAGACCAACTACGTGGTGGGGACGCCGGGTTACTTCGCGCCCGAGCAGATGCTGGGCTCCGAGCCCGATTTTCCCGCCGACCTGTTCGCCGTCGGTCTGGTCGCCCTGTACCTGCTGGAAGGCTCCAAGCCCGACGCCAAGGCGCTGATCGAGTACTTCGCCGAACACGGCACGCCGTCCGCGCCCGTGGGCATACCCGCGCCTCTGTGGCAGGTCCTGGCGATGCTGCTCCAGCCGGATCCGCACGCGCGCTTCCGGACCGCCACCGGGGCGCGCAAGGCCCTCGCCGCGGCGGTCGAGCTGCTGCCCGAGCCCGGCCCCGACGACGAGCTGATCGAGGTTTTCGACCAACTCGGTCCACTGCCCGAGGGGTTCGGCCCCAGAGGACCCCTGGGAGCCGGAGCCGACTCGTCGGGGGGTGCGCGGACCCTGTCGTCCCGGGGACTTCCTGACACGACGGCCGCGGCCCCCGGGATGGGCGCCGACCCGAGCTCCGGGTCCGACGGCTTCAGTAATTCCTCCGGCTTCAGCGGTTCCATTGGCTCCATTGGCTCCATTGGCGCGGGCGTGCTCCCCGCATCGGCTTCCTCGTCCGGGCCGGACGAGGGAACCGGCTCCGAGCCCGTTCCGGGTCCGAACGAGCCGCGCCCGCAAAGCGAGTTGCAGCATGCTCCGGGCGCCGCCGGAGCCGGTACGGGGGACGACAACGGGGACGCATATCGCGGCCCCGTGACCGGAAACGCGGTCCCGGTGCCCCCTGCCTCCGGAGCGGAGCCGGGTTCCGCCCAGGACACGGCAGGGCAGGCGCCCCCCGGCGCCGGCCCACCGGCTCCCTCGGGCCACGCGAAGGCGGTGGTCGATCCCGGTCGCCAGCACCTACGACCGCCGGCCGCCCCCGACCACGTACTGGCTCGGCCCGTGCCCGACGAGGTACCGGCTCGGCCCATATCCGAGGACGCACCGGCCCGGCCCGTGCCCGACGACGTTCCGGCCCGGCCCCTACCCGAGGACCTCCGGTCTCCCGTCGCACCCGACAGCACCCCCCGGAACCCCTCTCCCGGGATCGCCCCCCGGCCGTCCTCGATGTCGGACACCGGAAGTTTCCATCTGCCTCCGCCGCGGCCGGCGGCCGCCGACCCCCGACGGCAGCCGCAGCCGTGGCCTTCCGGCGACCGGACCGCGTCCCCGGGAGGCCCGCCACCGCAGGAGCCCTGGTCCGACCCGCAGCCCTCCACTCCCCCCACCGCACTCCCCCTCTCCCCGCAGGCGTCCGCTCCGTTCGGCCCGCCGCCCTTCGACCCGACGCCGACACCGACCCCGACTCCCCCGACGGCGCCCCTTCCCGTGTACGCGTCCTCCGTCCAGCGGTCCCCGCACCCGCCTGCCGCGATGCCGCAGCACACCTACGCCCCCACCGCCACGTACACCGCCCGGTCCGTTCAGGTTCCGCCCGGGACCGCGGCCGTCCCAAGACACCGGAGAAGGCGGGCACGGCCGCGTCCGGGGCCGCCCGCCGTGGTCGCGGTGCCGGTGCTGCTGCTGGCCCTGGCCTGTTTCGCCGTGGGGTTCTGGGCACTGACCCAGGTCTGAGCCCGGAAGGGGACGGAGCCGGGTGCTACCGGCCCCGTGTCACGTCGTGCTCCCAGGGAGCCGCCAGCGGCAGCGAGGCCGAGGCCGTGTCCGCGTCCTCCGGTCGGGACCTGGCCGTCCGCGCCGCGCGGCGCCGCGCGATCACGGTCCAGGTGGCGAGTGTCAGCGTCAGCAGGGTCCCTGCGCCGATACCACCCGCGGCGACCAGCTTCATGACCCAGCCGCGGCCGGTGTCGCCCCCGCCGTTCCCGGTGCCCCCCGAGGCGTCGGGCGCCCGGTCACCGGCGACGTCGTCGGAGCCGCCCGCCGGAACGGCGAACACGTCACGGGGTGCCGGCGTCCCCGCGTAGGCGGGTCCCGTCCGCGCCGCTCCGGTCACCCCCGCCCGCAGGGTCAGCCCGAACGGTCCCTGGCCGAACCGGTCGGCGACCTGCTCGGCGAGATGGACCACGAGGTAGTAGGAACCGGCGAACCGCATCCCGCTCACCCGGTCGTTGAGCGCGTACCGGTTCTCGTAGGCGACGGGAGGCAGCGGGCCGAGCGCGGCGGAGCGCTGTCGGCCGTCGTACCCCGAGCCGACGTCGTCGACGAAGCCTCGTACCGGGTTGTAGAGGGACATGACGAGGGCGGTGCCGACCGAGCCCTGCCCGCCGCTCGCACTGCCCAGGTCCGCGGTCGCGTAGACCTGCTGTCCCCAGTCGACCGGCACCTTGTAGAAACGGGTCTGCCCCGGGCTGATGCCGTCCTTCCAGACTCCCTGTCCGAGCCGGGCCGCATCGCTGAATCCCGCGCCGCCGCCGCGCTGCCTCGCCTCTCCCACGAGCGCCTCGGGCGACGCCGAGTTCCAGACCTCCGGCGCGCTCGTCGGGCCGGACGCCTTCTTGAGCGCGGGCTCCGACACATAGCCGAGTTCCAGGTCCCAGGGCCAGGACGCGGAAGGCTCCGCACCGGACGTATCCCTCGTCCCGGTGGTCGTCCCGCCCGCCCCGGTGCGTTCGACGACCGCGTAGTACGTTCCCGCCGCCTGGCAGGCGTACTGCTCGCCGCTCGTCTCGCGGGCCGCCCAGGAGGTGATGGGGTGCGGACTCTGGGTGGCGCCGAAGTGGACGGTGCCGGTGAAGGAGCAGTTGCGGCCGTTGGCGTCCTGGAGGGAGACCTTGAGGCCGTCCGCGTAGGAGACCGTCGCACCGGACCGGGGGACGGCGGTGGCGGAGACGTAGGCGTCGGAGACCGCGTCGAGCTCCAGCCGGTAATACCGCCTGCCGTCCCTTCCCGCCACTCCGACGGAGCTCTTGTACGTCCGGCCCGGCCGGAGGAGTAGGGCGTCGGTCGTGTCGGCGGCACCCGCGACGCCGACGTCGTCCGCGGCGAAGGCGTACGGCCCGGGCTTACCGTCGGCCGCCGTCCTCGCGGCGATGGCCGCCGTCCCCACGGCGGTGGCGACGGTCCGCGGGCTGCCGCCGGCTCCTGGAAGGGCGGCGGCCGGGCTCGCGGGGACGAGGGTCACGCACAGCGCCGCCGCGGCGGCCGCGGCCGCGATCATCCGGCCGTGCCACGGTCCCGCCCACCGGCCACCGCTGCGCCGCCCCGTCACGCGCCACCCCCGTCGTCGCCCTGGCGGCCCATCCTGCCTCGTCGGCCACCGCGGCACCCGGGCAATCGGAGGGAGCGTCCGAAAGGAAGCGGCCGGACTCCGATCATTTTTGCCTGTGCAACGGATTCGCTTGCTTTCGTGAATCGACAGGGTCCGGGAAACACAAAACCCCGACCGCGAGGCGGCCGGGGTCTGCTCCGAGACTGTTGTCGATCCTCACGAACCCGTGGGCACGGAGTCGGTCGCCTCCGTCCACAGATCCTGCTCGGCGCGATCCGCCTGGATCTGGCGGTACACGAGGAGCCCGCCGATGGCGGCCAGTGCGACCAGGAGAAGCTTCTTCACCGCGCGACCTCGTCCTTCGTTGACGTAGGGGACTTCTGGCGCCCGACTATACACACCGACCGATATCGATCGGTGACCTGGATGGGCCCTCAACTACGGCCCCGCGCCCAGCGGTAGCCCGGGATCCCGCCGCTCCGATCTCACGGTGATCACACGACACAGGCTGTGACTTTTCCATGCATATACGGACTTCCCTGATCACTTGCGACCATCCGGGTGGTGTTCATCTGAACATCAACGCGCCACGGATGCAGGTCCACCACTTTCCGGCCCGCATACACATCATGAGGAAAGTACGCAAATCGCCCGACCCGAAAGTGAGGGGCCGTGACCCAGAACAAGGTCATGAAGCTGTGGAGCGCGATCGTCACCGCCTTCCTGGCGCTGTGCACGACGCTCGGACTCGTCACCACCACCGCGGCCGCCGCGGTACCGCAGGCCGGCCCGGCCCGCAACACCGAGTCCTCGGTGGCCGCCTCGGCGATCGTGCCGGCCCCGGCCTCCTGGACCTGGTCCTACAACAGGGCCCTGCCCCCCACGATGAAGCAACGCATCCGCGCCGAGGCGCACGGCTCCTCGCCCAGCTGCCGCCACCGCGCGCCGGCTGAAGACGGTACGGCGGACGCCGCCGTACCCGGCAGCCCGGAAGGCCTCGCGGAACCCGACGCCTGTTCCGTGCCCGAGACCCTCGTGGCGCCCGGCACAGAGCCCCTGGGGGCCCTCACACCCGTGGCACAGCTCCAGCGCTGAGCGGGCACCGCTCCTCCGGGCGCCACGACAGGCGCCGATCCTCCTGCACCAGGACAGACACCGATCCTCAGCACCAGGACAGGCACCGGCCGGACGCGGCACCGGCACCGGCACCGGACCGACCTCGGACCCGGACACGGGCCGCCGTCGAGACCGGACCTAGGGCCGATCCCGGAAGTCGTCCGACGGACGCGAGGAACGGACGCGAGGACACGCACCGCGGCGGACGCCGCGGCAGGCGGGAAGCACGTACGAGATGCCGGTACGGGCGACGGACGGACAGCACGGGACCCAGCGTCCCCGGCACTGCCCCCCACGGCGCCACGGCCCCGGCGGCCCTCGCACCCGGAGTCCTCGACCCCCTCTTGAACCGCGGCCCCGACTCCCCCCGTGAGTCCACGGCCCGGACCGTCCTGAACCCGCGGCCCTCAGCCCCTCCTTGGCCCCCATGCCCGTCGCGCGTTCCGTGACGCGTGGCCCGCAACCCCTCACAGACTCCCTGAAGTAGCGGCGAACTTGCGTACAAAGCACCCAGGGCAGAGGCCCGGCGACTCGGAAGAGTCGCCGGGCCTCAGACATGACCACCGGCGCGGAGCCGTTCACGCGCCCCTGACCGTGCGGCACGCCCCCGGCCAGGAACGCCGAAGGCCCCCGACCGTGATGGTCGGGGGCCTTCGAACTCGTGGGGCTAACAGGATTTGAACCTGTGGCCTCATCCTTATCAGGGATGCGCTCTAACCAACTGAGCTATAGCCCCGCCGCGCTTTGCGGTGTGTGTCCCGCGCGCTGACCTCTGAAGATTAGCGCACGACGCGGCCAGTCCCAAAATCGATACTCGGAGGGCGTTTGGACGCGCCCTCACTCATCCTCGGCGAGGGTCAGTTCCACACCGCCGACGAAGCCGGCGGAGAGGTTGTAGATGAACGCGCCGAGGGTCGCCAGAGCGGTCGCGAGGACCACGTCGATGACCGCGATGACGGACGTGAACATCAGGACGTGCGGGAGCGAGAGGAACGACTGGAGGTCGAAGCCGTTGGACTCGTTCGACCCGGTCGCCTCGGAGATCGTGCCGCCGACCGTCGAGAAGACGCCCATCGCGTCCATGACCATCCACAGCACCGCGGCCGCCACGATCGTGCAGATGCCGAGCGCGATGGAGAGCAGGAAGCTGACCTTCATCACCGACCACGGGTCGGCCTTGGCCACCCGCAGCCGCGCCTTGCGCACCCGCGGGGTCGTCCGCGCACCGGTGCGCGGACGGCGGACGCCGCCCGCGGGCGGCTGCGCCGGGTACGCCTGCGGCGGGTGATACGGCTGCGAAGGCTGCTGCCCAGGCCGCTCGCCCGGCAGCGGCGACGGCGCCGCCGTGGGTGCCGCCTGCGGGCCGCCCGGAGCGACCGGAGCCGCCGCCGGCCCGCCCGCGTGCTGCTGGGCCTGCTGGCCCCGGGTGTCCGTCACAGTTCCCCCCTGGGATCCATGAGAGTCATGGGAGTCTTTCCCGTCCATGGCGGTGCCACGGCCGCCGTCCGTTTCCGTACCGGTCGATCCGGCGCCCGTGGCTCCACTCACGACGATTCGCTCCTCGCGCTACTCGGCCGAGGACGGCTCGCCCTCTTCCGTACCGACGGCCTCGACGCCCTCGGCGGTCTCGTCCACGGCATCGTCGCCGTCGACCTCCTCCGCCTCACGGCCGGCCTCGGCGTTTCGAGCGATGCCGACCACGGCATCGCGCTTGCCCAGGTTGATCAGTTGGACGCCCATGGTGTCACGGCCCGTCTCCCTGACCTCGTTGACTCGCGTACGAATCACACCGCCGGACAGCGTGATGGCGAGGATCTCGTCGGTCTCCTCGACCACCAGCGCGCCGACGAGAGAACCACGGTCCTCGACGATCTTGGCGGCCTTGATACCGAGGCCACCGCGACCCTGGACGCGGTACTCGTCGACGGCGGTCCGCTTCGCGTACCCGCCGTCTGTGGCAGTGAACACGAACGTACCGGGTCGAACAACATTCATCGAGAGGAGTTCGTCGCTCTCGCGGAAGCTCATGCCCTTGACGCCCGAGGTCGCACGGCCCATCGGTCGCAACGCGTCATCCGTCGCGGTGAACCTGATCGACTGCGCCTTCTTGCTGATCAGAAGCAGATCATCCTCTGCGGAGACAAGTTCGGCTCCGATCAGTTCGTCGTCGGATCCGTCCTCCGTCTCGCGCAGATTGATCGCGATGACACCCCCGGAACGGGGCGAATCGTAATCCTTGAGCGGTGTCTTCTTGACCAGTCCGCCCTTGGTGGCGAGCACCAGGTAGGGCGCCGCCTCGTAGTCGCGGATCGCGAGGATCTCGGCGATCGCCTCGTCCGGCTGGAAGGCCAGCAGGTTGGCGACGTGCTGGCCACGCGCGTCACGGCCGGCGTCGGGGAGCTCGTAGGCCTTCGCGCGGTAGACCCGGCCCTTGTTCGTGAAGAACAGCAGCCAGTGGTGCGTCGTCGACACGAAGAAGTGGTCGACGATGTCGTCCTGCTTCAGCTTCGTGCCGCGCACACCCTTGCCGCCCCGCTTCTGCGAGCGGTAGTCCTCGGTCTTGGTGCGCTTGATGTAGCCGCCGCGCGTGATGGTGACGACGATGTCCTCTTCGGCGATCAGGTCCTCGATGGACATGTCACCGTCGAACGGCACCAGCTTGGAACGGCGGTCGTCGCCGAACTTCTCGACGATCGCGGCGAGCTCCTCGCTGATGATGCCGCGCTGGCGCACCGGCGAGGCGAGGATCTCGTTGTACTCGCGGATCTTGGCCTGGAGCTCGTCGTGCTCCTGGATGATCTTCTGACGCTCCAGGGCGGCCAGCCGGCGCAGCTGCATCTCGAGGATCGCGTTCGCCTGGATCTCGTCGATCTCCAGGAGGCCCATGAGGCCCTCGCGCGCGATCTCCACGGTGTCACTGCGCCGGATGAGCGCGATGACCTCGTCGATGGCGTCCAGGGCCTTCAGGAGGCCGCGCAGGATGTGCGCGCGCTCCTCGGCCTTGCGCAGCCGGAACTTCGTCCGCCGGACGATGACCTCGATCTGGTGCGTCACCCAGTGGCGGATGAACGCGTCCAGGGAGAGGGTGCGCGGCACGCCGTCGACGAGCGCCAGCATGTTCGCGCCGAAGTTCGTCTGGAGGTCGGTGTGCTTGTACAGGTTGTTCAGGACGACCTTGGCGACGGCGTCCCTCTTCAGGACGATCACGAGCCGCTGGCCGGTACGGGAGCTGGTCTCGTCCCGCACGTCCGCGATGCCGCCGACCTTGCCGTCCTTGACCAGGTCGGCGATCTTCTGGGCGAGGTTGTCGGGGTTGGTCTGGTAGGGGAGTTCGGTGACCACCAGGCACTGGCGGTTCTGGATCTCCTCGACGTCGACGACCGCGCGCATCGTGATGGAGCCACGGCCCGTGCGGTACGCCTCCTCGATGCCCTTGCGGCCCACCACGAGCGCGCCGCTCGGGAAGTCCGGGCCCTTGATGCGCTCGATGAGGGCGTCCAGGAGCTCCTCGTGCGAGGCCTCCGGGTTCTCCAGGTACCACTGGGCGCCGGCCGCGACCTCGCGCAGGTTGTGCGGCGGGATGTTGGTGGCCATACCCACGGCGATACCGGCGGAGCCGTTGATCAGCAGGTTCGGGAACCGGGCCGGCAGGACCGTCGGCTCCTGGTTACGGCCGTCGTAGTTGTCCGTGAAGTCGACGGTCTCCTCGTCGATGTCACGGACCATCTCCATGGACAGCGGCTTCAGCTTGCACTCGGTGTACCGCATGGCGGCGGCCGGGTCGTTGCCGGGAGATCCGAAGTTGCCGTTGGAGTCCACCAGCGGCATGCGCATCGACCACGGCTGCGCGAGGCGGACCAGCGCGTCGTAGATCGAGGAGTCGCCGTGCGGGTGGTAGGTGCCCATGACGTCGCCGACGACGCGGGCGCACTTGTAGAAGCCCTTCTCGGGCCGGTAGCCGCCGTCGTACATCGCGTACAGGACGCGGCGGTGCACGGGCTTGAGGCCGTCCCGCACGTCGGGCAGGGCGCGCGAGACGATGACGGACATCGCGTAGTCGAGGTACGAGCGCTGCATCTCGGTCTCGAGCCCGACGGGCTCGATCCGCAGGACGGAATCGCCCTCTTCAGGAGTGCTCGGAGTGTTCTCGTCGGTCATTGCTGGTGAAGATCCTTTCTGACGCGGTCAGCTGAGACCGACTCAGATGTCGAGGAAGCGGACGTCCTTGGCATTGCGCTGGATGAACGCGCGGCGCGCCTCGACGTCCTCGCCCATGAGGACCGAGAACAGGTCGTCGGCCTGGGCGGCGTCGTCGAGCGTGACCTGGCCGAGCACGCGGTGCTCCTGGTCCATGGTCGTGATGCGCAGTTCCTCGGCGTTCATCTCACCGAGACCCTTGAAGCGCTGGATCGAGTCCTCGCGGACGCGCTTGCCGGCCTGGCGGCCGAGCTCGATGAGCGCGTCGCGCTCACGGTCCGAGTACGCGTACTCGAAGTCGTCCCGGCCCCACTTGATCTTGTAGAGCGGCGGGCGCGACAGGAACACGTGCCCGGCCTCGACCAGGGGCCGCATGAAGCGGAACAGGAAGGTCAGCAGCAGGGTGTTGATGTGCTGGCCGTCGACGTCGGCGTCCGCCATCAGAATGATCTTGTGATACCGGAGCTTCGCGATGTCGAAGTCCTCGTGGACTCCGGTGCCGAAGGCGGAGATCAGTGCCTGGATCTCCTGGTTCTGAAGGATCTTGTCGATCCGCGCCTTCTCGACGTTGAGGATCTTTCCCCGGATCGGGAGGATCGCCTGGTACTGCGGGTTGCGTCCGGACTTGGCGGAGCCGCCGGCGGAGTCACCCTCGACGATGAAGATCTCGCACTTGGTGGGGTCGTTCGACTGACAGTCGGAGAGCTTGCCCGGCAGGGAAGCCGACTCCAGGAGGCCCTTGCGGCGGGTGAGGTCACGCGCCTTGCGGGCCGCCACGCGCGCGGTGGCCGCCTGGATCGACTTGCGGATGATGTCCGCGGCCTCGACCGGGTTGCGGTCCAGCCAGTCGTTCAGGTGTTCGTAGACCGCCTTCTGGACGAAGGTCTTGGCCTCCGTGTTGCCCAGCTTGGTCTTGGTCTGGCCCTCGAACTGCGGCTCGCTCAGCTTGACCGAGATGATCGCGGTCAGACCCTCGCGGATGTCGTCGCCCGTGAGGTTGTCGTCCTTCTCGCGGAGCAGCTTCTTGTCGCGCGCGTACTTGTTGATGAGCGAGGTCAGCGCCGCACGGAAGCCCTCCTCGTGCGTACCGCCCTCGTGGGTGTGGATGATGTTGGCGAAGGAGTACACGCCCTCGCTGTAGCCGCTGTTCCACTGCATCGCGACCTCGAGGGACAGGCTCTTGTCCCTGTCCTCGGCCTCCAGGTCGATGACGGTGGGGTGGACCGCCTCTCCCTTGCGGGAGTTCAGGTACTTCACGAAGTCGACGATGCCGCCTTCGTAGTGGTACGTGACGGTCTTGACCTCGTCCTTCTCGTCGGCGCCCGCCTCGTCCGCGCCGGCGGTGGCCTTCGCGGAGTCGCGCTCGTCCGTGAGCTTGATCGTCAGGCCCTTGTTGAGGAACGCCATCTCCTGGAAGCGCCGCGAGAGCGTCTCGAAGGAGTACTCCGTGGTCTCGAAGATGTCCCCGTCGGCCCAGAAGGTGACCGACGTGCCGGTCTCGTCCGTGGCCTCGTGCTGAGAGAGAGGGGCCGTGGGGACGCCCAGCTTGTAGTCCTGCGTCCACCGGTGGCCGTCCGTCTTGACCTCGACGGAGATCTTGCTGGACAGGGCGTTGACGACGGAGACGCCGACGCCGTGCAGACCGCCGGAGACCGCGTAGCCGCCGCCGCCGAACTTGCCGCCCGCGTGCAGCACGGTCAGCACGACCTCGAGGGCCGGCTTGCCCTCGGAGGCGACGATGCCCACCGGGATTCCGCGGCCGTTGTCGACGACGCGCACGCCGCCGTCCGGGAGGATCGTGATCTCGATCGTGTCCGCGTGGCCTGCCAGCGCCTCGTCGACCGAGTTGTCCACCACCTCGTACACGAGGTGGTGCAGTCCACGCTCACCGGTCGAGCCGATGTACATGCCAGGTCGCTTGCGGACCGCGTCCAGACCCTCGAGGACGGTGATGGCACTGGCGTCGTACGAGGATGTGACCTCGCCGTTCGCGCCGGCGTCGGTGGACGGGATGTTCTCGTTGGGGTTGCCGGAATCGGCCACGAAGCGCCCTTTCTGGCACAGCACAAGCCGAACTCCCGGCGGGTGGCCGGAGCGGCTGCGGCGTGTTGCGGTGGTAAGCCTTGGTCAGCGTTGCTCGGTGCGTCCCACTAGTGGGGCGGGATTAGCTTCCAGTCTACCGGTAGCGCTGACAGTGATGGGGGTTTGCCGGTGCCTGAGTCCGCATGTGCCGCCCTGAACCGGTCTCGCCCGACTCCCCATATGCGGACCCGGGCCCAAAGAGGCTTACAGCGGCACTCAGCCCTTCCGGGTGTCAACCCTCGGCCACCGGTCCACCGCGGCGCCGTCCACAGTCGCTCGCGGTCACCCGAGACGGTCGGCGAAAGCCCGTCGAGCGGGCTTCGGACGGGCGGCCGAGGCCGGCTTCGAATATCCCCCGACAGGCCTCTGACCAGCGGATATCGATGGTCCACCGAGGCACGGGGCAGGGGGTGGCACGGGGCGGCGCACCTGGTGGACGACGGACGTCGAGGGGCGTGGGGAACAGGGGGTCACGTGCGGGCGGGATCGGTCGAGGGCCGTGAGGCGCGGCGATCGGCCGCCGTGCGTGCCGGAAGCCGTCGGAACCCACCCCGGACCCGGACCGGACGCGCTCCGGTCCGGCCGTGGACGACGGCTTGAATCAGCCCCTCGATTCCGGGCGGACCCGGTCGCGGGGAGACGTCTGCGGCACCGGTCGTCCCGGGGAAGTCACGGCGCCGGCCCTACGCCGGGGACGCGAGGGCGGTCGGCGCCGACCGCGGGATGTCCGCGCGGGTGCGCCGTCCGCGGAGCCGGTCACCCGTAGGTGTCGCCGGGGCCCGTGCTGCCCGGTGCGCGCAGCGGCCCGTACCGGCGCGGGGGGCCCGTCGGCCCCTGGACCTTGATGAGGCGCACCGTGCCGTGGCCGAGGTCCTGGTTCAGCCGCGCGACCAGCTGCGGTGCCAGCAGGCGCAGCTGGGTCGCCCAGGCGGTCGAGTCGCACTGCACCGTCAGCACCCGCTCGTCCGGGTCGTCGTCGTAGCGCAGCGGAACGCAGTGCTTGGCCAGGTCGTCGCCGACGATCTGCGGCCACCGTCCCATCACGCCGCCCACCGCGGCCGGGGTCTCCCATCCGCGCTCGGTGAGCAGCCGGTTGATGGCGGAGCCGAGCGCCATGGGGTCGCGTCCGTCGGCGCCCGACCCGGAGCGCAGACCGCCGCCGCGCCGCGCCTGCTTCTTCTGCTGGGCCGCGTCCCCGCGCGCGCGTGCCTGCTCCTTCGCGGCGCGCAGTGCCACGCGCGCGAGGTCGACACCGGACGGCTCCGGGGTCTTCCTGCCGGACGCGGCACCCTCCGGGCCCGCTCCCGATGTGTTCTCCGTCATAGACGCTCCACCGTGCCTTCGGACACGGCGTACCGCGTCCCGGTCAGGACGCCCGGCACGTCGTCGTCCACGGCCGCCGTCACGAGGACCTGCTCGCCGGGGGCGACGAGTTCCGCGAGGCGTTCCCGTCTGCGGCTGTCCAGCTCCGCGAAGACGTCGTCGAGGACCAGCACCGGCTCGTTGCCCTCGGCCCTGAGCAGGTCGTACGAGGCGAGGCGCAGCGCGAGCGCGTACGACCAGGACTCTCCGTGCGAGGCGTATCCCTTGGCGGGCAGCTGGCCCAGCTTGAGGACCAGATCGTCCCGATGGGGGCCCACCAGGGTCACCCCGCGTTCGATCTCCGGCTTGCGGGCCTCCTCCATGGCGGCCATCAGCTGTGCGTGGAGCTCCTCGCGGGCGTGGCCCACGACACCGGGCGAGGACGCCTTGTACTCCAGGGCGAGGGGCCCGCCGCCGGGCGCCAGCTGCTCGTAGGCCTTGTCGGCCAGCGGCTGGATCGCGGCGACCAGGTCGAGCCGGTGGGCCATCAGCTCGGCTCCGACGCGCGCGAGGTGCTGGTCCCACACGTCGAGTGTGGACAGGTCCATGGTGCGGCCGCCGTGCCGGCGGGCCAGCGCGGCCGATTTCAGGAGGGTGTTGCGCTGTTTGAGCACCCGGTCGTAGTCGGACCGGACGCCCGCCATGCGCGGTGAGCGGGCGGTGATCAGTTCGTCGATGAAGCGGCGGCGTTCCCCGGGGTCGCCCTTGATCAGGGCGAGGTCCTCGGGCGCGAACAGGACCGAACGCACGATGCCGAGGACGTCACGGGGCCTGACCTGGGAGGACCTGTTGATCCGGGCGCGGTTCGCCTTCCCGGGGTTCAGCTCGAGCTCGATGAGCTGCTGACGCTCGCCCTGGCGGACGTTGGCCCGGATGATCGCCCGGTCGGCGCCCATGCGCACCAGCGGCGCGTCCGAGGAGACGCGGTGGCTGCCGAGGGTCGCGAGATAGCCCACGGCCTCGACCAGGTTCGTCTTGCCCTGTCCGTTGGGCCCCACGAACGCGGTGACGCCCGGGTCGAGCGGGACCTCGACCCGGGCGTACGAGCGGTAGTCGGCCAGCGACAGATGCGTGACGTGCATGGTCGTTCGCCGACCTCCCCCAGCGTGGTGTTTCGGGTGTTGCGGGTTCTTCCCGGGGTCCTCGCGGACCCCGGTCCTCAGGTTCTTCCCCCGGCTGTGGACAACCGGGTCACCCCGGGGTGTGCAGCTCCCGGGGCGTCGATCAGGCCTTCTCGACGGCGTGACCGCCGAACTGGTTGCGCAGCGCGGCGATCATCTTCATCTGCGGCGAGTCGTCCTGCCGCGAGGCGAAGCGGGCGAAGAGCGACGCGGTGATCGCGGGCAGCGGCACCGCGTGGTCGATGGCGGCCTCCACGGTCCACCGGCCCTCGCCGGAGTCCTGCGCGAAGCCCTTGAGCTTCTCCAGGTGCTCGTCCTCGTCCAGCGCGTTGACGGCGAGGTCCAGCAGCCAGGAGCGGATGACCGTGCCTTCCTGCCAGGAACGGAAGACCTCGCGCACGTCCGTGACGGAGTCGGCCTTCTCCAGGAGCTCCCAGCCCTCGGCGTAGGCCTGCATCATGGCGTACTCGATGCCGTTGTGGACCATCTTCGCGAAGTGGCCCGCGCCGACCTTGCCGGCGTGCACCGCTCCGAAGTCGCCCTCGGGCTTGAGCGCGTCGAAGATCGGCTGCACCGCGGCGACATGCTCGACGTGGCCGCCGTACATGAGCGCGTAGCCGTTCTCCAGGCCCCAGACGCCGCCGGAGACACCGCAGTCGACGAAGCCGATGCCCTTGATGCCCAGCTCGACGGCGTGCTTCTCGTCGTCCGTCCAGCGCGAGTTGCCGCCGTCCACGACGACGTCGCCCGGCTCCAGCAGGGCGGCCAGTTCGTCGATGGTGGACTGGGTCGCGGCGCCCGCCGGGACCATCACCCACACCACGCGCGGACCCTTGAGCCTGCCCACAAGTTCTTCCAGGCTGTGGACATCGGCGAGGTCCGGGTTGCGGTCGTATCCGATGACGGTGTGACCTGCGCGGCGGATCCGCTCGCGCATGTTGCCGCCCATCTTGCCGAGGCCGACGAGACCGAGCTCCATCAGTTGTTCCTTAGGGGTTGCGACGTGGCGTGAGGGCACTCTCGTACCTGGTCCGAGCCTAAACCGGGGGGTACCACCCACGCCTTTCGGGCACCGGCGGAACTCACGCACATCTGTGGGCATATCCGCTCAGACGTATGCCCAGCCCTCGGTGCGCCCGCCGGTCTCCCGGACCGGCGGGCTTCGGGGTCAGCCGGACAGGCGCACCGGCATGATCAGGTACTTGTAGGCCTCGTCCGCCTCGGCGTCCACGGCGGGCTTGCCGCTGAGCAGCGCCGGCTTCGTGGAGGTCGTGAAGGAGAGCTGGGCGACCGGCGAGTCGATGGCGCTGAGCCCGTCGAGCAGGAAGGTCGGGTTGAAGGCGATCGAGACGTCGTCGCCCTCCAGCTGGGCGTCGACCCTCTCCACAGCCTGTGCGTCGTCGCTGGAGCCGGCCTCCAGGATCAGCACGCCCTGCTCGAAGCTCAGCCGCACGGGGGTGTTGCGCTCGGCGACCAGGGCCACACGCTTGACGGCCTCCACGAAGGGGGCGGTCTCGATGACGGCGATCGAGTTGAACTCGGTCGGGAACAGCGAGCGGTACTTCGGGAGGTCGCCTTCGAGCAGACGGGTGGTCGTCCGGCGTCCGGCGCCCTCGAAGCCGATCAGGCCCTCGCCCGCGCCGGAGCCGGACAGCGCCAGGATCACGCTGTCGCCGCCCGTGAGGGCCTTGGCGGTGTCCAGGAGCGTCTTGGCGGGCACCAGGGCGACCGCGGACGCCTCGGGGTTCTCCGGCTTCCACAGGAACTCGCGGACCGCGAAGCGGTAGCGGTCGGTGGAGGCCAGGGTGACCTTGTCGCCCTCGATCTCGATGCGCACACCGGTGAGCACGGGAAGCGTGTCGTCGCGCCCGGCGGCGATGGCCACCTGGGCGGCGGCGGAGGCGAAGACCTCACCGGGGACGGTGCCGGTCGCCGACGGCATCTGGGGCAGTGCCGGGTACTCCTCCACAGGCAGGGTGTGGAGGGTGAACCGCGAGGAACCGCAGACCACGGTCGCCCGTACACCGTCTGTGGAAATCTCCACCGGCCGGTTGGGGAGCGCGCGGCAGATGTCCGCGAGGAGGCGGCCGGACACGAGGACCGTGCCCTCCTCGTCGATCTCCGCGTCCACGGAGACCCGGGCCGAGACCTCGTAGTCGAAGCTGGAGAGGCTCAGTGCGCCCTCCTCGGCCTTCAGAAGGAGGCCGGCAAGGACAGGAGCCGGCGGACGGGCCGGGAGGCTGCGTGCCGCCCAGGCCACTGCCTCCGCGAGTACGTCGCGTTCCACCCGGATCTTCACCGTTGCCGCCTCCGTCTGTTGCCGGCGCTCTCGCCCTGCTGGCCTTCGTCGTCTGACTCGGTGTCGCTTCGACCGCTGAGGGGAAGGACACCGGGGACCAGTCTGACGCACGGCGCTGACAGTCGTTGCCCCTCGGGGTCAAGTCGTGCCGAGCGGGAGTCGAGCGTCCGAGGGCAAGTTGTGCACAGCCCCCACTTCGAAACGATTCTCAGGCTCTCTCTAGTTGGTCTTAGTAGTAGGGCCTGTGGAAACCGTGGATAACCCCGTTTTCGCAGCTCAGAGGCGATTTTTTGTCCACCGAGCCTGTGGGTGAAGGCGGTGGACAACCCGGGGTATCTGTGGACGACGAAAAGTTCTGCACACTCGGTCCACAGCTAGGGGCGAGTTCTCCCCAGCGTCGTCCCCAGCTTTACCCCGGTTCCCCACAGGCCAATCCGGCACCTTGGTGTGACGCCTTTCACTCGACGCGGTGAGATGGCTCAGCGGGTTGCCGAACAGTGGACAGAGATGTGGAGAAGCGGGAGATCGCTGGGGACAACCGGCTCGGACCTGTGGGTCGCCGGTGGACAACCTTGCGCACAGGCTGTGGATCCCTTCTTCGTCCACAGCCTGTGGAGAGACTTTTTCCACGAATCCACAGGCGGCTGACCTGGTCTGATGGTCTTTCAACAGTGCTGCCTGTGGACAGGATCTGGACAACTTCTCAGTCCCCAGGATGTGGACGGAAGAAAGTCACCACATCTGTGGAGAGTGGCCGTAACCTCGCCCCGATTCGAACAGCAGGTGTCGGGTTGGTAGCGCCGAAAACGGGGCGCGAACCCTCGGAACGCGGCTCCGCGGCCCTCTGAACGCCGTCCCGAAGCCCTCTGAACGCCGTTTCGAAGCCTTGAGGACGCCGTTTCGAAGCCTTCAGTACGCGTGTGGGAGGTCGCCGGAACGCCGTCCCCGAAGTCCCCGGGACGCGTGTCCGAGGTCGCCGGAGAGCGTCTTCGGACCTCGCCGGAGGCATCCAGGAAGGGGCGGGAACGGCGAAGGGCGCCCCGGGACGAGGTCCCGGAGCGCCCTTGGACGGATGCGGCCGCAGGCCGGCCCCCGTCAGCCGTTCTTGATGCGGTTCGTGAGTTCGGTGACCTGGTTGTAGATGGAACGGCGCTCGGCCATCAGCGCGCGGATCTTGCGGTCGGCGTGCATCACGGTCGTGTGGTCGCGGCCGCCGAACTGCGCGCCGATCTTCGGCAGCGACAGATCCGTCAGCTCACGGCACAGATACATGGCGATCTGCCGTGCCGTCACCAGGACACGGCTGCGCGAGGACCCGCACAGATCGTCCACCGTGAGCCCGAAGTAGTCGGCGGTCGCCGCCATGATCGCGGTCGCGGTGATCTCGGGGGCCGAGTCCTCACCGCCGGGGATCAGGTCCTTGAGGACGATCTCCGTCAGACCGAGGTCCACCGGCTGCCGGTTGAGCGACGCGAACGCCGTCACCCGGATCAGGGCGCCCTCCAGCTCGCGGATGTTGCGCGAGATCCGGGACGCGATGAACTCGAGGACCTCCGGCGGGGCGTTGAGCTGCTCCTGGACCGCCTTCTTGCGCAGGATGGCGATACGGGTCTCCAGCTCGGGCGGCTGGACGTCGGTGATCAGACCCCACTCGAAGCGGTTGCGCAGCCGGTCCTCCAGCGTGACCAGCTGCTTGGGCGGCCGGTCGCTGGACAGAACGATCTGCTTGTTCGCGTTGTGCAGGGTGTTGAAGGTGTGGAAGAACTCCTCCTGCGTCGACTCCTTGTCCGCGAGGAACTGGATGTCGTCGACGAGCAGGATGTCCATCTCCCGGTACCGCTTGCGGAAGCTGTCGCCCTTGCCGTCGCGGATGGAGTTGATGAACTCGTTGGTGAACTCCTCCGAGCTCACGTACCGCACCCGGGTCCCCGGGTAGAGGCTGCGGGCGTAGTGCCCGATCGCGTGCAGCAGGTGGGTCTTGCCGAGGCCCGACTCCCCGTAGATGAAGAGCGGGTTGTACGCCTTCGCCGGCGCCTCGGCGACGGCCACCGCGGCGGCGTGCGCGAAGCGGTTCGAGGCACCGATGACGAACGTGTCGAAGAGGTACTTCGGGTTCAGCCGCGCGGTGGGCTCACCCGGACCCTGCGCCGGCGCGGGCGGCGCCGGCTTCGAGCCGGGGCCGCCCGCCGACGACAGCGCGGGACCGCCCCTGCGTCCCTGACCGCTGTCGGAGGGGTCGTTCTGATCGCGGCGGTCGGGGCGCTCGTAGTCCTGGCGCTGCTGCTCGTAGGGCGAGCGCTCCACCGGCTGGGGCCGGTAGTCCTGCGGCGGCGAGGCGTACGGGTCCCGCTCGGGGAAGCCGAGGCGCTGCTGCTGCCAGCCGTAGTCGTCCTGGGAGTGGCGCGGCCAGGCGCCCGGCTCCGGACGCTGGTAGTCCGGGTACGCGGGACGGGCGGTCGGCAGCTGGTCGCCCGGGGCGCCGGGCAGGGGCTCGGCACGGCCGCCGCGGTGGTCGTCGGCGCGGTGGCGGCCGTAGCCCTCGTACCCGTCGCGGCGGGAGTCGTACGGGGAGCGGTCGTCGCGGCCCTGCGGCTCGTACGCCCCGCGGTCGTCGCGGCCCTGGCCGCCGTCGTAGCCGCGGTCGTCCCGTGCCTGGCTCTCGTAGCCGCCGCGGTCGTCCCGGGACGGCGCGCCCTCGTACGAGCCGCCGTCGTAGCCGCCCCGCTCGTCGCGGCCCTTGTTCTCGTAGGGGTCACGGCCCTGGCCGGGTCCGGCGGGGAGCTCCGGCTCCTCGTAGCGGGGCGGGGCGGGCATGGGAGGCTCGCCCGCGGAGTCGTCGACGGTGATGGCGATCCGGATGGGGCGGCCGCACTCGCGGCTCAGCGTCTCGCTCACGATCGGAGCGAGACGGCCTTCCAGCACGTTCTTGGCGAACTCGTTGGGGACGGCGAGCAGAGCGGTGTCCGCGACCAGCGCCAGGGGCTGGCAGCGCTTGATCCAGTGCTCGTCCTTCACCTCGACACCCTGCCCGCGGCCCTCGCCCAGGAGTTGTTCCAGTACGCGTGGCCACACTGCGGCAAGATCGGCAGGTACGTCAGCCACGGGGCACGCTCTCTCACGGGTCCCACGAACGTGTGGTTCTGGGAACAGGTTGGGAAGTCAGTCGCTTGGGGCGGGGGGAACAAAGCCGCTGGGGCGGCGGGAAGGGAACGAATCGGAGTTCAGCCACGGTAGTCAGGGCGACGGGTACGGTTCAAGTTGTTGTCCCCAGCCTGTGGACAGTGTCCCCCGCCGGGGGTGGGTTTGACCGGATGGCGTAGCCGCGCGTACCGTAACCAGGTCGAGTTGTCGATGGCTGCTGCCGCCTGCCTCCGATGGGCACAGATCACGAAGAGTGATCGGGAAGCGGTGCACTCGGGCGTAATGCGAGTTTCCTCGTGGGCGCACGGTGACAGCCAGGACGGCACCCCGCCACCACCGATTCTTTCTGGAGCCCCCGAGTGAGCAAGCGCACCTTCCAGCCGAACAACCGTCGTCGCGCCAAGACCCACGGCTTCCGCCTGCGGATGCGCACCCGTGCCGGCCGCGCGATTCTCGCGAACCGCCGTGGCAAGGGTCGCGCCGCCCTGTCCGCCTGATTACTCACAGGTCATGATCTCGTGCTGCCTACCGAGCATCGGCTGAGGCGGCGCGAAGACTTCGCGACCGCGGTACGCCGAGGACGCCGGGCCGGACGCCCGCTTCTCGTCGTCCATCTACGTAGCGGTGCAACGGACCCGCACGCGCCTGGGGAGAGCGCTCCCTCGACGCGTGCGGGTTTCGTCGTGAGCAAAGCCGTGGGCGGAGCCGTCGTGCGCAACAAAGTGAAGCGCAGACTTCGCCATCTGATGCGCGACCGAGTGGCTCAGTTGCCCCCCGGTAGCCTGGTAGTCGTACGAGCGCTGCCCGGTGCGGGTGACGCCGACCATGAACAGCTGGCCCGAGACCTGGACGCCGCTCTCCAGCGGCTACTGGGAGGGGGCGCGCGATGAAGTACCCACTGCTTGCTCTCATCAAGCTGTACCAGTGGACGATCAGCCCGTTGCTCGGGCCGGTCTGCAAGTACTACCCGTCGTGCTCCCGATACGGCTACACGGCCATCGACCGGCACGGTGCGATCAAGGGAACGGCACTCACCGCCTGGCGCATCCTCCGGTGCAATCCGTGGTCGCTGGGCGGTGTGGACCATGTTCCGCAGCGCAAGCGTCCGCGGTGGCACGAATTGCTGCGTAACGCCTGGCGTGCACGCAAGGGCGGGACCTCCGCCGCCGAACCGGCCACCGGGGACACCACTGCCCCGGGCCCGGCCGCCGAGACCCCGTCCCATGCTCAAGGAGCTTGATTAGTGGACACGATTGCCAGTCTTTTCAGCTTCATCACGACACCTGTTTCCTGGGTCATCGTCCAGTTCCACGCCGTGTACGGGCAGATCTTCGGTCCCGACACCGGATGGGCCTGGGGCTTGTCCATCGTGTCCCTGGTGGTCCTGATCCGTATCTGCCTGATCCCGCTCTTCGTGAAGCAGATCAAGGCCACTCGGGCGATGCAGACGTTGCAGCCCGAGATGAAGAAGATCCAGGAGCGCTACAAGAACGACAAGCAGCGCCAGTCCGAAGAGATGATGAAGCTGTACAAGGAGACGGGTACCAACCCGCTCTCCTCGTGCCTTCCCATCCTGGCCCAGTCGCCGTTCTTCTTCGCCCTCTACCACGTGCTCAACGGCATCGCGACGGGCACGACGATCGGCGTCATCGACGACCAGCTGCTCGCCAGCGCTCGTAAGGCCCACATCTTCGGTGCCCCGCTCGCGGCGAAGTTCACCGACAGCGCCGAGACGGTCCACCAGCTCGGCGCCACGCTGATGGACGTCCGTGTCGTCACCGCGATCATGATCGTGATGATGTCGGCCTCGCAGTTCTACACCCAGCGTCAGCTGATGACGAAGAACGTCGACACCACGGTGAAGACGCCCTTCATGCAGCAGCAGAAGATGCTGATGTACGTCTTCCCGGTCATGTTCGCCGTCTTCGGCATCAACTTCCCGGTCGGTGTCCTCGTCTACTGGCTGACCACCAACGTGTGGACCATGGGCCAGCAGATGTACGTCATCCGCAACAACCCGACCCCGGGTTCGAAGGCTCAGGCCGCTTACCTCGAGCGCCTCGAGAAGAACGTCACGCAGCACGGCAAGACGCGCGGACGTGGTGAGAAGGCCATCGTCAAGGCCATCGTCTCCAAGGGCCGCGACCGCAACGAGTTCGAGCGCAAGTTCATCAACAGCCTGACCAAGGCGGGCCTCGTGGCCCAGCCCGACGGCCTGGTGGTGACCAGTGACAACGCGGTCGTCGTCGAGTCCGAGGACGGCACCACGACGACCACCGCGCCCGCCGCTCCCAAGCGTCAGCAGCCGAAGCGCCAGTCCAAGGCCCAGCGGCAGTCGGGCGCGGCCGTCGGCGGTGCGCAGGCGGACGAGTCCGAGCCGAAGACGTCGCTGAGCAAGTCCGACGAGCAGCAGGACACCACGCCCTCCGCCGCGAAGCCGGCCGCCGGTACCGGCAACAAGCCCGGCACCGGTACCCGCAGCAAGGCCCAGTCCGGACAGCGCAAGGGCCCGCAGCGGCCCAAGTCCCCGTCCAAGAAGTAAGAAGGAGTCCATCCCGTGACGGAAGGCACCACCTCCGCCGCCGCTGAGGGCGACACCCTGACCCGCCTGGAGCAGGAAGGCGAGATCGCGGCGGACTACCTCGAGGGTCTGCTCGACATCGCCGATCTCGACGGTGACATCGACATGGACGTCGAGGCCGATCGCGCCGCTGTCTCGATCATCAGCGACTCGAGTGGCCGAGACCTCCAGAAGCTGGTCGGCCGCGACGGCGAGGTGCTGGAGGCACTCCAGGAGCTCACGCGCCTGGCCGTGCACCGGGAGACCGGGGACCGCAGCCGGCTGATGCTGGACATCGCGGGATTCCGGGCCAAGAAGCGCGAAGAGCTCTCCGAGCTGGGTGCCAAGGCCGCCGCCGAGGTCAAGAGCTCCGGTGAGCCGGTCAAGATGGACCCGATGACGCCCTTCGAGCGCAAGGTCGTGCACGACGCGGTCAAGGCCGCGGGCCTGCGCAGCGAGTCCGAGGGCGAGGAGCCGCAGCGCTTCGTCGTCGTGCTTCCCGCCTGATCGGTACATGCGTTCCTTCGGCCCCGTCTGTTGAGCAGGCGGGGCCGAATTTTGTCAGCCTGATAGTCCTGGTGATCAGCGCTCAGTGCGCTCAAGCGGTACGGAAGGACGGTCCCCCGTGACGGAGGCAGCGGAGCTTCCCCCCGCGCCCGAGCAGGCGCGCGAGGTATTCGGTGATCGCTTCGCGGACGCGGTCCGGTACGCGGAACTGCTGGCCGAGGCAGGAGTACAGCGTGGGCTCATCGGCCCCCGCGAGGTGCCCCGGCTCTGGGAGCGGCACCTGCTGAACTGTGCGGTGCTCTCCGAGGTCGTGCCGGAGGGCGTGACCGTGTGCGACGTGGGTTCCGGTGCGGGGCTGCCCGGCATTCCCCTGGCTCTCGTCCGCGAGGACCTCAAGATCACGCTCCTTGAGCCGCTGCTGCGCCGGACCAACTTCCTCACGGAGGTCGTCGAGCTGCTCGGGCTCGACCATGTGACCGTCGTGCGCGGCCGTGCCGAGGAGGTCATGGGGAAGCTTCAGCCGGTTCATGTGGTGACCGCCAGGGCGGTGGCCCCGCTGGACCGGCTGGCGACGTGGGGCATTCCGCTGCTGCGCCCGTACGGCGAGATGCTGGCCCTGAAGGGCGACACGGCCGAGGAGGAGCTGAAGGCTTCCGCCACGGCGCTGAGCAAGCTCGGAGCCGTGGCCACCTCCGTCCTCCAGGTCGGCGAGGGCATCGTGGACCCGTTGTCCACCGTGGTGCGGGTGGAGGTGGGCGAGAGCCCCGGAGGGGTGCGCTTCGCGGCGAAGCGGGCCAAGGCCGCCAGGACGGGTCGGACGCGGCGCCGCCGCTGACCCCGGACGATGTGAGCATCGCTACTCCCGGTCCTTCATTCAGGGGCCGGGAGTTTCTTTGTGCGATCCAGGAGTTGTTTCTCACGCCGGGTGCTCCGATCCCGATGATGCGACCTATTGCGCAAAAGCTGGCAAACCTGCGCATATCGGAGTGTCGCGCCGCACTGACCTGCGTAGCTCGGCATCGTGTTTCACGTGAAACGTCGCTCACTGTTGCACGGCATCATCAGTCGCGGCCGAGCTGCGGCCGAACCCCGCGATCGGAAGCCCCTCGGGTCACTCGGAGGGGCTGCGAAGTTGTCCACAGAGGTGGATTTCTCCACAGAAGAACGGGCCTCGCTGGTTCACGACCCCAATGGCATGGGAGGCTCTGTTCATTGCGAGCCTGAAGTCGAGGAGAGTGAATCCTTGCGGTCCGACGCCAACATCGCGGGACCGATGACCGACCCGGTCCCCGGTCCCCGTACCGAATCGATGGGGGAGGATGTTTCACGTGAAACACCGCCCCCGATGGACGACACTCCTATCGGTCGTGCTGCCCAGCTGGCTGTGGAGGCGCTAGGTCGCGCCGGTGAGGGCCTGCCACGGCCCGAACAGACCCGAGTCATCGTGGTCGCCAACCAGAAGGGTGGGGTGGGTAAGACCACGACCACGGTCAACCTTGCCGCCTCGCTGGCCCTGCACGGTGGCCGGGTCCTGGTGATCGACCTCGACCCTCAGGGCAATGCGTCCACGGCTCTGGGCATCGATCACCACGCCGAGGTCCCCTCGATCTATGACGTGCTGATCGACAGCAAGCCGCTCTCCGAAGTCGTTCAGCCGGTCCCCGACGTCGAGGGCCTTTTCTGCGCCCCGGCCACCATCGATCTCGCCGGTGCGGAGATCGAACTGGTGTCGCTGGTGGCTCGGGAGAGCCGACTGGACCGGGCGATCCTCGCGTACGAGCAGCCGCTGGACTATGTCCTCATCGACTGCCCGCCGTCGCTGGGTCTGCTGACGGTCAACGCCCTGGTCGCCGGCGCGGAGGTGCTCATCCCCATCCAGTGCGAGTACTACGCACTCGAAGGACTGGGGCAGCTGCTGCGCAACGTGGACCTGGTGCGGGGGCACCTCAACCCCGACCTTCACGTCTCGACGATCCTGCTCACCATGTACGACGGCCGGACCCGGCTCGCGTCCCAGGTCGCGGAGGAGGTGCGCAGCCACTTCGGCAAGGAGGTGCTGCGCACGAGCATCCCGCGCTCGGTACGCATTTCGGAGGCCCCGAGCTACGGGCAGACGGTTCTGACTTACGATCCGGGTTCGAGCGGTGCTCTCTCGTATCTTGAGGCCGCGCGCGAAATCGCCCTGCGAGGAGTCGGCGTGGCGTACGACGCGCAACATGCCCATGTGGGCGGACAGAACGATCAGAACATGGTGGAGGGGATCCAGTGAGCGACCGACGACGGGGTCTGGGGCGGGGCCTTGGCGCACTGATCCCCGCGGCTCCGACAGGTGAGCGTCCGGGTGGCGCGGCGAGCGGGGCTCCCTCCGCGTCGACCGCCGGCCCCGTTCTCACGGCGGAGCGCGGGGTGGCGGTGGCGAAGGTGACCACGCTGCCCTCTGTTTCACGTGAAACGGAGGAGGGGCTGTCCAACGGATCGCTGGAGACGTTTCCGGCTCCCGTCGGTGCGCACTTCGCCGAGCTGCCCCTCGAGGCCATCACGCCGAACCCGCGCCAGCCGCGTGAGATCTTCGACGAGGACGCTCTTGCCGAGCTGGTGACCTCCATCAAGGAGGTCGGACTCCTCCAGCCCGTCGTGGTCCGCCAGGTGGGGTCCGGGCGCTACGAGCTCATCATGGGCGAGCGCCGCTTCCGCGCCTGCCGTGAGGCGGGACTCGAGGCCATTCCCGCCATCGTGCGCGCCACGGAGGACGAGAAGCTCCTCCTGGACGCGCTCCTGGAGAACCTCCACCGCGCTCAGCTGAACCCGCTGGAAGAGGCGGCGGCCTACGACCAGCTGCTCAAGGACTTCAACTGCACCCATGATCAGTTGGCGGACCGGATCGGGCGGTCGCGCCCGCAGGTCTCCAATACGCTGCGTCTGCTGAAGCTCTCCCCGTCGGTTCAGCGTCGTGTGGCCGCGGGGGTTCTCTCCGCGGGACACGCTCGTGCCCTTCTCGCGGTCGACGACTCGGAGGAGCAGGACCGCCTGGCGCACCGCATCGTCGCCGAGGGGCTCTCGGTGCGGGCCGTCGAGGAGATCGTGACGCTCATGGGGTCGCGTCCGCAGTCGGCGCAGCGCTCCAAGGGCCCGCGAGCCGGCAGCCGGGTCTCTCCGGCGCTGAGCGATCTGGCGACGCGGCTCTCGGACCGCTTCGAGACCCGGGTGAAGGTCGATCTGGGGCAGAAGAAGGGCAAGATCACTGTCGAGTTCGCTTCGATGGAAGACCTTGAACGCATCCTCGGCTCTCTCGCCCCGGGTGAGGGGCCGGTCCTTCAGAAGAGCCTTCTGGACGACGACTCCGACGACGCGGAAGGCTGAGCCGGAGTTCTGGTGGACCGATGTCTCGTCGGTCCACCAGAAGAGCGGGCCGTGTCCGGTGTGTGCCGGAAAACGGCCCGCTCTTTGCTTTTCGGCGGTATCGATGGAATCGCATCGTGGATACGATGCGATGGGTATGGCGATCCACCTGGCAGCACCTTCATCGGGGAGGCGGGGGTCATGCAGACCGTGAGCCGTACCGGACTGGTGACCGTAGGTCTGGGCCTGGGAGCGGTCGGCGGGTTCGTCGGCAGCCTGCTCAGAGAGCGGAGCCATCTGACAGCCGCCCGTGACGCCGCGGGCGAACGAAGCGAGGAAGATCCGTCATGGGGCGCCGGCTCGTACCGCTCACGCTGGACAACCTTCCGGACCTTCCCAACCGCTGTCGTGCGTGCGTCTTCTGGGAACTGGATCCCGTCCGCGGTGAAGCCGCGCTGAACGCGGGCACGAGCGCCCCGGAGAAGGAAGCGTGGATCTCCTCGGTTCTCCTGGATTGGGGATCCTGCGGCCGGGTCGCCTACGTGGATGATGTGCCGGTGGGATACGTGCTCTACGCGCCGCCCGCCTACGTCCCTCGCTCCACGGCCTTCCCCACAAGCCCCGTCGCACCGGACGCGGTTCAGCTCATGACCTCGTTCATCATGCCGAGCTATCAGGGACAGGGGCTGGGCCGGGTGATGGTCCAGACGGTGGCCAAGGACCTGCTGCGCCGGGGGTTCAGGGCGATCGAGGCCTTCGGGGACGCACGGTGGAAGGAACCCGCCTGCGTGCTCCCCGCCGACCATCTGGTCGCGGTGGGCTTCAAGACCGTGCGCCCGCACGTCCGGTACCCCCGGCTCCGGCTGGAGCTGCGGACCGCCCTGTCCTGGAAAGAGGACATGGAATTGGCGCTGGACCGGCTCCTCGGAGCGGTACAGAAAGAGCCCGCGCTGCGTCCCCTGTGAGGGCAAAGGAAATGGGCCGGCCCTCTCGGGTCGGCCCATCTGTGTTTCACGTGAAACACACGCCGCGTGTGCGGCCCTCGATGACTACTAGGCGATGAATTCGTCAAGGTCGCGCAGGATCGCGGCCTTCGGCTTGGCGCCGACGATGGTCTTGGCGACCTCGCCTCCCTGGTAGACGTTCAGGGTCGGGATCGACATGACTCCGTACTTGGCGGCCGTCGCCGGGTTCTCGTCGATGTTGAGCTTGACGATCTCGATCTTGTCGCCGTGCTCCGCGGCGATGGCCTCGAGCGACGGCGCGATCTGGCGGCACGGACCGCACCAGGCAGCCCAGAAGTCCACCAGTACGGGCTTGTCGCTCTTGAGGACATCCTGGTCGAAGGAGTCGTCGGTCACGTTCTTGAGGGTGCCGGCCACGGCGGGCTCCTTAATCTGTTGTTGCGTGGGAAAGACGGGGTGATCAGACGGTGGCGGCCGCGGTCTCGCTGTCCGCAAGGGCGGCGAGGTAGCGCTCGGCGTCGAGGGCGGCGGAGCAGCCCGTACCGGCCGCGGTGATCGCCTGGCGGTAGGTGTGGTCCACGACGTCACCGGCACCGAAGACGCCCGTCACGTTGGTACGGGTCGAGGGAGCGGCGACCTTCAGGTAGCCCTCCTCGTCCAGGTCGAGCTGGCCCTTGAAGAGCTCGGTGCGCGGGTCGTGACCGATCGCGATGAACAGACCGGTCACCGGCAGCTCCGAGGTCTCGCCGGTCTTCAGGTTGCGCAGCGTCAGACCGGCCAGCTTCGGGTCGCCCTTGATCTCGGCGATCTCGCTGTCCCAGATGAACTTGATCTTCGGGTCGGCGAAAGCACGCTCCTGCATCGCCTTGGAGGCGCGGAGGCTGTCCCGGCGGTGGACGATGGTGACGGACTTGGCGAAGCGCGAGAGGAAGGTGGCCTCCTCCATCGCGGTGTCGCCACCGCCGATCACGGCGATGTCGTGGTCCTTGAAGAAGAAGCCGTCACAGGTCGCGCACCAGGAGACGCCACGCCCGGAGAGCGTGTCCTCGTTGGGCAGACCGAGCTTCCGGTGCTGCGAGCCGGTCGTGACGATTACGGCCTTGGCGCGGTGAACCGTGCCGGCGGTGTCCGTGACGGTCTTGATCTCGCCCGTCAGGTCGACGGCGACGACATCGTCCGGGACCAGCTCGGCGCCGAAGCGCTCAGCCTGGGCGCGCATGTTGTCCATCAGCTCCGGGCCCATGATGCCGTCCTGGAAGCCGGGGAAGTTCTCGACCTCGGTGGTGTTCATCAGCGCACCGCCCGCGGTGACGGCGCCTTCGAAGACCAGCGGCTTCAGCGACGCGCGCGCGGTGTAGAGCGCCGCCGTGTAGCCGGCGGGCCCAGACCCGATGATGATCACGTTACGGACGTCGCTCACGGCTTGATTCCTCGTCTCTGGAGACTGCTGCGTACCGGTGGGAGCATCTCTCAGTACTCTCACCCCACCCAACGGATCCTAAGGGGCTTCAATTCCCGCTGTGTCAGGGCACACGGTCACCGGATGCCGGAAGGCGATGCCCAGTGGCGCCGGGGTGGCACAGCTCTGAGCCGTGAGGCGTCAGGACGTGCCGATGAGGCGTGCGGGACGGCAGCCGTCGATGGGTCGGCAAGCCGGTGGCAGGTGGCTTCAGGAACGCGCGTACGACCGCGTCAGGAGCAGCTTGCCGGGTGACGGTGACGCCTCATTCGCACAGGCGGCGTCGACGATGTACGCGGTGACCTTCGCCTTGTCGGAGGCGTCGGAGACCACGAGCAGATAGACGCTCTTCCCCTGGAACGAACCTCCCCTGGCGGCGAGGAGCACCCCGGGGTCTCCGGTTCCCTGCTCGACACACTGGGGAACGGCGGGTGTGGGGGTGATCAAGGTCTTCACGTCGCCCGAGTCCGTTCCGGCGTCCTGCGACTGGACACCCCAGGGCTTGGGGCCGGTCGAGCTGGGACTGGATTCCTTGGTCTTCGCGAGAAGGGCCGAGACATCGGTGTGCAGTGTCTTCTCGGAGAAGGCGTTCTGCGACGCCGACTCGTTCCGGGTGGCCGTCTGCGCGGTCTTGCCGGAACTGTCGCCGCCCAGGGACTGGACCAGGATCGCGCCCAGCCCCAGAGCCGCGGCCGCGAAGGCGGTGGCGAGGAGGACCGTCCTGCGGCGCCCACGACGCGCTCGATGCGAGCGACCGGGGCCGGTGGCTCCCTGGGGATGCCCGGACGGACCGCCGGCGGTCGACGTTTCACGTGAAACATGAGCACGGCTGGTGCCGGTGTCAGCGTCGGCCGCACTGCCGATGTCGTCTGTCTCGTCGGGAGCCGTGGCACCCAGCAGGGCTTCCGCGGCGAGCGCGGCGTCGATGCGTTCGGCGACATCGTCCGGCATGCGCGGGGGGCCCGGCAGGGTGCCGAGAAGACCGCGGATCTCCTCCAGGGAGTCGTACACGTCGGAGCAGAGGGTGCATTCCTCGAGGTGCTGTCGAACGTCCTCGGTACGCGAAGGCGGGAGCAGACCTTCGGTGAGGTCGGAGATCTCCGCGACGTCCGGGTGTCCGGCCTTGTCCGTCGTGGATGTCACGCCCGCCCACCTCCGCCCTTCACAGCAGCTGAATCGCTCGGACCCGGGTCGCGGGGACCCGACGCGTGAGGCCCCGCTGCGGGTGGGACGGATGTCCCCTGCGTCCGGTTCCGCCCGCCGCCCGACTTCTTCGTCTTCTCGTCGTCCCGCTTCTCCGGACGGAGATGGGCGAGCAGGGGAAGCAGTCTGGCTCTGCCGCGTGCGCAGCGGCTCTTCACCGTGCCGGTCGGCACATCGAGGATGCGGGCGGCCTCCGCGACGGGGTAGCCCTGCATGTCCACCAGGACGAGGGCGGCGCGCTGGTCCGCGGGGAGGGTGCCGAGCGCGCCGATGAGCTCACGGTGGAGATCCTTGCGCTCGGCCGGCGCGGCGGCGGACTCATGGGGTTCGAGGAGCTGTTCCAGGCGCTGGGTGTCATCGACGGGGGAGGTCTTCCTGGAGGCTGCCTTACGGGCTCGGTCCAGGCAGGCGTTCACCGTGATGCGGTGCAGCCAGGTAGTGACGGCCGACTGGCCCCGGAAGGTGTGGGCGGCCCGGTAGGCGGAGACAAGAGCGTCCTGGACCGCGTCAGCGGCCTCCTCGCGGTCTCCCAGCGTACGGAGGGCTACCGCCCACAGGCGGTCGCGATGACGCCGTACAAGCTCACCGAAGGCCTCTGGATCGCCCTCGACATGACGGGTGAGGAGGTCCTGATCGCTTGTCTCGCCGCATGCGGTCTCATCGGCCATCGAACCCCCTCCCCTCCGTCCCCGAGCTTCAGCCGGCGAACTTCACATCCGTGATGCCCTGCTTGTAGCCGGCGCCGCTGTACTGATCACCGGAGGCGTAGGGCATCGCGGTGATCCAGAGCAGCACGTACTGGGTCGGCACCTTCTTGGCGATCGTGATCTTCGCCGAGGTACCCGTCGTCGTGATGGTCCCGATCTTCGTCATCGAATCCACCGGCGTCGAGGAACTCGCGGAGTCCGTCGCGTACAGGGTGATCGTGGTGTGATCGCCGACGTAGCGGAGTCCTATCGACGCCGCGGAAACGGTCTGCTTCGAGCCGAGGTCGTAGACGATGCCGACGCCGGGCTTGAAGGACGGCTTCATCTCCGGGCCGTCCAGGAAGCTCCTGCTCCGCCAGTACGTGGAGCTGTCGTTGTCGAAGGTGTTGCCCACGTCCTCGGGTGCCTGGGCGTCGCCCTTCGCGACGTACTCCTGCGCGCCCTTGATCGTGATCGGCTTCGCCGGCGCGGTCTTGTCGCCGCCCTTTTCGTTGCCGTCCGTCGTCTGGGTCTTCTTGGTGTCGTCGGGCTTGCCGTGGTCCATCAGGGCGTCAGCGAGCTGCCAGCTGCCCAGGCCCAGCGCGGCGATGAGAAGTGCCGAGACGGCCCACTTCAGGGCGGTGCCGGTACGGCTCTGTAGCGGGGGCGGCGGGGTCGGCAGGGGCTGCGTGACACCCGGACGCGGCGCCTGACGGCCGTACGTGCCCTGCTGGTACGTCGTGCGCTGGTACTCCGGGGGCGCGGTGAACGCCGGCTCCGGCGGGCGGATGCGGGGCATCTCGCTGATCGCCTTCACCAGCTCCTCCGGCGTGGTGCACGGGGATTCGTGGCGGGAGGCGGTCGCACCGTCGTTGGCGAGCGCGCGCATGGCGAGCTCCGACAGGCCCCGGTGGACACCGGCGCGCACCTGGTCGGGTGCGATGAGGCCGACGCCCTTGGGCAGCCCCGACAGGCCGTAGGCGTCGTTCTCGTACGGCCAGCGCTGGGTGAGGGCGGCGTACAGGAGCGCGCCGATCGCCTCGGTGTCGGTGCGCTGCGGGGTGTCCGAACTGATACCGCGCAGCGCCGCGTTCACGGCGAGCCCGCGGATGCGCCACTGGCCGGTCGACGTGCGCAGCACGGCGCCCGGGGTCAGCTTGAGATGGGCGAGACCCTCGCGGTGCGCGGCGGCCATGGCCCCCGACATCTGACTGACCATCTGGTAGGCCTCGTGCACCTCGAGGGGGCCCGAGGCGAGCAGGGCGGTGAGTTCCGTGGCGTCAGGCAGCCACTCGTGCACCACGTAGACGAGGTCGTTCTCCTCGACCGCGTCCAGCACCTGGACGAACCGGGGATCGCCCAGCAGGGCGGAGGAACGGGCCGCCGCCAGTACCGAGCGGGCACGCGGATGATCGGCGGGCAGCAGATGCACCCCGACGGCGCGGCGGAGCTTCTCGTCCATCGCCCGCCAACTGCTGAAACCGTCCAGTCGGGTGACGCACTCTTCGAGGCGATAACGCCTGGCGAGTTTGTGACCGCTGTGCAGTTCGGGCGGTGAGGCCTTTCCGGGACCCTCCGTCCCGCCACTCCCCTGTGCCTCTTTGCTGTCCGTGTCCCGCTCCCCGTTGAGGGCCACCCCGTCGGACGTGGTTTGGTCCGCCTTGGCGGTCAGCGGTTCGTCACCGCTGTTGTCTGCCACGTCGACGGCAGCCGTGCTCCGTTCCGCCACCGTCGTCCCTGCCTCCCCATCCAGTGCGCGCTGTCCGACGCAGAAACCAATTGTGCCCACAGTCCGGCGCTATGCACGACACACGGCGGCGGACGATGGTTGTGCGCGTACCCCCGCCTCAGCGCCCCAGACGCCCGCGGACCATCCCGACCATTGAGTTGAGTTCTTCGATGCGCATCTTGCGCGCGGCGACGTAGAAGACACCGAGCAGAGCGATCGATCCGATGACGAGCGCCGCGATCGAACCGATCGCGCCGTGCCCGAGCACCCGGGTGATCGCGAAGCCTACGGCGCCGCCCACCACGGCGCCAGGGACGGAGGCCAGGCACAGGCGCGCGTACGTGCGCAGCACGCGGGTGCCGTCCAGGTCGCCGCCCAGCCGCTTGCGCAGCCGCTGCCAGGCCACTCCGACGCCCACGGCGTACGCCAGTCCATAGGCGCCGGCCATACCGACGACCGCCCACTGCGCGGGCAGGATCACGTAACAGATGGCCGAGGCCGCCGCGTTGACGCCGGCCACGATGACCGTGTTGTAGAAGGGGGTGCGGGTGTCTTCGTAGGCGTAGAAGCCACGCAGGACCACGTACTGCACCGAGAAGGGGATCAGCCCGAGCGCGAAGGCCATGAGGACGTAGCCCTGGGACTCGGCGGCCGCGATGCCGCTGGAGCCGAAGAGCAGGGTGCACATGGGGATGCCCAGGGCGACGAACATGAAGGCCACCGGGACGATCGCGACCGCCGAGGTCCGCAGACCCTGCGAGATGTCGTCACGGACGGCTCCCGGGTCTCCGTCGTGGGCGGCTCGCGAGATCCGCGGGAGCATGGCCGCCATGACGGAGACCGTGATGATCGCCTGCGGCATGCCCCAGATCAGCTGGGCGTTGGCGTAGGCCAGGATGCCCGCTCCGTCCTTGCCCGAGGCCTTGCCCGCGGCGGTTGCCAGCTGGGTGACGACGAGGACGCCGGCCTGGTTGGCGAGGACGAAGAGCACGGTCCACTTGGCGAGCTTGACGGCCTTGCCGAGGCCGTGGCCCCGCCAGTCGAAGCGCGGACGGAACCGGAAGCCGGCCTCGCGCAGATACGGCACCATCGCCGTGGCCTGGACGACCAGGCCGAGCAGGGTGCCGATGCCCAGCAGACGGAGTCCGTCCGGCGGGATGTTGTTCACCGTCATGCCGGAGTGCCGGGAGGTTCCGTAGACCCAGAGGAACATGCCGAACGTGAAGATCATGACGATGTTGTTCAGGACCGGGGTCCACATCATCGCGCCGAACTTCCCGCGGGCGTTGAGGATCTGGCCCATGACCACGTGGACGCCCATGAAGAAGATCGTGGGCAGGCAGTACCGGGCGAAGGTGACGGCCACGTTGTTGGACGCCGGGTCGCTCGCGATGGAGTTCGACATCAGCTGGATCAGCAGCGGCGCGATGAAGACCGCGGCGGTGACGATCACACCGAGGGCGACCATGACGAGCGTCAGCAGACGGTTGGCGTATGCCTCGCCCCCGTCGTCGTCCTCCTTCATGGAGCGCACCAGCTGGGGCACGAAGACCGAGTTGAGCCCGCCGCCGACGGTCAGGATGTAGATCATCGTCGGCAGGGTGTAGGCGACGGTCCAGGCGTCGCCGAGTGTCGCCGCGCCCAGAGCCGCGGTGATGATCATGGTCCGTACGAAGCCGGTGAGACGGGACACCAGCGTGCCCGCCGCCATCACGGCGCTCGACTTCAGCAAGCCGGAGGCACGGCCGCCCGACTTCGCCGCAGCGGCCGCGGGCGGCTGCACAGCGGCCGGAGCGGGCTCCGGGGCGGGCGCCGGGACCGCGGGGGAAGCGGCGGCGTAGGCGTGCCGGACGCCGCCCTGCTGCTGGTCGCGGAAGAGATGAGCGAAGGCGTCGGGCTCCTGCTGCTGCTCCCCGGCCTGGGTGACGAGATCGTCCACGCCCACGTACTGCGTGGTCCGGGCGTCGTCGCCGTACGGCAGGTGCCGTGTCGGCCCCGACGGCTCCGGAGGCGGAGTCTGGGCCCACAGCCGGGGGTCGGGCGCGTACTGCGCGGCGGGCGGCTGCGCGTACAGCGGCTGCTGCGGGGCGTACGACCCGGGCGCCGGCGGAGGGTGCGCGGCACGGTCGTAGAGCGCCTCCGCGACCGGGTCCTGGGCCGAGAGGTCCTGGGCCCGGTACGGATCCTGGTCGTAGGCGTCCTGGAGGTACATGTCGGCGGGAGATCCCTGCGGCATCCGGGCGTTCTCCGGCATGCCCTCGGGGTGGCCGGAGCGGCCCGCGTCCCGGCCCGGGTGATCCTCGGGGTAGCCCGAGGATCCCGCGCCCTGACCGCGGTCACCGTCGTACGGCGCGTTCATGGTTACCCCACCTCATCGTCCCCGGGCCCACCGGCCACGACATCGTTCAACGGTCCACTCTCTCACCCGTGTCCGACGGGTCGGCGCTTTCCGGTGCGGTGTCCGGTGTCGGGTCACTCGGCTGCTCCGGGTCGTCCGCCCCGGACTCCGGGTCGGAAGCCCGTTCGGGTCCGGCCGCGGAGTCCTCGGTGGAGTCAGTGTCCACGGTGCCGTCCGCGTCCGCGCTCCCGCCCCCTTCCTCGGGACCGGTCTCCGCGTCCTCCTCGGCCTGACGGGCCGCGGCGCGCTTACGCTGCGTGTACATCCGGAAACCGGCGAGCACGAGCAGCAGGACACCGCCACCGATGACGAGCATCACGGTGGAGGTGATCTCGGTGACCTTCACCTCGAAGGGAACCGGGTCGCCGTACGGCTGCCCGTCCTCCGTGTAGAGCTGGGCGACGACCTGCACCGGGCCGTTGGCCTGGGTGGACGTCGTGAACTTGACCGACTGGCTGTGCTCGCCCGCGACCGCGATCTTCTGCTCGTCGTACGGGCCATTGCCGATCTTGAGACGAGTGGGCTGCTGCGAGGTGAGGCGCAGCACCAGATGGCCGACGCCCTGCACGAGGTTGTTCTGGACGGTCACGGGGATCGTGGCGCTGCGTCCGGAGAGCTTGGCGTCCGACTTCTGGATGAGATGGACCAGGCCCGTGAGCCCGTCGAGGTACGTCTCCACGCGCTGCCGGAAGTCCGCCGCCTCACCGGTCCGGCCGCGCCAGGACGACGACATCCCCCGGTCTATGGCCCGTCCGAACGGCGTGACCACGCGGGACTCGTCGCTCAGGATCATCCGGAACTTGTCGAGCTTGGCCTGGGTCGCCTGGATCCGCTCGAACGCCGAGCGCGGCAGCTCCCGGTGGCGCAGCGACGAGGGGTACACGGACGCGGACGGCACCGTCGTGGTGGCGCCGGGGTCCGGCTTGGCCTTGGCGGCCTCGGTCAGTGTCTGGGACTGCGACCAGTTCCCCTGCTGGAGCGCGCGCAGGGCCTCGGCCATGGACTGGGCCTGGCTCGCCGTGGGCATGCGCTGCGGAGCGACGACGATGCTGCGTTCGTTCTTCGATTCCTGAAGATTGATCATCAGGCTCTGCGCGAGGAACTTCTGGACGGCGAGCGTGGAATCGTCCGCCTTCATCATGTCGCCCTGGAACGCGGTCGACAGCCGCTCGTCCGCGACCACCGCCGTGGTTCCGCCGCCGATCGGGCGGGCGGCGCTCGGCGTGTAGGGGAGCCCGCCCGTCTCGCGCAGGCTGTCGCTGCGGGCGATCACCTTGTCGGCGCCGGCCGACGTGGCCACCTTGATGATCGAGGGGTCCACCGCGCCGTCCGCGGGCCAGGCGAAGTCCGTGCTCGGCTTCACATGGACGATCGTCTCCACCGTGTTGGCCGCCACATCGGTGGCGTCCTTGAGGTGGCTCAGGGAACCGGTGACGTCCTTGCCGTGGTGGGCGAGCGACGCGAGGTCGGGGTCGGCGAAGGGGAGGGCGACGACGCTCTGGCCCTGGACCGTCTTCTCCAGCTTGTCGAGCCAGGCATTGGCCACCGCCTGGTTCCGGCCGGCGACGGTCGTGCCGTTCTCCTGCTGGATCCGGTAGCCGCCGCGCATCGCGTCCACGGAGGCCAGCAGATCCGGGTCCAGGACCCAGGTGACGTCGAGCTGGCTGCCGAGCGACAGGAGCTGGTCCAGGCGGCCGCCGGGGGAGATCTCCTTGGCCAGGTCGTCGTTCTTGAAGACGGGCGTCTGCTGCGCGTCGGAACCGGTCTCCGCCGTGAGGTGGACGGTGGAGATCAGCGGCCAGAGGTACGTCGTCCTCGTCTTCGAGTCCGCCCCGTCGGGCTGCCAGGGCAGGAACGTCCGCTTGATCCCCAGGACCTGGTCCCACGGCTGCGCGGTGGTCCGGCCCGTCAGCGACACCCCGAGCTGGTAGACCCCGTCGGCGCCGAGATCGAGGTCCTTGACGGGCACCGAGATGCTGAAGTGCTGAGAGCTGCCCGCGGCGAGCTTGGCGACCTGGGCGACGTACTTGCCCCCGACCTCCAGCGGGTCGAGGCCCGGCTGGAAGCTGGTGCCCCTCGCCACGGTGTCGATCGCGGAGCGGGTGTTCAGGGACGGTCCCACGCGGATGCCCACATGGGCGTCCGTGACCGCCTGCTTGCCCGTGTTGGTGACCGAGCCCGAGACCGTGACGGTGTCGCCGTCGGTGGGGGTGCTGGGGCTCAGCGAGTCGAGGCTGACGTCCACCGGTCCCGACGCCCCCGCCGCGGCGGGGGCGGAGGCCTTCTCCGCGGCCTGGGAGGGCGTGCTCAAGGGCAGCTGGAGCAGCCCGGCCAGCAGCGGCGCCCCGGCCAGCAGTGCACCGCTGCGCCGGAGCCACCGGCGGGCAGGTGAGGGACTCGTCCCTTGGAAGTCTGCCGCCTCGGCCACGCGCTCGCCCGTCCCTCGTCGTCGTCAGTGGTCGTCGGAATGTGCGTCCACGCATGGTAACGAGGTGCGCTGAGAGTAAGTGCCGCGGAGTGGTCCACAAGATCAGGGATCACGGGCGACTGTCCTGTATGTACGCCTATTCTGCCGGGAAAAGATTGGGGAGCACGCGTGTGGGATTTATCCATGCGCTCCCGGTCGCCGCGGCCACGTACCCTTTTCTGTTGTGCCGAACGCCAACGAAGACAATTCCAGTGCCCTGAGCCAGGTGCAGCACCGCGCGGTGAGTGAACTGCTGCGGGTGTCTCCTGTCGCCGACGAGCTCGCCCGCCGTTTCCAGGAGGCTGGGTTCTCGCTCGCCCTGGTCGGCGGCTCGGTCCGGGACGCGCTCCTCGGTCGGCTCGGCAACGACCTGGACTTCACCACGGACGCCCGTCCCGAGGACGTACTCAAGATCGTCCGGCCCTGGGCGGACGCGCTGTGGGAGGTCGGGATCGCCTTCGGCACCGTCGGGGCCCAGAAGGACGCCCGCGTGGGCGACGTGGAGCAGTCGTTCCAGATCGAGATCACGACGTACCGCTCCGAGGCGTACGACCGGACCTCGCGCAAGCCGGAGGTCTCCTACGGCGACTCCATCGAGGAAGATCTCGTGCGCCGGGACTTCACGGTGAACGCGATGGCCGTCGCGCTGCCGCAGAAGGAGTTCATCGACCCGTACGGCGGTCTGGAGGACCTCGCCGCCCGCGTTCTGCGGACCCCGGGCACTCCTGAGGCGTCCTTCTCCGACGATCCGCTGCGGATGATGCGGGCCGCGCGGTTCGCCGCGCAGCTCGACTTCGAGGTGGCCCCCGAGGTCGTCGCCGCCATGACGGACATGGCGGGGCGGGTCGAGATCGTCTCCGCGGAGCGGGTCCGGGACGAACTGAACAAGCTGATCCGGTCCGCCCACCCGCGCAAGGGCCTGACGCTGCTCGTGGACACCGGGCTCGCCGAGCACGTCCTGCCCGAGCTCCCCGCGCTGCGACTGGAGCGGGACGAGCACCACCGGCACAAGGACGTCTACGAGCACACGCTGATCGTGCTGGAACAGGCGATGGCGCTGGAGGAGAACGGGCCCGACCTGACCCTCAGGCTCGCCGCGCTGCTCCATGACATCGGCAAGCCGCGGACGCGACGCTTCGAGCAGGACGGGCGGGTCTCCTTCCACCACCACGAGATGGTGGGCGCCAAGATGACCAAGAAGCGGATGACGGCGCTCAAATACTCGAACGACCTCGTCAAGGACGTCTCACGTCTGGTCGAACTGCATCTGCGCTTCCACGGGTACGGAACCGGTGAATGGACGGACTCCGCTGTCCGCCGCTACGTGCGCGACGCGGGTCCGCTGCTGGACCGTCTCCACAAGCTGACCCGTTCCGACTGCACCACGCGCAACAAGCGCAGGGCGACCGCCCTCTCCCGCGCCTACGACGGGCTGGAGGAGCGCATCGCCCAGCTCAAGGAGCAGGAAGAGCTCGACGCGATCCGCCCCGATCTCGACGGCAACCAGATCATGGAGATTCTGGGCATCGCCCCCGGCCCCGCGATCGGCCAGGCCTACAAGTTCCTGATGGAGCTGAGGCTGGAGAACGGACCGATGGAGCATGACGCCGCGGTGGCGGCACTCAAGGAGTGGTGGGCCGAGCAGGGCTGAGAAGCGGAGGGCCGTCATGTTTCACGTGAAACATGACGGCCGGCAACGCGAAGGGGCGGTGTTTCACGTGAAACACCGCCCCTTTCGCGTCTGTGCATGGTCCTACTTGGCGGAGACCTCTTCCAGGCAGAGCGTGAAGTCGCCACCGCCTGTCTGGGTGTACTCGGCGTACTTGGTGCGGTCGCAGCCGGAGTTGTCCGTCTTCTTCTGTGCGACCTTGAACTTCGCCTTCGAGTCACCGCAGTCCACGACCTTCAGGCCGGGGTGCGTGCTGCTCTCCGGGTTGCTGATGCTCATGCAGTCGCCGACCTTGGCGGTGTCCGGGTCGTGCCGGCTCGCGAACCAGCCCACGGCGGCGGCTATGACGACGACGACCGCGATGCCGCCGCGAAGGTACTGCTTGAAGCCCCGCTTCGGGCGTTGGGGCTGGAGCGGGGCGAAGCCGGCGGGCGGCTGCTGGGGAAACCCGGGCTGGCCCGGCTGCTGCGGGTAACCCTGCGGGGGCTGCTGGCCGAACGGCGCCTGGCCCTGAGGCGGCTGACCGTAGGGCGGCTGGCCCTGGGCGAACGGGTTCTGGCCCTGGGGCGGCGGAGTTGTCACTGGGGTTCCCCCTGGAACGTAGATACGTCTGTCGAACGTAAGACGCACGTAAGTTATCGGGACCCTGTGACAACGCAGTGGCCAAGAGAGGCTCTGTGGCACTGATGTGACACTTACTGAGACTCAAAGCGGGCCATAGCAACCGCAATTGATGCGTACACCGCCGCCACGGTGAGAACGAGTGCGACAGAGCGTCCGTCAGACGGCAGCATCAGCGCGGCCACTGCGGCCGCTCCGACGAAGGCGACGTTGAACAGGACGTCGTAGAGGGAGAAGATCCGGCCGCGGAAGCCGTCGTCCACGGTGGACTGCACGATGGTGTCCGTGGCGATCTTCGCGCCCTGTGTGGTCACGCCCAACAGGAAGGCGGCGCCCAGCGTGGGCGTGGGAGCGAACGCGAGACAGAGCGCGGGGACCAGGACCGCGGCGGCGCCGGCGCAGACCGCGATCCAGCGGCCGGGACCCAGCCGTCCCACCGCCCACGGCGTCACCACGGCCGCGACGAAGAAGCCGGCTCCCGAGACGCCCACGGCCAGCCCCAGGAGAGCGAGCCCGGCGTCAGGGCCCGACGCCCATGCGTAGCGGCAGAGCATCAGCACCATGACCGTCAGGGCGCCGTAGCAGAAGCGCATCAGGGTCATCGCCATCAGTGACCAGGCCGCCTCCCGCCGCGGGAGCTCCGCCAGATGGCGCACGCCCCCGGCCAGCCCGCGCGCGGTGCCGGCGAGGGCCCTGCCCACGTACGGGCGGACGAGGTCCCGATCGGGCCCGAGGATATCCGGGGCGATCCGTAGCGAGGCGAGGGCCGCGCACAGATACAGCGCCGCCCCCACGAGGACCACCGCCGCGTCGGAGTCCGCGACGGTCAGCCGTACGACGAACGCGAGAGCCGCGCCGGCGGTGGCCGCCAGCGTTCCGGCCGTCGGTGAGAGCGAGTTCGCCAGCACCAGCCGGTCCGTGTCGACGACACGGGGCAGCGCGGCCGACAGGCCCGCCAGGACGAAGCGGTTGACGGCGGTGACACAGAGCGCGGAGGTGTAGAAGAGCCAGTCGGGCGTCCTGCTCAGGATCAGGACGGCCGTCCCGCACGCCAGCGCCGAGCGCAGCAGATTGCCGTACAGGAAAACCTGCCGGCGTCGCCATCGGTCCAGCAGGACGCCCGCGAAGGGGCCGATCAGGGAGTACGGGAGGAGCAGCACCGCCATCGCGGAGGCGATGGAGGCCGCCGAGGTCTGCTTCTCCGGGGAGAAGACCACGTAGGTGGCCAGCGCGATCTGATACACGCCGTCGGCGCCCTGGGACAGCAGCCGTACGCCGAGCAGGCGTCTGAATCCCTGGAAGCGCAGGAGGACGCGCAGGTCACGCACGACGGCCATGGGTCACACCCTCACATACGAGGAGGGTCCCCGGGCAGTAAGCCCGGGGACCCTCCTCAGCAGCGAGCACGTGATCGTGCTTAGCGCTCGACCTCGCCCTTGATGAACTTCTCGACGTTGGCGAAGGCCTCGTCGTCGAAGTACTGGACCGGCGGGGACTTCATGAAGTAGCTCGACGCGGAGAGGATCGGGCCGCCGATACCGCGGTCCTTGGCGATCTTCGCGGCGCGCACGGCGTCGATGATGACACCGGCCGAGTTCGGGGAGTCCCAGACCTCGAGCTTGTACTCCAGGTTCAGCGGGACGTCGCCGAAGGCACGGCCTTCGAGGCGGACGTACGCCCACTTGCGGTCGTCGAGCCACGCCACGTAGTCCGAGGGACCGATGTGGACGTTCTTCTCGCCCAGCTCGCGGTCGGGGATCTGCGAGGTGACGGCCTGCGTCTTCGAGATCTTCTTCGACTCGAGGCGGTCACGCTCGAGCATGTTCTTGAAGTCCATGTTGCCGCCGACGTTGAGCTGCATGGTGCGCTCGAGACGGACACCGCGGTCTTCGAACAGCTTGGCCATCACGCGGTGCGTGATGGTCGCGCCGACCTGCGACTTGATGTCGTCGCCGACGATCGGGACGCCGGCCTCGGTGAACTTGTCCGCCCACTCCTTGGTGCCGGCGATGAAGACCGGGAGGGCGTTGACGAAGGCGACCTTGGCGTCGATGGCGCACTGGGCGTAGAACTTCGCCGCGGCCTCGGAACCGACGGGCAGGTAGCAGACGAGGACGTCGACCTGCTTGTCCTTGAGGACCTGGACGACGTCGACCGGCGCCTCGGCGGACTCCTCGATGGTCAGGCGGTAGTACTTACCGAGACCGTCCAGGGTGTGACCGCGCTGGACCGTGACGTCCTTGTTCGGGACGTCGCAGATCTTGATGGTGTTGTTCTCGCTGGCACCGATGGCGTCGGAGAGGTCGAGGCCGACCTTCTTCGCGTCGACGTCGAACGCGGCGACGAACTCGACGTCACCGACGTGGTAGTCGCCGAACTGGACGTGCATCAGGCCGGGCACCTTGGCCGCCGGATCGGCGTCCTTGTAGTACTCGACGCCCTGAACCAGCGAGGCGGCGCAGTTGCCCACGCCGACGATGGCTACGCGAACCGAACCCATTCCGGTTGCTCCCTGTGTCTATCGGTGAAACCCCGAACGGGTCTCACGTGGCGGTGTCGTCGGACGGATCCGGCCGGGGGCTGTCCCGGTGCCGGGGCAGGCCGCCCGTCTCTCCAGATGAATTGTCCTGCTGAGCGGAGCCTTCGAATCCGGGACGTTGGACGTCCCGTCCGGCCCGCTCGCTCTCGATGAGCTCGTTCAGCCAGCGCACTTCGCGCTCCACGGACTCCATTCCGTGGCGCTGGAGCTCAAGCGTGTAGTCGTCGAGGCGCTCCCGGGTGCGCGCCAGCGAGGCGCGCATCTTCTCGAGGCGCTCCTCCAGACGGCTGCGGCGACCTTCCAGTACGCGCATGCGTACATCGCGTGACGTCTGCCCGAAGAACGCGAAGCGAGCCGCGAAGTGCTCGTCCTCGTACGCGTCGGGACCCGTCTGCGCGAGAAGCTCCTCGAAGTGATCCTTACCTTCCGCCGTCAATCGGTAGACGATCTTGGCTCGACGTCCCGCCAGCGTTGCCGTCAGGGCGTCTTCGGGTGTGGATCCTGCTTCCTCGATCAACCAGCCGTTGGCGACCAGCGTCTTGAGGCACGGGTACAGCGTTCCGTAGCTGAAGGCACGGAACACACCCAGTGACGTATTGAGTCGTTTGCGCAGCTCATAGCCGTGCATCGGAGATTCGCGGAGCAGGCCGAGGACGGCGAACTCGAGGATCCCGGCACGCCGGCTCATCGTCGCCTCCTCTCTGTCGCTGTCTCGTCCGCTCGGCCTTTATGCCGTGCTGATGTATCGACTCGATACATCAGCACGATAGAACGACGCTGCGCATGCGACAAGAGGGAGCAGAGTGAACGGCGTCACATCACCGATTCATACGAAGCAAGTTGCCTGATTTGGGGTGAACTTCGGCCCTAGGTGTGTTTTGACGGTGCGTACTCTGTGCGGGATGGACAACCACCGGGAACCGAGTGACGTCTGAGTACGTCAACGTCTTTGGTGCAGTACGGGTGAATGCGTAATCGACCGCATCCGTACTTCGGGGGGACCGGAAACCAGCCGCCGTTTCCAGGCGCGCAAAGGTGCGCCTGCCCGAGGAGTAATCGTTCGATGAGCGAGCACCGTCGCAAACCGCCGCAGCCGCAGGGCGGCGGACGTGCCGCGGCCCGGCGTGCCCAGCCGCAGCCAGGCCCGTCCGCAGGCCGCCGCGATGCACCGCGAGACGCCACCGGGTCCCCTTCCGATGCGTACGGCCCGGGGGGTGAAGAGACCCCGTTCGGCAGTCGTGCCGAGGCCCGGCGCGCCACGCAGCGCGGAAACGGCGGCGGCCGGCGCAGAGCCGCCGACGGCGCGGGTCCCGGCGGTCCCGGAGGAGGAGGGGGCGGCCGGCGCGGTGGTCCCCCGGGTCCGGGTGGTCCCGGGCGCGGCCGAGGCCGCGCTCCCGAGCCCGCCAGAAAGCGCATCATCGACTACCCGCGCGCGGGCCGCTACGGCGCCGCGCGCTGGGTGCCGTCCTGGAAGCTGGTGACGGGCCTGTTCATCGGCTTCACCGGCAGCCTGGTCGTCGCCGCCGGTGTCGGGTACGCCCTGGTGGGCATCCCGGACGTCGGCAAGACCGCCCAGGCCCAGAACAACGTCTACTACTACGCCGACGGCACCGAGATGGTCGCCACGGGCGGTGAGGCCAACCGTCAGATCATCAGCTACGCGCAGATCCCCAAGGAGATGCGCTGGGCGGTGATGTCGGCCGAGAACAAGACGTTCGAGAGCGACAGCGGCGTCGACCCGATGGGTATCGCCCGCGCCTTCGTGAACATGGCCAAGGGCGGCCAGACGCAGGGTGGCTCCACCATCACCCAGCAGTACGTGAAGAACGCGATGCTCGAGGACCAGTCGCAGACGGTCTCCCGCAAGCTCAAGGAGCTCTTCGTCTCGATCAAGGTCGGGGCCAAGGTGCCCAAGGAAGACATCATGGCCGGCTACCTGAACTCCGCGTACTACGGGCGTAACGCCTACGGTATCCAGGCCGCCGCGCACGCCTACTTCAACAAGGACGCCACGAAGCTGGACCCCAGCCAGTGTGCGCTCCTGGCCTCCGTCCTCAAGGGCGCCACGTACTACGACCCCGCCGGCGCCCCCGGGATCGACCCGGTCAACGCCACGCAGGAGAAGAACCGCAAGCGCGCCGAGGAGCGCTGGCACTGGATCCTCGACGAAGAGGTCAAGGACGGCCGTCTGAGCGCCGCGGTCCGGGCCAAATACACCACCTTCCCCAAGACCCAGTCCCCGCGCTCCAACGCGGCACTGGGCGGGCAGGTCGGTTACCTGGTCGACCTGGCCAACACGTACCTGGTCAAGAACAGCGACAAGACCGGGATCACCGAGGAGAAGCTCCGGAAGGGCGGCTTCCAGATTCACACGACCTTCGACAAGCGCAAGGTCGCCGCGCTCGAGGCCGCGGTGAAGAAGGTGCAGAAGGCCAACATCAAGCCCAAGCTGCGCCCGAACAACGACAAGTTCGTCCAGTTCGGCGGTGCGTCCGTCGACCCGACGACCGGTGCCATCGCGGCCATCTACGGCGGTGTGGACGCGACCAAGCACTTCACCGACAACGCCGACCAGACCGGCGCCCAGGTGGGTTCGACCTTCAAGCCCTTCGTCCTGGCGGCCGCCATGACCTGGGGTGTCCGGGATCCCAAGGGACCCGCGGAGCAGGCGCAGGACGAACGCACCATCGCCTCGCCCAACAGCCTGTACAGCGGCAAGAACAAGCTCAAGATCAAGGACTACGACGGAACCGACTGGACGGACGACAAGGGCAAGGAGTGGCTCCAGACGAACGACGGCGGCCAGTCCCTCAACCCGCCCACGTACAAGATCGACCTGCGTGAGGCCATGCGCGAGTCCGTCAACTCCGCCTATGTCCAGCTCGGCATGGACGTGGGCCTGGACAAGGTGAAGGACTCCGTCCTGCGCGCGGGCATCAAGGAGTCGAGTCTCGCCAGTTCCCGGTTCCCGTCGTTCTCCCTGGGCACCTCCTCCCCGAGCGCGATCCGTATGGCCGGGGCGTACGCCACCTTCGCGGCCAGCGGCCAGCAGCGGGACCCGTACTCGGTCGAGAAGGTGACGAGCAAGGACGGCACCGTCTTCCAGCACGACCGCATCGCGAAGGCCGTGGAGGCCTTCACCCCGGCGGTCGCGAACAACGTCACCGACGTCCTGAAGACCGTGGTCGAGAAGGGCACCGGCACCAACGCCCAGCTGCCGGGCCGTGAGGTGGCGGGCAAGACCGGTACCACCGACGGCAACAAGTCGGCCTGGTTCGTCGGGTACACCCCGCAGCTGTCCACGGCGATCGGTATGTACCGCCTGGACGACGACGAGAGCAACAAGAACCGCGAGTTCCTCCAGATGTACGGCACGGGTGGAGAGAAGACCATCCACGGTGCCTCGTTCCCGTCCCAGATCTGGCGGGACTACATGATGGTGGCGCTCCAGGGCGAGAAGCCGGAGTCCTTCCCGGTGCCCGAGGACATCGGTACGGTCCTCAACGACGTGCCGAGCCCGTCCCCGACGCCCTCGGCCTCCGAGAGCGTGACCGAGAGCCCGAGCCCGACCCCCAGCGCGACGCTGACGTCTCCCTCGCCCTCGGCGAGCCCGACGTGCCGGAAGTTCGACTGGAACTGCAACAACAACGGCGGGACCACCACGGGCGGTACGGACACCGGCGGTACGGACACCGGTGGCACGGACACCGGCGGTACGGACGGCGGTGTGACCACGTCGCCCTCGGCCTCGGCCAGTACCGGCAACAGCAGAGGCAACGGGAACGGCAACGGGGGCCTCTTCGGAGGCTCCGGCTGACGGTCCTCGACCGCTCTTCGCGCGTGCGCCCTCCGGGGAGCACGCGCGAAGCCGTTTGCGGGGTCATACCTGCTTCGGTTCCCAGACACGTACGGCAGGATGTGCGGCATGCCCAGTGCAGAGACGACGCGAGCGAGCGTTCACGAGCCGGAGCTGGTGCGGCCGACCAGGGATGACGAGGTCGCCGCCGGCGGCAGTGAGCTGATCGGCGGGCCCATCGGGAGGCGGGCCCTGCTCGGGACGTCCTGGTGGACGCCCGTGCGGGTCGTCGCCCTGGTGATGATCGGCATGTTCGCCCTCGGGATGGTCCAGAAGCTGCCCTGCTACGACGGCGGGTGGTTCTTCGGAGCCAGCTCGCAGTACACGCACGCCTGCTACTCGGACATCCCGCACCTCTACCAGGGGCGCGGTTTCGCCGACGGCCTCGTGCCGTACTTCGACAAGATCCCCGGCGACATGGACTACCTCGAGTACCCGGTGCTGACCGGTGTGTTCATGGAGGTGGCGGCCTGGCTCACCCCGGGCGGCGGGAGCATCCAGCACCAGGAGCAGGTCTACTGGATGGTCAACGCGGGGATGCTGATGGTGTGCGCGGCGGTCATCGCCGTGTGCACCGCCCGCACCCAGCGCCGGCGTCCCTGGGACGGCCTCCTGGTCGCCCTGGCGCCCGCCTTCGCGCTCACGGCCACGATCAACTGGGACCTCCTCGCGGTGGCCCTGCTGGCCGCCGCGATGCTCATGTGGTCCCGCGGCCGGCCCCTGGCCTTCGGTGTGCTGATCGGGCTCGCCACGGCCGCCAAGTTCTACCCGTTCCTGCTTCTCGGGCCGCTCTTCCTGCTGTGCTGGCGCACCGGCAGATGGCGTGAGTTCGGTACGGCGCTGCTCGGCGCCGTCGGCGCCTGGCTGGCCGTGAACCTTCCCGTCATGTACCTGGCGCCCGAGGGCTGGGCGAAGTTCTACAGCTTCAGCCACGACCGCGGCGTCGACTTCGGTTCGGTGTTCCTGTTCGTCTCGCAGTGGCTGAAGATCGCGATCACGCCCGACACCGCCAACACCTGGGCGCTGGTCCTGATGGTGATCATCTGCGCGGGTCTGAGCGCCGTCGCGCTGACCGCCCCCCGCCGTCCCCGCTTCGCCCAGCTCGCCTTCCTGATCGTCGCGGCCTTCATCCTCACCAACAAGGTCTACTCGCCGCAGTACGTGCTCTGGCTGGTGCCGCTCGCGGTGCTGGCCCGGCCGCGCTGGCGGGACTTCCTGATCTGGCAGGCGTGCGAGGTCGCGTACTTCCTCGGCATCTGGATGTACCTCGCGTACACGACCAGCGGCGACGCCCACAAGGGGCTGCCGACCGACGGGTACCAGGTCGCCATCGCCGTCCACCTGCTGGGGACGCTGTACCTGTGCGCGCTGGTCGTACGGGACATCTTCCTGCCGGAGCACGACGTGGTGCGCCGCGGCGGCGAGGACGATCCCTCGGGCGGGATCCTCGACGGCGCGGAGGACGTCTTCGTCCTCGGCCCGGCCGCGCATCCGCCGCGGCACGCGGCCCACTTCGACGGGTTCCCGCAGGACGGCCGGCGGGAGGATCCCGCGTCCGGAGAGCGTTCGCTTTGAGCGAACAGGGCGGGCAGGCGTCAGACGAAAGGCCGTACACGGTGTCCGTGTACGGCCTTCTCGTTGCTCCGGAGCGGGCCGGAGCCGGGGTCAGCGCTCGACGACCCGGTCGAACTGCGTGGTGGTGTGCCGCAGATGGGCCACCAGCTCGTCGCCGACCTTCGGCTCCGTGGCGTCATGGGGCACGAAGAGGATCGAGACCTGCATGTGCGGGGGCTCGGCGAACCAGCGCTGCTTGCCCGCCCAGACGAACGGAGAAAGGTTCCGGTTGACCGTCGCGAGGCCGGCGCGCGCGACGCCCTTGGCGCGCGGCATGACGCCGTGCAGGGCCTTGGGCGCCTCCAGGCCCACCCCGTGCGAGGTGCCGCCCGCGACGACCACGAGCCAGCCGTCCGAGGCCGCCTTCTGCTGCCGGTAGCCGAAGCGGTCGCCCTTGGAGACGCGCGTGACGTCCAGGACGGCCCCGCGGTACTCGGTGGCGTCGTGGTCCCCCAGCCACAGCCGCGTGCCGATGCGGGCGCGGAAGTGGGTCTGCGGGAACTGCTGCTGAAGCCGCCTGAGTTCCTCGGCCTTGAGGTGGCTGACGAACATCGTGTGCAGCGGCAGCCGCGCGGCGCGCAGGCGGTCCATCCAGCCGATGACCTCCTCGACGGCGTCCGAGCCGTCGGTGCGGTCCAGCGGTAGGTGGATCGCGAAGCCCTCCAGGCGGACGTTCTCGATGGCGGAGTGCAGATGCGGCAGGTCGTCCTCGCTCACGCCGTGCCGCTTCATCGAGGACATCACCTCGATGACGACACGGGCGCCCACGAGGCCGTACACGCCGTCGATGGACGACACGGAGCGGATGACGCGGTCGGGCAGCGGAACGGGCTCCTCGCCGCGCCTGAACGGCGTCAGGACCAGCAGATCGCCGCCGAACCAGTCCTTGATCCGGGCGGCCTCGTACGTGGTGCCGACGGCGAGGATGTCCGAACCCAGGCGGGTGGCCTCGTCCGCGAGCCGTTCGTGGCCGAAGCCGTAGCCGTTGCCCTTGCAGACGGGGACGAGCCCCGGAAACTGCTCGGACACCTGCTTGTGGTGTGCCCGCCAGCGCGCGGTGTCGACGTAGAGCGTGAGCGCCATGGCCGGTCCCGGAACCTTTCTCGTGGCTGCGGTGTATCAGAGGTATGAAAAGGAATTGTCGCCGATTCGCCGGGCCGATGGGGCCGTCCCGGGCCGGTTCGGCGGCCCGGGATGCGATCAGGGCCCGATCGGCTGCCCGGAAAGCGGCTCCGGACGGGTCAGCGGCGGGACATGTACATGTCGAGAGCCTTGTGGAGCAGCTTGTTGAGCGGGAAGTCCCACTCGCCGAGGTACTCGGCGGCCTCTCCGCCCGTGCCCACCTTGAACTGGATCAGACCGAAGAGGTGATCGGTCTCGTCCAGCGAGTCCGAGATGCCGCGCAGGTCGTAGACGGTGGCGCCCAGCGCGTACGCGTCGCGCAGCATGCGCCACTGCATCGCGTTCGAGGGCCGCACCTCGCGCCCGATGTTGTCCGAGGCGCCGTAGGAGTACCAGACGTGTCCGCCGACGACGAGCATCGTCGCCGCCGAGAGGTTCACTCCCTCGTGCCGCGCGAAGTAGAGCCGCATGCGGTTGGGGTCCTCGGTGTTGAGGGCCGTCCACATGCGCTGGAAGTACGAGAGCGGTCGCGGCCGGAAGTGGTCGCGGAGCGCGGTGATCTCGTACAGCCGCTGCCACTCCTCCAGGTCCTGGTAACCGCCCTGGACGACCTCGACGCCGGCCTTCTCGGCCTTCTTGATGTTGCGGCGCCACAGCTGGTTGAAGTTCCTGTGGACCTCTTCGAGGGAACGATTGGCCAGCGGCACCTGGAAGACGTAGCGGGGCTGGACGTCGCCGAAGCCGGCACCGCCGTCCTCGCCCTGCTGCCAGCCCATGCGGCGCAGCTTGTCGGCGACCTCGAAGGCGCGCGGCTCGATGAAGTCGGCCTCGATGTCACGCAGGCGCTTGACGTCCGGGTTCTGGATGCCGCCCTTGATGGACGTGGCCTCCCAGCGCCGGATGATCACGGGCGGGCCCATCTTCACGGAGAAGGCGCCCTGGTGCTTGAGGTGCGCGAGCATCGGCTGGAGCCAGTCGTCGAGGTTCGGCGCGAACCAGTTGATGACCGGGCCCTCGGGCAGATAGGCGAGGTAACGCTTGATCTTGGGCAGCTGGCGGTAGAGCACCAGACCCGCGCCGACCATCTGGCCGGACTTCTCGTCGAACCATCCAAGGCTCTCGGAGCGCCACTCCGCCTTCACGTCCGCCCATGCGGGGACCTGCATGTGGCTGGCCGCGGGCAGGCTCTGGATGTATGCCAGATGCTGCTCGCGGCTGATGGTCCTCAGGGTCAGGCTCATTCGGGGCGCTCCTCGGGCTGGTGTGTCCCCATGGGTACAAGGGCTCCGGCTCTCGCGCCGAAGCCTACTGCGCCCTGCGAGCGGCCCGAATGGCCGTATGGAACCTGGGACCCGGGGGCGGGGTGCGAGCCGCCCCCGGGTCAGGGGAAAACGGACGTTCGACTCAGATCACACCGCCGAAGAGGCCTCCGTGGGCCAGGCCGAGGTAGAAACCGACGCCCGAGAGACCGAGTCCGACGATCAGGCCGAAGCGTTCCCGGGTCGTCTCGGAGATGAACTGGCCGTAGGCACCGGCGAGGATCCCGACCAGACCGGCCCATGAGCTGAGCAGATGGAGGCTGTGGAACATCGACGTGACGAAGGCCAGGACTCCGCACACCAGGGTCACCACGAGCAGGGTGTCCTGGAGCGGATGAGGCTTGCCGTCCGTGGCGAAGAGTGAGCCGGTGGTACTGGGACGCATTGTCTGTGCCATAGGGCACCTCCTGCGGAAGGCGGCGCATCGTAGCGCCATACACACCCGATGTGTACAGATTGACGGCCAACCCGGTCGGATTTCAACCGGAAGCGGGTGTGCAGGTAGTCTGTACCCTCTGCACCGGTGTCTGCCCAGGCTCAACGCCAGGTCACGACAGGGATTGCCGCTCGGTTCACCGATCGGCGGGCCCGTTGTCAGTGGCGGCCGATACCGTTGCGTACGCATCACAACCCTCCTGCCACGGAACGACCGTGGCCGTTGAGTCCAAAGGAGGTGGGTTCCACATGCGTCACTACGAAGTGATGGTCATCCTCGACCCCGATCTGGAGGAGCGCGCTGTCGCCCCCCTGATCGAGAACTTCCTCTCCGTCGTCCGTGAGGGCGCCGGAAAGGTGGAGAAGGTCGACACCTGGGGCCGTCGTCGTCTCTCGTACGAGATCAAGAAGAAGCCCGAGGGCATCTACTCGGTCATCGACCTGCAGGCCGAGCCTGCGGTCGTCAAGGAGCTCGACCGCCAGATGAACCTGAACGAGTCGGTCCTCCGGACCAAGGTCCTCCGTCCCGAGACCCACTGAGCTTCCCAGCTCAGCTGATCTCGGGCATCGAGTAGCACCAGCAGCCAGCAGCAAACCCGCCGAGAGGTTCCCCCATGGCAGGCGAGACCGTCATCACGGTCGTCGGCAATCTTGTCGACGACCCCGAGCTGCGCTTCACCCCTTCCGGTGCGGCGGTCGCGAAGTTCCGTGTCGCGTCCACCCCCCGCACCTTCGACCGTCAGACCAATGAGTGGAAGGACGGCGAGAGCCTGTTCCTGACCTGCTCGGTCTGGCGTCAGGCGGCGGAGAACGTCGCCGAGTCGCTCCAGCGCGGCATGCGCGTCATCGTGCAGGGCCGCCTGAAGCAGCGGTCCTACGAGGACAACCAGGGCGTCAAGCGCACGGTCTACGAACTGGACGTAGAGGAAGTCGGCGCCAGCCTGAAGAACGCCACGGCCAAGGTCACCAAGACCACGGGCCGCGGCGGTCAGGGTGGTTACGGCGGCGGTGGCGGCGGCCAGCAGGGCAGCGGCCAGCAGGGCGGTGGCTGGGGCGGAAGCTCCGGCGGTGCCCCGCAGGGCGGCGGCGCTCCGGCCGACGACCCCTGGGCGACCGGCGCTCCCGCCGGTGGCAACCAGGGCGGCGGCGGTGGCGGTGGCGGCTGGGGCGGAAGCTCCGGCGGCTCCGGCGGCGGCTACTCGGACGAGCCCCCCTTCTAGGCCTCAGGGCCGAGGGTGGGCCGTTACTCCCACTTCTTGATCACACAGGAGATACACCATGGCGAAGCCGCCTGTGCGCAAGCCTAAGAAGAAGGTCTGCGCGTTCTGCAAGGACAAGGTCACGTACGTGGACTACAAGGACACGAACATGCTGCGGAAGTTCATTTCCGACCGCGGCAAGATCCGTGCCCGCCGCGTGACCGGCAACTGCACGCAGCACCAGCGTGACGTCGCCACGGCTGTGAAGAACAGCCGTGAGATGGCGCTGCTGCCCTACACGTCCACCGCGCGATAAAGGAAGGGTGACCGACACATGAAGATCATCCTTACCCACGAGGTCTCCGGCCTCGGTGCCGCTGGCGAAGTCGTCGACGTCAAGGACGGCTACGCTCGCAACTACCTGATCCCGCGGAACTTCGCGATCCGCTGGACCAAGGGTGGCGAGAAGGACGTCGAGCAGATCCGTCGTGCTCGCAAGATCCACGAGATCGCGACCATCGAGCAGGCCAACGAGATCAAGGCCCGCCTCGAAGGTGTCAAGGTCCGTCTGGCCGTTCGCTCCGGCGACGCCGGTCGTCTCTTCGGCTCCGTCACCCCGGCCGACGTCGCTTCGGCGATCAAGGCTTCCGGTGGCCCCGAGGTCGACAAGCGCCGCATCGAGCTGGGCTCGCCCATCAAGACCCTGGGCGCCCACGAGACGTCCGTGCGTCTGCACCCCGAGGTTGCCGCGAAGGTCAGCATCGAGGTTGTCGCTGCCTGAGTGCAGCACTCGGCATAGCTGAGAGGAAGGGCCGCACCCCTCGGGGTGCGGCCCTTCTGCTTGTTCCTGGGGTGCGTCACGCGGATGCACGGGGATGCCGGAGACCGTCGTTTCACGTGAAACCGTCGCCCGTGTTTCCCGTGAAACAGTCGGCGCGCGTCGAACCGTCGTCCCGTGTTTCCGTGGAACGAACGGTGTACGTCGTGGGTCGAGCCGGCCGGGATGTACGTCAGCGGGTCGCGCCGGTGACGATCCAGCGGCCCGAGCGGGAGCGCAGCCACAGCGTCAGCATCCGCATCGCCATCATCAGCGTCATCGCGCCCCACAGAGCGGTCAGATCTCCGCCGAGAACGGGAACGAGCAGAGCGGCCGGGGTGAACACCGCCAGGGTGAGCAGCATGGCCCGGGCCAGGTACGGTCCGTCCCCCGCGCCCATGAGCACGCCGTCCAGCACGAAGACGATCCCGCAGATCGGCTGGGATAGTGCCACCACCACCAGAGCGGGCAGTGCCGCGTCCTGTACACCCGGGTCACCGCTGAAGAGCGGGAGGAACAGGGGCCGGGCCGCGATGACCAGCAGGCCGAGGACGAGCCCGGTGACGAGTCCCCACCGCACCATGCGGCGGCAGGCCTCACGGGCACCCCGGGCGTCGTCCGCTCCGAGGTAGCGCCCGATGATGGCTTGGCCTGCGATGGCGATCGCGTCGAGCGCGAAGGCGAGCAGACTCCACAGTGACAGGATGATCTGGTGGGCCGCCATCTCGGCGTCCCCGAGCCGTGCGGCGACAGCCGTGGCGATGAGCAGGATCGCCCGGAGCGACAGTGTCCGGACGAGCAGAGGGGTGCCGGCCTGCGCGCAGGCCCGAATACCGGTGGCGTCGGGCCGCAGGGAGGCGCCGTGTTTCCGTGCTCCGCGCAGGACGACGTGGAGATAGACGGCGGCCATGCCGCACTGGGCGATCACCGTGCCCCAGGCGGAGCCGGCGATGCCGAGGCCGGCGCCGTAGACGAGGACGGTGTTGAGGACCGCGTTGGCGACGAAGCCTCCGACGGCGACGTACAGCGGAGTCCTCGTGTCCTGGAGTCCACGGAGGATCCCCGTGGCGGCCAGCACGACGAGCATGGCGGGGATGCCGAGCACCGAGATCCGCAGATAGGTCGTCGCGTACGGTGCGGCCGCGTCGGAGGCGCCGAACAACTCCATGAGAGAGGGCGCGGTCGGCAGCGCGAGGAGGATCACGACCACGCCGATGAGCAGGGCGAGCCAGACTCCGTCCATGCCCTGGCGGATCGCGGCCCGCAGATCTCCGGCGCCGACCCTGCGGGCGACCGCTGCCGTCGTGGCGTAGGCGAGGAAGACGAAGACTCCCACGGCCGTCATGAGGAGAGCCGAGGCGACACCGAGACCGGCCAGTTGGGCGGTGCCGAGATGGCCGACGATGGCACTGTCGGCCAGCACGAAGAGAGGCTCGGCCACGAGCGCGCCGAACGCCGGAACGGCCAGTGCGACGATCTCTCGGTCGTGGCGCTGTCGGGCGGCCCTGGGTGCCGCGGGAGCCTGTGTCATGGGCATCAATCTAATCTTCCACAGGTAAGAGATGCAAAGTGCGAAGGACCCTTACTTTCGCGCGTGCGGGGTGTGTTCTGGCGCACTGTTCGAGGCGATCTTGGGCCGGTTGCGGAAGTTTTTCTTCTGCACAGCCGGTGGATGGGAAAATGCCAGGTCAGGGCCTGTTCTTCAGAAGGCCTGAGGGCTTGTTCACAGGGCTGTCCACCGGGTCGTGCACAGGTTTCGAGGAGTTCTCCACAGCATCGGGGCCGTCGTCCACATGGCCTGTGGATAACCAGATTGGCTGACGGTGCCCGCGGGCCTAACGTGGTGCGGCGCCCGTTCTCTTCTCCGGCCTCGGAAAGCAGGCAAAACCGACGCGTGGGATGCGGAGTCGGGCCGCTCACTTGTCAGTGCCGTGCCGTAGAAATTAAAGGCACTGCTAGGTCCGCTCCGCGGACGGGAGGAGGTGGCTCGGTGACTATTTCCGAGCCCTTGGACGACCCCTGGGCGGACAGTGGCCCCAGCGATCGTCTGCCCCCGTCCCGCCGGCGTGGGAACGGAGGCCGCGGCCGCGACGAGCAGCACGACCGGGACAACGATTCCTGGGAGAGCGGCGGTTCGTCGTTCGAGCGGGTGCCGCCGCAGGACCTCGACGCCGAGCAGTCCGTCCTCGGTGGCATGCTCCTGTCGAAGGACGCCATCGCCGATGTCGTCGAGGTGCTCAAGGGTCACGACTTCTACCGGCCCGCGCACGAGACCATCTACGGAGCGATCCTCGACCTGTACGCGAAGGGCGAGCCGGCCGACCCCATCACGGTCGCGGCCGAGCTCACCAAGCGCGGCGAGATCACCAAGGTCGGTGGCGCGCCGTATCTGCACACCCTGGTCCAGACGGTCCCGACCGCGGCGAACGCCGAGTACTACGCGGAGATCGTGCACGAGCGCGCGGTCTTGCGCCGCCTGGTCGAGGCCGGCACACGCATCACCCAGATGGGATACGCGGCCGACGGCGACGTCGACGAGATCGTCAACAGCGCCCAGGCCGAGATCTACGCGGTCACCGAGCAGCGCACCACCGAGGACTATCTGCCGCTCGGCGACATCATGGAGGGCGCGCTCGACGAGATCGAGGCGATCGGATCGCGTTCGGGGGAGATGACCGGCGTACCGACCGGCTTCACCGACCTCGACTCGCTCACCAACGGTCTGCACCCCGGCCAGATGATCATCATCGCGGCCCGTCCCGCCATGGGTAAGTCGACGCTGGCACTGGACTTCGCCCGTGCCTGCTCGATCAAGCACAACATGCCCAGCGTGATCTTCTCGCTCGAAATGGGCCGCAACGAGATCGCGATGCGTCTGCTGTCCGCCGAGGCCCGCGTGGCTCTGCACCACATGCGGTCCGGCACGATGACGGACGAGGACTGGACCCGGCTCGCACGCCGGATGCCGGACGTCTCCGCGGCCCCCCTCTACATCGACGACTCCCCGAACCTGTCGATGATGGAGATCCGCGCCAAGTGCCGCCGTCTCAAGCAGCGCGCCGACCTCAAGCTCGTGGTCATCGACTACCTCCAGCTGATGCAGTCCGGCGGCAAGCGCTCCGAGAGCCGTCAGCAGGAGGTCTCCGACATGTCGCGAAACCTGAAGCTGCTGGCCAAGGAGCTCGAACTGCCGGTGATCGCGCTGTCGCAGCTCAACCGTGGCCCCGAGCAGCGCACGGACAAGAAGCCCATGGTCTCCGACCTGCGTGAGTCCGGCTCGATCGAGCAGGACGCGGACATGGTCATCCTGCTCCACCGCGAGGACGCGTACGAGAAGGAGTCCCCCCGCGCCGGCGAGGCCGACATCATCGTCGGCAAGCACCGTAACGGCCCGACGGCGACGATCACGGTGGCCTTCCAGGGCCACTACTCCCGCTTCGTGGACATGGCACAGACCTGATCCGCCGGCCCGGCGGGCCAGGACCGGTTCAATCCGCTCGACGTCCGGCGCCGGGACGGGTGGACTGGTGCCATGACGACATCCCACGATGATCTCCTTCCCGGAACGCGCCGGGCCCTGCTGCACCGCATCGCCGTGGCACAGAGCGAGGGACGGGCGCCGTCCCTCGTCGCGACGGTGGTCCGGGGCGGGAAGGCGGTGTGGCACGGGGCCCGGACCTCGGTGTCCGGTCATGGTCCGGACGAGAACGTGCAGTACCGGATCGGCTCCATCACCAAGACCTTCACCGCCGTTCTGGTGCTGCGGTTGCGCGACGAGGGCGTCCTGGACCTGGGCGACCCGCTGGAGAAGCATGTGCCCGGCACGGGTGCGGGGGAGGTCACCATCTCCCAACTGCTCTCCCACACCGCAGGGTTGGCCGCCGAGTCACCCGCGCCGTGGTGGGAGCGCACTTCCGGTTCGCTGCGTCCCGAACTGGCCGACGTGCTCGGCGAGCAGCCCTTCCGGCATCCGGTCGGACGCCGGTACCACTACTCGAATCCCGGCTACACGGTGCTCGGAGCACTGGTCGAGGAGTTGCGCGGCGCCCCCTGGGAGGAAGTGCTGCGCCGCGAGATCCTCGAACCGCTCGGCCTGCATCGTACGAGCGCTGGTCCGCAGGCACCGCACGCGGGGGGATGGGCCGTCCATCCCTGGGCGGACGCGATGATGCCCGAACCCGCGGAGGACCTCGGGAGGATGGCTCCGGCCGGGCAATTGTGGTCCACCACAGCGGACTTGGCCCGCTTCGCGGCCTTCCTCGCACACGGTGACGACCGGGTGCTGAGCGCGGAGTCCGTCAGGGAGATGCGTGCGCCGGCGGCCCCGCCGGAGACCGCGGAGCTGGCGGCGGGTTCCTCGTACGGGTTCGCCCTTCAGATCGTGCATCGCGACGGCCATATCCTCGTCGGGCACTCCGGTTCGCTGCCGGGTTTTCTGGCCGGACTGGTGATCAGCGTGGAGGACGACGTGGCGGCGGTCGTGCTGTCCAACTGCACCTCGGGACCGCCGGTGTTCACCGTGGCCGCCGATCTGGTGCGGATCGTCGCCGAGGCGGAGCCGAGAATCCCCGAGCCCTGGCACCCGATGGCCGAAGTGGACCAGGGCGCAATGGAGTTGGCGGGTCAGTGGTACTGGGGGACCCAGGCGTTCGGGCTGCGGCTGCCGGCCGATGGAGGGCTGGTGCTGGGCCCGCTCCAGGGTGCCGGCCGTGGCGCCCGCTTCCGGGCGAACGGCGACGGGACATGGACGGGGCTCGACGGCTACTACGCGGGCGAGCTCCTGAGGCCCGTACGGCGGCCCGACGGCTCTCTGAGCCACCTGGACCTCGGCTCGTTCGTGTTCACGCGGCAGCCGTACGACGAGGCCGCTCCGGTGCCCGGTGGAGTGGACCCGGAAGGCTGGCGGGGAGTCCGGTAGGCGCCACCGGACACGAGGGGCCCTGTTTCACGTGAAACAGGGCCCCTGGTTCTGTGCGCGGCGAACACCTCAGAGCGGGAGTTTGAAGCCGATGTGCGAGGCCTCGAAGCCGAGCCGTTCGTAGAAGCGATGGGCGTCGGTGCGGGAGGCGTCGGAGGTCAACTGGACGAGCCGACAGTCCTGACGGCGGGACTCCGCGACCGCCCACTCGATGAGCTCTGTCCCCAGACCGCTTCCGCGCTCGTCGGCGTGAACGCGAACGGCCTCGATGACCGAGCGGGTGGCCCCTCTGCGGGACAGCCCGGGAATCACGGTCAGTTGCAGCGTTCCCACGACCTGGCCGTCGCGGACGGCGACGACCAGATGCTGGTTCGGGTCGCGGCTCAGCCGGTCCAGGGCGTCCAGGTACGGAGCGAGGTCCTCGGGCGACTCCCGGCGGGCACCCAGCGGATCGTCGGCCAGCATCGCGACGATCGCGGGCACGTCGTCGGCGGCCGCGGCACGTATCTCAAGATCAGCCATGAAGGCAGCCTACGAGGACACGCCCACGGAAGGCACGGCGTGTACGGGTGCGCTCGCCGACTCCACGGCCCGGACCAGCGGCGCCAGGTCGGGGTTCCCGGCCGCGTCGTCGAGCGCCTCGCGCAGGGCCCCGTCGTTGGTGGGCCTCGCCTCGGCGAGGAGCTTCAGTCCCGCCTCGCTGACGTTCGTGTAGATGCCGCGCCGGTCGGTGGGGCACAGATAGCGGGCCAGCAGTCCGCGGTCCTCAAGACGTGTGACCAGCCGCGTGGTAGCGCTCTGGCTGAGGACGACCGCGTCTGCGACCTGCTTCATCTGGAGATGGCCGCCTTCGCCGTCGTGCTGCCGGCTGAGCACGTCGAGCAGGGAGTACTCCCGCACGCTGAGCCCGTGCGCGGCTTGCAGGGCCCGCTCGATGTGGGCCTCGATCCTCCCGTGCAGCAGGGAGAGTGCGCACCATCCCTGAGAGAGGGCGGTGAGCGCGGGGTCCGTGGCTGTCATGACGTTTCCTCCGTCCCGGAGCGGCTGAGACCAGGATAGGGCACGGGCGCAATAGTCTGCGGTTGCATATAGCCCGCGTCTGCAATTATTGTGAGCGAAGGCAAAGCGCTCATGCAATCTTCTGGAAGGTGTCTCCACCATGCCTCTCGCGCTTCTGGCCCTCGCGATCGGGGCCTTCGGAATCGGGACGACCGAGTTCGTGATCATGGGCGTCCTGCCCGAGGTCGCCGGAGACTTCGGCGTCTCCATCCCCACGGCCGGACTGCTGGTGACCGGCTATGCCCTCGGGGTGGTGATCGGTGCGCCGATCATGACCGCGCTCGGCACGAAGGTGTCCCGCAAGCGGATGCTGATGGTGCTGATGGGGCTGTTCGTCCTCGGCAATCTGATCTCCGCCGTGGCTCCGTCCTTCTGGCTGATGTTCGCGGGCCGGGTGGTCGCCTCCCTCGCCCACGGTGCCTTCTTCGGGATCGGGTCCGTGGCGGCCGCCGAACTGGTGGCGCCCGAGAGGAAGGCCGGAGCCATCGCGATGATGTTCAGCGGGCTCACGGTCGCCAATGTCGTCGGCGTCCCCCTGGGCACGCTGATCGGGCAGTCCGCCGGCTGGCGCGTCACCTTCATGGGAGTCGCCGCGCTCGGTGTCGTCGGACTCCTGGGCATCGCCAGGCTGCTCCCCGAGATGCCGAAGACCGAGGGAGTCCGTCTGCGCCACGAGCTGGCCGCCTTCAAGAACGTCCAGGTCCTCCTCGCGATGGCGATGACCGTGCTCGGATTCGGCGGTGTCTTCGCGGCCGTCACCTACATCGCGCCGATGATGACGCACGTCGCCGGGTTCGCCGACGGATCCGTCACCTGGCTGCTGGTCCTGTTCGGCCTCGGCATGGTCGGTGGGAACCTGATCGGCGGCAGGTTCGCCGACCGTGCGCTGATGCCGATGCTGTACGTGTCTCTGGGCGGCCTCGCCGTCGTCCTCGCCCTCTTCACCGTCACCGCGCACAACAAGGTCCTGGCGGCCGTCACGATCGCCCTCATCGGCGCTCTGGGCTTCGCGACCGTGCCGCCCCTCCAGAAGCGCGTCCTCGACCAGGCGCACGGCGCCCCCACGCTGGCCTCGGCCGTGAACATCGGCGCCTTCAACCTCGGCAACGCCCTTTCCGCATGGCTCGGTGGCGTCGTCATCGCGGCGGGCCTCGGATACACCGCCCCCAACTGGGTGGGCGCGGCTCTCGCCGCCGGAGCGCTCGTCCTGGCGCTCCTCTCGGCCGCTCTGGAGCGCCGCACGTCCCGGACCGGCCTCGTGGTCGCCTCGGGCGTCCCCGCCGAAGTCCGCACCGCCGTCCACCACTGACCGGGATCGGCCCGCCGCGGGACCAGGGCCGTTTCGCGGCGGGCCCGATCCGGCACGTTCCCCGACCCGACACAGAACACCCCCACAAGGAGAAGTCCCTGATGAGCACCACCACCGCTGTAGCCCCGCTGAGCATCGAGGACGCCGAGGTCCTCGTCACGGCGGCCCGGCGCGCCGCCGAAGCCGCAGGTGTCCGGATCAGCGCCACCGTCCTCGACGCGGGCGGCCACCTGCTCGCCTTCCGGCGCGACGACCGGGCCGTGCTGATCTCGGGAGAGACCAGCACACGCAAGGCCTACACGGCGCTCCAGCTCGACGCGGCCACGGCCGATCTCGTCGACGCGGTGCAGCCCGGCGGCCTCTTCCACACCCTGCCGACCGCGCTCGACCGTCCCCTGCTGTTCATCGCGGGTGGCGTTCCGGTCCACCGTGACGGCCGTCTGATCGGGGCGATCGGGGTCGGCGGCGGTATGCCCGACCAGGATCACGGCTTCGCCGTCGCCGCCGTCGAATCGCTCGTCTGACACCCGTCGGACGAGGCCCGTACGACGGTCCGAATGCGCCGGTCCCCACGCTTCTGGGGGACCGGCGCTCTGCGCGTACCCGAGGCTGTTGCGGAACGCCAGGAACGCCAGGAACGCCAGGAACGCCAGGAACGGCAGGAACGCCAGGAACTCGAAGAGCTCTAGCCGGCTGCCACCGTCAGCGGTGCGAAGCGGCGGGTCCAGTCACCGGGCAGCTCCGGGATCTTGTGCGTCATGACCGCGTTGAGGCCGACCTTGGCCAGTCCGCGGTCCTTCAACCAGCTCAGCAGATCCTCGTGCCGGACGTCGATGTCGGTGCGCAGCGGCCGGGCGGTGTGCGCGGCGAGGGAGGAGACGAGCGCCTTCGCCGTCTCCGTGTCCCGGGCGATCAGGGGACCTACGACCTGGGTGGCCATATTGGGCCAGGCGGCCGCGTAGCCGGTGATCCGTCCGTTCTCCTCGGCCACGCGCAGCTGGTCCGCGAAGGCGGGCAGCCGCGTGATCATGTGGGTGCGGTCGGCGCCGAAGACCTCCGCGTCCAGCCGGAGGACGGAAGCCAGATCGCCCGCCGTGGCGGGGCGGGTGAAGACCCCGGGTGCGGAGCCGTCGGGAGTGAACACCCCGCTGACCATCTCCGCGTGGCCGGTGACCTTGAATCCCAACTCCTCGTAGAGCGGGCGACCGTACGGGGTGGCGTGCAGGGTCAGCGGTGTGCTGCCCAGCTCCTCGACGAGGTGCCGCATCAGACGGCGGCCGACACCCTGGCGCGCGTGCCGCTCGGCGACGAGGACCATTCCGATCGCGGCCAGTTCGGGACACTCACGCGGTCCGTAGTCCGTCACCACGCATACGGCGACCAGACCGCCGGCGGGGTCGTCGATCCCGTATCCGTTCCCGGCGGCTAGCAGCAGGCCCCACTTGTGTTCCTCACGGGGCCAGCCCCGGTTCTCTGACAGGTCGGCGCAGGCGACGAGGTCGCGGGGCGTCAGACGGCGAATGGGCGGAACAGGGGCGGCGGAAGAAGTCGGCACACGGACCAGGCTGTCCGAGACGAACCCCTGCCGTCCACCGCTTTCCCCGCACTCCTGCCGGCTTTTGGCCCGGATCAGCCCAGGTCGGGTGCGTGCATGGCTCGTACGCCCTCGATGTTTCCGTCGAGATAGTGCCTCAGCGACAGGGGGACGAGGTGCACGGAGGCGATGCCGACCCGGGTGAACGGGACGCGGACGATCTCGTACTCGCCACAGGGCTCGTCCACCTCGGGACCGTGGCGCAGTGACGGGTCCATGGACTCCAGCCGGCAGACGAAGAAGTGCTGGACCTTCACCCCGGTCGCGCCGCCGTCGTCGCCGATGTGCTCGACGGTGTCGACGAAGCAGGGCACCACATCGACGATCTTGGCGCCGAGCTCCTCGTGCACCTCACGGTGGAGCGCTTCGACGACAGTCGTGTCCTCCGGTTCGACCCCGCCACCCGGTGTGAGCCAGTAGGGATCGACACCTGGCTTGGTGCGCTTGATCAGGATCAGGTCGTCGCCGTCGAGCAGGACGGCACGTGCGGTGCGCTTGACCACGGGTCGGACGGTCATGGGAGAAATGTGGCCCGGCTGGTTCCACGTGAAACATCGGGTGACCGCGATTCCGCGTGAAAACCCCGAAGAATGTCCCGGCCGCCGTGTGCGCGCCGGCCTCAGCTCCAGTCGGAAGCCGCCCGCAGCAGCCATTCGTGCGCTCGGGCGATGTGCGGCATCGCCAGCGTTCCGGTCCGTACGACCAGGAAGTACGTACGCAGCGGGGGCACCACGGGGTCGAGGAGCGCCACGACGTCCCCGCGCTCGATGGCGTCGGAGCAGAGATATCGGGGCAGGACGGCGAGACCCGCTCCCGCGGCGGCGCAGGCGAGGACTGCCCGGAGATCCGGGACGATCACCGTGCCGGAGGCGGCGGGACGGCAGTCGAAGACGGAGGCCCAGTAGCGGGCGACGAGCGGCAGTGACTCGTGGACCTCGACGACGGGGAGGTTCTCCAGGGTGTGGGCGCCCCTGCGGCGGAGTTTGCCCGGGCTGATCTCCGCGGCCCAGCGCGGAGCGGCGACCAGGACGTGCTCCTCGTCGCAGAGTGGAGTCGCGGTGAGCAGCGCGCCCCGTGGCTGGGCCGTCGTCATGGCCAGATCGTGATGTCCGGCGGCAAGCCCCTCCATGGTCTCCTCCGCGTTGCCGAAGGAGGCGCGCAGGGCGAAGCCCTGGCCGTCGTCCCCGGTCAGTCCCATCAGAGCGGGCAACGCGCGTTCCGCGGTGAACTCGGGCGGTCCCGCGAGATGCAGCGTGCGAAGGGAGGAGTCCTCGTCGAGACCGGTCCCGGTGATCTCCACGAGGGCGTCGAGGTGCGGCGCCGCCTTGTGGGCGAGTTCGTCGCCCATGGTCGTGGGGGTCACGCCACGGGCCTGGCGCAGGAACAGGGGCCGCCCCAACTGGCGTTCCAGTGTGCGGATCTGTGAGGTGACGGCCGGCTGGGACAGGCCGAGGAGGGCGGCGGCGCGAGTGAAGGATCCGGCCCGGTGCACCGTCACGAACGTGCGCAGCAAGGCCAAGTCCATGGTGCCTCTCCCCTTTCAGCACCCCCGCGTGAACCTCAACTATAAATAAGTCGATAGGTCGCTGTCGCTACCGTGATTGGACACTGACACAGAGTCAACTAGCCTTGTTCGCGCGGTTCTTAGCGCAAAGAACCGGGACGGTCCGAGCCACGAGGGGGGAGGCTCGGACCGTCTGTCGTGCGTAGTGGGGGTCCTGTTCCCGCGCGGCGGGCGCCTATTCCGCGGACGCGTCCAGGGCCCGCAGAATGTCCGCCACCAGGTCCTCGGGATCCTCCGCGCCGGCGGAGAGGCGGATGAAGCCGGCCGGGACGGCGTCGCCGCCCCACCGGCCGCGTCGCTCGGCCGTGGACCGCACTCCGCCGAAACTGGTGGCGTCGTCCACCAGGCGCAGTGCGTCGAGGAAGCGCTCCGCGTGTTCGCGCGAAGGCAGCGTGAAGGAGACCACGCAGCCGAAGCGCCGCATCTGCTGCGAGGCGATCTTGTACGAGGGGTCGTCGGGCAGTCCCGGGTAGCGCAGCCCCGTCACCTCGGGCCGGTCCCGCAGAACCTCGGCGATCGTCCGCGCGGTGGCGCTCTGGCGGTCGGCCCTCAACTGGAGCGTGGCGAGCGAGCGGTGGGCCAGCCAGGCTTCCATGGGGCCGGGGATGGCGCCGACGACCTTGCGCCAGCGTCGCACCGGAGCCATCAGCGCCGCGTCCTTGGCGGTGACGTAGCCGAGGAGGATGTCGCCGTGACCGGTGAGCATCTTGGTCCCGCTGGCCACGGAGAAGTCGGCGCCGAGCTCCAGCGGGCGCTGTCCGAGCGGGGTGGCCAGCGTGTTGTCCACGGCGACGAGCGTGCCCTGCGCGCGGGCGGCGGCCACGAGGCGCCGCAGGTCGCAGACGTCGAGACCCGGGTTGGACGGAGTCTCGATCCACAGCAGCTTCGCGCCGTCCAATACCTCCAGCTGGGCATCGCCTGCGGTGGGGGCGGTGCGCACCTCGACGCCGAACGCGGTCAGCTGCTCGCGCACCAGCGGAAGCACCTGATAGCCGTCGTCGGGCAGGACGACGATGTCACCGGCCCGCAGCTGCGAGAAGAGCACCGCGGAGATGGCGGCCATGCCGGAGGGGAAGGAGAGCGTCTCCACGGACTCCTGTCCGGGCGCCTCCAGTTCGCCGATGGCGCGCTCCAGGAGCGTCCAGGTCGGGTTCTCGTCGCGGCCGTAGGTGTAGGGGCCGGTGGGCTCACCGGGCAGATGGAAGTGCGCGGCGAAGACGGGGCCGGGAAGGGTCGGCTCGTACTTGACGGGCTCGGGCAGTCCGGCTCGTACCGCCCGTGTGCCGTCGCCCGGAACCGCCGCCCGCGTGTCCGGGTGTCCGCCCGCGGGGCCGGTGTCCTTGTCCGCCGTGACGAAATCCTCTGGCGTCATGCCACTGGTCCTTCCACTTGCTCGCGTACCGCGGCGAGCAACCCAGGGCTCGCCGCCTCCACCATCTCAAGACATTCCTCGAAGCCGTTCAGGTGTCCGTAGTACGGATCGGGGACGTCCAGGTCCTCGCCCGCGGTGGGGTCGTACGAGCGCAGCAGCCGCACCTTCCCGGCGTCCTCGGCACTGCCCGCGAGGCGGCGCAGGGCCTTGAGGTGTCCTGTGTCGAGGGCGATGACGAGATCGAGCCGGGAGAACCACGAGGCCTGGAACTGCCGGGCCGCGTGGTCGCTCTCGTAACCGCCCGCCTCCAGCACGGCGACGGTGCGCTCGTCGGCTCCGTCGCCCTCGTGCCAGCCGCCCGTGCCCGCGCTGTCGACCTCGACGAGCTCGTCGAGTCCGGCCCGTGCCACCTCGGCACGGAAGACGGATGCGGCCATCGGCGAGCGGCAGATGTTACCGGTGCAGACGAAGCAGACGCGGTAGGTCATGGGACTCTCTCAGCCGTTTCAGTCGCTGTCGGGCAGGACGACGTTGAGCGCCCAGGAGACGACGGAGATGATCAGGCCGCCCAGGACGGCGGTCCAGAAGCCGTCCACGTGGAAACTCAGGTCGAGTTTGTCGGCCACCCACGAGGTGAGCAGCAGCATCAGGGCGTTCACCACGAGGGTGATCAGGCCGAGGGTGAGAATGAAGAGCGGGAAGGTCAGTACCTTCACGATCGGCTTGACCAGGAAGTTCACCAGCCCGAAGACCAGTGCGACGAGGATGAGCGTGGCTATCTTCTTGCCCGTGCTGTCACCTGTCAGGGTGATCTTGTCGAGCAGCCAGACGGCGACGGCCAGGGCCCCCGCGTTGGCGAGCGTCTTGACTACGAAATTCTTCATGTGTCTGATCGTGGCAGAGAGATCGACTGGCCAGAAGAGGCTGTGGACACAGCCTGTGGTGTACGAGAGCGGACGAGGGCGATGAAGGCATTCCGGCTGGACGAACTGGAGGCGGAACGCGCCGCCAACGACGGTGCGTACCTCCAGTTTCTGCGTGAACGGAACATGTCGGTCGGGCTCTACGCGCTCGACGCGGGTTCCTCCGACCCGCAGAAGCCGCACGCCCAGGACGAGGTGTACTTCGTGGTCAGCGGGCGGGCGTCGATCACGGTCGGCCTGGAGACCACCCAGGTGGCCCGCGGCAGCGTCGTCTACGTACCGGCAGGGGTGGCCCACAAGTTCCACCACATCACGGAGGATCTGCGGGTCCTGGTGATGTTCTCTCCGCCCGAGAGCTGACCGGGAGTCTCAGGGTTCCCTAGGGGGACGGTCAGGGGAGGACAAGGGGTGCGAGGCCACCGCACGGCCCCCTTCGCCGCCTAGCATCGGATGCGAGATACAAGAGAACCCGGAATCAGAGTCCCGGCATCGGGGCCACGGGCGAGGAGAGGTAAGGACAGGGCGATGCAGGAGATCTTCAGCGGTATGCCGTGGTGGGTGAAGTGGGTCGCGGTGCCGGTCATCGCCCTGGTGGTGTTCGGCGGTCTGATAGCGACCGTCGTCGGGTTCGTCATCGGCCTCCTCTTCAAGCTGCTCGTCTTCGTCGCGCTGGTCGGCGGACTGATCTTCATCGTGCGGAAGTTCATGTCGGGTTCCTCCTCGCGCAGCGACTGGTGAGGCGCGAGAGGGTGAGCGGCAGGTAACGGCGAAGGGGGAAAGGGAACTCAAGGTTCCCTCGGCCGGGGGAAGTTTTCCGCTGAGGCCGCGTATGAGCGGTGACGGGCCGTTAGAGTCCGGAACCCGACGCGGGGCCGACCCCGCGGGCAGCGCACAGCCCCCTCCCGTGATTCCCCGCACGGGCGGTCCTCCTCGCTCTTCGGAGTGCCCCTTGGCCACGGTCGACACCGCACCCGCACCATCCGTCGCTCCACCCTTCCGGCGACCGGGCACGCCCGCGGCGGCACGCGTTCCACCGGTCCAGCCGCGCACCTCGCCGGGGGAGCCGCCGTTCTCCCACAGCCCGCCGGCCCCGCCCAGGGAGCCGGCGCCGCCCCGGACCGCGACGGTGGCGGAACCCGCCCGGCGCACCGCGCCGGCGGAAGGGCCCTCCGCACGCACCAGACCCTCGCCGCCGCCCGGTTCCCCAGCGGCATCCGCGGGAACGGCTCGGCTCGCCCGCACCCCCGCCCCGGGGCCCGAAGCCGCTCCCCTGGACTCCCACGCCACCACGCTGATCGGCTCGGTCCAGCGCGCCATGCGTCTGCTGGAGGCCGTGGCCTCACGCGAGCAGGGAGCCCCCGCCAAACAGCTCGCGCGCGAGGCGGGACTGGCCCTGCCGACCGCCTACCACCTGCTGCGCACGCTGGTCCACGAGGGCTATCTGCGCCGTGACAGCGGGCTGTTCTTCCTCGGCGAGGCCGCCGAGCGGCTCAGCAGCAGCGGAGCCCGGCAGAAACGTCGCAGCACGGTACGGGACACCCTCGCGCACTGGCGCGACATGATCGGCGCGCCCATGTACTACGCGGTCTACCGCGAGGGCGAGATCGAGGTCGTGTGCGTCGTCGACAGCGCGGCGAACCCGGCGGTCCAGGAATGGGCCGACTTCCGCGAGACCGGGCACGCCCACGCGGTCGGCCAGTGTCTGCTCGCCCAGCTCGACGACACGGCCCGCCGTGACCACCTCGACCGCTACCCGGTGCGGGTGCTCACCCCGTACACGGTGCGTGACGAGGACCGGCTGCTGCGGCGCCTGGAACGGACGGGCCGGATGGAACCGGTGATCGAGCGGCAGGAGTACGCGCTGGGCACGGTCTGCGCCGCGATCCCGGTCACCGTGGGCGGTTCGGCCGCGGCCGTGGCCTTCTCCCTCCCGTCCCACCAGGGCGACCGTCTGATGCCCGCGGCACGGAAGCTGCACGGCGAGGTCGGACGCCTGCTAGGAACACTCGCCTTCTCTATCAGTATCTGAAAAATCACTCCTTGTAATCCAGCATGCACGTTGAGCAATATTTCCAGCAGTGTCAGGTGGGACGAACCTGGCCGGTGGACGGCAAACGACGGGGTAGGCGATGCGCGAGTCGGTGCAGGCAGAGGTCATGATGAGCTTCCTCGTGTCCGAGGAGCTGTCCTTCCGCATTCCCGTCGAGCTGCGATACGAAGCCTGTGATCCGTACGCCGTGCGGTTGACCTTCCACTTGCCCGGCGACGCGCCCGTGACCTGGGTGTTCGGGCGGGAACTGCTGATCGACGGAGTGGGCAGGCCTTGCGGTGACGGGGATGTGCACATCGCGCCGGCCGACCCGGAGGCGCTCGGGGAGGTGCTGATCCGGCTTCAGGTCGGTGGCGATCACGCGCTGTTCCGGTCCGGGACCGCGCCGCTCGTCGCCTTCCTCGATCGGACGGACAGGCTCGTGCCGCTCGGGCAGGAACGCTCCCTCGAAGGATTCGACACCTCGCTCGACGCGGTGCTCGACCGCATCCTCACCGAGGAGCAGAGCGCGGGCTGAGGCCGGGGCCGGCCCGGAGCGGCGTAACGCTTCCTCACGACGCGCTTCGGTGCAGGATGGTTTCAGCGCTTCCGTACGGCGGTCAGTGCTTGCGGCGACGTCCCTTGCCGCCCCGTGCCGAGGTCCTGGAGGCCGCGGGCTGGGCGGGGACGGGCGCCCCCACTTCGCGGTCCGCGGCGACCACCAGGGCGGCCAGCGCGGTCGTCACCGGCACGGCGGCCACCAGACCGATCGAGCCGACCAGCGTGCGCACGATCTCCTCGGCGACCAACTCGCTGTTGGCGACGGTGCCCACGCTGCTCTGCGCGATCGAGAAGAGCAGCAGCAGCGGCAGCGCGGCACCGGCGTAGGCCAGCACGAGCGTGTTGACGACCGAGGCGATGTGGTCGCGGCCGATACGGATGCCCGCGCGGTACAGGCCGCGCCAGCCCATCGTGGGGTTCGCCTCGTGCAGTTCCCAGACCGCGGACGTCTGCGTCACCGTCACGTCGTCCAGGACGCCGAGCGAACCGATGATGACACCGGCCAGCAGCAGGCCGCTCATGTCGATGGACGGATACAGACCGTGGATCAGGCCGGTGCTGTCGTCGGTGTTGCCGGTCAGCACGGCCCAGTCGATGAAGACCGAGCCGAGGAGGCCGATCAGCATCAGGGAGAGCAGGGTGCCGACCACCGCCACGGACGTCCGGGCCGACAGACCGTGACACATGTAGAGCGCGATCAGCATGATGGCGCTGGACCCCACGACGGCCACGAGCAGCGGGTTCGAGCCCTGAAGGATCGCGGGCAGGATGAAGAAGTTCAGGATCATGAAGCTGATGGCCAGGGCGACCAGCGCCATGATGCCGCGCATCCGTCCGATCACCACCACGACCAGCGCGAAGATCACGGAGAGCAGCGTCAGGGGCAGCTTCCGGTTCGCGTCCGTGACCGAGTACTGGAGGTCCTTGGGCGCGGAGGGCTCGTAGGCGACGACGACCTTCTCGCCCTGGTGCAACTGCCGTGACTGGTCGGGCTGGACGATCTCGGTGAACGTGCGGCCCTTGTCCTTTCCGGTGTCGATCCGGACCGTCGCCTTCTTGCATTCCCCCGCCGCCCGGCGCTGCGCGGCGGAGCCCCCGCCGGCGGAGGTGTCGCCCAAGGAGGCCCCCGAGGAGGCGTTCACGGACTTGCAGTCCACCTGGTCGACCTTGGTGACCGTCGCCTGCTGGGTCTGCCGGTCGAAGCCGACCCCCGTGCGCTCGTGTGCCGGAGCGCCGCCGGGCCACAGCACCACCAGTCCCACCGCGACCGCGGCCGCGAAGGGGATCAGCACCGCTGCGATGACCTTGCGCAGATGCCGGGAGACCGGCGCGGCCGGACCGTGGCTGTGGGAATGCCCGTGCCCGGAGCTCACTGGCTCCTCGTGCCCGCGGTGCGGACCAGGGCCGTGGCCCACGCCGGGCCCGTGATGGTCGCTCTCCGGTCCGTGCCCGTGTTCAGACCCGTGCCCGTGCTCACGCCCGGGTCCGTTGCCGGGGCCCGGCCCGCGACCGCCGTCGGAGCCGGGACGGCGCGGCGGCTCGGAGGGAGGGAACGGGTGCTGGCGGCTCGTCGTCACCGCCCGATCATCGCAAGAACGTCAAGGGCCCTCTGTTCACCGCGCCAAACATGACGCTAGCGTGGAGCCACCTTTGCACACGCGGGAGCTCGGAGCACCGGGCTGAGAGGGCGCTGACCTCCGTCTTCGCGATGTTTCACATGAAACATCGGCGATCGGAAGCCGCTGCGTCGACCGCTGAACCTGTTACCGGGTAATGCCGGCGTAGGGAGTAGGTCTCATGACCGACAAGGATGTACGCACGCCTGCCGTCAGCCGGGCGGACGGGGTCTCCCCGTCGTCCACGGACGGCCAGGACAGGCAGTCCATCGGCTGGCACAAGGCGTACGTCGAGGGCACGCGCCCCGATCTGCGGGTGCCGGTTCGCCAGGTGCACCTCACCAACGGACAGTCCGTGCCGCTGTACGACACCTCGGGCCCGTACACCGATCCGACCATCGACACCGATGTCCGCAGGGGGCTGGCGCCGCTGCGGGAGAGCTGGATCATCGCCCGCGGGGACACCGAGGAGTACGCGGGCCGTCCCGTCCGTCCCGAGGACGACGGGATCAAGCACACGGCCCCTCGCGGAGGGCTGCGCAATCTCGACGCGGTCTTCCCCGGCCGGCCGCGTCAGCCCCGCAGGGGACGGGCCGGGCAGGCGGTCACCCAGCTCGCCTACGCGCGGCGCGGTGAGATCACGCCCGAGATGGAGTTCGTGGCACTCCGCGAGAACGTCGCCCCCGAGGTCGTCCGGGAGGAGATCGCCGCCGGCCGGGCGGTGCTGCCGGTCAACGTCAACCACCCCGAGATCGAGCCGATGATCATCGGCAAGCGGTTCCTGGTGAAGGTCAACGCCAACATCGGCAATTCCGCGGTGACGTCCTCCATCGAGGAGGAGGTCGAGAAGATGACCTGGGCGACCCGCTGGGGCGCCGACACGGTCATGGACCTGTCCACCGGGCGCAACATCCACACCACCCGCGAATGGGTGCTGCGCAACTCCCCCGTACCCATCGGCACCGTGCCGCTCTATCAGGCGCTGGAGAAGGTGGACGGCCGCGCCGAGGAACTGACCTGGGAGATCTACAAGGACACCGTCATCGAGCAGGCCGAGCAGGGCGTGGACTACATGACGGTCCACGCGGGCGTGCGCCTGGCGTACGTGCCGCTCACCGCGAACCGCAGGACCGGCATCGTCTCGCGCGGCGGCTCGATCATGGCGGCCTGGTGCCTCGCGCACCACAAGGAGTCGTTCCTGTACGAGAACTTCGAGGAGCTCTGTGAGATCCTCGCCGCGTACGACGTCACCTACTCGCTCGGCGACGGGCTGCGGCCGGGATCCATCTCGGACGCCAACGACGCGGCGCAGTTCGCGGAGTTGAGGACGCTCGGGGAACTCAACACGGTCGCGAAGCGTTTTCAGGTTCAGACGATGATCGAAGGCCCGGGGCATGTCCCGATGCATAAGATCAAGGAGAACATCGACCTTCAGCAGGAGATCTGTGATGAAGCTCCGTTCTATACCCTCGGCCCGCTGACGACGGACGTCGCGCCGGCGTACGACCACATCACGTCCGGCATCGGTGCCGCGATGATCGCCTGGTGGGGCACGGCCATGCTCTGCTACGTCACGCCCAAGGAGCACCTGGGCCTGCCTGATCGTGACGACGTCAAGGCGGGCGTCATCACCTACAAGATCGCCGCCCACGCGGCCGACCTCGCCAAGGGCCACCCAGGTGCGCAGGAATGGGATGACGCGCTCTCCGACGCCCGCTTCGAGTTCCGGTGGGAGGACCAGTTCAATCTGGCCCTCGACCCGGACACGGCGCGGGAGTTCCACGACCGGACGCTGCCGGCCGAACCCGCCAAGACGGCTCACTTCTGTTCCATGTGCGGGCCGAAGTTCTGCTCGATGAAGATCAGCCACAACATCAACGAGCGGTTCGGCGGTGACGTGGCCGACGGCGCCTCCGCCGAGGAGATCTCCGAGGGCATGCTCCAGAAGTCCCGGGAGTTCGCGGAAGCGGGCAACCGCGTGTACCTGCCACTGGCCGACTGAGCCGCTCCAAGTGGGCGGCGGTCCGGGACGGACACCCGGACCGCCGCCCTAGGCAGGGCCACGGCGTGCTCCTCCGTCCTCGGTCCGGTCACGGCGTGACGTCCTGCGGGTACCAGCGCAGTTCTACGGTGTTGCCGTCCGGGTCCTGGACGTAGACCGAGGTCGCGCTGCCCCGCGCGCCGAAGCGTTGCACGGGCCCTTCGAGCACGGTGAAGGTTCCCGACGCGATGACCTGGTCCCAGTCCAGCGGTTCCACGGTGAGACAGATGTGGTCGACGTTGGACCCCTCGGGCGCATGGGCCACGAGGTCGATGATGGTCTCCGCGGTGATCCGCACCGACGGGAACGGGGCCTGGCCGCGCCGCCATTCGGCGACGCGTACGGGCTCCAGACCGAGCAGTCCGAGGTAGAAGGCCAAGGACCGTTCGACGTCCTGGACGTTGAGGACCAGGTGGTCGAAGGCCTTCACGCGCACGGTGGTCATGTCGTCTCCAGATAGTCGGCGTGGCGGAGCCAGGCGCTGAACAGGGCGGGGCGGGTCACGTCGGCACGGCCACGCCCGGCTTCCTCCCGCGGGCCGTGCGGACGCCTTCTACGATCCGCCGCGGGGCGAACACCATCAAGACAGGATCGCTGCACGACTGTTGAGCCAGATTTAACGACGGGGGATTCATGCTGGAGCGACTGGAGACCGAGACCTTTCTGACGCTGGCCGAGGAACTGCACTTCGGCCGGACCGCCGAGCGCTTGCGGATCACGACCGGACGGGTCAGCCAGGTGATCAAGGCGGTGGAGCGCAGAGTCGGTGGCCTGCTGTTCGAACGCACCAGTCGTTCCGTCCGGCTCACCCCGGTCGGGCGGCAGCTGGCGGACGATCTGACGCCCCTGGTCGCCGGGATGGAAGCGGCGCTGCGTAGGGCGGCCGACGCCGGCCGGGGAATCACCGGAGAGCTGCGGGTCGCCTTCCTCGGGGAGTGGACGGCGCCCGCGCTCCTCAGGGCGGTCGGCCTGTTCGGCGAGCGGCATCCCGACTGCCGGGTCGAGGTGCGGGAGGTCCAGCTGTCCAACTCCCGGGCGAGTCTGGTGGACGGCTCGATCGACGTGCTGCTCGCCTCGTTCCCCTTCGACGGCATGGCCCGCGGGCCCGCCCTTCTGCGGGAGGGCAGGGTCCTGGCCGTCGCGGCCGGTCATCCGCTGGCCGGGGAGGAGCGGCTGTCCCTCGAGGTGCTCGCGGAACACCCCGTGGTGCAGTACCCCGAGGTGACCTCGACGGGATTCAAGCGCGACCGCACACCGGATCGCACGCCCTCGGGCAGGCCCGTTCCCAAAGGCCCGGCGGGCGGGTCGTTCTCCGAGATGCTGACGCTCGTCGCGATGGGCCGGGGGGTCCTCCCGGTCGGGGAACACTCCCGGCAGTACTACCCACGGCCCGATGTCGCCTACGTCCCCCTCCACGACGCGCGGCCGATCGAGCGGGGACTGGTGTGGAGAGAGGGCAACACCAGTGAGCGCCTACGGGAGTTCGTGCGGGCCGCGACGGACGCGGCGGCCTCCTCCCACCCGCTCGCGTATCGGTCGGAGCCACCGGCCGTTTCTGCGGGGAGACTGGGCCCATGACACCGACATCGATGAGCAAGGGCGCCAACCTTCCCGTCGCCGCGCGGCAGGTGCGGGTCGTGCTCGGCTGGACCGGAGGCCCCGGCGCGCCGGACGCCGATGCCTCGGCCCTGCTGCTCCGCGAGGACGGGCGGGTGCGCGACGACGGTGACTTCGTCTTCTACAACCAGCCCCGCCATGCCTCCGGAGCCGTGCGTCACTCGGGCAAGCGACGGGAGGGCGACGGGACGACGGACACCGTCGAGGTGGATCTGAACGGCCTGGAGTCGGAGATCCAGCGGGTGGTCCTGGGCGCCTCCGCCGACGGGGGCACCTTCGGTTCGCTGTCGGGTCTGAGACTGAGGCTGTTCGACGCCGGGACCGGGGAGGAGCTGGCGTTCTTCGACATGGAGGCGACGACGGAGACGGCCTTCATCGGGGGCGAGCTGTATCTGCGGGGCGGCCGGTGGAAGTTCCGCGCGGTGGGCCAGGGGTACGCCTCCGGACTCGCGGGCCTGGCCACCGACTTCGGGATCAGCGTGGACGAGGAGCCGGGCGCCTCGGGGAGCACGGAACCGGGGAGCACGGCCGCGGGAGCCGTCTCACCGGTATCCGCGCCCCCGCTGGCTCCCGCGCCCCCGACCGCGCTCGTCGCCTCGGGACCTCCGGCGGCTCCCCCGTCCGTACCGGCACCTCCAGCCCCCCAGGCTCGTCCGGCTCCGGCGCCTCAAAATCACCCGGTTCCGGCCCCGGTCCCTGCCTCCGCTCTCGGCTCGGCTCCTCGGCTCGTCAAGGGGGAGGAGCGGTTGCCCGTGGACATGCGCAAGCGCCTCTCCCTGCGCAAGGAGCAGGTGGCGGTCAGCCTGCGCAAGCACGGGGCCGTGGACGTCAGGGCCCGCGTCATCCTGGTCCTGGACGCTTCCGGGTCGATGTCGTTCCTGTACTCCAAGGGTGTCGTGGCCGATGTGGTGGAGCGGATGGCCGCCGTGGCGGCGCAGCTCGACGACGACGGGGAGATGCAGGCGTGGACCTTCGCGTCGAACCCGGCCCGGCTGCCGGACCTCGCCCTCGGGGATCTGCCGGACTGGCTGGAGCTCCATGTCCGGGTCGGTGAGCTGACCCTGTTCCGGCGGAAGAAGCCGAAGAAGGGCCTGCTGCCGGGACAGGTGGACATGCGGGCGGTCGGCATCCAGAACGAGGAGCAGAAGGTGATCGCCGAGGTCCGCGCCCATGTCCGCGAGCACCCGGCCGCCGATCCCACCCTGGTGCTCTTCTTCTCCGACGGCGGTGTCTACCGCAACAAGGAGATCGAGACGGAGCTGCGGGAGGCGGTGGAGGAGCCGGTCTTCTGGCAGTTCGTCGGACTGGGGCGCTCCAACTACGGCGTGCTGGAGCGATTCGACACCCTGCCGGGCCGACGCGTCGACAACGTCGGCTTCTTCGCGGTCGACGACATCAGCGACGTACCGGATCCGGAGCTCTACGACCGGCTGCTGTCCGAGTTCCCCTCGTGGATGAAGGAGGCGCGGCGGCTGGGCATCGTCTGAGACAAACCCGTGGCCCGAGGGCGGCGGACGATCCCCGCGGGCCGACCGTGGGACGGCTTCGCGTGGCAGGTGCGGGCGCACACGCCGCACCTGCACCCATCCCGGTCCGTGGCCGAAAAGGCGCTCCGGCAGCGGTGTGAGGGCCCGCGCGCTCGCGCGGGCCCTCTCCTGCCTCGGACCCGGCCGTCGGCCGGCCGGGTCACTCGGGCTGGTGTTCCGGTCCCCCGAAGTCGGGGCTGCTGAAGTCCGGGCTGGAGTAGCTCGGGCGGGGGCCCGCCGCGGGTCCGCCGTCGGGGCTGCTGAATCCCGGCCGGCCGTACCCGAGGTGGGGTATGCGGCTGGGGGCCGGTGCGGGGCGGCCCAGTGCCGCCGAGCCCGGGTCCGCGAGGGCTTCCCTGAGGAACGGCAGGATGCCGCGCTCCAGCAGGGCGTCGTGCCAGGCCTGCTTGGCCCGGCCGACCTGCTGGGTCAGCTCGTCGCCCGCTCCGGCCCGGAGGGAGGACGAACCGTTGCGCAGGGCGGTCAGCAGCAGTCCGGCCGCGGCGACCAGAATGGCGGCCGCCGTGACGGCGCCGAAGACCCATCCGGTGGTCAGAAGGGTTCTGGCGATGGCCGGCTCGGGGTCGAGCATCCTCAGGAGATAGCCCACGAGCAGGAATATCACCGCGGCTGTCCCGGCGAGGACCGGGGCGAGCACCGCGACGACGGCGACCGCGCCGGCACCGGCGGTCTCGGTGACCTCTCCGACGGTGGCGGCGAGACCCATGGCGGTCGTGTCCGGCTCCGCGGAGCCGGTTTCCTCGCCCATGGCCGCGGTGGACGGCGCCGGGCGGCGCAGTTCGCTGCGGATCTTCACATAGTGCGCGTACTCGTCCGACGCGGCCGTCGTGATGAGGGCCGTGGCGTTGAGCGCCATGGTGCGCAGTTGTTCGAGGTTGAGCCGCTGGCCGACAGCGGCGAGTTCCGGGCGGTGTGGTGCGGAGCGCAGCGCCTCATCGAGGATCCGCTCGTATTCCTGGCGGTCCTCGCTCAGCAGGTGCTGCGGAACGCTGTTCATCTGCATCCCCCGATGCTCCGTAGGGCTGGTGGCTCGCACGCTGACGAGCCGTCGGGCAGAAACGGAGGGGAGCCTGCTACGGATAAGCCGATGGTAGAGCGGCGACGGCACGCCGTGACAGGGGGTTTCAAGAAATTGGCCACTGTCCGGAGTGGTCCGCCCGCCGGGCGTCTGCCCGGCGAACGCTCAGATATCCAGCGGAAGTTGTTGGACCAGCAGCTTTCCGGCCATGGTCACTCCGCCGTCCATCGCGATGGCCAGTCCGTCGGCGTAGACGTGCGGTCCTTCGATGACGGGGCCCGCTCCGGACTCGCCGTCCTCCGGGACCACGTCGCCCAGGAGGTACGGAATGGGGCTGTGACCGTGGACGATGCGGGTGCCGCCGTAGGCGCCGAGCAGTTCGCGGACCGCGTCGGCGCCGTCGTCGCGGAAGGCGAAGCGCCGGGTGAACTTGCGGAAGAGGTCCCAGCAGTCCTCCGCGTCGTTGCGCGTGAGGGTCTCGCGGACGGTGTCGTTGACCGCTTCGATGGAGTCGCCGTAGTCGAGGTAGGCGGTGGTGTCGGAGTGCACCAGGAGGTGTCCGTCGACCAGTTCCATGGCGTCGAGGCGGGCCATCCACTGGAGGTGGTGGTCCTGGAGGCGGTCCATGTCCGTCTTCTGGCCGCCGTTGAGCAGCCAGGCGGCCTGGAAGGTGGCGGTGCCGGCGCCGGAGCTGACCGGCGTGTCCCCGAAGCGCTTGGCGCCGAGCAGCAGCAGCTCGTGGTTGCCCATGAGTGCCTTGCAGTAGCCGCCGGCCGCGGCCGCCTCGGCGGACAGCCGCATCACGAGGTCGATCACGCCGATGCCGTCCGGGCCGCGGTCGGTGAAGTCACCGAGGAACCACAGGCGCGCGGTGCCGGCCGACCAGCTCCCGGCGGCGTCGACGAGGCCCTTGGCCCGGAGCGCGGCGACGAGCTGGTCGAGGTAGCCGTGGACGTCCCCGACGACGTACAGCGGGCCGGGTCCGGCGCCGGGCGCAGGGGCGGGCACGCCTGCGGGGTCGAGGACGACCTGCTGGGTGTCGCCCCGGTTGATGACCGGCAGATCGCGCTGCGTGGGCGTGTATCCCTCGGAGAACTCTCCGGGGAACTCCGGCGGAGCCTCCCCGGACGCGTACGGGGAGGCTTCTCCCGACGCGTACCGCGCCGCCTCCCCGACGGGTCCCGCGCCCTCGCCCTGAGGCGTGTTCTGCGCGTACGGACCGGTCTCATGGACGTAACCGGGCACCCGGAAGTCGCGCAACGTCGCCGTCCGCACCACCTCGGGTCCCTGACCGGCCCCCTGAGTCATCGACCCCTCCACCACGATCGCGCCGCATCTGCACCGGTTCGGACTGCCTGGTCGCAGCGGCCCGCGGTGTCGTCCGCCCATCATAGGAATGCGGATCGCGCCATGTGATGACCCAGGGGTGGTGAATCGGAACAGGAGCCCAGTTCACCGCGGTTTTCGCCCGAATTGGGCGGGGCTGGCCCCGCCCGATCCGGACCGGCCGTCAGCCCTGCTCGGGTGATCGGGGCGGACTGACCGTCGTCCGGTGCGGCCGGCGCTGCGAGGAGGTCCGCACGATCAGCTCCGTCGGTATCACCTGCTCGACCGGTTGGTCCGATTCGACCCCCTCGATCGCGTCGATCAGCAGCTGGACGACAGCCGTGCCGATCCTGCGCGGTTTGAGGGAGAGCGTCGTGACGGGCGGCTCGGTGCTGGCGTAGACGTTCGACTCGCTGCAACAGACCAGCAGCAGGTCGTCGGGTACGCGCAGACCGTAGCGGCGGGCGGCGGCCAGCAGGTCGGTGCCGTTCGGGTCGAAGAGGCCGTACACGGCGTCCGGACGGTCGGGCCGGGCGAGGAGCCGGTCGGCGGCGACGGCTCCGGCGCACGGATCGTGCGCCGGATAGGCCTCGTAGACCGGATCCTGGCCCACCCGCTCGCACCAACGCAGGTATGCGGTGGTCGAGAGGCGGGTGTACGTGTCCGTGGTGGTGCCGGTGAGAAGGCCGATGCGGCGGGCCCCCGCGTCCGCCAGATGGTCGAGGATGCCGAGGACGGCGGCCTCGTGGTCGTTGTCCACCCAGGCGGTGACCGGGAGCGATCCCACGGGCCGTCCGTCGGAGACGACCGGTAGTCCCTGGCGGACCAGCTCGCTGACGACCGGATCCTGGTCGGAGGGGTCGATGACCACGGTTCCGTCCAGCGCGACGTTCGACCACACGTCGTGGCGGGAGGTCGCGGGGAGGATGACCAGGGCGTATCCCCGGGCGAGTGCGGCCGAGGTGGCGGCTCTGGCCATCTCGGCGAAGTACGCGAACTCGGTGAAGGTGAAAGGTTCATCCCCGTACGTGGTGACGGTCAGGCCGATCAGGCCCGACTTGCCGGTACGGAGGGTTCGGGCCGCGGCCGAGGGGCGATAGCCCAGCCGGTCGGCGACCTCGCGGACATGGCGTCGGGTGGCGTCCGGAAGCCGTCCCTTGCCGTTGAGGGCGTCGGACACGGTTGTGATGGAGACCCCTGCTGCCGCGGCCACGTCTCTGATGCCCGCCCGGCCCGGCCGACCGCCTCGGCGGGAGGTCTCCGCCCTGCTCACCTGGTGCTTCCCTGCTGCTGTCATGGCGAGCCGATAGTAGGGCTCATACGGTGGGGTAGCGCGGACGCATATGCACGCGTTGACAGGCACGTTTCTGCATGATCGAGAGTCGCTAACTTCCTTTGAAATGAAGGCAGTTGAAGGATCTCATCCCAGTACGTGACTTGTCGGCGCGTGTGGGCCTGCCAAGCGGGCCATGTCTCGAAGAGGTCTCAACTCACCTGTACGAGGGATGCGCGCCACGGCGTGAGCCACCGGCGCATGTGATACCCGTCGACGCGCCCCCTTTCGTACGACTTCGTACGAGGGTGGCCGGAGGGCCGGTGGTGCCGATGCCGACACCGCCGGCGGTCCCGGTGCGGACACGTGCCGGTGTCGGGTTGTCCACAGGCCATTCGCAGCGGCGCGGAATCCTCATAAGGTGAGAAGCATTGGTAGCCGGTGGTGGTCATGAGCCGCTGGTGGTCACGAGGAGGACTGCGGTGAGCGACACGAACCCCAAGCTGCGTGCCGAGCTGGCGGGGATCCCCACCTACAAGCCCGGAAAGCCCGCCGCCGCCGGCGGCGCCGTGGCGTACAAGCTGTCCTCCAACGAGAACCCGTATCCGCCGCTGCCCGGTGTGGTCGAGAGCCTGACCGCGGCGACCGGTTCGTTCAACCGTTACCCGGACATGGCGTGCACCGCGCTGATGAACGAGCTGGCGGACCGTTTCGGCGTCCCCGTCTCCCACCTGGCGACCGGCACCGGCTCGGTCGGTGTCGCGCAGCAGTTGCTCCAGGCCACGAGCGGTCCCGGCGACGAGGTCATCTACGCCTGGCGGTCCTTCGAGGCGTACCCGATCATCACCCAGATCAGCGGCGCGACCTCGGTGAAGGTGCCGCTGACCCCGGGGGAGGTGCACGACCTGGACGCGATGGCCGAGGCCATCACCGACCGGACCCGGCTGATTTTCCTCTGCAACCCGAACAATCCGACCGGCACCGTGGTCCGCCGGGCCGAACTGGAGCGGTTCCTGGACCGGGTGCCGAGCGATGTGCTGGTCGTCCTGGACGAGGCGTACCGCGAGTTCATCCGTGACGTCGAGGTCCCGGACGGTGTGGAGATCTACCGTGACCGGCCCAACGTCTGTGTGCTGCGCACCTTCTCCAAGGCCTACGGGCTGGCCGGTCTGCGGGTCGGCTTCGCGATCGCTCACGAGCCGGTGGCGGCCGCGCTGCGCAAGACGGCGGTGCCGTTCGGCGTGAGCCAGCTGGCCCAGGACGCCGCGGTGGCGAGCCTGCGCGCCGAGGACGAGCTGATCGGCAGGGTCGGCTCCCTGGTCTCGGAGCGCACCCGGGTGGTCGACACGCTGCGCGGTCAGGGCTGGACGGTGCCCGAGACGCAGGCCAACTTCGTGTGGCTGCGTCTGGGGGAGCGCACCCTCGACTTCGCCGCGCACTGCGAGCAGGCCGGGGTCGTCGTGCGCCCCTTCGCCGGTGAGGGCGTGCGGGTCACCATCGGGGAGACCGAGGGGAACGACATCTTCCTGAAGGCGACCGAGAGCTACCACAAGGGGCTGTAGCCACCGGAGCGACTGCCCGCCGGGGCGGGCCTGTCCCCACCCCTGTGGAGGCGTCCGCCCGTGAGCCGTGGCCGAGGGGCCCGTGCGTGTCGATCGCGTACGGGCCCCTCGGCGTGCGCGGGACCGGCCGGCCCTCCCGGTCGGGTCCCTTCGGTCCCCTAGAGGGACCCCCCCCACCCCTCTTGCCTCGAACGGCTATGCGTCATAATTGCTTGTGAATGTGAACGCGTTCACAAGCGTGTCCTGTTGCTCCCGTGATGTCTGTTATGAAGCGGGCACACTGCCGCTGTGACCACGGCGATGTAAGGAGACTGACGACGTGGAATTGGCTTTGGCGCCGGAAACCATGGCGCGATGGCAGTTCGGCATTATCACCGTCTACCACTTCTTCTTCGTTCCCCTGACGATCTCGCTCGCCGCGCTCGTCGCCGGCCTGCAAACCGCCTGGGTGCGTACGGAGAATCAGAAGTACCTCAGGGCCACCAAGTTCTGGGGCAAGCTCTTCCTGATCAACATCGCGATGGGAGTCGTCACCGGCATCGTGCAGGAGTTCCAGTTCGGCATGAACTGGTCCGCCTACTCGCGCTTCGTCGGTGACATCTTCGGAGCGCCGCTCGCCTTCGAGGCGCTGATCGCCTTCTTCTTCGAGTCCACCTTCATCGGGCTGTGGATCTTCGGCTGGGACAAGCTCCCGAAGAAGCTCCACCTCGCCTGCATCTGGATGGTCTCCGTCGGCACGGTCCTGTCGGCGTACTTCATCCTCGCGGCCAACTCGTGGATGCAGCACCCGGTCGGCTACCGGATCAACAAGGCGCGTGGGCGTGCGGAACTCACCGACTTCTGGCACGTACTGACCCAGAACACCGCGCTCGCCCAGGCGTTCCACACCCTCACGGCCGCCTTCCTGACCGGCGGCGCGTTCATGGTGGGCATCGCCGGGATCCACCTGGCCCGCAAGCGGCACGTCGCCGTCATGAAGACCTCGCTGCGGCTCGGCCTCGTCACCGTCGTCATCGCCGGTCTCCTCACGGCGATCAGCGGCGACACGCTCGGCAAGATCATGTTCAAGCAGCAGCCGATGAAGATGGCCGCCGCCGAGGCGCTGTGGGACGGCCAGGACTCCGCGCCCTTCTCGATCTTCGCGTACGGAGACGTCAGCAAGGGCCACAACACCGTCGAGCTGTCGATCCCGGGGATACTGTCCTTCCTCGCCGACGACGACTTCAACTCGTATGTGCCCGGCATCAACGACACGAACAAGGCCGAGCAGGAGAAGTACGGTCCCGGCGACTACCGCCCCATCATCCCGGTCACCTTCTGGGCGTTCCGCTGGATGATCGGCTTCGGTATGGCGTCCTTCGCGATCGGCGTCGTCGGACTCTGGCTGACCCGCAAGAAGTTCATGCTGGCGCAGCACCTCAGGGTCGGCGAGGACGAGGCGCCGCATCTGGTCCTGTTCAAGAACAAGGCACTCGGCCCGAAGCTCACCAAGTGGGGCTGGCGCATCGCCATCTGGACGCTGGCCTTCCCGCTGATCGCCAACTCCTGGGGCTGGATCTTCACGGAGATGGGCCGTCAGCCGTGGGTCGTCTACGGCGTGCTCCAGACCCGCTTCGCGGTCTCCCCCACGGTCTCGCAGGGCGAGGTCATCACCTCGCTGACCGTCTACTCGCTGATCTACGCGATCCTCGCCGTCATCGAGGTCAAGCTGCTCGCGAAGTACGTGAAGGCCGGGCCGCCCGAGCTCACCGAGTCCGACCTCAACCCGCCCACCAGGATCGGCGGCGACTCCCATGACGCCGACAAGCCGATGGCCTTCTCCTACTAGGCTCAGGGAGCTGCTGAGTCATGGAACTTCACGACGTCTGGTTCGTCCTCATCGCGGTCCTCTGGATCGGCTACTTCTTCCTGGAGGGCTTCGACTTCGGAGTCGGCATCCTCACCAAACTGCTGGCCCGTGACCGCACCGAGAAGCGGGTGCTGATCAACACGATCGGCCCGGTGTGGGACGGCAACGAGGTCTGGCTGCTCACGGCCGGCGGTGCGACCTTCGCGGCCTTCCCCGAGTGGTACGCCACCCTCTTCTCCGGCTTCTATCTCGCCCTGCTGCTCATCCTGGTCTGTCTGATCGTGCGTGGTGTCGCCTTCGAGTACCGGGCGAAGCGGCCCGAGGAGCACTGGCAGCGAAACTGGGAGACGGCGATCTTCTGGACCTCGCTGATCCCGGCGTTCCTGTGGGGCGTGGCCTTCGGGAACATCGTGCGCGGCGTGAAGATCGACCGGAACTTCGAGTACGTGGGCAACTTCTGGGATCTGCTCAACCCCTACTCGATCCTCGGCGGTTTGGTGACGCTCACGCTGTTCACCTTCCACGGCGCCGTGTTCGTCGGTCTCAAGACCGTGGGAGACATCCGGGAGCGGTCGCGGAAGCTCGCGGTGAAGGTCGGTCTGGCGACGGCCGTGCTGGCGCTGGTCTTCCTCATCTGGACCCAGGTCGACAGCGGTGACGGGGCGTCCCTGGTCGCGCTGATCGTGGCCGTGGTGGCCCTCGTGGCGGCGCTGGCGATGGTCAACGCCGGGCGGGAGGGCTGGGCCTTCATCCTCTCGGGGCTCACCATCGTGGCGGCTGTCGCGATGCTCTTCCTGTCGCTCTTCCCGGACGTCATGCCGTCCTCGCTCAACCCGGACTGGAGCCTCACGGTCACCAACGCCTCGTCGAGCCACTACACCCTGACGATCATGACCTGGTGTGCCGTGATCGCCACGCCGATCGTCCTGGTCTACCAGAGCTGGACCTACTGGGTGTTCCGCAAGCGCATCGGCACGCACCACATCGCTGTGGACGTGTCGCACTGAATCCGATGCAACGGCACGTTTCACGTGAAACGTGCCCGATGGGCCAAAGGTGTGTTTCACGTGAAACCGATCGATCCCCGCCTGCTTCGGTACGCCCGGGCCACCCGCCTCTTCCTCGTGGCGATCGTGGGGCTGGGCGCCGCCGGAGCGGCCCTGGTCATCGCCCAGGCGATGCTCATCGCCGACGTGGTGGTCGGAGCCTTTCAGCACGGATTCTCCGTCACCGAACTGCGCGTCCCCCTGCTGTTGTTGACGGCGGTGGCGCTCGGTCGCGCCATGGTGGCCTGGCTCACCGAGCTCGCCGCACACCGTGCGAGCGCCGCGGTCAAGTCGGAGCTGAGAGGACGGCTGGTGGAGACGGCCGCCTCGCTCGGGCCCGGATGGCTCAGTGGCCGGCGGACCGGCTCCCTGGTCGCCCTCGCCACCCGGGGCGTGGACGCGCTCGACGACTACTTCTCGCGCTATCTGCCGCAGTTGGGGCTCGCGCTCGTCGTCCCGGTCGCCGTCCTGGCGCGGATCGTCACCGAGGACTGGGTCTCGGCCGCGATCATCGCCGGCACCCTGCCGCTCATTCCCCTGTTCATGGTGCTGATCGGCTGGGCCACGCGCAGCCAGATGGACCGTCAATGGCGGATGCTGTCCCGCCTGTCCGGACACTTCCTGGACGTGGTCGCGGGACTGCCCACCCTCAAGGTGTTCGGCCGCGCCAAGGCGCAGGCCGAGTCGATCCGGAAGATCACCGGTGAGTACCGGCAGGCGACCATGCGGACGCTCCGGATCGCCTTCCTGTCGTCCTTCGCCCTGGAACTGCTCGCCACCATCTCGGTGGCCCTGGTCGCGGTGACCATCGGAATGCGGCTCGTCCGGGGCGAGCTGGATCTGTACACGGGGCTCGTCATCCTGGTGCTGGCGCCCGAGGCCTATCTGCCGCTGCGGCAGGTGGGGGCGCAGTACCACGCCGCCGCCGAGGGACTCGCCGCCGCCGAGGCGATCTTCGAGGTGCTGGAGACCCCGGCGCCGAGGTCCGGTGCGCTGCGGGTACCCGCGGGGGAGATCGCCTTCGAGGGTGTGACCGTGCGGTACCCGGGGCGCTCCACGGACGCGGTCACGGACGTCTCCTTCACGGTCGAGGCCGGTGAGACGGTCGCTCTCGTCGGCCCCAGCGGCGCGGGCAAGTCGACGCTGCTGAGCGTGCTGCTCGGCTTCGTGGAGCCCGCCGCCGGCCGGGTCCGGGCCGGGGGAGCCGATCTGGCCGACGCCGACCTCACGGAGTGGCGCTCACGGATCGCCTGGGTGCCGCAACGACCCCATCTGTACGCCGGGTCCATCGCCGAGAACGTCCGGCTGGCGCGGCCCGACGCCGACGACACCGCGCTGCGCGGGGCACTCGTCGACGCCGGTGCGGCGGAGTTCGTCGACGCGCTGCCCGCCGGAGCCGACACGCTCCTCGGCGAGGACGGTGTCGGACTGTCGGCCGGTCAGCGTCAGCGCCTGGCACTCGCGCGGGCGTTCCTCGCGGACCGGCCCGTGCTCGTGCTCGACGAGCCGACGGCCGCGCTCGACGGCGCGACCGAGGCCGAGGTCGTCGCGGCGGTCCGGCGGCTGGCCGTGGGCCGGACCGTCCTGCTGGTCGTGCACCGCCCGGCCCTGCTGGACATCGCGGAGCGGGTGGTCCGCCTGGAAGCCCCTGCCGTCGGCGTGCCCAACCCGACCCCCGACGCCGACGCCCCCGGCACGGCGGAGCCGTCGCACACCCCCCTTCCCCTGGACGACGCGTGGCCGGGCATGCCCTCGGCGGACGCCGAGGCCCTCTCCGCGCCCGCCTCGGACCGGAGCGGTGTGCTCGCCCGCGTCCGGGCGATGGCCGCTCCCCGGCGGCGTCCGCTGGCGCTGGCCCTGCTCCTCGGCGGCCTCGCGCTCGGGAGCGCCGTCGGTCTCATGGCGACCTCAGGCTGGCTCATCTCCCGGGCCTCCCAGCAGCCGCCGGTCTTCTATCTGATGGTGGCCGTGACGGCCACCCGGACGTTCGGCATCGGGCGGGCCGTGTTCCGGTACGCGGAGCGGCTCGTGTCGCACGACGCCGTGCTGCGGATGCTGGCCGACACCCGCGTGGCCGTCTACCGACGTCTGGAACGGCTCGCGCCCGCCGGGCTGCGGACCACCCGGCGCGGTGACCTGCTGGCGCGGCTCGTCGCCGACGTGGACACCTTGCAGGACTACTGGCTGCGCTGGCTCCTGCCGGCCGGAGCCGCGGTCCTCGTCTCCGCCGCCTCCGTCGGGTTCACCGCCTGGCTGCTGCCCGAAGCCGGGGCCGTCCTCGCCGCCGGTCTGCTGGCGGCGGGCATCGGAGTTCCGCTGGTGACCGGCGCCGTGGCGCGCCGCGCCGAGCGGCGGCTGGCTCCCGCGCGCGGCGAACTGGCGACCCAGGTGGCCGACCTGCTCACGGGGACCGCCGAACTGACCGTCGCGGGCGCGCTGCCCGCCCGTACGGCGAAAGTACGGCGGGCCGACGGCGTCCTCACCGGCATCGCCTCCCGGGCAGCCACCGCGACCGCTCTCGGTGACGGACTCACGGCACTCGTCTGCGGCCTCACCGTCGCGGCCACCGCCGCAGTGGGCGCCCAGGCGGTCGCCGCGGGACGGCTGCACGGCGTGCTGATGGCCGTTGTCGTCCTCACCCCGCTCGCCGCCTTCGAGGCGGTCATGGGACTGCCGCTCGCCGTCCAGTACCGGCAGCGGGTGCGCAAGAGCGCCGAGCGCGTGTACGAGGTGCTGGACGCCGCCGATCCCGTACGCGAGCCGGAACAGCCGCTCCCGGCGCCCGCGTCACCGTTCCCGCTCCAGGTGTCCGGGCTCCGGGCCCGTCACGCCGGACAGGACCGGGAAGCGCTGGCCGGACTCGACCTGACCCTCGAAGAGGGCCGCAGGATCGCCGTGGTCGGCATGTCCGGAGCGGGCAAGACGACGCTCGCACAGGTGCTGCTGCGCTTCCTGGACCCGGAGGCGGGGACGTACACGCTGGGCGGGACCGACGCGTACGGGCTGGACGGGGACGCCGTGCGCCGACTGGTCGGGCTCTGCGCCCAGGACGCGCACCTCTTCGACAGCAGCGTGCGCGAGAACCTGCTGCTCGCCCAGAAGGACGCCACGGAGGCCGCGGTGCGCGACGCGCTCGGGCGAGCCCGCCTCCTCGACTGGGTGGACGGGCTGCCCGACGGGCTCGACACCCTCATCGGCGAGCACGGGGCACGACTGTCCGGCGGTCAGCGGCAGCGGCTCGCGCTGGCCCGCGCGCTGCTCGCCGACTTCCCCGTCCTCGTCCTGGACGAACCGGCGGAACACCTCGACCTGCCGACGGCCGACGCGCTCACGGCGGATCTGCTGGCCGCGACCGAGGGCCGGACGACCCTGCTGATCACGCACCGGCTGGCCGGACTCGACGCGGTGGACGAGGTGATCGTCCTCGCGCGGGGACGCGTGGTCCAGCGCGGGCCGTTCGCGGACCTGTCTGCCGTCGAGGGGCCGCTGCGGGAGATGGCGGAACGGGAGTGCGCGGCGGATCTGCTGGTGCGCGCGGTGGCGTCCTGAGCCGTACGGGCGCCGCGCGATGCCGTGCCCGGCGGGGCTTTGAGGGTGCCGCGCACGCTCTCGGGTGCCGCTCCCACCCGTGGTCCGGCGCTTCCTCGCACCCACGCTCCGACTTTTCCTTGCAAAGCAGACTTATTAGGCTCGATGCATGTCAGCGGCGAGGGGCTCCCCCGTCCCGGGCGACAACGACACGGGCGACGGCGAGACGGGCGACGGCGAGACGGGCGGTGACGCGGGCCCGGCGGCCCGTGCTCCCGCGGGACTGTCCGCCGCGTCCGCCGCACGGGTCCCGCGGCTGCTGGAGGCCGTGCGGACGGTCGGCTCGGGGCTGGAGCTGCGCTCCAAGCTGGACCGGATCTGCGAGACCGCGGCCGAGCTCACCCGGGCGCGTTACGCGGCCATCGGAGTCGTGGACGAGAGCGGAACAGGCCTCGCGGAGTTCGTCCAGTACGGCGTCGACGAGGAGACCGCCCGCAGGATCGGGCGGCGGCCCGACGGCCGCAAGGGGCTGCTGGGCGCGCTCATCCGCGACCCCGACCCGGTACGCCTGGCGGACCTGACCGATGATCCGCGCTCCTGCGGCTTCCCGGCCGGTCATCCGCCGATGCGCAGCTTCCTCGGGGTGCCGATCCGGGTGCGGGGGGAGATCTTCGGAAACCTGTATCTCACGGAGAAGCTGGGCGGCGGCACCTTCGACGACGACGATCTCGACCTGCTCCGGGTGTTCGCCACGGAGGCCGGTACCGCCATCGGCAACGCCCGGCTGTACGAGGCGGCGAAGCAGCGTGAGCGCTGGATCGACGGCTCCGTGGCCGTCACCACCGCGCTGCTGGCGGGCGGCGACGCCGACGACGCCTTGCAGATCGTCGCGGAACAGGCCCGCCGGCTCTCCGGCGCCGCGGCCGGGCTGGTGCTGCTGTCCGCGGAGGAGGGCGGTCTGGAGGTCGTCGCGGTGGCCTCGGACCACCCGTCGAACGCGCTCGGTGTGGTCGTCCCGCCGGAGAGCGAACTGGTCGCCGAACTCCGTGACGGAAAACCGGTGTTCGTGGCGAACGCGTCCGCCGATCCGCGCATGCGCACCGATCTCACCCACGCCTACGGGCCCGTCATGATGCTCCCGTTGCAGAGCGACGGCCGGGTGCTCGGCGCCCTGCTCACCCCGCGGTCCCGCGACGGACGGCAGTTCACCGCGACCGAACGGACCGTCGCCACACAGTTCGCCTCGCAGGCGGCCCTGGCGCTGATGATGGCCGAGACCCGGCGCGACCGGGAACGGCTCGCGGTGTACGAGGACCGCGACCGGATCGCCCGCGACCTGCACGACCTGGTCATCCAGCGGCTGTTCGCCACCGGGATGATGCTGGAGAGCGCCCAGCGCCGGTCGAAGGTGCCCGAGGTGTCGCGGGGTGTCGGCAAGGCGGTCGACGAACTCGACGTCACCATCCAGGAGATCCGCACCGCGGTCTTCGCGCTCCGGCAGGGCCCCGCCGAGACGTCGTCCGGGCTCAGCTCCCGGGTCCTGCGCGAGATCAACATGGCCGCCGTGCCCCTCGGATTCCACCCCGGGCACCGCTTCACCGGCCCCGTCGACACGGCGGTCGGCGAACTCACCGGCAAGAACCTCATCGCCGCGCTGCGCGAGACCCTCTCCAACGCCTTCCGGCACGCGGGCGCCTCCCGGATCGAGGTCTCCGTCGACGCCGACTTCCTCCTGCCGGACGGGCGGCCGGGCGTGCGCCTGGCCGTCGCGGACGACGGCGTGGGCATCCCCGACGGCGGCCGGCGCAGCGGCCTGAGGAACATCGAGCGGCGTGCCGAGTCACTGGGCGGCGCGAGTTGGTACGGGCCGGGGATCGGTCCCGACGGCGGCGGTACGACGGTGGTGTGGCAGGTACCGCACTGAACCTCCTTGCGCGGACGATCTGTTCGCGAGCGGTGCGGGCGCCGAGGTGGCGGGCCGCCCCGCCACCACGAGACCGTTCGGCGGTGCGGCTGGGCCATTCGTGACGTCCTGTCCCCCGGGTGCACCCCTTGAACGGGCCGGGTCCCGGAGCGCGGGCCACGATCGCTGTCATGCGCTCCTCTCGCCGTCATCCCCTTCTGATCCCGGCCCTGTTGTCCGTGCTCGTGGTCCTCGCGGCCCGGCCGGCGGCGGCCGAGGGCGACGGCGACGGCGCGGACCTCGACGTCAGCACCCAGGTGGCGCGGCTGTACGAGGACGCGGCCGTGGCGACGGGACGGTACGAGGCGGGACGGCAGGACGCCGAGGCGCAGCGCGGCCGGGCGGAGCGGGCCGAGCGCCGGCTCGTACAGGAGCGGCAGGAGATCTCCGTACTGCACGAGGACCTCGGTCGTATCGTGCGCGCCCAGTACCGGCAGGGCGGCGGGCTGCCGTACACGGCGCAGATCCTGTTCGCGAAGGACCCCGACGGGCTGATGCGCGGTCAGCAGGCGGTGCGTCGGGCCGATCTGGCCGTGGCCGGCGCCGTCGCGAAGAGCCGGCGCGCCGAAGGCCGGCTGGCCGTGGACGAGGCGAAGGCCCGTTCCGAGTGGCAGGCGCTGGAGAAGCGGACCGAGGAGCTCGCCGCGATCAAGCGGACCATCGAGGCCGGCCTCGACGAGGCGCGCTCTGCGTTGCAGAGCCGGGCGGACGCCTCCGTGGCGGCCGGCGCCTGCCGGGGCGCGGTCCGTCTCGACCAGCCGCCGACGGGGTTCACGCGGGAGTGGGTCACTCCGGTGGAGACGTACGAACTCTCCGCGGGCTTCGGCAGCGGGGGTGAGCACTGGGCGCACCGGCACACCGGGCAGGACTTCGCGGTGCCGATCGGCACTCCGGTGCGGGCGGTCGGAGCCGGCCGGGTGGTGAAGGTGTCCTGCGGCGGTGCCTTCGGCATCGAGGTCGTGATCGAACACCCCGGCGGCTACTACACGCAGTACGCGCATCTCGCGTCCGTCGCCGTCGACCAGGGGGAGCGGGTCTCGACCGGTGAGTGGATCGGGCAGTCGGGCACGAGCGGCAACTCCACCGGCCCGCATCTGCACTTCGAGGTGCGGGTGACACCGGACATGGGGTCGGCGATCGACCCGGTGCCGTGGCTGGCGGAGCACGGGGTCGTCGTCTAGGCCCTCCGGCGGGTGGCGCCGGAGGGCCGTGGCCGAACCCGGGGCCCGGGATGTTGCCGGAGGACACCTGGTCGGACTCGGGCCCCGGGATGTCGCCGGAGGCACCCGGTCGGACCCGGACCCCCAGGGAAGCCACAGGAGGGCCCGTGGCCGTGCTCTCGCAGCGCTGTGAGCGCGCTACGAGCCGCCCACCGCGTTACGAGCGGTCCGCCAGGATCCGCTCGATCACCACCGCCACCCCGTCCTCGTTGTTGGCGACCGTGCGCCCGGAGGCGGCGGCGATCACGGCGGGGTGGGCGTTGCCCATCGCGTACGACCGGCCGGCCCAGGTGAGCATCTCGACGTCGTTCGGCATGTCACCGAAGGCGACGACCTCCTCGGGCGCGATACCGCGCTCGGCACAGCACAGCGCGAGCGTGCTGGCCTTGGAGATGCCCGGGCCGCTGATCTCCAGCAGGGCGCTGGGGCTCGACCGGGTCACGTTGGCCCGGTCGCCGATGGCCGGGCGGGCGACGGCGAGGAACTCGTCCGGGTCCATCTCCGGGTGGAACGCGAGCACCTTCAGCACCGGCTGATCGGCGTCCAGCGCGTCCTCGGCGAGGAGCTTCTCGGCGGGCAGGACGATCTCCGGAGGCTCCATGTGCATCAGGGGGTAACCCGGTTCGAGATGGAGGCCGAACGTCCGCTCGACGGCGCACACCGTGCCGGGCGCCGCGGAACGCAGGATCCGGATGACGTCGAGGGCGGTGTCGGGGGTCAGTTCGCGGATCTTGACGAAGCGGTGGGCGCCCGGGCCGCCGTGCAGGTCGACCACGGCGGCGCCGTTGCCGCAGATGGCCAGGCCGTGCCCGTGGACGTGGTCGCTGACGACGTCCATCCAGCGGGCCGGGCGGCCGGTGACGAAGAAGACCTCGATGCCGGCCTGTTCGGCGGCGGCGAGGGCGGCGATCGTGCGGTCGGACACCGATTTGTCGTCGCGCAACAAGGTGCCGTCGAGGTCCGTGGCGATCAGCCGGGGCGGGACGGTGGAGGCCGGGGTCTCGGGCCGGCGAGTCGCTGAGGTCACGGGCTCATTCTCCCGCATATATGCGCACGGCCGTGCGGCGGTGCGCACACTTGAGTGGTTACCGCCGCATCCCGCCCGCGGCCGTCAGGTCCCGCGGCGTCCCGGGGCGGGGTTCAGCCCAGCTGGGCCACGGCTTCCATGGCGATCCGCTCGAAGACCTTCGCGTCGGCGGCGAAGTCCGAGTCGGGGATCGGCCAGTGGATCACGATCTCGGTGAAGCCCAGTTCGGCGTGCCGGCCCGCGAAGTCGACGAACGCGTCTACGGACTCCAGGGGACGGCCTCGGTCCGGTGTGAAGCCGGTGAGCAGGATCTTGTCGAGCTCCGCCACGTCCCGGCCGATCCCGGCGCACGCGTCGGCGAGCTTGGACACCTGTCCGCGAATGGCTTGAACCGACTGCTCGGGGGTGCCCGTCTCGTACAGCTTCGGGTCGCCGGTCGTCACCCAGGCCTGCCCGTGCCGGGCGGCGAGCTGGAGTCCGCGCGGGCCGGTGGCGGCCACGGCGAACGGCAGCCGGGGGCGCTGGACACAGCCCGGGATGTTGCGCGCCTCGTGCGCCGAGTAGAAGTTCCCGCCGTAGGAGACGGAGTCCTCGGTCAGGAGCCGGTCGAGCAGCGGGACGAACTCACCGAAGCGGTCCGCGCGCTCACGCGGGGTCCACGGGTCCTGTCCGAGCGCGGTGGCGTCGAAACCGGTGCCGCCGGCTCCGATGCCCAGCGTGATCCGGCCGTTCGAGATGTCGTCGAGGGAGATCAGGTCCTTGGCGAGGGTCACCGGGTGCCGGAAGTTCGGCGAGGTGACGAGCGTGCCGAGTCGCAGCCGGTCGGTGACGGCGGCCGCCGCCGTCAGGGTCGGCACGGCCCCGAACCACGGGCCGTCGCGGAAGGTCCGCCAGGAGAGGTGGTCGTAGGTGAACGCGGTGTGGAAGCCGAGCTGCTCCGCGCGCTGCCATGCGGAACGCCCGCCCTCGTTCCAGCGGACGTACGGCAGGATCACGGTGCTCAGACGCAGACTCATGCGTCGAGCGTAGACGGAGCCGGGAGGCGAACGCCTCAGGACCAGGCGGCCGACGCCTTGGGACCAGGCACCCGACACTTCAGGACCAGGCGGCCGACGCCACGGCGCCCGTGCGTCCAGGCGCCCCCCAGTGTCCCGGCGCCCCTGTGTCCTGGCGCCCCGGTGTCCCGGATCAGTGCGGGCCGGGAAACCGCAGATAGCGCGGGGGGACGGTCCGCGTCAGCCAGACGCCGTTGGCGCTGACCTGGAAGACATGGCCGTCACGGTGCATGGCGGCGGCGTCCACGGACAGGACGACCGGGCGGCCGCGGCGGGCGCCGACGCGGGTGGCCGTCTCGCGGTCCGCCGAGAGGTGCACGTCGTGCCGGTTCATGGGCCGCAGGCCCTCGGCGCGGATCGGGTCCAGACTGCGGGCCACGGTCCCGTGGTAGAGGTACGGCGGCGGGGTCGCCGGGGGCAGTCCGAGGTCGACCTCGACGGAGTGGCCCTGCCTGGCGCGGATCCGGGTTCCCTCGACGGCGAAGCGCTGCTTGTCGTTGGTGGCCACCACGTGGTCGAGCTCTTCGCGGGTGAACCGGAAACCGTGGGCGGCGGCCGCGGTGATCAGGGTGCCGATCTCGACCCAGCCGCCCTCGCCGAGGGTGAGCCCGATCCGCTCGGGCTGGTGCCGCAGATGTTTCGAGAGGTACTTCGACACCTTCACGGTGCGCTTTTCGTCCATCGGTTCATCGGCTCGTCTTTCTGTCCGATCATCCGTCTGCTCATGTTCTTGCATCCTCTCAGCGTGCCTGGAGAGAGGCGGATCACGCATTTGATTTTGGACTGGAGGTTTGATCCACAACCAAGTGGCGTTATCCACAGGTGAATTGACGAATCTGTGGACAACGCGCTTACGGTTTAAGGTGTTTCGTCAACAACTGTGGGGAAAGGGCCGTTTGTGGTCAGCTGGTCCAACGTACGTGTCTGTAGCTCACGTTCGGCGGCCGCCGTCACGAACTCCGCCGCGTGCTCCACGCCAACCAGACGCTCCACGGCCCGCATTGTCCCGGCGGGCACCTCCACCCGACGAGCACCTTCCGGCTCCATCGGGACCGGCCCCGCCGCCAGCTGCCGGCTCAGGTGAAGGGTCGCGAAGTGCCGCATCGCACGGGCCAGTTCGGCGTCCACCGCCTGCTGGGCCAGCGGCCGCAGCCGCCGTACGAGCGAGGCCGCCTCGGCCGCTTCGGCGTCGCTCGGCGGACGCTCGCCCAGATAGCGTGCGAAGACGTGCTCGGTGGTGAACTCCAGGAAACGGGAGGCGATGTGCTCGACCTGCCCCCTCAACTCCCTGAGATGGCAGGCGATCGCGGACAGGGAGACGCCCGCGTTGTACAACTCGACCGCCACGGAAAGTTCTTGAGGGCTCGGGACGAGGAAGAAGTCCCCGTCGCCCGGGACGGGCTCCAGCACGCCCAGTTCCACGGCCTCCGCGACCGCCGCGTCGTCGGGACGGCCGCCGAACCGCTCCACCAGCTCGCTCCGGGAGATCCGGGCGGCCTCCTCGTCGGTCCACGGCCCGTCGACCTCCGCGACCAGGCCGAGTATCCCGCCGAGCCCCCGGCCCGCGTCCCAGGCCTCCAGCAGCTCCTTGATCGAGGCCAGGGTGTAGCCGCGGTCCAGGAGATCGGCGATCTGCCGCAGCCGCGCCAGATGGGCGTCCGCGTACACGTTGGCGCGCCCGCGCCGCTCGGGCCGGGGCAGCAGACCGCGGTCCTGATAGGCGCGGATCGTGCGGACCGTGGCGCCACTGCGGTGCGCCAGGTCCTCGATGCGGTAAGCGGCACCGCCCGCCTCGTCGCTCATCCGTCCCTCACAGGCGTGGCTCCATGCGGGCGATCGCGCGCAGCGCCCCGGGCGCGAACCGCTGGAGGAGGCGGACGCCGCGCGCCTCGGGGGTGACCGGAACCACCGCCTCGTCGCGGACGACCGCGCGCAGGATCGCGTCGGCGACCTTCTCCGGCGGGTAGTTGCGCAGCCCGTAGAGCCGCGCCGACTTCCTCTGGCGCCGTTTCTCCTCGGCCGCGTCGACTCCCGCGAAACGCGCGGTCGAGGTGATGTTCGTGTTGACGATGCCGGGGCAGATCGCCGAGACGCCGATGTCCCGGCCCGCCAGTTCCGCGCGCAGGCACTCGCTCAGCATCAGCACGGCCGCCTTGGAGGTGCTGTAGGCGGGCAGTGCCTTGGAGGGCTGGTACGCCGCCGCAGAAGCGATGTTGACGATGTGGCCGCCCTGCCCGCGCTCGGCCATCTGCCTCCCGAAGAGCCGGCAGCCGTGGATCACGCCCCACAGGTTGACGTCGAGGACCTTCCGCCAGTCGTCCGCCGTGGTGTCGAGGAAGGAGCCGGAGAGCCCGATCCCGGCGTTGTTCACCAGGACGTCCACCACGCCGTACTCGGCGGCGACCTTGTCGGCGAGCTTCTCCATGGCCTGCTCGTCGCCCACGTCGGCCGTCTCGGCCCAGGCCGCGGGCGAACCGATCAGCAGGGACATCTCCGCCGTGCGGGCCGCGGCCTCCGCGTCCCGGTCCACGGCCACCAACCGGGCGCCGGCCTCGGCGAACGCGAAGGCGGTGGCCCGCCCGATGCCGCTGCCGGCACCGGTGACGAGCACGAGCTGTCCGCCGAACCGGTCCGCGTACTTTCCGGTGGCGACCGGCTCGGGCGCGGGCGCACCGGTCCCGCGGCCCGCGTTGGCCGTCACGAACTCCGCTATCCAGGAGGCCAGTTGATCGGGCCGGGTCCGCGGGACCCAGTGCTTGGCGCTGAGCGTGCGGCGTACGGAGTCGGGGGCCCACTTCTCCAGCTCGTCGTAGAGCCGCTCGGAGAGGAACGCGTCGCCGAGGGGAGTGATGAGCTGCACCGGCGCGTGGGCGTACGCGTCCTCGCGGGGCCGGCCGAGCCGGGACCGTACGTTGTCGCGGTAGAGCCACGCTCCGTGCGCCGCGTCGGAGGGCAGCGAGGGGGTCGGATAGTCGCCCGCGGGCACCTTCTCCAGCCGCTGGAGGATCTTCGGCCACCGCTTGCCCAGGGGGCCGCGCCAGGCCAGTTCGGGCAGCACCGGCGTGTGCAGCAGGTACACGTACCAGGACTTGGCGCCCTGGCCGAGGAGCTGGCCGACCCTTCGCGGGGTGGGCCGGCGCATCCGCCGCTTGATCCAGTGGCCGAAGTGGTCAAGGGAGGGCCCCGACATCGAGGTGAAGGACGCGATCCGGCCTTCCGTGCGAGCGACCGTGACGAACTCCCACGACTGCACCGAACCCCAGTCGTGGCCCACGAGGTGCACCGGCTCACCGGGGCTGACCGCGTCGATCACCGCGAGGAAGTCGTCGGTCAGCTTCTCCAGCGTGAACCCGCCGCGCAGCGGCCGCGGCGCCGTCGACCTGCCGTGCCCCCGTACGTCGTACAGCACGACATGGAAGCGGTCGGCGAGCCGCACGGCGACCTCGGACCACACCTCCTTGGAGTCCGGATAGCCGTGGACGAGCACCACGGTCGGCTGCCTCTCGTCACCCAGCTCGGCGACGCACAGCTCGATCCCGCCCGTCCGCACCCGGCGCTCGCGCGCCCCCACGAGACTCACTTGTCCTCCGCCCAGCGCCGCGCGTGCGGCAGATCGTCGTCGAGCCAGAACGCGCTCTCCTCGGGGTCCCTGGAGTCGGTGACCACCAGGAGTTCCTCGAACTTCGCGCCCGTACCCCGGAATCCGAGATGCGGTTCGACCGCCCACAGCCCCGGCCGGGGCGGGTGGTCGGAGAAGGTGTACGGCGACCACAGCGGGGACCAGCCCTCCCGGTGCCCGCGCAGCGCGTCGCCCGCCAGCCCCTTCAGGGACTGGACGCCGAACCCGAACAGCCGCGGTGACCAGGGCCGTTCCCGCACCCGGTCCACCTTGTGCGCGATCACCCCGAAGGGATACGCGCGGTGCCGGTTGGCGCAGCCCTGGCGCACCATCAGCCGGTCCACGTCCTCGTAGATCTCGCGCAGGGACCGGCGCTCGCGCACCTCGCGCAGGATCAGCTCGCGGTGCGCCTGAAGATCGGCGAGCAGTCTGTCCTGGACGGGGTTCGGCCCGAGCGAGCCCGAGTAGCCGATGTCCGCGGTGAAGCCCTTGTACACCGGCGCCATGTCGAGGATGAAGGGCATCCCCGGCTCCAGCCGGCGGTCCGTGGGGAAGAACTGCAACGGGATCCGGAAACCGGCGAAGGCCGTGCGGTCGCCGAACCAGGCGAACGGCAGATGGAACCAGTCCCGCACCCCGCGCTCACGCAGCCACACCCGCTGCGTGCGCGCCGCCTCCCGCTCGGTGACGCCCGGCTCCAGCTGCGCCGCGACCGCCTCCGCGCAGGCGTACGCGAGCCGCTGCACCTCTTTGAACCCCCGCAGTTCCACCGCGAGTTCGCCTGTCATGGCCGTCGTCATGCCACCGCCCCACCTGTCCGCACCGACCGCGGTACGTGCTCGCAACGTGACACCGGCGAATGTGACAGTTGTTAGAGGCTGCGTCAATAGGCCCGTGTCCGGCTGTGGACAACCGGTCGCCGGCGACCCGGCGCGGCCCGCCCGCCGGTCCCCGTACCTGAGGGTGACCCCTACGGGCCCGTACGCCTGGAGGCTGACGCGGATCCACCTCCGTGGGCTGACGACCCGTGTGGGGTGCGCCACTACCGTCGAAACGTGACTGTGATCGCGACCGAAAGCCTGAGTAAGCGGTACCCCAGGGTGACCGCGCTTGACCGGCTCTCCGTGGACGTCGGGCCCGGTGTGACCGGACTCGTCGGAGCCAATGGAGCCGGCAAGTCCACACTGATCAAGATCCTGCTGGGTCTGTCCCCCGCCACCGAGGGCCGCGCACATGTGCTCGGCCTCGACGTCGCCACCGAGGGCGCCGCCATCCGCGAGCGGGTCGGGTACATGCCCGAGCACGACTGCCTGCCGCCCGACGTCTCGGCCACCGAGTTCGTCGTCCACATGGCGCGGATGTCCGGGCTGCCGCCGGCCGCCGCCCGCGAGCGCACCGCGGACACCCTGCGCCACGTCGGTCTCTACGAGGAGCGCTACCGCCCCATCGGCGGCTACTCGACCGGCATGAAGCAGCGCGTCAAACTCGCGCAGGCCCTCGTCCACGACCCGCAGCTGGTGTTCCTGGACGAACCGACCAACGGCCTGGACCCCGTCGGCCGCGACGACATGCTCGGACTGATCCGGCGCATCCACACGGACTTCGGCATCTCGGTCCTGGTCACCTCCCACCTCCTGGGCGAACTGGAGCGCACCTGCGACCACGTCGTGGTCGTCGACGGCGGCAAGCTGCTGCGCTCCAGCTCCACCACGGACTTCACCAAGACCACCACCACCCTCGCCGTCGAGGTCACCGACAGCGACCAGCACCCGGACGGCACGGGCGCGGTCCGCGAGGTGCTCCACGCGCGGGGGATCGAGACCCACGAGGGCGGCGGACTCCCGGGCGCGGGACACATCCTGCTGCTCACCGCCGAGAGCGAGGACACCTACGACCTCGTCCGCGACGTGGTCGCCGACCTCGGCCTCGGGCTGGTCCGCATGGAACAGCGCAGACACCACATCGCCGAGGTCTTCACCGAGAGCGACGCCCAGCGGAAGGAGGCGGTCGGCCATGGCAGTTGAGCACCCCCTCACCCAGCCGGGTGAGCAGACCCGTATCCACAACATCGGTTACCGCAACTACGACGGCCCGCGCCTCGGCCGCGCCTACGCCCGCCGCTCCCTCTACTCGCAGTCCCTGCGCGGTGCCTACGGACTCGGCCGTTCGGTCAAGTCCAAGGTCCTGCCCATGCTGCTCTTCGTGGTCATGTGCGTCCCCGCGCTGATCATGGTGGCCGTCGCCGTCGCCACCAAGGCGAAGGACCTGCCCGTCGACTACACGCGCTACGCGGTGATCATGCAGGCGGTCATCGGCCTGTACGTCGCCTCCCAGGGGCCCCAGGCGGTCTCGCGGGACCTGCGCTTCAAGACCATCCCGCTGTACTTCTCGCGCCCCATCGAGACCGCCGACTACGTCCGCGCCAAGTACGCGGCCCTGGCCTCGGCGCTGTTCATCCTCACGGCCGCCCCGCTGATCGTCCTCTACGTGGGCGCGCTGCTGGCCAAGCTCGACTTCGCCGACCAGTCCAAGGGCTTCGGACAGGGACTGGCCTCCGTGGCACTGCTGTCGCTGCTCTTCGCGGGCGTCGCCCTGGTCATCTCGGCGATCACCCCGCGCCGCGGCTTCGGCATCGCGGCCGTCATCGCCGCCCTGACCATCTCCTACGGAGCGGTCTCCACCGTCCAGGCCATCGCCTTCGAGCGGTCCAGCAGCGGAGCCGTCCCCTGGCTCGGCCTCTTCTCGCCGATCACCCTCATCGACGGAGTCCAGACGGCCTTCCTGGGCGCCTCCTCCGCCTTCCCGGGCCAGGTGGGCCCCTCGTCCGCGCAGGGCGTCGTCTACCTGGCCGTCGTCCTGGGTCTCATCGCGGGCTGCTACGGCCTCCTGATGCGCCGCTACCGAAAGGCCGGGCTGTGACCACGCTCACCATCGACCACGTCTCACGCTGGTTCGGCAACGTGGTGGCGGTCAACGACATCACGATGACGATCGGCCCCGGCGTCACCGGACTCCTCGGCCCGAACGGCGCCGGCAAGTCCACCCTCATCAACATGATGGGCGGCTTCCTCGCCCCCTCCACCGGCACCGTCACCCTCGACGGCAAGCCGACCTGGCGCAACGAGGACATCTACCGGCACATCGGCATCGTCCCCGAGCGCGAGGCGATGTACGACTTCCTGACCGGACGCGAATTCGTCCTCGCCAACGCCGAGTTGCACGGACTGGGCCCGAAGGCCGCCGACCGTGCGCTGGCCACCGTCGAGATGGAGTACGCGCAGGACCGCAAGATCTCCACGTACTCCAAGGGCATGCGCCAGCGCGTGAAGATGGCGTCCGCGCTGGTCCACGAACCCTCGCTGCTGCTGCTCGACGAGCCGTTCAACGGCATGGACCCGCGCCAGCGCATGCAGCTCATGGACCTGCTGCGGCGCATGGGCGACGAGGGCCGCACCGTGCTGTTCTCGTCCCACATCCTCGAAGAGGTGGAGCAGCTCGCCGCCCACATCGAGGTGATCGTCGCCGGACGGCACGCGGCGAGCGGTGACTTCCGGCGCATCCGCCGGCTGATGACCGACCGCCCGCACCGCTATCTGGTCCGCTCCAGCGACGACCGGGCGCTGGCGGCCGCGCTCATCGCCGATCCGTCGACCTCCGGCATCGAGGTCGACCTCGCCGAGGGCGCGCTGCGCATCCAGGCCGTCGACTTCGGCCGGTTCACGGCCCTGCTGCCGAAGGTCGCCCGCGACCACGGCATCCGGCTGCTGACGGTGTCACCGTCCGACGAGTCGCTCGAATCCGTCTTCTCGTATCTCGTCGCGGCGTAGGAGGCCCAAGATGTACGACCCCACAGTCGCCCGGCTCACCTACCGGGGCCTGCTCGGCCGCCGCCGGGCCCTCATCCTGGGCATCCTGCCCGTCCTGCTCATCGTGATCTCCCTGGCCGTCCGGAGCTTCTCCGGAGCCGACGACCAGGTGGCCTCGGACCTGCTCGGCGGGTTCGCGCTCGCCACCATGGTGCCGATCATCGGCGTGATCGCCGGCACGGGCGCGATCGGGCCCGAGATCGACGACGGCTCGGTGGTGTATCTGCTGGCCAAGCCCCTGAAGCGGCCCACGATCATCTTCACCAAGCTGATCGTCGCGATCGCCGTCACCATGGCCTTCTCGGCGCTGCCGACCTTCATCGCGGGCATGATCCTGAACGGCAACGGCCAGCAGATCGCCGTCGCCTACACCGTGGCCGCCCTGGTCGCCTCGATCGCCTACGCCGCGATGTTCCTGCTCCTCGGGACCGTGACCCGGCACGCGGTGGTCTTCGGACTCGTCTACGCGCTCGTCTGGGAGGCCCTGTTCGGGTCCCTGGTGTCCGGCGCGCGCACGCTCAGCGTCCAGCAGTGGGCGCTCGCCGTGGGCCACAAGGTGACCGGCGGCGACATCGTCACCTCGGACGTGAGCCTGCCGACCGCGACGGTCCTGCTGGTCGTGGTGACCGTCCTCGCCACCTGGTACGCGGGGCAGCGGCTGCGGTCGCTGACGCTGGCCGGCGAGGAGTGAGCGGCTTCCCGCGCGCGTGCCGTCTGGTGGGCGGCACGCGCGCGGGAGCCCCCTTTTTCTTGACAGCGGCTTCATCCCGGCCCGGGCACACTGGGCGAACGGGGACGCACGGCCGGGAGGAACGGGGATGGCGACCGAGGAACCACGGGGCGACGGCCGGGACCGGGCCGGGGACGGACCCGTCGATGGACCCGCCGGGCGTGGAGCCAGGACCGGGGACGGGGTCGGGGACACGGCGGGGGAGCCGTGGGACGACCTCGTGCTCGACGAGAACTTCATACGCTCCGCGGAGACGACCGAGCCGTCGGCCCGCGCGCGCATGCTCGCCGCGCGATGGCGTGAGGGCGGCCCCGATCCACAGCCCTGGCGCTCCGAGGAGCCGCCCGCCGGCTGGTTCTTCAGCAAGGCGCGCCGGCGCAGATGGCGCCGCAAGTGAGCCCGGGTCGGCCCGCCCTTTAATCAGTGGCGCCCAAGTCGGCGTACGGGCACAGTGGTTGTGTCCACGCCGCCGCGTCGAGCCGGCGCCACACGCTGGGAGAGGAGCGCGACGATGTTCATCAGGAGCAGTTCGTCGAGCTCCCGACAGGGCAGCCCGCAGCGGGTTCCGGAGTAGTCACTACCCTCCGTCGAACCCCGCTCGCAGGGGGAGTTGCCCGGGGCGGCCGCTTCGAGCGCGCGTCACCGCGCGGGCCGCCCACCCGGAGGATTGGCCGAGTGGAAAGGCACCGGCTTGCTAAGCCGTGGTCGGGGGTGAAACCCCGCGCGCGTTCGATCCGCGCATCCTCCGCACGCGACATGAGAAAAGCGCGCCACGAGCACGAGCGGCGCGAACCGTTCCCCGCACCCGCGCTACGAGCGCGTCAGCAACCGTTCCAGCACGACCGCGATCCCGTCCTCCTCGTTCGAGGACGTCACCTCGTCCGCGATCGCCTTGAGATCGTCGTGGGCGTTGGCCATGGCCACCGAGCGGGCCGCCCAGGCGAACATCGGGAGGTCGTTGGGCATGTCGCCGAAGGCGATGGTCTCGGCCGCCTTGATCTTCAGGCGCCGGGCCGCAAGAGACAGTCCCGTCGCCTTGGAGAGACCGAGGGGCAGCAGCTCCACGATCCCAGCGCCGGCCATCGTCACCCCGACGAGCCCGCCCGCGACCTTCTCGGCCGTGCCCGCGAGCTCGTCGTCGGAGAGCGTCGGGTGCTGGATGTAGACCTTGTTCAGCGGGGCAGACCAGAGGTCCGCCGCACTCCTGAGCGGGACGACCGGGAGCGAGCCCTCCAGCCTGCGGTAGCCGGGACCCACCAGCACCTCACCGTCGAGCCCGTCGCGGCTCGCGGCCAGCAGCAGCGGACCCACCTCCGCCTCGATCTTGGCGAGCGCCAGACCGGCCAGCTGCCGGTCCAGGGTCACCGACGTGAGCAGCCGGTGCTGCCCCGCGTCGTAGACCTGCGCGCCCTGACCGCAGACCGCGAGGCCTTCGTAGCCGAGCTCGTCCAGGATGTGCCGCGTCCAGGGCACCGCGCGCCCGGTGACGACGATGTGGGCCGCGCCCGCCTCGGTCACCGCGGCGAGCGCCTCACGTGTGCGCGGCGAGACCGTCCCGTCGGAACGCAGCAGCGTCCCGTCGAGATCGGTCGCGACGAGCCTGTACGGGAACGCCCCCGGCTCCGCGGCCGGGGACGGTCCCGTCGAACCGGTGGCGCTGCTCACTTGGAGATCGGCTCCAGAAGCTCGCGGCCGCCCAGGTAGGGCCGCAGCACCTCGGGAACCCGGACGGAACCGTCGGCGAGCTGGTGGTTCTCCAGGATCGCGACGATGGTGCGCGGGACGGCGCACAGCGTGCCGTTCAGGGTGGCGAGCGGCTGGACCTTCTTGCCGTCGCGCATCCGGACGGACAGCCGGCGGGCCTGGAAGCCGTCGCAGTTGGAGGCCGAGGTCAGCTCGCGGTACTTGCCCTGGGTCGGGATCCACGCCTCGCAGTCGAACTTGCGGGAGGCCGAGGAGCCCAGGTCGCCGCTGGCCACGTCGATCACCTGGAAGGGCAGTTCGAGGCCGGTCAGCCACTGCTTCTCCCAGTCCAGGAGCCGCCGGTGCTCGTTCTCGGCGTCCGCCGGGTCGACGTACGAGAACATCTCGACCTTGTCGAACTGGTGCACGCGGAAGATGCCGCGGGTGTCCTTGCCGTAGGTGCCCGCCTCGCGGCGGAAGCACGGCGAGAAGCCGGCGTAGCGCATCGGCAGCTTGTCGGCGTCGAGGATCTCGTCCATGTGGTACGCGGCGAGGGGGACCTCGGAGGTGCCGACCAGGTAGTAGTCGTCCTTCTCCAGGTGGTACACGTTCTCGGCGGCCTGGCCGAGGAAGCCGGTGCCCTCCATGGCGCGCGGGCGGACCAGCGCCGGCGTCAGCATCGGCGTGAAGCCGGCCTCCGTGGCCTGCGCGATCGCCGCGTTGACGAGGGCGAGCTCCAGGAGCGCGCCGACGCCGGTCAGGTAGTAGAAGCGCGAGCCGGAGACCTTGGCGCCGCGCTCGACGTCGATGGCGCCCAGGGCCTCGCCGAGCTCCAGGTGGTCCTTGGGCTCGAAGCCCTCGGCGGCGAAGTCGCGGATGGTCCCGTGCGTCTCCAGGACGACGAAGTCCTCCTCGCCGCCGACCGGGACGTCCGGGTGCACCAGGTTGCCGAGCTGGAGGAGGAGCCGCTTGGTCTCCTCGTCCGCGTCGTTCTGCTCGGCCTCGGCGGCCTTGACGTCGGTCTTGAGCTGCTCGGCCTTCTTGAGCAGTTCGGCCCGCTCTTCGGGGGAGGCCTTGGGGATCAGCTTTCCGAGCGACTTCTGCTCGGAACGCAGCTCGTCGAAGCGGACGCCGGACGACCTGCGCCGTTCGTCGGCGGAGAGAAGGGAGTCGACGAGCGCGACATCCTCTCCACGGGCGCGCTGGGAGGCGCGAACACGGTCGGGGTCCTCACGGAGCAGGCGAAGGTCAATCACCCCACAAGGCTACCGGTGCCCGCTTCCGCCCAACGACCCGATATTCCAGAGCGTGACCGCTGTCACGGTATGAGTGAAATGCCGGACCGAATCCCTTGATCACCGAAGGACGTCAAGGAAAAGGGGCCTACTCCCTGAAACGGGGCAGACGGCGCTTCATCGGTTGACCGGATTTCCTTGTGCGGGGCGGGACTTGCGGGACGGGTTGTCCACAGGGATCGACCCCCCGTGCTAGTTATCCACAGGCTGTGTGGAAGATCTGTGGATGTCGGAATTGATCATTCCGATCCCTCTTCGTCGGCCGAGGAATTCCCGGTTCAAACCCTCCGTACGTCCACTTTCGGGTGTAAACGATTCGCTCCATCGGGTTGATCAAGGGAAAAGGGTAGACGAAGAGGGACGTGCGAGGGTGTGGATGGACTTGGGTCGAGTAGCCGATTTGTCGATGATGTAGCGCTTCGTTGTCGACTTGTCCCCAGGTCGAGAAGCAAGCCTGTGGATAACTTTGTGGATGAAGGACATCGGCAGGCGGGACCTGGGGGAACCGCTCGGACGGGTGTGGAGCCGCCGTTCAGAACCGGCCGTCGGCGCAGCGCGCCAGCCAGTCCGAGGCCGCGGAGAATTCGGTGTCCGACGTACCGGGCCGCAGCGGCCGTACGTCCTCCAGTGCGACACCGGCACGCGGGTACGAACCGAGGAAGCGCACCTGGGGGCAGATCCGCTTGAGTCCCATCAACGCCTCGCCCACCCGGCGGTCGGTGATGTGTCCCTCGGCGTCCACCGAAAAACAGTAATTGCCGATGCCCTGGCCGGTCGGGCGGGATTCGATCCGCATCAGGTTGACGCCGCGCACGGCGAATTCCTGGAGCAGTTCGAGCAGCGCTCCGGGGTGGTCGTCGCCGAGCCAGATGACGACGGACGTCTTGTCGGCGCCGGTCGGAGCGGCGGGCCGGGCCGGGCGGCCGACCAGCACGAAGCGGGTCTCGGCGTTCGCCGCGTCGTGGATCTCGGTCACCAGCGGTTCCAGGCCGTAGGTGGCCGCGGCGAACTCGCCGGCGAAGGCCGCGTCGTAACGGCCCTCCTGGACCAGCCTGGCGCCGTCCGCGTTCGAGGCCGCCGACTCCCACAGGGCGTCCGGCAGATGCGCGGCCAGCCAGTTGCGGACCTGGGGCTGGGCGACCGGGTGCCCGGTGACCGTCTTGACGTCCTTCAACGCAGTGCCGGGCCTGACCAGCAGGGCGAAGGCGATCGGCAGCACGACCTCGCGGTAGATCATCAGCGGGTCGCCCTTGGCCAGCTCGTCGAGAGTGGCGGTGACACCGCCCTCGACCGAGTTCTCGATCGGGACGAGCGCGCCCGCGGCCTGGCCGCCGCGGACCGCGTCGAGCGCGGCCGGGACGGACACCATGGGGACCAGCTCCCGCGTCGCGGCCTCGGGAAGCGTGCGAAGGGCGGCCTCGGTGAACGTACCCTCGGGGCCGAGATAGGTGTAGCGCGTCGCCGACATACCGTCACCCTAATGGGCCTCGCCCGACGCGCCCGACGCTCGCGGGCCCCCGGCCCCCGGGCCGATACGGAGCCCGATACCGCGGTACGGAGCGGGGTACGGACACCGGTGTCCGTACCCGCGAACCCGGCACGCATCCCGGTGCGGCGGTGCGGCGGTGCGGCGGTGCGGCGGTGCGCACCGTTTCCGTCCGGTGCGCGGTCCGTCACCCCTCCAGCAGTCGCTGCCCCACGTACTCCCCCTCCGCCGCGCCGCCCGGCACCGCGAAGAGGCCGCTCGACTCGTGGCGGATGAACGTCGAGAGCGCGTCGCCGCGGTCGAGCTTGCGCTGGACGGGGACGAACCCGCGCACCGGGTCGGCCTGCCAGCACACGAAGAGCAGACCGGCGTCGGGCGTCCCGTCGGCTGCGATGCCGTCGTGGAAGGAGAACGGGCGGCGCAGCATGGCGGCGCCGCCGTTCTGGTCGGGCCGGGTGATGCGGGCGTGCGCGTTGACGGGCACCACCAGGTTGCCGTCGGCGTCGGTCTTGTCCAGGTCCATCGCGGTGGTCTCGGTGCCGCCGCTGAGGGGCGCCCCGGTCGACTTCCCGCGCCCGATGACGTCCTCCTGGGCCGTGCCCGAGAGCTTCTCCCAGTCGTCGAGAAGCATCCGGATGCGGCGGACGACGGCGTAGGAGCCGTTCGCCATCCATGCGGGGGTGCCGGAGGCGGGGACGAAGATCCGTCCGTCGAAGTCGGGCTCGGACGGCTTCGGATTGCGGGTGCCGTCGATCTGGCCCATCAGATTGCGGGCGGTCATCGGCGCGGCGGTGGCTCCCGGCGAGCGGTTGAAGCCGTTCATCTGCCAGCGCACACGCGCCGCGGAGCCGGCGTCCTTCTGGATCGCGCGCAGGGCGTGGAAGGCGACCAGGGCGTCGTCGGCGCCGATCTGCACCCACAGATCGCCGTCGCTGCGGGCCTTGTCGAGACGGTCGGAGGAGAAGTCGGGCAGCGGGTCCAGGGCGACCGGGCGCTGCTTCGACAGGCCCGTACGAGCGAAGAAGCCGTGTCCGAAGCCGAAGGTGACGGTGAGGGAGGACGGGCCGGCGTCCCGTGCGACATCCGTGTCCCCGTGGGCCGCGGCCTCGCCCGCCATCAGCCGGCGGGCCGTATCCGACCAGCGGCGCAGCAGTGCGGCGGCCTCCCGGCGGCCCGAGCCCGCCGCCAGGTCGAAGGCGACGAGATGGCCGCTCGCCTGGAGGGCGTCGGTGATGCCCGGCTGATGTTTCCCGTGAAACATTGCCATGTCCGCGCCGACGGAGGTCAGCGGGACGGTCTCCGCGGGAGAGGGGGCCGCCGCGTACCCCACGGCCGCCCCCGCGGCTCCGAGCGCGAGCCCGGTGGCCCCCGCCGTTCCCAGCAGGCGGCGCCGTGACATGACCCCCTGCGGGGAATCGCCGGACGAGCTCGCGGCGGGGGACGCCAGGGCGGACGAGGCCTTGCGGGTGGAGGGCGAGGGGGTCCCGGGTCCGGTGGTCCCCGGGGTGGACTGCTCGGGCATGGTCTGGTTCAGCCGATCTGCGCGGTCTTGTTCACGGTGGCCTGGTCGATGTCGGAGGTGCGCACGGTCACCGCGATCTTCCAGTCGCCCGCCATGGGGATCTGCACGCCGCTCGCCGCCCAGTGCCCGGTGGCGATCCGGTCGGGGGCCACGGGCAGCGGGCCGACGTTCTTCGCGGTGAGGGTGAAGGCGACCTTCACCTCCGGCACGTCGAAGGCCTTGCCGTTCGGCCGGAGCACGAAGACGTGCATCTGGTTGCCGCCGACGCGGGCCGGGTCGAGGGTGACCTCCACCGTTCCCTTGCCGTCCTCGCCGCCCGTGTCGAAGGGCATCTTCAGGGACAGCGGTCCGGAGCGCCGCGAGGCGGACGCGGTGGCCTGCCGGGCCTCCTCCGCCGTACGTCCCGGCTCGGTGGCCGTGAGCACGGTCGTGACCGCGAGCAGCACGACGGCGACCCCGGCCTCGGCTAGCACCGAGCGGCGCAGGCCCGAGCGTTGCGGGTCGGCGTCCCGGACCCGCTTGTCGCGGGTGGAGTCCACGGCCGCCTGCTGCCGGGCGAGCTGGGCGGCGCGCCGGGAGTCGGCGGGGACGCCTGCGGGTGTCCGCACCTCGGAGCGCTCCACGACGGCGGCGGGTGTCCGCACCTCGGAGCGCCGCTCCACCACGACGGCGGCCTCGGCGACCGCCGGCTCGGCCAGCTGGGCCGTCCAGCGCCGTGAGATCCACGCGATGCCCACGAGGACGGCCACCAGGGCGACCTTGACGAGCAGCAGTTGTCCGTACGAGGTGCCGGTGATCGCGGACCAGGAGCCGAGCTGCCGCCACGACTGGTAGATCCCGGTCGCGACCAGGACGAGGACGGAGCCGAACGCGAGGCGGGAGAACCGGCGTACGGCCGCCACCTCGATCGGGGCCTCGGCGGGAGCCCGGAACAGGGCGACCAGCAGCGTCGAGAGACCGCCGAGCCAGAAGGCGACGGCCAGCAGGTGCAGCACGTCCACGGGCATCGCGATGCCCGGCTGGAGTCCGGTCGAGGCGTGTTCGGCCATGGCCCAGGTGGCGGCGAGGCCGGCCGCGACGACCGTGCCGCCGACGGCGAGCCCGAAGGTGAGGTCGTTCTTCTCGGCGGCCAGGTCCTCGGGTCCGGCGGCCGGGTCCCCGGTGTTCGTGCCCCGGGCCTCGCCGTCCTCGGCGGTGTCCGGAGTCTGGGCCGGTGCGCCGTCCGCCGGGTCCGCGCCGGCCGCCCGGTCGTCCTCGTCGCGTTTCGCGTACGCGCCGAAGAGCACCGCGATGAACAGCGCGGCCGCGGCGAGCAGCAGCAGCCTCGACACCAGCGCCGCGCCCGATTTGGTCTGGAGCACCTCACCGAGCAGGTTCAGGTCGAAGATGTCGCCGACCTTGCCCGACCCCACGTACGAACCGCGCAGGAGCAGCAGGGAGAGGGTCGCGCCGGTCAGGGCGAGCCAGCCGCCGACCACGAGCCGCTGCACCGGACGGATGCCCGAGCCCCGCTGCCAGCAGGCCAGCACGAAGGCGGCGCCGCCGACGAGCACCATGAATCCCGCGTACGAGAAGTAGCGCGCGGTTCCGTAGAGGAAGCCCACCACGCCGCCGCCCACGGCCTGGCCGGTCAGCGCGACGGAGGTCTGAGAGGGGGCGCCGACGGAGAAGGTGAAGGCTCCGGAGACGGGGTGGCTGTCCGCCGACACCACCTGGTAGGTGACGGTGTACGTGCCGTCGGGCAGCCCGGGGCGCAGCTTGAGGCCGTAGGTGTCGCCGCCGAGGTCGGCGGCGCCCCCGGCGTCGACCCGGTCGCCCTTGGGGTCGAGCACCTGGAGCGACTCGCCGTTGAGCGAGACCTGCTCGGAGAAGGTGAGCGAGACCTGGGCGGGTGCCGTGTCGACCACCGATCCCTGCGTCGGGTTGCTCCCGGTCAGGGCGGCGTGCGCGGAGGCGGGCGCGGCGCCCGCCAGGAGCGCGCCGCAGACGGCGAGGAACAGCAGCAGGAGGGTCCTGAGGCGGGGGGCGATGGTCGGTTTCACGGTGATGCCTCCCTCAGTGCCCGGTCTTCGGGCTGTACGTCGCGGGCTTCACCGGCATGGAGATCCTGACGGTGCCGGACTTGGCGAAATGCAGTTCCACGGACACCTTCTCGCCCGGTCCGGGCTTGTGGGTGAGCTTTGCGAACATGAGGTGGTCGCCGCCGCTGGCGAAGTCCAGGGTGCCCTCGGCGGGCACGGTGAACGACGTCCGCTCCTCCATCGCGCCGTCCACGGTGGCGTGCATCGTCACCTCGTCCGAGAGGTCGCTGGTGACGGAGGTGAGGGTGTCGGCGCCCCCCGAGTTGGTGACGGTGAAGAAGCCCGCCGCCATCGTGCCCATGCTCGGGGCGGGCATGTAGGCGCCGGTGACCTTGAGTTCGGGCGCGGCCGGGGACGAGGAGGAACCGTCCGCGCCGCAGCCCGTGAGGGTGCCGGCGGCGGCCACGACGAGGGAGCAGGCGGCGAGGACTCCGGCGCGGCGGCCCGTACGGCGGATCACGGGGTCCTCCCCTCGACGATCTTGGGCAGGTCCTTGGTGTAGTCGTCGACGGTGGCGCTCTCGCCGTACAGCACATAGCCCGCGTCGGTCTTCGGCGAGAAGGCGATGACCTGGGTGCCGTGCACGGAGACGGTCTTGCCGTTCTTGTCCTTGGTCGTCGGCTCGATGGTGATGCCCAGGCTGCGGGCACCGGCCTGGATCGCGGCGAAGTCGCCGGTCAGACCGATGAAGTCGGGGTCGATGCCCTTGAGCCAGGTGCCGAGCGCGGCCGGGGTGTCGCGGGCCGGGTCGGTGGTCACGAACACGACGCGCAGCTTGTCCTGTTCGGCCTTCGGCAGCTGCTTCTTGGCGACGGCGAGGTTGTTCATCGTCAAGGGGCAGACGTCGGGGCAGTGCGTGTAGCCGAAGTAGACGAGCGTCGGCCTGCCCTTGGTCCGCGCGCGCAGGTCGTACTTCTTGCCGGTCGTGTCGGTGAGGACGAGGTCCGGCTTCTCGAACGGGTTGTCGAGGACCGTGGCGGCCTTGGCGGAGCCGGCCTCGGCGGACACGACGGCGGCCGGCTCGGCGCCGTCGTCACCGCTGCCACAGGCGGAGAGGGTCAGTGCGGTGGCGGCGAACAGGGCGGCCGCCACGTACGTCTTCTTGCGCATAGAAAAATGTCCCAGATGTGAGCGCTCCGGCGGACACCGGGGGTCGGGCGGGGCCGAAGGGCCAGGTCGGACCAGCCGGAGCCGGTCCGGCCGGTCCGGAGAGCCGCGTCCGCGACCCTCCGGTGTCCACCGGGAGCGTGTGTGTCTCGGTACCTCAGGCGGATGCCGGGACCTCAGGCGTTGGTACGCCGCCGGCCGGCCAGAACGCCGTACGCCACGCCCGCCAGGCCGACGGCGATGCCCACGCCGCCGAGCACCCGCGCGGTGGTGTCGCTGTTGTCGCCCGCGGCGGCCTCGCTGGTGTGCTCGGCGGTCTCCTCCGTGTGGGAGGCGTCCTCCGCGGCGGCGGAGCCGTGGTGGCCGCCCTCGGTCGCGGCCGAGAGCGCGAGGGTGGGAGCCGGGTGCTCGGGCTCCTCCGCACCCTCCTTCTGCGGTTCGATCCAGCGCACGATCTCCTTGTCGGAGTACGTCTGGACGGCCTTGAAGACGAGCGAGTCGGTGTCCTCGGGCAGCGCGCCGATGGAGAGCGGGAACTTCTGGAAGAAGCCGGGCTCGATGCCCTTGCCGTCGGCGGTCCAGGTGACCTTGGTGACGGCCTCGCCGATCTTCTCCCCGTGCGCGGTGACCGGCTTGTCGAGCTTGGACTTGGTGACCTTCACGGTCCAGCCGTCGAGCGGCTGCGGCATGACGGAGGCCAGCGGGTGGTCGGCCGGCAGGTTCACCTCGACCTGGGTGGTCGAGGCGTTGTCGCGCTCGTTGGGCACCTTGAAGTCGACGACCGTGTAGCCGCCCTTGGCGGCCACGCCCTCGGGCTGCACGCTGACGTGCGCGAACGCGGGGGCGGACAGGGCGAGAACGGCCGTGGCGGCGAGGGTGCCGGCGGCGGCGAGACGAGAAACCTTCATGGAAGGAAACACTCCACATTCAGTCCGGTGACGAAGGGGACGCGCGGGTGCCCCGGTGCCCCGCGGAACGGGGGCGGAAGGGTGCCGGGCGAGACCCGGCGGGCACGCGCGCGTGCGGCACGACCGCGTCCCCCTCGGGAGGCTCCGTGAAGCCCGTCGGATCCGCGGAGTCGAGGACTCGGGGACCGGGGCGTCCGGTGGATCTCCGTGAAGCGGCGCGTCGTGTCAGGCGACGAGGGCGAACGCGGTGGAGGCGGGTGGTCCGCGCCGGACGACGGTGTGCTGAAGGGCCGTCGTCCGTGGGGCGAGGGGCGCGAGCAGCGCGGTGCGAGGCGTGCGCGCGATCTCGGGCGCCCCGGGAAGTCCCGTACGCAGGGCGCGTACGAGGGTCAGCGCGGCGCGCAGGGACCGTACGAGCGCCGCTTCGGTGACTCCGTGCGCCGACAGCCGCATGAGGCGCAGGAGGGCCAGGTCGCCGTGACGCAGTACCCATCCGGCGGCGAGGGCCGCGAGCACGTGGGCGAGCAGCATCGGCAGGGAGGGCAGCACCGGCATCGGCGTGCCCGCGGCCGTCGGTACGGCGTCCGCGGCGTGGCGCATGGACGACATGCCCGCCATCCCCGGCATGCCCGTGTCGATCCGCGCGTCGGCGAGGATCTTCATGGCCTGCTCGGGGCTGATCGCCGCCGCGGCCGTACCGCACACCAGCCGGGCGGCGCGGGCCACCAGCGTGGCGTCGGACATCGGCATCCCCGGCGCCATCGCGCCCATGGACCCGGTGGCCGTCGTGGAGGCCTGGAGTCCCAGACCGAACAGCGTGTGCAGCACCGTCTGGCCGAGCGCGAGCAGGGCCACGATGCCCGGCAGCGCCCGTTCGCGGCCCGCCAGCGCGGCGGCGACGGCGAAGACCGCGAGGAATCCGGCGCCCAGCGTCCACAGGGGGACCACGGCGCAGGAGGCGATCCCGTGACCGGCCGCGGCCAGCACGACGCAGACCGCGGCGAACACCGCGGCCCTCAGGGTCCGGAGACCTGCTCCGGAGCGCGCCGAACGCTGGTGGGGGGCAGTCATGGCGGGGTCATCATCGCACTGGGCCCCGCCGCGCCGTGCGGCAGGTCGGACGGACGGCGGTGACCGGCCCGTCCTCCGTACGGGGTACGCCCGAAGGGCCGACGTTCGGGCCTTGATCGCTCCCGCATACACCGCTCCCTCGGGTGAGCGCGTCGGCCGTATGGGCGGCATCACGTCGCGTATGCGATTGCGCACGGGTCGTTGCGGCAATACGTAACGGTATGTCGAGCCGCGGCCGGGAGGCTGGAGCATGAGCATCTGGTGGTCACTCCATCTGCGGCGCGAGGCTGCGAGTGTTCCGCTCGCCAGACGCCTGTTGCTCGGCACGATGGAGAGCGCCGGTGTCGACCCGGACATCTCGTACGACCTCTCCGTCGCTCTCACCGAGGCCTGCGCGAACGCCGTCGAGCACGGCGGGGACGACGTACGCGACCCTTCCTGCGGGGCGTACCGCGTGACGGCCTATCTCGAAGGCGACCAGTGCCGGATCGAGGTCGCCGATTCCGGCCCCGGTTTCCCGGCCGGGAACGGCCGCGCCCTGCTGCGCCAAGCAGGCGAGGACGCGGAGCACGGCCGGGGACTGTGCCTGATCCGCGAGCTCGCCGACCACGTCCACATCGGTAACAAGCCGGGGCGCGGCGGCGCGGTGGTGAGCTTCGACAAGATCCTCAAGTGGCGGACGGTCCCCTCGCTGCTGCCGGTCTGACGAGCGGGAGGCCGGGACCTTTCACAGGCCGGTGACAGCGCTCGCCCAGGTTCCTCAGGGCCGGCAGGTCTACGTTCCCTCGCACACGCCCGGCCGCGGCTCCGCCGCCCGCACCGCCGGTGTCCGCAGGGGAGGGGTACGTCGATGAGCGGCCGCCAGGACGACGAGGCGCTGGCCAGGGCGGCGGTGGAGGCGCTGATCCGGCAGCTGGAGCTGACCCCCAAACCCGGACTGCCCGACCCCCGTGACCTCCGCGCCCGGGTCACCCGGCGGGATCTGCGAGCCCTGCGCTGGTCCGCGAAGGCACTGGCACCCGGCCTAGCCGCCATGGCCGCCGCCGCCCGCCGCACCGGCGGGGCCACGCCCGCACTCCGCGCGGAACTGGGGTCGATCGGCCGCTGCGCCGAGCACACCGTGGCCCTGACGGGCGGCGGACACCGCGGCGCGCTGTGGTCGCTCGGGCTGCTGGTCGCCGCCGCGGCCCTGGACCCCGGGGCCGCCGGACCCGAGGTCACCGCGACGGCCAAGCGGATCGCGGCGCACGCCGACCGGCGGGCGCCGCGGCGGCCCTCCCGCGGCTCGTCCGTCTCAGTGCGGTACGGCGCGGCCGGTGCGCGCGGTGAGGCACGTGCCGGATTCCCGCATGTGCGCAGGGCGCTGGAGGCGCTCACCGCCGCCCGCTCGGCCGGCGCGCCCGAACCGTGCGCCCGCCTCGACGCCCTGCTCACCATCATGTCCACGCTCCAGGACACCGAGCTGCTGTACACGGCGGGACCCCATGGCCTGCGCCATGTCCAGACCGGCGCCCGGGAGGTCCTCGAAGCGGGGGGCACGGCCACGGAGGCGGGGCGGGCGGGCCTGGCCGCCCTCGACGACGACCTGCACGCGCGCGGGTGGAGCCCCCGGGGCAGCGGAGCCCTGCTCGCGGGCGCGCTGTTCGTGGACGCCCTGCCGGTCGCACCCCTCTGACACCCCGTCCAGGTCCGCTCCGGTGACACCCCGTTCAGGTCCGCTCCGGCACCGGCCGGCTCCCACTCCCCGGACACACCGGTGGCCGGGCACCCCGAAGGGAACCCGGCCACCGGACGCGGATCAGCCCTCGCGGGCCCGGAGTCAGCCCTTGAGGGACGCCATCCAGGCCTCGACCTCGTCGGAGCGGCGCGGCAGGCCGGCCGACAGGTTCCGGTTGCCGTCCTCGGTGACCAGGAGGTCGTCCTCGATCCGGACGCCGATGCCGCGGTACTCCTCCGGCACGGTCAGGTCGTCCGCCTGGAAGTACAGGCCCGGCTCGACGGTCAGGCACATGCCCGGCTCCAGCGTGCCCTCGACGTACGACTCGGTGCGCGCGGCGGCGCAGTCGTGGACGTCCATGCCGAGCATGTGGCCGGTGCCGTGCAGGGTCCAGCGGCGCTGGAGACCGAGCTCCAGGACCCGCTCGACGGGGCCCTCGACGAGCCCCCACTCGACGAGCCGCTCGGCCAGCACGTGCTGTGCGGCGTCGTGGAAGTCGCGGTACTTGGCGCCCGGCCGGACGGCCGCGATACCGGCCTCCTGGGCGTCGTACACGGCGTCGTAGATCTTCTTCTGGATCTCCGTGTACGTGCCGTCGACCGGCAGCGTGCGGGTGACGTCCGCGGTGTAGAGGGTGTGGGTCTCGACGCCCGCGTCCAGCAGCAGCAGATCGCCGGAGCGGACCGGGCCGTCGTTGCGCACCCAGTGCAGCGTGCAGGCGTGCGGTCCCGAGGCGCAGATGGAGCCGTAGCCGATGTCGTTGCCCTCGACCCGCGCGCGCAGGAAGAAGGTGCCCTCGATGAAGCGCTCGCTGGTGGCCTCGGCCTTGTCCAGGACCTTCACGACGTCCTCGAAGCCGCGCACGGTGGAGTCGACGGCCTTCTGCAACTCGCCGGCCTCGAACTCGTCCTTGACGAGCCGTGCCTCGGACAGGAAGACACGCAGCTCGTCGTCGTGCTCGCGGGTGACCTTGTCGGTCAGCGCGGCCTCGATCGCGGCGTCGTAGCCCCGCACGACGCGCACGGGGCCGGTGGCCTCCTTCAGCGCGGCCGGCAGTTCGCGGACGTCGGACGCGGGGATGCCGTACAGCTGCTCGGCCTCGGTCAGGGAGTGACGGCGGCCGACCCACAGCTCGCCCTGTCCGGACAGCCAGAACTCGCCGTTCTCGCGGTTGGAGCGCGGCAGCAGGTAGATCGTCGCCTTGTGGCCCTCGGTGGCCGGCTCCAGCACGAGGACGCCGTCCTCGGTGAGGTTGCCGGTGAGGTAGGCGTACTCGACCGAGGCGCGGAAGGGGTACTCCGTGTCGTTCGAGCGGGTCTTCAGGTTGCCGGCCGGGATCACCAGGCGCTCGCCCGGGAAGCGGGCGGACAGCGCGGCGCGGCGGGCCGCGGTGTACTCGGCCTGGGCGATGGGCGTGAGGCCCCGCAGCTCGGTGTCGGCCCAGCCGGACTTCATGCTGTCGGCGAGCTCGTCGGACACGCCCGGGTACAGGCCGTTCTTGCGCTGCTTGATGGGCTCTTCCTCGCCCGCTTCGTCAGCGGCTTCGTCGAGCACGGCTTCCGGGGTCTCCGGGGTGAGCGCCTCCGACACGGTCTGCCTCCTTCATACGACTTTGGACCACCCCATCGTACGGTCGTACTGAAGGGGGTCCAGGGCCGGAGGACCCGTTACACCAGATAAGAGCCCGCTCACTCGAAGCGGGCCGCCAGGAGGACGACGTCCTCGTCGCTGTCCGCCTCGTCGAGGCCGTCCGGCAGCACCCCGCGCAGCACGTGGTCGGCGATCGCGCCCGGATCCTCGCGCAGCGCCCTCGGGACGCTCGCGGCCGCCGCGTGCAGCCGGGCGAAGGCACGGTCCATCGGGTCGCCGGTGCGGTGCAGCAGGCCGTCGGTGTAGAGGAGCACCGTCTCGCCCGGCTCGGCCGTCAGTTCGACGCTCGGCGCCTCCCAGCAGGCGAGCATGCCCAGCGGCGCGGACAGGGAGGTCTCCACGAACTCGGTGCGCCGCGGGCCGATCACCAGGGGCGGGCTGTGTCCGGCGCCGGCCAGCGTGAGCTTGCGCAGGGAGGGCTCGCAGTAGGCGAAGAGGGCGGTGGCGGAGCGCGCGGGTTCGGTGAGCCGCAGCAGCAGTTCGAGGTCGGAGAGGACGGCGACCGGGTCCTCGCCCTCCATGACGGCGTAGGCGCGCAGGGAGGCCCGCAGCCGGCCCATGGCGGCGACCGCGCTGGGGCCCGAGCCGGTGACGGAGCCGACCGCGAGGCCGAGCGCCGCGTCGGGCAGCGGCAGGGCGTCGTACCAGTCGCCGCCGCCGCGCGGGCCGGTGCGGTGCCGGGCGGCGAGCTGGACGCCCGGTACCCGGGGCAGCCGCGGGGGAAGCAGTTCCTCGGACATCGTCGTGACGCACGCCCGCGCGCGTTCGAGCTCCAGCAGCCGCGCCAGGTGCTCCGCGGCGTAGCGGGCGTAGTGGCCGACGAGGTGGCGCTGGCGTTCCACCGGCTCGGCGGGTTCGTCGTAGAGCCACACGGCGGCGCCGAGACGTCCCGCCGTCTCGGTGGACAGCGGCAGCGCGTAGCTGGCGGCGTAGCCGAGGCGGGCGGCGACCTCGCGGTGGCGCGGGTCGAGGCCGTCCTCCGAGAGGAGGTCCGGCTGGCTGATCTCGCCCTCGCCGCCCGGCAGTCCGTCAAGGATCTTCCCGTACGACATGGAGCTGCGCGGCACCGTCTCGATGTGTCCGAGGTCGGCACGGGCGAGGCCGAGGCCGATCGTGGTGTCGGGGCCGAGTCCGTCGCCAGGTTCCATGACGACCAGACCGCGCCGGGCGCCCACGAGGGCGGCTCCGGCGCGCAGCAGTTCCTGGAGCGCGTCGCTCAGCGTCGCGGTGCCCGCGAGGCGCTCGGTGAGTTCGTGGAGCGTGGTCAGGTCCGAGACCCAGCCCGCGAGGCGGTCCTGGAGCGCGGCCCCTGGGCCTGTCGGCGGGACGGCAGAAGAGCCGCCCGTGGGAGCGGGCGCGGGCGCGACAGTGTGTGCGGGCGACGGAACCGTTGAATCGATTCCGGCCACTTTCGGAAGGTGAGGGGCGTTCATGACGTCCGGCCTTCCGACCGGTGCGTATTGCTCCATAGCATCGCAAACCCCCATGTCGTTCTGCGCCGCTAGCGGTGTCTCCACATGTACACGTACTCGTGAGGGGATGTCCAGCATTGTCCTGCCGGGATTCCTGGTGTCCGTGCGACCGGTGGTAACCCTTGCGGGAAATCAAAATTGGCCTAAAACTGACTCGGGCAACGGCTTATTGAGGTCGACTGGCCTCGTTCGACGGAGCGTCACAGCGGTCGTGATGGGTACGTACTCGGTGAAGGCCAGGGGTGGTTGAGATCCGCCCGGAACCTGGCGACGGACCCGGGCGTCTTAACCACCGACGACCGTGCCCCATCCTCCCGTGGCGGAGGCGGCTAGCAATACGCGGGACGTAAAACGCCAGGCGCCGCCACCCCACGCCATGCCCATGCTTTGGATGTACGCGGTATGGGCGCGGACACAGCCACATGCTCGGCCCAGAGGGGTTCCCCTTGTCTCCAGCAGGGGTGTGATGCGCCAGCAGGTACGCACAGTGAAGTGATCGACACATGGTGTGATGTGATCCTCGGTGTTGCCAGGCGTGCAACGGAAAGGAACGAGCGCTCATGCGCGAGATCCTCGGAAGGCGACGCAGGCTCCTGTCCAGGCGGAACGACGGGAAGCCTGAGATGCTCAGCGCGGCCCTGACCTTCGCGGCCGCATGGCGGTGGCCCGTCCTGCCGGGTGTGGCGGCCGACCCGCAGGGGCGCGCCCGCTGCGGCTGCCCCGACCCGGAGTGCACGGTGCCGGGCGCCCATCCCTTCGATCCCGGCCTCCTCGCGGCCACCACGGACGAGCGCATGGTGCGCTGGTGGTGGACCAACCGGCCCTCCGCCCCCGTGGTGCTGGCCACCGGTGGCGGCGCCCCGTGCGCGGTGAGCCTGCCCGCTCTCGCGGCGGCCCGCGCGCTCGACGCCCTCGACCGCACCGGGATGCGTCTCGGCCCGGTCGTCGCGTCCCCCTCCCGCTGGGCGATCCTCGTCGCCCCGTACTCCATGGAGCAGCTCGGCGAACTGCTCTACGCCAAGGACTTCGTCCCCGGTTCCCTGCGCTTCCACGGCGAGGGCGGCTACATCGCGCTGCCGCCGTCCGAGACGGGCCAGGGCCAGATCCGCTGGGAGCGCGCTCCGCTGCCCGGTTCGGCCGCCCCCTGGGTGCCCGGCGTGGAGGCCGTGGTGGATGCCGTCGTCGAGGCACTCACTCGTACGGGTGTGAGCGCGCCCGAGTTGTAGGGGCGTCCAGCGCGCGGCGGGCCGGGCGCCCGCCCGCGCTCGTTATCGTCCGCCTATGCAGCGTCATTCCGGGGGGTACCGGGCCGCAACGGCGCCGGGCGGCGGTCCGGACCCCCGCACAGTCCGCCTGGTGGCGCTCGCGGGAGCCGTGGTGGCCGTCCTCGCCCTGCCGCTGGCGGTGGCCTCGGCCGGCCCGGTGGGCGACGGCGGTTCCGCGGCAGGACGCGGGAAGGAGCCGGCGGACGACCGCCCGCGGGTGCCCGCGCCCCGGCGCTCCGTCCCGGCGCTCGGCCTCGGTCTCGTGACCGCCGCCCGGTGCGGCCCCGAGCTCTCCTCGCCCGACGGCGTCGAGGCGCAGACCTGTGTCCTGACGCGGGGCGGGGAGACCTGGGCGCGCACCTACTACCGCAACGCGACCGGCGACTCGCTGAGCTCTGCCCTGACGCTGATGGGACCTGACGGCCGCACGGTGCAGATGGACTGCGCGGTGGACGCGGAGGACGACCCGGGAGAGTGCGAGACGCCCCGGCAGCGCACGACGGGGGATTCGGGGGCGTACTCGGCGATCGCGGAATTCGCGCGGAGCGCCGGCGCCGACGGGCCGCTTCTGTTGCGTTCGGGAAGCAACTCGGGCCGTGGGTAAGGCGATTGATATTGTTCGGGATTCCGAACATGGAAAGACCCGGTTGCTGGCGACGGGGGATGCACCAGCAACCGGGCTACTCGAACGGTAACAAGAGATCGGCGGTTCGCAAATTCGATCTCGGCTATTCGGACACGGATTTACCTGTCACAACGGGGAGTTGTGACAGGAGTCACCCGTTCTCGAGGTCCCGACCAGCTGACTGGTCGGTCAGTTCACCGTTCTGTGGATCCGCTGTGGGTCAGCTGAGGGTCACCTGGCGGTTGGTGAGTCCGCCGCGCGCACGGCGCTCGTCCGCCGTCAGCGGCGCGTCCATGGCCAGAGCGGCGGTGAGGCGCTCGGCGAACTCGGCCGCCGGCTTCTCGACGTCCTCCGCCGTGACACCGCTCGGCAGGTCCCAGACCGGCACCGTGAGCCCGTGCGCACGGAAGGAACCGACCAGCCGCGTGCCCTCCCCGAGGCGCGAACGGCCCTCGGCGTGCAGCCGCGCGAGAGCGTCCAGAAGCTGCTCCTCCGCGTACGGCATGACCCAGCGCAGGTGGTTCTTCTCGGGCGTCTCGCACCAGTAGGCGGCGTCGACCCCGGAGAGCTTCACCGTCGGGATGGCGGCGGCGTTGGCCCGCTCCAGCGAGGCGGTCACCTCGGCCGTGGCGTTCTCCGCGTCCGGGACCCAGAACTCGAAGCCGCTGTGGACTTCTGGCTCGAAGGCGCCTTCGGGGTCGAGCAGGTCCTGGAGCCGCGGGCCGTCGGCCGGGGCGCGCCGTCCCTCGACCGGGGTGCCGGGCGGCGCGACCAGCGCGCGCTGGAGGGTGTCGGCGAGGTCGCGGCTGATGTCGCCGGACGACGTGTCGTTCTGGAGGCCGAGCAGCACCGAGCCGTCCTCGCGGCGCAGCGCGGGCCAGGCCATCGGCAGGACCGTGGCCAGGGTGACCGAGGGAACGCCCTCGGGCAGGCTCTCCTTGAGCTTCAGTCCGACCGTCGCGGCGGGCACCAGTTCGCGCAGCGCGACCCAGTCGCCCTCGCCCCGCAGGCCCTCGAAGGGGCGGTGCACCAGCTCGGTCACGGCGTGCGCGGCGGCCCGGCCGTGGCAGGCCTTGTAGCGCCGGCCGCTGCCGCAGGGGCAGGGCTCGCGGGCGCCGACGACCGGGATCTCGCCGTCCTTGAGCTGCGGCTGCTTGGCCTTCGTCTGGGGTCGCTTCTTGGCCATCGTGGCTGTCTCCCGATCACGGCTCGTCTCGTACTGGCGCGAGCCTAGCCGTTCGTACGGAGAGCGACGGGATCCTGTGGACAACGCACCGCGTCGTCCGGAGCCCGCCGCCCGCTCCGCGCGCCCCGGTCCGGCTCAGTCGAGGTCGTCGAAGGCGTCCGCGAAGTCCAGAGCGGACAGGCCGGACACCCTCGGTGACGCGACGCGCGTAGCGAAGTCGTCGTGCCGGTGCGCCGTTTCCACGTCGCCCTGGACGACCACCCACACGGTGACCTCGCCGTGGATGTCGTCCCGGACACCCCAGTCCTTGGCCAGCGCCCTGATGATGTTCAGCCCCCGGCCGCCCCGGGCGGTGACCGACGGGGTGGCCGGCACGGGGCGGGTCGGGCCGCCGCCGTCCGTCACCTCGACCGTCAGCCGGCCCGCGGGGTCGACACGCCAGGCCGCGCGCACGCTTCCGTCGCCGGCCAGAGCGCCGCCCAGCGGTCTGCCGTGCCGGCACGCGTTGCTGAGCAGTTCGGAAAGGATCAGCACGGCGTCGTCGATGACCGCGTCCGTGACACCCCCCGAACGCAGCTGATCACGCATCCGGTGTCTTGCTTCCCCCACGCCCGCAGGGCCATGGGGTACGGCCATGCTCGACGACGTGGGCACCTCCTGTGCCACCACCAACGCCACCCCCGAGACCTCCTTCACCCCACGCCACGGTGTGGATGCCCCTTGGGACTGGACCGGAAACCGGCCAATCGACGTCTGCTGACGCACTCGTAACGATCGAATGCGGAGCGAACGCGCCGGTGCACTCCCGGTGACCGAGTGGCCGGTTCTCGCCGGTTTCCGGGGGGTGGTCACGGTGTTCTCGGCGGGGTCGCCGGCTCCGGGCCGGGCCAGGTCAGCGGCCCAGTTGGCGCAGTACCGCGCGGGGGCGGTTGGTGATGATGGCGTCGATGCCCAGCTCAACGCAGAGATCGACGTCCTCGGGCTCGTTCACGGTCCAGACGTGCACCTGGTGACCGGCGCGTTTCAGCCGCTCGACGTAGGCCGGGTGGTTCCTCACGATCCGCATCGAGGGGCCCGCGATCCGGACACCCGCGGGCAGCCTTCCGTCCCGCAGCCGGGGTGAGACGAACTGGAGCAGATAGACCGTCGGCAGGGTCGGGGACGCCGCCCGGACACGGTGCAGCGAGCGTGCCGAGAAGCTCATGACGCGCACCGGGGACTCGGCCGGGTCGGCGGGGGTGTCGAGGCCGAAACGCTTCAGCAGGTGGAGCAGCCGCTCCTCGACCTGGCCCGCCCAGCGGGTCGGGTGCTTGGTCTCGATGGCCAGTTCCACCCGGCGGCCGGCGTCGGCGACGAGTTCGAGCAGTTTCTCCAGCGTGAGCACGGAGGTGTCCGCGAGGCCGCCGGGAGTGTGTTCCCAGTCGGGCGACTCGTCGCGGTTCTTCCACGAGCCGAAGTCCAGCGCGGCGAGCTCGGCGAGTTCCAGGGCGGAGACGGCTCCGCGGCCGTTGGACGTCCGGTTCACCCGGCGGTCGTGGACGCAGACGAGATGGCCGTCGGCCGTCAGCCGTACATCGCACTCGAGGGCGTCCGCGCCGTCCTCGATCGCCTTCTTGTACGCGGCCAGTGTGTGCTCGGGGGCCTCTTCGGAGGCTCCGCGGTGGGCGACCACCTGAATCGGGTGCTGTCGTGCGAGGGTCACCGCGTCATGGTGCCACCGACGCCGGGCGAGTGTGAGGTGAGATAGATCCCAGAACATTCCGTTTGGTAATAAAAGTCCGTTATAAAGGATGGCCTCGGACGCACAGCCACCGCTTATGGTGCCCTGACGCCCTGTGGGAAAAGCTGACGGCGTACAAAAGCACATGCACAGCTGAATCGCGCCGGGCCATCGACAAGCGTGAGTGGGCGTGACCGAGTGCGACCGAGAACAACAGCCGTGGATCGAGGAGAAGAGCTGTGAGCACCGAGAACGAGGGCAACGCAGTACCCCCGGCCCCGTCCGCACCTCCCGTGCCGGTGGAAACTCCCGCTGCTTCCGCGCAGGGCGCCTCGCACGCGGGGGGCGCGCCGACCGCTCCGATCCCCGCGGTGCCCGGCACCCCCGGCGCACCGGAGCACGCGTCGGCGCCCGCGGACATGCCGGCGTACGCGCCGAACGGAGCCGGGCAGGACGCCGACCCCTACGGACAGGCTCAGGCCCAGGGCGCCGACCCTTACGGACAGGCTCAGGCTCAGGGCGCCGACCCCTATGGGCAGGCCCAGGGCTCCGCGCCCGAAGCGGGCTGGCCGCCCCCGCCGCCCGCCACCCCCTCGTACGCCGACGGCGGTGGCGGCTCGGGGCACGGCGGCTGGGGCTCCGACTACCAGCAGCCCGCGCCGAAGCCCAAGAACGGCCGGGGCGGTCTGATCGCCGCGGTCCTGGTGGCCGCGCTGGTCGCCGGCGGTGTCGGCGGAGGCATCGGCTACTCGCTGGCCAAGAACGACGACAACGGCTCCACCGACTCGACGACGGTCTCCGCGCCGAGCACCAGCGGCCAGGTCAAGCGCGCCTCGGGCACGGTCGCGAACGTGGCCGCCAACGCGCTGCCCAGCACCGTCACCATCGAGGCCCAGAGCACCAACGGCGAGGGCGGCACGGGCACCGGCTTCGTCTTCGACAAGCAGGGCCACATCCTCACCAACAACCACGTGGTGGCGGACGCGGTCGACGGCGGCAAGCTCACCGCCACCTTCCCGAGCGGCAAGAAGTACGACGCCGAGGTGGTCGGCCACGCGCAGGGCTACGACGTCGCGGTCATCAAGCTGAAGAACGCGCCCTCGGACCTGAAGCCGCTCGTCCTCGGCGACTCCGACGACGTGGCCGTCGGCGACCCGACGATCGCCATCGGCGCCCCGTTCGGTCTCTCCAACACGGTGACCACGGGCATCATCAGTGCGAAGAACCGTCCGGTCGCCTCCAGCGACGGCAGCGCCAGCAGCAAGTCCTCGTACATGAGCGCCCTCCAGACGGACGCCTCGATCAACCCGGGCAACTCCGGCGGTCCGCTGCTCGACTCCTCGGGCGCGGTGATCGGCATCAACTCGGCGATCCAGTCGTCGAGCAGCGGCGGTCTCGGCGGCTCGGGCCAGTCCGGCTCGATCGGCCTCGGCTTCGCCATCCCGATCAACCAGGCCAAGTACGTGGCCCAGCAGCTGATCCAGACGGGCAAGCCGGTGTACGCGAAGATCGGCGCGTCCGTCTCCCTGGAGGAGGGCACGGGCGGCGCGAAGATCACCGAGCAGGGCGCGAGCGGCTCCTCGTCGGTCGAGGCCGGCGGTCCCGCGGCCAAGGCGGGCCTCAAGCCCGGCGACGTCATCACCAAGCTCGACGGCATGACGGTCGACAGCGGCCCGACCCTCATCGGCGCGATCTGGACCCACAAGCCCGGTGACACCGTCAAGCTCACCTACACGCGCGACGGCAAGACCCACACGGTCGACGTCACCCTCGGCTCCCGTGAAGGCGACAGCTGATCCTCCGCCCGTGACGCGCAAGGGGTGTCTCTCACACGGGAGGCACCCCTTGCGCGCGGGTGGGCCGTCCGGCCCGGGATCAGGCGCGTGCCTTCTTCGCGGACGACGGTCCCTTCTTGCCGCCGGTGCGCTCCGGGGGCGAGGGCGGGGGCGGTGAGGGACGCTGCTGCCGGTGGCGGGACACGGTCTGGCGCGGCGGCCGGGTCAGCGTGATCTGACGGATTAACTGCTGGAAGCAGGTCAGCGACGCGAGGGCGGGGACGACGGCCGTGGCGACGCCGGTGATCGTCTGGTGGGCGTCGGCCACACAGAACATCATGGCCACGGACGAGAACAGCAGGACGACGTACCAGGAGTGCACGGCCCGGCGCTGGTGCAGGGCGGCCCTCAGGATGGAGAGCGAGGCCACCATCCAGGGGCCGTAGACCAGCAGCGGCCACCAAGGTCCCGTACCGCTCTGCGCGTTGGACGCGATGCGCTGGAGGGGCGAGTAGGCCACCATGCCGCTGAAGACGCTCACCATCGACACGGTGGCGGCGGCGACCGCGGCGATCACGAAGCTGACGGTCTGGATCCAGTTACGGGGATTGCGCACCCGTACCTTGCGGTGACCGGCCGATGAGCGCCGGATGGGCGGCAGTTCGGCGGTCAGCTGGACCAGGTTGTCCATCGGGTCGCCGGTGGACTCGTCGCCGTACACCGGCTCGAACTCGTCCGCGTACACCTGCTCGTCGCGCGGCGGGGGCACGGTGACCTCCTGGTCCGCCGCGGCGTCCTGGAGCAGGTAGGTGAGTTCCTCGACCGGGTCCCAGCCCTGTTCGTGCAGCGCGCCCACCGGATCGCCGTACGGGCCGTTCTCCGTCCCCGTGGGATATCCGGGATGGTGTCCGTACCGGGCGAAGGAGAGATTCGGGTAGTCGTCATTCACGGAATTCCGTCCCGGTCCCCTGAGTGCCGCGGCGGCCGGAATGTCCTGCGTCCTCGCATCGCCGGCCGATGTCCTCCCGCACCGTGTCGGGCGTGCGGGCCCCTGGTCCGCCCGGCACCGCATGGGCCGGGACCGGACCCTCTGCCGTCGCTCCCGGGAGGGAGACGGCCGGAGCGAGAGATCTTGCTTTCGCCATGTCCCGCTAACGCCGCTCCCCTGCCTCCAGATGTGCGGCAATCGAGTGAGCGCGCGGCGGCGGAAGTATTCACCAAAGCGGCTTTTCTCCTGCGGGGGCCGGTGCCGTCGGCGGACCGGGTCGGCACCGGCCGATCCGGTGCCGACCACGCCTCCGCGGCACCCTCGGAGCCGGGTACTCTGTACCCGCTCCACCCGCCTGGGCGGGAGCGGGGTGGGTTGCCCGAGCGGCCTAAGGGAACGGTCTTGAAAACCGTCGTGGCGCGAGTCACCGTGGGTTCAAATCCCACACCCACCGCAGCTGAACGGCCCCCGACCGGGGAAACGGTCGGGGGCCGTCGCCGTGTCCGTGCTCGCCTTCACGCCCACCGGCATGACCGGGCCGCGCTGCTCGGCGCGCTCCGAAAGGGCCCTCACTCCCGCGGGGGCGAGGGGGCCGTCATGCGGGCCGCCGAGGCGATGGTCGAGCGGGCCTCCCGTTCGGACAGGCCCGTGCGGACGGCGGCCTGGACGAGCGGGGTGGTCAGCCGGGGGCCGATTCCGTTCTCGTAGGCGCGGCAGGCGGCCCAGAACAGACGGGTGTTGCGCTGGCCCTCGTGGGCGGCGAGCACGAACTGGACGAGCCCCTGGCCCTGCCGTTCGCCGTCGGAGACCGTGGGGTGGTGGGCGCGCGCCGGTGGCGGTGGCAGGAGCAGCCGCAGGAGTTCGGGCGGGCAGGGCGCGGGTGCCAGCCGGGAGGTACCGGGTGCCGTCCCGTAGATGCCGTGTTCGGTGCGTGAGCCGGGGCCGACGAGGTAGCCGCCGGCGCCGCGGATGTCGATGCCGGGGGCGAGTCGGCTCGCCGAGTTGGGGACGACGACGTCCGGCGGTCCGCTCAGCCACAGATGGCGGCCGCCGCTGGGGGTCAGGACGACGACCGTGTCCGGGATCGTGAACAGATGGCGCAGGGCCAGCTCGCGCAGGGCGGCCGAGGAGTCGGTGTCGGACTTGGTGTCGAGGTCGACACCGATGAGGTGGTGCGGGCGCAGCCCGCAGGCGATGCCGTAGCCGGTGGCCCAGGGGGCGGCGGCGAAGAGTTCACGGATGCGCCGGGGCTCGGTCGAGGCGTCGTACACGCCGTGTCCGAGCCGGCCGCACGCGCCGTGGCACGGGCGGGGCTCGGGTTCGTCTCGGTGGGGGGAACGCAGGGCCGGAAGCTTCGTACGGGACAGCGGGATCACCGCGAGCCCGCGCTCGGCCGCGGACAGAGCATGCGCCAGGGCCAGTGTGGTGGCCCGCCGGTCGATGGTGGCCATGACTCCATAATCGTACGAGTGTTCGAGAAAGGGAAGGGTCCGGGACGACCCTCCGGGTTCGGCGGGGGGCCGGGCGGGTGAGAGGCGGGACCGGCCCGGAACGCGTCGGAACCCTTCGGCCGTTGCGGGGCACGGGCCGAGCCGGTTCCGGGGCTCTGAGCAGGGCTTCGTGTGCGCGAAGGGGTGCGTGAAGGTGGTTTATCGACATGTCCTCACGCTTGAGGGGGAATCGCGGCTTCCGGTGTGGTTCGCCGGGATGCGCTGGGCAACTCTGGACTCGCGACGTCGTGGACAACGCTGAGGCGGCCGGCCAACCGCCCTGGGACAAGCCGTATTTCGCGTACAGCCCGGCTCACCGCCGGTGCGTACAACCGGTTCTGGAGGAACTCGCATGGCAAGCACCCGTACCGCTCGCGTTCTCGCCGCCGCCGCGGCCCTGCCCCTGGCCGTCACCTTCCTGGCCGGGGTCGCGGCGGCCGACGACGGCTCGATCGCGGACACCGGATCGAACGCGGGAGTGGCGACCGTGGGCGGCAGCGGGGTCGGACGCGACAACAGCGGCAATTCCGGGACCACCCAGCAACAGGCGGTCGGCGGCGGTGCCTCGAACCAGAGCAATACCGCCCAGGTGAACGGCTCCGCGTCCACCGCCCTCAACCAGGGCAACTCGAACGTCCTCGTCGACTTCGCCAAGCTCTGGTGAGCCGGGGGCCGGCGGATTCCCGCCGGCCGGGGGCTCGCGGGTGGGCTGAGCGTTCCGTGGGGCGGGCGCTCAAGGGGTGGGTGCTCGGTGGGGCGGGCGCTCAGGGGGCGGGTGCTCGGTGGGGCGGGCGCTCAAGGGGGAGGGAGTGCTCGGTGGGGCGAGTGCTCAGGGGGTGGGTGCTCGGTGAAGTGAGAGCTCGGTGGGGCGAGTTCTCGGTGAGGTGGGCGCCCGGTGGGGGGTGGGTGGGGGTCGCGGTGTCCGCGCGACGGTGCTTCGGCGCCGTCGCGCGGACGCGTTCCGGGGAGTCCCGGCCGTCTGTCCGGCGCGGGGTGCGCGGGCTTCCGGGGCGGTGCCCATGACCTTGACAGCACAAGGCATCTGACGGACAGTCAGAAAACCTTGTTCGTACGAGGTCCGGGAGGGCCGCCGCCGTGCACCTCGCCCCCACCGAGCGCCAGCAGCGGCTGCGCGCCGAACTCCGCACGTACTTCAGGGATCTCATGCCGGACGGCCCGCCGCCCGCCGACGACCCCGGCCGGCAGCGGGCGCTGCTGCGCCGCATCGGTGCCGACGGTCTGCTCGGGATCGGCTGGCCGGCCGCCTACGGAGGGCAGGGGCGCGGAGCGGACGAGCAGTTCGTCTTCTTCGACGAGGCCTACCGGGCCGGCGCTCCCGTCTCGATGGTCACCCTGAACACCGTCGGACCGACCCTCATGAAGTACGGCAGCCAGGAGCAGAGGGAGTTCTTCCTGCCGCGGATCCTGGCGGGCGAACTCGTCTTCGCCATCGGGTACTCGGAGCCGTCCGCCGGTACGGACCTGGCCGCCCTGCGTACCCGCGCGGTCCGGGAGACCGGAGCCGGCGGCGGGCTCTGGCGGATCGACGGGCAGAAGATCTTCACGTCCAACGCCCAGAACGCCGACTGGATCTGGCTCGCCTGCCGGACCGACCCGGACGCGCCCAGGCACCGGGGCATCTCGATCCTGCTCGTCCCCACCGACGCCCCCGGCTTCTCCTGGACACCGATCGAGACCGTGGGCGGCCAGACCACCACGGCGACCTACTACGACGGGATCCGCGTCCCGGCCGGGAACCTGGTCGGCGAGGAGAACGGCGGCTGGGGACTCGTCACCAGCCAGCTGAACCACGAGCGCGTGGCCCTCGCCGCGATCGGCATGCAGGCCGAGGACTTCTGCGCGGCCGCGCTGGAGGCGGCGCGCACCCCCGACCCGGTGACCGGGCGGCGCCGGGCCGACGAGCCGTGGGTGCGGTCCCAGCTCGCCGAGGCGCATGCGCGTACGGCCGCCTCCCGCCTGCTCAACTGGCGTCTGGTGGGAGCCGTGGAAGCCGGCGGGCCGGCGCCCGGGGACGCGAGCGGCGTCAAGGTCATGGGGACCGAGTCCGCGGTCGCGGTGTACCGGATGTGCCAGCACGTCGTGGGACCGGAAGCCCTGGTCCGCTCCGGCTCCGCCGGGGCGTTCGAGGGCGGCGCACTGGAGCGGATGAACAGGGCGGCCCAGATCAACACGTTCGGGGGCGGGGTGAGCGAGGTGCAGCGGGAGATCGTCGCGACCATGCGGCTCGGCATGCGGAGGGGGCGGCGGTGAGCGAGGGGGGCGGGCTGCCGGAGCGGCTGAAGGCGTACGAGGGGCGTGCCGCCACGGCCGGGGGTGTCGGCAGGGACCTGGTGAACGCGCCGATGATCCGGCACTGGTGCGAGGCCATGGGCGACACCAACCCGGCCTACCGGGGGCCGGACGCCGTGGCCCCGCCCACCATGCTCCAGGCGTGGACGATGAGCGGCCTGTCCGGGCACACCGACCGCCCCGGCCGCTCCGAGATCTACGACGAGCTGTTCGCCCTGCTCGACGGCGCCGGATACACCTCGGTGGTCGCCACCGACTGCGAACAGGAGTATCTGCGTCCGCTGCGCCCCGGGGACGAGATCACCTTCGACTCGATGATCGAGTCCGTGTCCGGGCTCAAGACGACCAAGCTGGGCACCGGGTACTTCGTCACCACGCGGATGGACATCAGGGCGGGCGGCGAGCTCGCCGGGACCCACCGGTTCCGCATCCTCAAGTACGCCCCGGCGCACCGGAGTCCGAGGAGTGACGGCGGGGAGCCGAAGCCCGCGGAGGCCGGCGGCAGGCGTCCGCGTCCGGTGATCAACCGCGACAACGCCGGGTTCTGGGAGGGCGTCGCGCGGCACCGGCTGCTGATCCAGCGCTGCACGGACTGCGGGGCGCTGAGGTTCCCGTGGCTGCCGGGGTGCGGCGCGTGCGGCGGCCCGGACTGGGACACGGTCGCATCGGGCGGCGAGGGGACCGTGTACTCGTACGTCGTCATGCACCATCCGCCGTTCCCGGCCTTCGACCCTCCCTATGCCGTCGCCCTGGTCGAGCTCGCCGAGGGGGTGCGGATCGTGAGCAACGTGGTCGGCGTGCCGCACGACGAGGTGCGGATCGGGATGCCGGTGCGGCTCGCGTTCCAGCGGTGCGACGAGGAGCTGGAACTGCCGGTCTTCCGTGCGGTGGAGCCCCTGTCCGGCCCGGGCGGGGGGAGCTGACATGGACTTCACGCCCACCGGGGAACAGACGGCCGCCGCGGGGCTGGCCGCGCGGATCTTCGGCGACCTCTCCACCCCCGAACGGCTCACCGCGGCCGGGACGGGCAGCGACGCCGGACTGTGGAAGGAACTGTGCGCGGCGGGGCTCGTGGGGGCGGTCGCCGACACCGGGCTCCTCGGGCTCGTCCTGGTGGTCGAGGAGCAGGGGCGCACCACGGCGCAGGTGCCGTTCGCCGCGAGCTGTGTCTACGGCCTGCTCGCGGTGGCGGCGCACGGTTCGCCCGAGCAGCGCGAGCGGCTGCTGCCGGGGATCGCCGACGGGACGGTGGTGGTGACCGGGGCGATCGCGGGCCCGGACGCGACATCGGTCTCCTCCTCCGCGAACTCCTCTCCGGCCGCTTCCGGATCTCCCCCGGTCTCCGGGGAGTTGACCGGTGTCCTCCCCGCCGTGCCGTGGCTGCGCGACGCCACCCATGTGCTCGTCGCCGACGGCCGGCGCCGGCTCTGGCTGGTGCGCACGGCGGAGGCGGCGGCGATCGAGCCGGTCGAGCTGACGGCGCCCTGGTCGGCGGGGCGGCTGGTGCTGGAGGCGACGCCGGGCGAGGCGCTGGGCGGCGCCGGGGCGTACGACGACGTCCTGGCGACGGCCCGTACCGCCTTCGCCGGACTCCAGGCCGGTGTGTGCGCGGGCTCGCTGGCGCGGGCGGTGGAGCACACGAACACGCGCGAGCAGTTCGGGCAGCCGCTCGCCGTCCGGCAGGGCGTCCAACTGCGCGCCGCCGACGCGTACATGGACACCGAGGCGATCCGGGTGACGGCGTACGAGGCGGCATGGCGGCGTGACGAGGGCCTGCCCTGGGCGACGCACGCCCTCACGGCCGCCTGGTGGGCGTCCGAGGCGGGCTGCCGGGTGGTGCACACGGGCCAGCATCTGCACGGCGGGGCGGGCGCGGACCTGGGACATCCCGTGCACCGGCACTTCCTGTGGGGCAGGCAGCTGGACGCGCATCTCGGCTGTGGAGCCGAACTGCTCCAGGAACTGGGGGAGTTGATCGTGGACGGAGAGGCGGGCACATGAGGGTGGGCGACGTACTGCCGCCGTTGGAGATCGAGATCACCCGCACGCTGATCGTGGCCGGGGCGATCGCGTCACGGGACTACCAGGACGTGCACCACGACGCGGACCTGGCGCGGGCGAAGGGCTCGCCGGACATCTTCATGAACATCCTGACGACCAACGGCCTGGTCGGACGGTACGTGACCGACCACCTCGGGCCGGCCGCGGTGCTGCGCCGGGTCGCGATACGGCTCGGTGCCCCCAACCACCCAGGAGACACCATGGTGTTGACCGGTTCCGTCGAGGAGGTCGACGGCGACACGGCGACGGTGCGGATCCTCGGCGCCAACGGCCTCGGCCGGCACGTCATGGGCACCGTGACCGTGTCGGTCCCGGCCTCCGCCGCACGGCCTGCGGGAGCGCCGCCGGCGCACGCGCGGTCCGCCGGCACACCGTCCGCGGGCGGCGGCGCATGAGCGTGCGCGGGCGGGACGCCCTCGGCGGGCGGGCGGCCGTCGCCGGGATCGGGGCCACCGAGTTCTCCAAGGACTCGGGGCGCAGCGAGCTGCGTCTCGCGGTGGAGGCGGTGCGGGCCGCGCTGGACGACGCGGGGCTGACACCGGGCGATGTGGACGGTCTGGTGACGTTCACGATGGACACGAGCCCGGAGATCACCGTCGCGCAGGCGGCCGGGATGGGGGAGCTGTCGTTCTTCTCGCGCGTCCACTACGGCGGCGGGGCGGCGTGCGCGACCGTGCAGCAGGCGGCGCTCGCCGTCGCCGCCGGAGTGGCCGAGGTCGTGGTCTGCTACCGGGCGTTCAACGAGCGGTCGGGGCGCAGGTTCGGCTCGGGCGTCCAGCGGCGGGAGCCGTCGGCGGAGGGCGCGGCGCTGGGCTGGGCCCTGCCGTTCGGGCTGCTCACCCCGGCCTCCTGGGTGGCGATGGCGGCCCGGCGGTATCTGCACGCCTATGGACTGACGCCCGAGGCGTTCGGCCATGTCGCGGTGGTGGACCGGAAGTACGCGGCGACGAACCCGGCCGCGTACTTCCACGGCAGACCGATCACGCTCGCCGAGCACGCGGCCTCACGGTGGATCGTGGAGCCCCTGCGGCTGCTGGACTGCTGCCAGGAGACCGACGGCGGCCAGGCCTTGGTGGTCACCACCGTGGAACGGGCCCGCGACCTTCGGCACCCCCCGGCGGTGGTCACGGCCGCCGCCCAGGGAGCGGGCCGCGCCCAGGAGCAGATGACCAGCTTCTACCGCGACGACCTGACCGGGCTTCCGGAGATGGGCGTGGTGGCCAGGCAGCTGTGGCGGACGGCAGGGATCGGCCCGGGGGACATCGACGTGGGGATCCTCTACGACCACTTCACGCCGTTCGTGCTGATGCAGCTGGAGGAGTTCGGCTTCTGCAAGCCGGGCGAGGCCGCGGACTTCGTCGCCGAGGAGAGGCTGCCGCTGAACACGCACGGGGGACAGCTCGGGGAGGCGTACCTGCACGGGATGAACGGGATAGCGGAGGGCGTACGGCAGCTGCGGGGCACCTCCGTGAACCAGGTGCCGGGTGCCTCCCGCGTCCTGGTGACGGCGGGAACCGGGGTCCCGACCTCGGGCCTGATCCTCGGGACCGACGCCTGACGCCGGGAATCACCCGCACTTCCCGGCCCACCCGGCCCTGAAGGACTGCCCTGCCCAGCCGGACGAACCCACCCCTTCTCCTTCGCCCCTCCGCCCCTACCCGTCCCGTACCCGGGGCTCCGCCCCAGACCCCGCTCCTCAAACGCCGGAGGGGCTGAAACCTTCCTCGGCCCGCAGCCGGAATCGGACGCGAGGGGCCCGGCACGGCCCCGGCCCACCCACCGGACGGAAACCGCGTCCAGCGACCGTGTCTCAGGGGCGAACCCTCAGAGGGCACGGTCCGCGTGTCCACCTTCAGGAGGTGAGCGCGACCCCGGTTCTACAACCTGAGGCGGACATGGCTTCGGGACCTGCGGCCGATCCGCGGGAGGAGGGGGCGAACCTAGCGTGGAGCCATGACCACACTCGTCTGCACGAGCGCCTCGGACGCCGCCACCGGGGCGGCACGGACCCCGTCGTACCCGTCGTTCTCCTCGTACGTGAAGGCGCGCCGGCCGGTGCTGCTGCGGACCGCCCGGTCGCTCACCGCGGACCCGGGCGACGCGGAGGACCTGCTCCAGACGGCGCTGACGAAGACGTACGTCGCCTGGGACCGGATCGAGGACCACCGGGCGCTGGACGGCTATGTGCGGCGGGCGCTGCTCAACACGCGGACCTCGCAGTGGCGCAAGCGCAAGGTCGACGAGTTCGTCTGCGAGGAACTGCCGGAGCCCGAGGGGCTGCCCGCCGCCGACCCCGCCGAGCAGCAGGCGCTGCACGACGCGATGTGGCGGGCGATCACCAAGCTGCCGGCGCGGCAGCGGGCGATGGTGGTGCTGCGCTACTACGAGGACCTGAGCGAGGCCCGGACCGCCGAGATCCTCGGGGTCTCCGTGGGCACGGTCAAGTCCGCCGTCTCCCGCGCGCTGGGCAAACTGCGCGAGGACCCCGAGCTCATACCCGTACGCGGAGAAGGCCCCCGGCCGGTGTCCGGGCGTGTCCTGAGGTGATCGATCATTCCGGGGCCTAGTGACATACCACGCGGTATGTGCGCAGAATCAGCGGAACCCATCACTACCGCGTAGGCAATGTCGCCCCCGGGAGGACGCCGTGCTGAGCACGATGCAGGACGTACCGCTGACTGTGACCCGCATTCTGGAGCACGGGGCGCTGGTGCACGGACAGTCGCAGATCACGACCTGGACCGGCGAGGGCGAACCGCACCGCCGCAGCTTCCGTGAGGCCGGCCTGCGTGCGAACCAGCTGGCCCACGCCCTGCGCGACGACCTCGGGGTGACGGGCGACGAGCGGGTCGCGACCCTGATGTGGAACAACGCCGAGCACGTCGAGGCGTACTACGCGATCCCCTCCATGGGCGCCGTGCTGCACACCCTGAACCTGCGCCTCCCGGCCGAGCAGCTCGTCTTCATCGTCAACCACGCGGCCGACCGGGTGGTCATCGCCAACGGCTCGCTGCTTCCGCTGCTCGCGCCGCTCCTCCCCCAGCTGCCGACGCTGGAGCACGTGGTGGTCTCGGGTCCCGGTGACCGTTCGCTCCTCGACGGCACGGGCGTGCGGGTGCACGACTACGAGGAGCTCATCGCCGGCAAGCCGGCCGCCTACGACTGGCCGGAGATCGACGAGCGGCAGGCCGCGGCCATGTGCTACACCTCCGGCACCACCGGGGACCCCAAGGGCGTCGTCTACTCCCACCGTTCGATCTACCTGCACTCCATGCAGGTGAACATGGCCCAGTCCATGGGCCTCACGGACCAGGACACGACCCTCGTCGTGGTCCCGCAGTTCCACGTCAACGCCTGGGGCCTGCCGCACGCGACCTTCATGTCCGGCATCAACATGCTGATGCCGGACCGCTTCCTCCAGCCCGCGCCGCTCGCCGAGATGATCGAGAGCGAGCGGCCCACGCACGCCGCCGCCGTCCCGACCATCTGGCAGGGCCTGCTCGCCGAGCTGACCGCCAAGCCCCGTGACGTCTCCTCCCTCACCCAGGTGACGATCGGCGGCTCGGCCTGCCCGCCCTCGCTCATGGCCGCCTTCGACGACCTGGGCATGCGCGTCTGCCACGCCTGGGGCATGACCGAGACCTCGCCGCTCGGCACCATCGCCCGCCCGCCGGCCCACGCGGTGGGCACGGACGAGGAGTTCGCCTACCGCCTCACCCAGGGCCGCTTCCCGACGGGCGTCGAGGCCCGTCTCACCGGCCCCGGCGGCGAACGGCTCCCGTGGGACGGCGAGTCCGCGGGCGAGCTGGAGGTCCGCGGCCCGTGGATCGCCGGTGCCTACTACGGCGGCAACGACGGCGAACCGCTGCGCCCCGCCGACAAGTTCAGCGAGGACGGCTGGCTCAAGACCGGTGACGTCGGCACGATCAGCGCGGACGGCTTCCTGACCCTCACCGACCGCGCCAAGGACGTCATCAAGTCGGGCGGCGAGTGGATCTCCTCGGTCGACCTGGAGAACGCCCTCATGTCCCACCCGGACGTGACCGAGGCCGCGGTCGTCGCCGTCCCCGACGACAAGTGGGGCGAGCGCCCGCTGGCCACCGTCGTCCTGCGGGAGGGCTCGACGGCCGACTTCGCGTCGCTGCGCGCCTTCCTCGCCGACGAGGGCAAGATCGCCAAGTGGCAGCTTCCCGAGCGCTGGTCGATCGTCGAGGCCGTCCCGAAGACGAGCGTCGGCAAGTTCGACAAGAAGGTCATCCGCAAGAGGTACGCGGAGGGTGGCCTGGACGTGACCAAGCTCTGACGCGCCCACCTCACACGTGAGCCGGGAGGGACGCCCTGGGGCGTCCCTCCCGGCTCACGTGCCGCTCATGGCCTTGTGGCAGGCCCTAGTTGGTGCCGATGCGGGCCAGGAGCTCGACGATCCGCTCCTGGACCTCGTCGGTCGTCGAGCGTTCGGCGAGGAACAGCACCGACTCCCCCGCGGCCAGCCGCGGCAGTTCGGCCGTGTCGACGGCGGCGGTGTAGACGACCAGCGGCGTGCGGTTCAACTGCCCGTTCGCCCGCAGCCAGTCGACGATCCCGGCCTGGCGGCGCCGTACCTGCAACAGGTCCATCACCACGAGGTTCGGCCGCATCTGCGAGGCCAGCGTGACAGCGTCCTCGTCCGTCGAGGCGCGCGCGACCTGCATCCCGCGCCGCTCCAGGGTGGCCGTCAGCGCGAGCGCGATCTCCGCGTGCTCCTCGATGAGCAGCACGCGCGGCGGGTGCTGCTCGGAGTCGCGCGGCGCGAGCGCCTTCAGCAGGACGGCCGGGTCGGCCCCGTACGCCTCCTCGCGCGTCGCCTGTCCGAGCCCCGCCGTCACCAGGACGGGAACCTCGGCCGCGACGGCGGCCTGACGCAGCGACTGAAGTGCCGTGCGGGTGATCGGGCCGGTCAGCGGGTCGACGAACAGCGCGGCCGGGAACGCGGCGATCTGCGCGTCCACCTCCTCGCGCGAGTTCACGATGACCGGCCGGTAGCCGCGGTCGCTCAGCGCCTGCTGGGTGCTCGCGTCCGGCGCCGGCCACACGAGCAGCCGCCGCGGGTTGTCCAGGGGCTCCGGGGGCAGTTCGTCGTCCACGGGCCGCGGCTGCGGCGGGTCGGCGACCTCGACGGCACCGCCGGGACCGTCGAGCGGCTCGGGGCCCTCGGCGGCGTTCTCGTCCGGCGCCCCTATGGCGTAGGACCGTCCGGCGCCCTCGGTGGTGCCGGGCCGCCGGGGTCCGGCACCCGGCTGGGCACCTCCCGGAAGCGCGCGCGCCGCCGTCTCCGGACGGTCGCCGGCGGGCTCCGGCGGTGTGCCGAGCTTGCGGCGGCGTCCTCCGCCGTTGGTCGCGTGCGGGGGAGGCGTCGGGGCCTGGACACCGCCGCCCGGCTGGGCCGCCGCGACCTGGCGGGCGAACGGGACGCCCTGGCCGAGCGTGCGCACGCTTATGGCACGGCCCTGCGTCGCGTTGGGGTCGGCGGGCGCGGACGCGGGCGCCGCCTCGGCGGGCAGCGGCTGGGCGATCCGCGCGGCCGGGCGCTCCGGGGGGAGCGGGGCGGGAGCCGCCTGGGCGGCGGGGGCCGCCGGGAGCGCGGGCCGGGCCCCGGCCCCGGACGGCGCCGGGGCGTCGGCACCGGTGGTCGTGTTCGCGTCGGGCCAGGACCGGGCCGCCGGGGCGGCACCGGGCTGCGCGGCGGCGGGCAGGCCGGTGGGAACCGGCTGACCCGCGGCGCCGGCGGCCGGGGCGACCTGCGCGGGGAGCCCTGGCGGGGGCACCGCCGGAGATCCCTGCGGAAGCCCCTGCGCCGGAAGTCCCTGTGCCGGAACCGTCTGCCCGAGCGCGGGCACCGGCTGTCCGGGTACGGACTGTCCGGGTGCCGACTGAGCGGGCACGGACTGAGCGGGTACCGGCTGGCCGGGGGCGCCCTGGGCCGGGAGCGCCTGCCCGGGTGCGCCGGCCGCCGGTTCCGCGAGCTGGCGGGCGCGCCGGCGGCCCGTCGGGGCCGAGACCGGGTGCGGCTGCGGCGGGGTGTGGTCGTCCTCGGGGTCGTGCCGCATCGCGTCATGGCGGCCGTCGGCCTGCTGGGCCAGCGCGACCTGAGCCTGCACCTGAGCCTGCGCCGCCTGGGCCACCTGCGCCTGAGCGGCCTGGACCTGAGCGGCCTGGGCCTGTGCCGCATGCGCCTGGGCGGCCTGTGCCTGGGCCGCGGCCTGCACGTACTCCGGTGAGCGGTCCGCCTCCGCCGGAGGCAGCGCGAACACCGCACGGGCGCCCGTGTCCTGCGCGGCGGCGCGCTCGGCGGCCGCGGCGAGCGCACGACGGCGCCGCCCGGTCGGCCGGCCCGACTCGTCGGTGTCCTCGTCCTCGCCGGCACCCCGGTCGGGCGCCGAAGCGGCGGGCGCCGCGGGCAGCGCGTTCTGCTCACCGTCGCGGCGCGCGCGCCGCCCGGAGGGCACCGGTACGGGGACGCCCTGCGGAGGCACCGTCCCGCCGAGTCCCGAGCCCACGGCCGCGGTTCCCGCTCCGTGCTCGCCCGCCATCACGACCGCGCCCTCGGAGACCGCGTCCGAGGCGCCCTCGCTCGCGCCCTCAGCGGAGCTGGGCCGGCCGCGGCGCCGTCCGGTGCCGCCGGATCCGTCCTCGGTGCCCTCGCCTCGCTGGTCCTGCTCCTGCTGTTGTGCGGGAACCGCCTGCTCGCCCGTCCCCTGCTCCTCCGCCGCACGCCGGCGACGGCGCCCGGTGGGAGCGGTCGCGCCCGCCGCCTCCAGGGCCTGCGGACCGGTCTCCCCCGACTCCTCGCTCTCCAGGAAGGCGTCCGTGGAGGCCCGCCGGGCGCGGCGCCTGCCGCCGCTCTGCTGCGGGGCCTGCTGGAGGGCCTGCCGCGGGTCCTGTCCGGCCAGGGCGATCTCGGTGCCGACGGGCACCACGCTGCCGGGCGGAACCGCGCCCGCCCCGCCGCCGATGGGCACCTCCAGGACGTAGGCGCTGCCGCTCATCCCGGGCACCTCGTGCGTCTGGAGCACCCCGCCGTGCGCGCGCACGATCCCGCGCACGATCGGCTCGTGCACCGGGTCTCCCCCGGCGTAGGGTCCGCGCACCTCGATGCGGACGACCTCGCCGCGCTGCGCCGCGGCCACGACGACCGTGTTGTCCATGTAACCGCCCGCCGACACCGGCGCGTTGCCGGTCGCGTCGACTCCGGCGACGTCCGCGACGAGGTGGGCGAGGGCGCGCGCGAGACGCTGCGGGTCGACCTCGGCCTCGATGGGCGGGGCGTGCACGGCGAACTGCACGCGGCCGGGCCCGATCAGGTCGATGGCACCCTCGACACCGGCCGCGACCACGGCGTCGAGCATCACGTTCGTACGGAAGATCGTGTCGACGCCCGCGTCCAGCCGCTGGTAGCCGAGGACGTTGTCGACGAGCGTGGTGATGCGCGAGTAGCCGGCCGCGAGGTGGTGGAGCACCTGGTTGGCCTCCGGCCACAGCTGCCCCGCGTCGTCGGCGGCGAGCTTGGCGAGTTCGCCGCGCAGCTGGTCGAGGGGGCCGCGCAGGGAGTGGCCGAGGACGGCGAGCAGCTGATCGTGCCGGGCGGACAGCGCCTCGTAGCGGTCCTTCTCCCGCTCGCCGAGAGCCGCGTACCTCTCCTCGCCCGAGGCGAGTTCCTCCTCGTGCCCCTCGGTCAGCTCGGTGAGCTCTGCGGTGTGGTTCTCGCGCAGCTTCTCCAGCTCGGCGGTGTGCTCCTCGCCGAGCCGCTCCAGTTCCTCGGTGTGCCGGGTCTCGGCGGCTTCCTTCTCCTCGACCAGGGTGTCGTACGGCCGCCGGTCGGTGAAGGTCATGACGGCGCCGACGAGCTGGTCCCCGTCGCGCACCGGAGAGGTCGTCAGGTCGACGGGCACCTGGGCCCCGGACTTCGACCACAGCACCTGCCCGCGCACCCGGTGCTTGCGTCCGGAGCGCAGGGTGTCGGCCAGCGGCGACTCCGCGTAGGGGAACGGCTCGCCGTCCGCGCGCGAGTGCAGGATCAGGGTGTGCAGTTCCCTGCCGCCGAGGTCGCTGGCCCGGTATCCGAGGATCTGGGCGGCGGCGGGGTTGACGAGCACGACCCGCCCGTCGGTGTCCGTCCCGACGACACCCTCGGCCGCCGCGCGCAGGATCATCTCGGTCTGGCGCTGCGAGCGCGCGAGCTCGGCCTCGGTGTCGACGGTGCCCGAGAGGTCGCGTACGACGAGCATGAGCAGCTCGTCGGGGAGGGGGCCGTAGTTGTCGTAGGCCTGCTGGCCGCTCTCCAGGTTCGCGCTGGTGACCTCGACCGGGAACTCCGAGCCGTCGGTCCGCCGCGCGATCATCCGGGTCGGCTTGGTCCGCCCGCGCTCGTCGGTGCTGTCGGGGCGCCGCATGGAGCCGGGGATCAGCTTGGAGTCGAACTCGGGAAGCAGGTCGAGCAGCCCGCGGCCCACCAGGGCCGTGCCCGGGGTCTCGAAGGCCTCCAGGGCGATCGTGTTGGCGTTGACGACCGTCCCGTTGGCGTTGACCAGGACCAGCGCATCGGGCAGCGCGTCCAGTATGGCTGCGAGGCGAGCAGCGCCTCGGGATGGCCTGCTGCTCACGAGACGCTTCCTCCCTGTTACCGCACCTTGCCGACCGCGGGGGCCATCTTGCCAACCGGCCCGCAGCGTGTCACGCGAGGGAGTCTACGGGCAGAGGTTGCGCTCGCGATGCCGGATGAGAGGGAGGTCGCACACATATGAGAGGCAGAACCGGCGGAGAACCCGTGACCACGCACTTCACCGTACGGAACCGTGAGAGCACCGTGAGATCACCGTGACTTCGCCGTGTCCTCTTCGGATCCGCGCTATGGGCGGGTGCCGGGGAGAACGGGCATCAGGGCGTTCCAGCGCGAGATCTCGCATCCGTTCGAGCGGTCGTAGCGCGCGTCGACGGGGCGCCCCGCCCAGGTTCCGGTGACATGCGCGGTGGCCGGGCCCCCGTACTCCATCGTGCACAGGGCGTCCGGCGGCACCGGGGCGAAGGTGTCCTTGCCCCAGGTGGTCATGCGGTCCAGGCGGTCGCAGGCCTCCGCCGCGCGCGGATGTGTGCCGCCCGCGGGGTGGCAGTCCAGCTCGAACGTGCCGTCCGCGCCGCCGCCCGCCCCGGCGACGGTCACGGTCAGCCGGTCGGCGGAGTCCTCCGGACGGGCCGGCGGGGGCATGAGGGCCGGCAGGGCGAGTCCGTCCGGGGCGAGGGTCGGCGACGACGGCAGACCGGTGAACGAGGTGAACGCGGTGAGCCGGGCGAATTCGGTGAACGCGGTGCGGGCCGCGCCGGGGCTTGTGGGGGAGACCAGGGGGGCGGAGGCCATGCCGGGGGTGTCACCGGCGGTGGCGATGGTGGCGGCGGTGGCGCCGGGCACCCAGGAGAGCGCGGCGGTGGCGGACACGGTGGCGGTGAGGAGCAGTCGGCGCAGCATGCCCTGCCTAACGCGGGGCGGCCCTCCCGGTTGCGTACGGGCGGGGCTTTGCGGTGCGGCGTATCCGCCTAGTACCGTGGGGGGCGATTGGTGACACGGCGCTCGACTGTGTCATCATCTGCACGCACCACTCGCGCTCGCGTGAGGGGTTGTGCGGGAGGCGTCGCCTAGTCCGGTCTATGGCGCCGCACTGCTAATGCGGTTTGGGACTTCAATCCCATCGAGGGTTCAAATCCCTCCGCCTCCGCGCGAAGATCCGAAACCCCGGTCCATCTGGACCGGGGTTTCGGCGTTCCCGAGGTCCACGAGCCCTGCCGACCGCATCGCCCTGAAGCGCGTTTTCGCAGGTCACAAGGGGTGAGGGGAATGGATTTCACATGGCGGCGGCAGTCATGTAATGTTCTTCCTGTCGCCGCGAGCGGGGCAAAAGCCCGGGAAGCGAAGACAGCAGGAAACAACAGAACAAGCACTCGTAGCTTAACGGATAGAGCATCTGACTACGGATCAGAAGGTTGCAGGTTCGAATCCTGCCGAGTGCACACAGATCAAAGGCCCCGCCGGTTGAACCGGCGGGGCCTTTGACATCAGCGGGTGACATCAACGCGGCCCGCATCACCTACGTCGGCCGCACGGACGACTTCACTAGGGCACCCGACTACAAGATCTCCTCTTTGGGTTCGTCGCCCAACGCGTCGTCCATCCGATCCGCAGCCGCGCGCAGCGTCGTACTCATTACATGCGCGTAGGTGTCCAGCGTCATGGTGATCGTGCTGTGCCCCAGCGTCTCCATGATGGTCCGGGCATCGACTCCTTGAGCGAGCAGCAGGGACGCGCAGGTGTGCCGGAGGTCGTGGACACGGACCCGCCGCACCCGGGCATCACGGCACAGGATCGTGAGCATCCGGTTCAAGCCCCTCGGGTCCGTGACTCCACCGGTCGCCGTGGTGAAGACGAGCCCGGCCGGCTGGCTCGGTGTCGGCTTCCACTTCGGCCCAGCGACCTTGCGTTCCCGTTCCTGCTGCTCCCTGTGCTCGGCCAGGGCCTGCACGCATCGCTGAGGCACTGAGATCGTGCGTACAGAGCGCTTCGTCTTGGGCGTGCCGAAGATGAGTTCGCGCCGGATGCGCTGCACGTTGCGCCGAACCCGGAGCGTTCCCGTCGCAAGATCGATGTCCGACCACGTCACCGCCAAAGCCTCCCCCCGGCGTAAGCCCGTAGACACGAGCAACAGCCACAGGGCGTAGAGCCGGTGAGACTCGGCGACCTTGAGCAACATCCGCACCTCTGCCCGGTCCAGGGGACGAACCTCCTGAGGGGCGACGGTGGGCGTCTCCACGATCCGGGCGACGTTCCGCGCGATCAGCTCCTCGCGCATCGCCTGTTGAAGTGCAGACCTCAGCACTGCATGGATGTACTGGACCGTGCGGGCCGAGGGCCGGCGCTTGCAGCAACGCCCGACGGCACAGCAGACCTGCTTGTCCTCCGGTCGCTCGGCATCGGCGCCCCGCAGGCAGCAGAGGCACGCGCCCTTGAAGTCCGTCAGGAAGCGTCGTACGTCCGTGGGTGACAGCCGGTTGAGCCGCTTCTTGCCGAGGGCGGGGCGGATGTAGAGCCGGGACAGACCCTCATAGCTGTTGAGTGTCGCGGGCTTCAGTCGCTCCGGGGCGACAGCGGCCAACCAGTAGGTCAGGTAGTCCCCGAACGCCATCGTGGACGACGCGGCCGGGATGCCCTGCCGTGTCATCTCCTGCAACTCGGTCAGCTTGTCCGCGACTTCCTCGCGGGTCTTGCCGTAGACGAACTTCCGGGTCCGGGTCCCGTCAGGGCGGTAGACGTAGGCGGCTGCGTGGTAGCGACCGTCTTTGCGCTTGGTGATCGTTCCTTCGCCGTTGGCGCGGCGCTTGGCCATCAGGCGGCCTCCTCAAGGCGGTCCTGCATGTATCGGTGTACGGCGGCGACGGGCACGCGGCGGGCGCGACCCGCGGTGAAGCTTTCGAGCTGCTTAGAACGGAAGAGGTCGTAGACCTTGCTGCGGCTGAGGCGCAGCGCGTGCATGACCTCGGGAACCGTGAGTGCTTCAGGTGGGCCAGGGACAGCGGTGGGCACGACGAGCCTCCGGGTACGTGGCGGGGTCCTTGAAACCCCTTCACTGAGGTCCGCTACCTCCGCTACTGCGGCTACCTTGCAGGTCAGGTGGCCTGTCGGGGGTAGCGGAGCGGGTAGCGGTAGCGGCTAGGCGCGATCGGGTAGCGGCCCGCGGTGGTGCGGGCCGCTACCGGGTTTCTGCTGGTCAGACCGCGTTTTCGAGGTCAGGTAGCGGGAGTAGCGGACTTTCCGGGGGTGGGGGGCAGTAGCGGGCCCATGCGTCCCGGAGGTCTGAGGCGTAGTAGCCCTTGAGCACGCTGCCGCCGGTCTTGATGTTGCGGGAGCCGATGGGGTCTCCGTCGGCGGTGACGTACTCGCTGAGCATCTTGGACAGGCGCCGGTTGTCGAGCGGCCTGCCGTTGAGGTCAGCCCACGGGGCGTCGTCCAGGGCGTTGAGCCTGTCGAGGATGGCGACGGTGGGCAGGCGGTCGATGCCGTTCAGGACGTTATCGCGCAGGTCCGTCAGGAGCCGGATTCCGATGCTGCCCTTGTCATTGGCGCGCGAGGCTTTGACCAGAGCCACGCAGGCTTCGCGGGCCCGGCGGGGCCAGTCGCCCCCGGCGGCATCCGCAACCGCGATCAGGGGTTCCCAGACGTCTGCCGGGCGGTCGGTGATCCCTTCGGGGAGCGCAGGGAAGACGCCGGCGACCTGCTTCTCTACGGACTCGGCCCACTTGGCGAGCCGGTCGCGGATCTCGTTGCCCTCACGGACGTGAATGCGGGAGCGGAACGGCTCTGCCTTCTCGTTCCTGGCCCTGCGGCGCATGCGGATGATGATGGAGCGGGTCAGGATCGTGTCGGGCAGCGATCCGAGTCCGGCCACGGCAACGGCGCAGTACGAAGGGAAGCCCTGTACCTGTTGGTTGGAGCCGTCCCCCACGCACCGGTACACGGGGCGTCCGCGTGCGTGGCCTGCGTTGATGAAGCCGCGTAGCTGCTCGTTGTCCCCGGCTTTCGGGCCGAAGATGGTGTCGATCTCATCGAACAGGATCGTGGGCCGGCCGCCATCAAGGCCCGATACGGACCGGAACAGCGCCGCGGCCGATGCGTCCGCGGCAGCCATGGCGCGCGGCACGAGTGTCTCCACGACGTCCAGTGCGCGGGACTTACCCGATCCCGGTTCGGGGGACAGGAAGGCGAGTCGGGGGGTGGAGTCGAAGCAGTCGAGCAGGTGCGCGTGCCCGTCCCACAAGGTCACCGCGACGTAAGCGGCCTCCAGTGGGAAGACGTTGAAGCGGCGGTGGAAGGCTTCGACCTCGTCCAGCAGCGCGGCCCCGTCGATGGCGTCGGTCATGCGGCGGCCCTCCTTTCGGGCGGGGTCACGGGAGCTCCCGTGCAGACGGATTTGTGGTCGGCGTACTCGGCCGCGAGCGCGGCAGCGTCCTCAGCTCCGGTGGCCGTGCCGGTCTGCCCACAGGTGCAGGCGTAGGCGGCGTTCGGGGTGTCGCCGGGCTGTTTCCACCAGCGGGCCCCGTCGTAGTGGTGGCGGTAGACCGGTGGGGCGTAGATGCGGATACCGGGCTCATCCGGTGTCGGGTCGGGTGTGCTGTGGCGGGCCTGGTTGCTGCGGAACTTCTCAGAGCGAACAGCAGAAGGGACGCCCTTGCGGGCGGCGCCTTTCGGTTCGCCCACGGCCGGCCGCGGTTCCGTCGATTGGGCGGGGTGCCGGTGATTGGTGGGTTGGGGTTGGCCTTCCAGGTGGGAGGAGTTGCGGCCGGTCATGCTGCCTCCCGCGGTCGAGCGGTGCGGATGGAGCTGTTCAGGGCGCTTTGGATCGTGGTGCGGCACTCGGCCGCGGTGAGACCGGCCGACTCCCCCGCCGCCTGGAAGGCCTCCTCCACCACACGCCGGGGGAGGTCGCCCCACGCGACGAACCGCCCCACCTTGAACGCGCTGCGGTTGAGCACGGTGTTCCGGGTGCCATCCGCGGCGGCGGCGACCGCGGCGCATTCGGCTTCCAGCGCTGCCTGTGCCGCGCGGCTGCCATTCACGACTGGAAGCCTCAGCGGCCCCTGCGGAGCCTCCGGAGCGGCTGCCAGAGCCGCGTGCAACCAGTCCGGCAGCGGAGCAGGCTCACGGTCATCCAGGACCTCATACGTGCCGTGCGGGGTAACGCTGCTCGGGGCGACGACGTACCCACCCCACCCTCGGGTGTCGATCTTCTTCGCGAGCCGTCCGGCCGTGGAGTGCAGTCGGCTGTCGGGGGGTTGAGTGAAGTACAGGTGCTCCCCGCCGCGTGCGGTCCGCACCCGGTAGGTGTCGGGGGCGGCCTGTCCGGCGCGCTCGCAGAGCGCTGCAAAGGAAGTCGCGCCGTCAGGCGTTCCTTCCACGTCTGTGGGCTTGAGCGTGTCCAGGTCGATGACCAGCAGCCCGGACGGGCCGGTGGCAATTCCGACGTTGTACGGCTGCTGTGCCCAAGCGGCGGCGAGCAGGGCCGGGTGGGTGGTGGCACGTTGCTCGGGCGTCCTGTGCCCGTCCGTGCACCGCCCGGTGGCGGGACAGTGCTTTTCCGCGTGGCCGGCGGGCCGTTTGTCGCCGGGGCGGAGCGGGATGACGTGCCATCCGCGGTGTGCTGCATCTAAGGCCCTGGCGAGCAGGGCCCGGGTCGGGGCCGTGGTCACGCGGCGGCGCTCCCGTCCGACCACAGACTGAGGATGCGGTGGTTGTAGCCGTCCACGGCAGCGGTGAAGGCTTCGCGGTCGCCCGTACGCAGTGCGTCCAGCAGCGCGGCGGTCTGCGGGTTGGGTCCCGGGGGCTCGATGCCGTCCAGGTCGCGGGTGAGCGTGTGGAGCAGGGCCCACGTGAGGTACGGGTCCAGGGCCATGCGGTGCTCGATCAGGGTGAGCGGCGGGCCGACGATGAGCAGGGTCAGGACGGTGCTGCCGTCCGCGCGGGGCTCGGTGCGGACCATGGTCACCTGCTCGGTGCCCTCGGGCACTCGCGGGTGGTCCGTGCGATGGGTCATGCTGGGGTCTCCAGTTCCTTCGTTGGATGCTGGTTGGCAAGGGCGGCCCCGTGGCTTTGGCGAGACGCGGGGGCCGCCCTTGGCGTAGCTAGCGGTCGTTGGCGTGGGCGGCGGGGCCGGGACAAAGGGTGTCGGGGCAGTCGCAGCCGTTGCACTCGTTGCAGATGTCGCCGGAGCAGTGGTCACACAATTCGTGTCCGGAACAGCCGTGGTCGGCGCACTGGTCGCAGTACGGTTCGTTGTCGAGCACGCGGGTCCTCCCATGTATCAACAGGTGGCGTGGGTTGGGTTGTTGGAGCCTGGCTGGTGTCGTTTGGCGCTGTCGCCGCTAAAGGCGGCCATGTTGCGAAGGTGAACGCGCGGTATCTGTTGCGTTCGGGGTTGCTCCTGCTGTTGCGCTCTGTGTTGCGTTGGGGGTTGCGCTCACGGATTCGGCCATCGCGTGTTTCTGCTGGTGGCAGGCGTGCTGGAGCGTGGTCGGGGTGCTGACATCCCCTCTGCTGCCCCTTGCCCTTCGCTTTGGTGGAGGGAGTGAAGCGGTGGTGCGGGTGCGGGATGGCCTCGGGGATCGGGGCGGTCCCTCTCGCGTTGCGCGTCGGCCGAGGCCGCGCGCCGCGCCGCCGGATGGCGGCTCGGGAGGGTAGGGCTACTTCGATCGGGCGAGCTTGAGAGTGATGCCGCCGGCTCCGATGGGTCCGGCCGTGCTCGCGATGACGGTGGCGGTGTGTGCGGCCGCGTCCACGAGCCAGGCGATGGCGAGGACGACGCCCCAGGTGCCGAGGGCGGCGGCCGCGGCGATCGCGAACGGGATCAGCAGTCGCTGCCAGGGGAAGACGGCCGGGGCGCTCTGGACGATGACCACGACCGGCTGCCCGGTCGCCTGTGCGCGTTGGAAGACGTCCGCGGGGATGTGCGGGGCTATCTGGCCGGGCGGGGTGGGCTGGCTCATTTCAGACTCCCTCAGGGCAGGCCGCGGGCCCGCGCCGAGTGAGCGGTGCGGGCCCGTAGCGGGGTGGGTTTGCTTGTCGCGTGGCTTGTCGTCTCTCTTGTCGTGCGGCTTGTCGCCTTACTTGTCTTGTCACTTGTCTTGTCGCTTGTCGCCTCCCAGGTCACAACTCGTATCCGAGCCCCACGGACCTTCAGACGACATGCAGCGAAGCGGGGACGACAAGCGACAAGGGATCAGCCCTCGGGCGCGTGGTTGCGGTGGACATAGCGGGCTTTGGTGCCCTCCCCGACGCGAACGGCGGTGCCGTCCTGCATCCACGTTTTCAGCCATCCCACGACCGTCTGACGCGTCGTCCCGTAGGCATCCGCGAGCGCGCGGGCGATCGCGGATGCTCCGGTGCCCTCGGGCCCTGCGGCGAGCAGTGCGGCGAGCGCGGCCTGCTGCGCGGGGCTGTCCTGCTCCTCTCGGAGCGCGGACAGGTTCAGCCCGGCCGGCCGTTCCGGTTCGTCGTCCTGCCCGGGGGTGTGCGGGTCCGGCGTAGTGCCAAATTGCGCGTCGATTTCCTCCCGGAAGCGGCGGGCGAGCGCGTCTTCCGGAGACTCACGCTGGTCGCTCAGCGCGGACAGCCGCAGCGGCCCTGGCGTGGTCGGGGACGCGCCTTCAGCGTCGTCGGTCGCGGCGTCCCGCATCCAGGCGGTGCGGTCGGCATCCCAGCGGCGCGCGTAGGCGGGCCCGGCAGCCTGTGCGGACACGGCATCGAGCGTGGGGTGCCGGTCGGAGGTTGCGGCGGTGATCTCCCGGATCTGGTTGGGCAGGATCCGCCACGCCTTGAACAACGCGGCAGGCGACTCGGGAGTGCCCATGAACCCGGCCCCCTTGTGCGGGGCCTGGTCGACCCGGAGGCCGCGGCTGCCGGGGAACATCTTCGACAGGTCCATGCCCTCGGTCTCACCGCCCGTGAGCGCGACGCGCACCTTTGCCTCACGGCGGATCATCAGGTTGTTCAGCACACTGCCGGTGGCGCCAAGCGCGGTGATGACAGTCCGGACGCCCATGGCGCGGGCGATCCGGATCACTTCGAGGATCTTCTCACCGAGCTTGCGGATTTGCCGGTCGGTGCTGGCCAGGATCTCCGCACCCTCGTCAATGACGAGCATGATCTGAGGAATCTTCGCGCTGACCGGCAGAAGATCTGTGTTGGCCCTCGAAAGTAGATCCTGGTAGCCCATCTTGCGCTGCTTGGCCACGCGCACCGCGGCGTCGAGCATGGTCAGGGCTTCGTCGTAGGTGCCGGCGAGCCAGTCGACGCCGGGCCGCACGGGCTTGCTGTCCTCCCGGGTCAACTCACCGTTGAGCGCGGGAAGTACCCACGGGAGTCCGGCGGATCCGGCGTTGAGGTCGATCACCCACGTGAGGATGTCCTCGGCGCGGGCGAACCCGGCGAGGATCGCGTGCACCATGTTGGTCTTGCCCGATCCGGTCGGACCGACGATCAGCGCGCACTGCTCGCGCAGGTAGGCGAGGATCTCTTCCGCGTTCGTCCGGTACCCCCACGGAATGCCCGTGTGTACGGACAGCGGCCCGTACTCCGCCGGGTAAGTCCGCTCCTCTGCCAGCACGTTCACCGTGGTCACGTCGATGATGACCCGGCCCTGGTGGATGCCGGGGGATGCGGTGGCGGTGCAGCCGTGCGGGAGCCGGGCATCCGCGGACAGCCGCGGCGACTCGCCTGCAATCTTGTTCCAGGTCGCGCCGCCGGGCGGGAGTTCGGCGTCGATCGAGTAGCCGGCGCCCGTCTTCCACATCTCCACCCCGACCACGTGGATCGTGATGGAGCAGACCCGCTGGATGCGGTCCATCCATTCCGCGGCGACCGCCCGCCGTTCCGCGGACAACTCTGCAGCGATGTGCCGCTGTTCAGCAGCATTGGCTTCGTCCTCGCGGGCCTCTTCGTAGAGGGCGGTGGATCGGGCGGCGGCGCCGATGCCGACGCCGATGGTGGCCAGGGAGCCGAGGGCGGCCCAGGTGAGTGGTCCGTTCGTCATGGCCCATGTGGTCCATCCGGCGCCGACGAGCCAGGATGCGGCTTTGGTGGCGACGGTGCGGCCGGCGTTGCGGACGCGGATACCGGCGACGGTGTGGCCGAGGGCGCCGGCGGCGCCGGCGGCGAGGGCCCAGCCGGGGGGCATGTGGGTGGCGGCGCCGGTGGTGGCGAGGGCGAAGGCTCCGGTGGTGGCGGACAGAGCGCCGGTCACGGGTCCGTGACCGGCGCTCCAGTCCAGCACCGGGCCACTGCTCTGGTTCTTGGCGGTGGCGGTGCTGCTCATCTCAGACGTTCCAGCCCTTCTCAGCCTCGGTGCCGTTGCGGGGGTCCTCGTGCCGGGCGATGTCCTGCTCATGCGCCTGCCTGAACAGCGGCCCCATGTCCTCCGCGACCGCAACGGCGCTCATCAGGGCGCCGAAGATGTCGTTGAACCCGTCCGCGACTTCTTTCTCCAGCGGGAACTCCGAGTCGGAGCGCTCGGCGAGGATCTTCATGACGTTGGCGACCGCGGTGAGCGCGGCCGGCAGGCCTTCGACCATGGCGAGGATCTCCATGGCGTTCTCGGGCTCGTAGGAGTTGGCGGCCTGCTCCATCTCGATAGCGGCCTCTTCGAATCGGAATCCGGACACGTGCTCTCCTTCACTCACAGGGATGTTCGTGCTGGTGGGAACCGTGGCCGCGGGACGCTGAACGTCCTCCGCGATGCCGTCCGTGCCGTCCTTCGCCGCTTCCGCATCCGCGGCGGCCTCCTGCTCGCGCTGCCTGTCGCGGGCGGTCTCGTCACGGGCCGCGCGCTGCTCGCCCGCGGTCCGTACGAGACGCCGGTACAGGCGCCAGCCGGGGTTGACCAGCCACGGCAGCCGGAGCTTCCGACCGATCGGGCTGGTCAGCAAACCCAGCAGACCGACCGGCAGGGCGAGCAGCGCGGTCAGCAGGCGCCGACCGTGGAAGCGGGCCGCGGACCGGCGCAACGCCTGCCGCGCCGCCCGGCGTGCGGGCGCCTTTCGCACCTGCGCGCGCTGAGCGGCAACCGTGCCGCCGGTCTTCGCGTCGCGCTTGTTGCGCTGCTTGGCCACCGCCGCATCCCGCGCCGCGCGAGCCTTGCGGGCAGTCCCGCCTATCAGGCGGCTTGCCGGACGCGTGCGCTTGCCCAGCTGGCCGGTGCCCCCCACGCCGATCCTGGCGTTGCGGCGGGCGTCGGCGACCGCGCGCCGCGCGTCGGTCGTCTGCCTCCGCAGCCCGCCACGCGAGCCAGCCGCATCCTTATGCGCTGCCCGTAGAGCCTTGACCTGCCCCAACCGGCCCGCAGAACCCTTGCCCGCAGTGTGCTTGGACAGGCCATTACTGGTCTTGGTCAGGGACTTTCCGCCAGAAGCGGTACGGGTATTGGTACCAGTACCGCTACCGCTTGCGGCGTGGCGGGCCGTGGAGCCGTTGGTGCGGCGGTGCTGGCCGGGAACCTTGCCCGACCGGCCAGCAGAACCCCCGGAGCGTGAGCCTCCCGAGCGGCTCCTGCCGCTGCCGTGACTGCCCCAACCTGAGCCGCCGTGCCCGGTCCTGCGGGCAGCGTCGCGGCCGGCAGTGCGGGCGGCGGACCGGCGGGCGTCGCGGCGCGGGTGGGGCTTGCGGGAGCGGGCGGCGGCGACCGTGCCGAGGACGACCATGCCGGTAGCTGCCACTGCCGCAGCGATCGGCCCGCCGGCCAGGGAAGCGGCGGCGACCGCGCCGACGGTGCCGTTCGCCCCCGACAGGGCGAGCGGGACGATCGGCCACCCGCCGGGCGTGTGGTCCACCTCCTTCACGTCCGTGGCTGCCGGTTTGGGCTGCTCGGGCGCCGGGGGCGGTGGGGTGATGGGGGCAGCCGGAACGGCTACCGGTTCAGTGCTGAGGTCCGTCATGCTGTGAGCACTCCCTAGGAGTAGGGCCCGGCCGGGGATTGTGAGAGGTCGTCCGGCCGGGCCTGCCAACGGTGTTCAGGCGGCGCGCTGTTCGTCGTCGGGGTAGGCGCAGGTCACGCACATGCCGAGTGAGGTAGGGATGATGTATCCGACATCCCTGCTGCACTCCGGACAGGTGCGCCGAGCGGTGTTGGCCTTGGCCAGAGCCGCCCATTTCGCCGGCGTCATCGGCCGGACGGGCTGGGCCTTATCGATCGCGTAGAGGTAGGCGACCAACGGGCGGCGGCGCCGCCGGGGCCGTTCGATCTGTGCGGCGACGTCCTGCCCGCCGGGCCGTAACCCCCGGGCCCGCAGTTGCCGGATCGTGGCCAGTCCGTCGGGGGCGAGGCGCCACGGGTAGACGGGTACGGAGGCCATCAGACGGCAGCCTCAGCCGGTCCGTCCCCGTCCTCGTCCGCGTTCTCGCGCAGCCGGTTGGCGACCCATCCGATCGACCAGCCGGTCTCTTCCGCGAGCTGCCGCACCGACTTCTCGCCCTCCCGGAACGAGCGGAGGTAGGCGCGAGCGTTGTCCTCGGGCATCTTCGTGAACGGGGTCGGCCGACTGTTCACGGCGGTGTTCACGCTGCCGTTCACGGTGTTCACGATCTCCCGCTCAACAACGTCGCGAGAGGCCAGGGAGACGACCTCCCGGGCCTGCCTGTCGGACCGTGAACGCTCTGCCTGTTCACGCTGTTCACGCCGCAACGCGTCCTCGCGCTGCTGCTCCTCGCGCCGGACGCGCTCTTCGTATTCGCGCTGCTCACGCCGTTCCTCAGCCGCACGGTCCTGACGTTCACGATCGATACGGGCCGTGTGGTCGCGCTCAGCGGCCCGCTCGGAAGCCTCCCGATCGGCCCGCTCGCGTTCGAGCTGTTCGGCATGATCACGGGCCTGCTGTTCACGATGTTCACGGGCCTGCTGCTCCCGTTCACGGTCGGCCCGCTGCTGCTGTTCACGTCGCTCGATTTCGGCGGCCCGTGAACGCTCGATCTTCTCCACCGCGCGATTGATCGCACGCCGGTAGGCGAGCCCCGCTTCCGCGGTGACGATCAGCAGGAGCGGCGCCACGGAGTGGACCGCGACGCCGACCGCGTTGCCGTTGAGCGCGCTGTCCCCGACGTTCAGGAGCAGCGTCATCAGACCGGTCATCCACCGCAGCACGGTCGGCCAGGCACCGGAGCTCCCACCGAGGCGGGCTACGGTCGCGTCGAGACGGACCACGATGACGACCGCGGTATCCACAACCAGTGGAAGGATCGGGGCGGTGCGGTCCCAGCCGTCCGGGGTGACCCGTTCGACCAGCGGCGTGACCGTGAGGACGGAGAACAGCACCGCACCCGCGGTGATGGCCCACGTCCCGGCCGAGAGCGTCTTCTCCGCGGAGCAGATCTGATCCGCGGACAGGGACTCAAGCATTACGGCCCCCGCCCTGGCCGCGCTCGTGGCGGGCCCGGTAGGCGAGCAGCAGGTGTACGCAGCCCGCGGCTACGAGCAGGTTCCACAGACCGCGCCCCCACGACGGAAGCGGCAGCAGCCACGACGTCACGGACGCCGCGATCAGCACTGCCCCGCCCCGGCGCAGCCACCAGGACAGAAGACGTTTCCTCATGCCGCCACCTGCGTTCCCGCGGTGCAGCGGCCACCCTGCCGCTTCGTCGTACGGCGCGAACGGCGGGCAGTGGGGCGGGAGATGAGCGGGCTCATGCGCAGCAGGGACTCGGCGAACGCCGCGGCCTCCGGGTCGCTTTCGCGGAGCTCCGCGAGGACTTCCCGCGCCACGTCCAGCCGTGCCGCCCGCTCCAGGTCCGACTCCCGGATGGGGCCGGTGAACAGTTCAAGGTCGATGCCGAACGCCAGCTCCGCGAACTCGGCCGGCGTAACAGCCACATGACCAGCAACGATGCACTTCATGGGTCGTGACTCCTTCATCAGTGGAACGGCCCGAACAGCGGCCCCGGAGTTGCACCTCCGGGGCCGCGCGCCGTTGAAGTTGGACAACTCCAGCTCCCCTCAGCGCTGCTCGTGCAAGACGAGCAGCGGAGGCAACCGGCCTGCGGAAGTCGTGATCGTTCTGGTGTCTCCTTCGGGCCCGCTCCCGTATCAGGTAGAGCGGAGTCCCGGCGAAGGCGTATGGAGACGTGGCCTTTCGGCCTAAGCCCTCCGGACTGCCAAGGGGTCCGGGTCCCTCGCCCCCGCCGCAACGGGGCCTCATGACCCCCTTGCGGGAGCCCTTGCGGTGCAGCTACAGACTGGACCGGTGGACCGGTCCAGTCAAGCGCCAAATCTTAGTTGGCTAAGTGTCTAAGTGAGTTATTGCAGCTCAGGAGGCTTGATGGAGCATCAAAAAAGCTGGACCGGCGGACCGGTCCAGCTTTACGCGGTGCTTGTCCTACATCGCGTAGTTATCCACCTGCTCGAACAATGCCGCAGGGGTGACGCCTTCCTCGCAGACCAGTGGGCGTCCGTCCTGGTCAAGGGCAGTGTGAAGGAGGACTGCGATTGCGCTGCCCGCGTCAACCCCTAGTCGCTCAGCCTCGACCTCCGTGGCGAGGCGGACTGTGGTGACATCGATCCCCTCCACGGGAAAGCGACCAGTCTGGCGCCGGACGTAGCGCGTCGTGCCCTCTGCGATTGGTGCTGTGTCGGAAAGGCGGGGTGCCGCCTCTCCGATCTCGGGTGGGAACCACGCTTCCACGCTGCTATTTGGGCTCCCGTCCGGGAGTTGGAGAACGCGGATGCGACGGAGCGCAAGGGTGCCAGGTGCAAGCCCAAGCGCTGTGGCAACGCGTGCGGAGGGCTCGGCCCAGTCGGGCGCACCAATCCGAAGGAACGGCATGCCGCCCAAGATGCGTGCCGATCCAGCCCGACGTGCGCCGGCGGGGCGTGCCACGGGGGTTTCGGTGACCACGAAGCCGGTGCCCTGCTTGGCCACGACGACCCCGTCGTTTCGGAGCACATCCACGGCTTTGATGGCCGTGGCCCGTGACACGCCCCACTGCTCGGCCAAGTCGCGACCGGACGGGATCACCTCGCCAGGGGCGTATTCACCTGCGGCGATGCGGGTCCGAAGCGACTCGGCGATCTCTTCGTACTTCAGAACAGCCATGGCTTCCTCTACCTCGCACGCTGGACTGGTCCACCGGTACACACGATACTGCGGGCATGTCGAATCTCGAATTGGCTCCCTCCGTGATGCGGTTCTACGGCGAGACAGTGAACGAGGACAGTCGTCTGCGCATCTCGGCAGACGGGCGCATGGAGTTGGTCAGGACGCAAGAGCTTCTCCGACGCTTCTTGCCCCCCGCACCGGCGCGTGTACTCGACGTGGGAGGGGCGACGGGAATTCACGCTGAATGGCTCGTGAAGGACGGCTACGAAGTCACGCTTGTGGATCCGGTGCCGCGGCATGTCGAGACCGCCTCGGCCGTGTGCTCGGCGATCGTGGGGGACGCTCGTGATCTGCACGAGCCGGACGACAGTTTTGACGTAGTGCAGCTTCTCGGGCCGCTGTACCACCTGCCCGATCCCGACGACCGGACTAGGGCGTTGGCGGAGGCCAACCGAGTTGTGAAGCCAGGTGGGTTGGTGGCTGCGGCGGCGATCAATCGGTACGCGTCGCTCTTCGAGCACGTCACGTATGCCCACCTGCACACTGAGCGGATTCGGGACTCGGTTTCCGAGATCCTTGAGACAGCCGTCTACGACGGGGTGCGCGGGTTCACGCTGTCGTACTTCCACCGCGCTGAAGAGCTGGCGGCAGAGTTGATTGCCTCCGGCCTGGAGGACGTGCAGGTCTTCGGGATCGAAGGGCCTGCGTGGTCACTCGTGAAGGCAGCCGAGCAACAGCCGGGCGAAGGGCCGACGGACGACCTCATTGCGTCTGCGATGGAGGCAGCACGGATGGCGGAGCCGTATCCAGAGCTGCTAGCCGCCAGTTCGCATCTGCTTGCTGTGGGGCGGGCTCCCCACCCGGCGGCGCCTGCCGCGCCAACGGCGCCGCAGGCTGCCGAGATCGGGAGTACCCGCCTTTCCTGACAGGGCCAGATTAGAATTGATCAAGCCCGGGACTTAGGTCCCGGGCTTATCGATTTTGCTTCCAAATAGGGGGATTACGCCGTCTTGGCTATCCACTTCTTGATGTTCAAGAAATAGATCTTCACGTACGGGGAACCTTGCTGTCACTGTTCGAAAGATCCCTGGAGTTACCCGGGATTCTTTGGCCAATGAAAGTTCGTCCATCCCTACGCTCGACAGGATTTCAACCGCCTTGGGGTATAGCGACGGTTGTTCCACGGCCGGCATCTCTCCTGGTTCACGGCGGCGCCATCCCTTCGATGACAAATAGGTGACTGCGTTGCGATATGTCACCTCACTCATCACGCCGAGAGCCCTGGATCGATACAGGAGAGCTTGAATGCTTACCCCGTAAGTCTCTTTGAGTTTTGCGAGGATTCTCCAGTCGGCCTTGCTAGGCAAAAGGTCGCGCAACTCATCTTCTGGAAGTAGGAGTTCAGCCGCGAATCGGTGGGCCTGGTTCTCGACTACCTTGCTCCCTGGTTCGGCATCCACGTGCATCACGAGATGCCCAATTTCATGAGCGACGTCGAAGCGCTGGCGGTAGTAATCCTCCTTTGCTGGATTCAGTACCACCGTCGGCCTATAGCCGTCGTCAAAGGAGTAGGCATCAACTGCGGCAGTTTGCGCGGGGCTGAACACCACGACGACTCCATGGTTTTCTGCCAGGCGCACAAGGTGGCCAACCGGCCCTGAGCCGATGTCCCAGTGCTTGCGAAGAAGACGAGCCGCCTCCTCGGGAAGTGTGCTCGACTCGTCTTCCACGTCGACGCTTAGCTGCGGCAGATTGGGCTCCGGAAACTCGACGTGCCGTTCGAGGGCGGCACCCACATCTCCAGAGATCACTCCGTACGCGAATGCTTGGTCTCGCGCCAACTGTGTTGTCGAACGCAGTGAGCGAAAGTGAGGCACGGAGTCGCTAGCTGTGGATTGGTGAGGGCCCGGGAGGAAGAAACCTGGATCCACTCCAAGCGTCAGGCATAGCTGAGCAACCGTCGCAGGTGCCGGGCGCTTCGTGTTGTTTTCGTACGCTGCGATAGCGGTAGGGCTTTTGTCGATCTTCGTCGCGAGTGCGTTCTTTCTTAGGCCGATGAGCTGCCGCGCGAGCGTCAACCGTCGTCCGTCGAAGAGGCGAGAGGCGTCACTAACCTGCACATCTGTGCGGCGTGAGGAATCCATGACCATCCACTCGTTTCATTACTTGTCGTTCTCTCCCGACGTCAAGCGACGCTCTCCGCTCCCTTCCGACGGCTGGCGGCGAAGGCGAACGGGTGCGTCCTGGATGCCGGACAATCCGGGGCGAGGGTCGGGCGAAGTGGGAATCGGTACCGAAGTGGGATTACCCGGTTCGGCTGCAAGTAGATCATGCTTCCAGTACCAGGCATCTCCGCCCCCACGATTCAAACGAGACCGCCCCAAGAAGAGTTCTCGGATGTTCAGCTCTCGTTCAATACTGTGGGCGACGATGAGCGTTGTCGCGTTGAGCTCCGCGTTCGCTTCCCTCAATGCCTGGATCGTGGCGGCGAGCGACTCGGCCTCGTCCTCCCACAGGGTGGGATGAGGGTCCAGCCACCCTGCCGGCTGACCCTGAGCCGCAACGCGCTGCTTGGTGGGGCTCTTCTGGGGCCACGGGATGCCATTGCTCTCCCCGAACACGAACGATGTGAGCAGGATCCGCCAATCCCCGTACCGCCACCCCGGCGACTGATTGAGGTCGGACCGGACGACTGTGCCCGGGGTGATGAGCGGCATCTTCCGGTGCTCGCCCGGGGCCAGTCCGGCGGCCACGAGGTCCAGTCCAGCGGAGGCGGACTCAGGTGAGTCCACGCCGTGCTTCCCCGTGGAGAAGGCTCGATGCAGTCGGTCAACGAAGAGCTTGTGGGCGGTAGATCCGACCCAGCCCTGGTCATGACCCGTGTCGGGGTCGTAGTCCTCCATGGTGCGTCGGTAGGCCGACGCGCTGGCCCATGTGAGGGTCGCGAGAACACCACTGGACTCAAGGTCCTCAAGCGCATCCTGCTGTTCGCTCATGTCGCATGACTATACCTCATCCCAGTAAGTGGTGCGCAAAAATAAACCACACGCCCGCGTCGGCGTGGTTGAGTAAACCGAACACGTGATCTAATCCAAGCTGAACCTATCGTCTTGCTGGCCGCCCCACCAGTACCCCGTCACTGCTCGCGCCGGGGGCTTGGTGCGGATCCTGGACACCGGTGACAGTCGTGGCATTCGCCTGATCAACGGCGCGGGCGCCTGCGACGATGTGGTCATGCCGAAGCCTGGAATGCCTCTCCAAGCCGCGCTCATTCCCGACTGCACCAAGCCGGGAGACCACCGTGCTGCCTACAGAACAGCCAAGGCCAACGACGCGATCTTTGTATGCATTGCTCGCCATGGGCAGCGCTGGAAGGTGCAGCTTGACGTCATGGCCAACAGCAAGCCCTACGTACCGGATCAGGCAATGGCCGTCCTGCGATCAGCAGCCGAAGCGCTCGTCCTGGACGGCACCGTGGAGCAGGCCAACATCGGAGCTGACTACATCTCCATGTGGCCAATCGAGACCGAAGAGCGGGCACGCGAGATCGGAGCCGCGTTCCACGCCGCGATGTACGGCCTTCAGCTTCTGCACATCGCAGTTCCGAGCCAGCCGAGGTCCTCGCCGCGTCGGCCAGGCGGGGGCCGTTGACATCAATCCTTGACATCAACATGGGCGCACAACGACGCACCCCCGACAGTCCCGGGCCTGACCTCGCCGGTAGGTCTGCGCAGTTCCGTCATCGAGCTTGAGTGATCCGTGGCAGCGCCGCACGCGCCTACGGATCAGAAGGTTGCAGGTTCGAATCCTGCCGAGTGCACACAGGTGAGAGGCCCCGGAGAGATCCGGGGCCTCTTGCGTTTCCGTGCCGTACGACAGCGAAGTACAGCACTGAAGTAGAGCAACCGGGTCAGCCGGAGGGGGAGCCGTGACCGAGAGCGCCGAGCCGCTTGAGTTGATTCACTTGTCCGACGGGACGCAGAGCGTGGTCGTGCGTGTGTTGTCGACGCGGCCCGGCTACTACGACGCCGAGATCGTCGTCCGCAGCGACTTCGTGAACGCCACGGTGCGAACCGACTTCGACGCCGACGACATCGGCGAGTGGGGCGACCTCCTGGACGCGGTCGAGGACGACGACGCGGACGTCGACCAGGACGAGGACGACGTGTTCGCCGGGAACTGGCCGGGAGAGGGACGCGCCGCGTACCTCACGTTCGTGGCCGACGACCCGTACGTGGTCGAGGTTCACGACGCGCCCGACACACAGATCTGTGTCCGCGTGCCTCTCGACCTCAAGCCCGACTGGATCGACGAGTCCCGGACCCGGCTCGCGGCGGTCCGACGAGCGCTCGGGATCTAGCAGGGTCGAACACGGAGCGCGCCGCGAGAGCGGTCCTGTCTCGGACGGTATCCCGGGCGTTCGCGGGGCGGAGTGCCTGTCAGTGGTGTCCTCTACTGTCGTCGTGTGCGGCGGGTGTGGACGTGTTCGGGGTTGCGGTGGTCGGGGGACGGGGCCGTGCTCGTGTGGGGCGGGGGGCGGACCAGCCCCCTGGTTCCGGGGCGGCGGGTCGCGTTCGGTGTCGTGGACGGGGGTGTGCGGACCTGCGTGGGCGCGCGGGGGAACGCGTGTCCCGTACGGGCCGGGGTGTCGCCGCGCGGCACGGGCGCCCGGTGTGAGGAGTGCGCGCGGCTGGACAGGGCGCACTCCGTGGCCGCCGACACACTGGCCGACGACCCGCGTCCGTACCGCGTGTATCTGGCGTGGTTCGGGCCCGGCATGGTCAAGGCCGGGATCACGCGGGCCGAGCGGGGTTCCGCGCGGCTCATGGAGCAGGGCGCCGTCACCTTCACCTGGCTGGGGCAGGGGCCGTTGATGGCCGCGCGCCGGACCGAGGAGCTGTTGCGGGCCGCGCTCGGGGTGCCGGACCGGATTCCGTACGCCGACAAGCGGGCGGTACGGGCGCTGCTGCCCGGGGCGGACGAGCGCGTCGCCGAGATCCGTGAGCTGCACGCGCGGGCCGGGGAACTCGACGGCTGGCCGGAGACGCTCCGGCGCGAGCCCTTCGAGCCCGTCGATCACACGGACCTGTTCGGGCTCGCCGGGCTCCTCCCCGCGCAGGGGGTCGTGCGCGAGCTGGCCGCCGCGGGCGCGGTCGCCGGTGAGCTGTGCGCCGCCGCGGGTCCCGACCTCCATCTCCTCACCGGGCGGGGAGTCGTCGTCCTGGACACCCGGCTGATGACGGGTTGGGACCTGACCGGAGCCGGGGACACGGACGGGGCCGGCGGCTCCGGAATCACCTTTCCCGTACGGGAGGTACGGGAGTCGTCCGCGCCCGACGCGGGTGTGCAGGACGGCCTCTTCTGACGGCGGAGCCGGGAAGGACGGACCGCCGGCCGCGATGGTCAAGACTTCGATCCCTTTCGGATCCCGTTCGGAAAGGTGCTGGACGACGGGCGACGCCCGGAAGGAGAGTGGCGGACATGAGCGATCACCCCGACGTGCCTTTCGCAGCCCATGAGCCCCCCTACTACGCCGCCGTGTTCACCTCCGTGCGCAAGGAGGGCGACGGCGGGTACGAGGAGACCGCCGAGCGTATGGAGGAGCTGGTGAAGGAGATCCCGGGCTATCTGGGGATGGACCACGCGCGGACGCCGGGCGGACTGGCCATCACCGTCGGCTACTTCCGGGACGAGGACGCGATCAAGGAGTGGAGCGCGCATGCCGAGCACCGGTCGGCACAGCGGCGCGGCCGGGCCGATTGGTACGAGCGCTACACCCTGCACATCGCCAAGGTCGAGCGGAGCCACGGGTTCGAACGTGCCGACGGCTGAGCGCCGGGAAGCGCGGGACGAGGCCCGGGAGGTACGGGGCTTCTGGGAGGGGCTCGGGCTGCCCGGACTCGTCGACGTCCACACGCACTTCATGCCCGAACGGGTGCTGCGCAAGGTGTGGGACTACTTCGACGGACTCGGCGAGCTCACCGGAGGCATCGAGTGGCCCATCGCCTACCGCGCGGACGAGGAAGAACGGCTGGCGCTGATCCGGGAGTTCGGCGTGCGCGCCTTCACCGCGATGCTCTACCCGCACAAGGCCGGCATGGCCGAATGGCTCAACTCCTGGGCCGTCGACTTCGCCCGCCGCACCCCCGACTGTCTGCACACCTCGACCCTGTTCCCCGAGAAGGGAGTCGAGGGTTACGTGCGTGAGGCGGTGGAGGCGGGCACGCGTGTCTTCAAGGCGCACGTACAGGTGGGTGCGTACGACCCGGCGGACGAACTCCTCGACCCCGTCTGGGGGTTGATCGCCGAGGCGGGAATCCCCGTGGTGATCCACTGCGGTTCGGGGCCCTCGCCCGGCAAGTACACCGGCCCGGGACCGGCCGCGGCCGTCCTGCGCCGCCATCCACGGCTGCGGTTCGTCTTCGCGCACATGGGGATGCCCGAGTACGAGGACTTCCTCGGCCTCGCCGAGCGGTACGAGGAGGTGCGGCTCGACACGACCATGGCGTTCACCGACTTCAGCGAGCGCCTCGCGCCGTTCCCGCCGGGCCTGCTGCCCCGTCTCGCCGACCTCGGGGACCGGGTGCTCCTCGGCACGGACTTCCCCAACATCCCGTACCCGTACGTCCATCAGCTGCGCGCGCTGGAACGGCTCGGGCTGGGCGACGACTGGCTGCGTGCCGTCTGCTTCGGGAACGGCGCCCGCCTCTTCGGCCTCCGCTGACGGGAGAGGCGGTTCCCAGGAGTTCCCTGAGAGGCGCCTGTGCGTTTCTCAGGGAAATCACAGGTTCACGAAAGGATGTTCTCAGCGGCGCGCACCAGGGTGTCCGCTATGACCACGACCTCGCCCCAGGGGCGCACCGAACTGCTGAGGCCGGACGGGAGCCCCGTCCGGGTGCTTGTGGTGGACGACGAACTGTCGATCACCGAGCTGCTGTCCATGGCCCTTCGCTACGAGGGATGGCAGATCCGCAGCGCGGGTGACGGCACGGGCGCGGTGCAGACCGCGCGCGAGTTCCGGCCCGACGCCGTGGTGCTCGACATGATGCTGCCCGACATGGACGGCCTGGCGGTGCTCGGTCGGCTCCGCCGGGAGCTGCCCGACGTCCCGGTCCTGTTCCTGACGGCGAAGGACGCGGTCGAGGACCGGATCGCCGGCCTCACCGCCGGCGGCGACGACTACGTCACCAAGCCGTTCAGCCTGGAGGAGGTCGTGGCCCGGCTGCGCGGTCTGATCCGGCGTTCCGGCGCGGCCGACCGGCGGTCCGAGTCCGTGCTCGTCGTCGGGGACCTCACCCTGGACGAGGACAGCCACGAGGTGTCGCGCGGCGGGGCCAACATCCACCTCACCGCGACCGAGTTCGAGCTGCTGCGCTTCCTGATGCGCAATCCGCGCCGGGTGCTGAGCAAGGCGCAGATCCTCGACCGTGTGTGGTCGTATGACTTCGGCGGCCAGGCCAATGTGGTCGAGCTCTACATCTCGTATCTGCGCCGCAAGATCGACGCCGGACGCGAGCCGATGATCCACACCCGGCGTGGGGCCGGATACCTGATCAAGCCCGCCACGTCATGAGCGGACGACGACGGCCGCGAACGCAGAGAAGGCGAGCACGACAGCCGCGGACCCTGCGGTCGCGGCTCGTCGTCTCGGCGGTGGCGCTCATCGCCGTGGTCTGCGCCATGATCGGCACGGTCACGACCATCGCCCTGCGCCAGCACCTCTACACGCAACTGGACTCCCAGGTTACCGACGCGGCCCGGCGGCTCTCGGGGCCCCCGGGGAACATCCGCGGCGCGAGCCCGGGCGACGGAGGCCAGGCGCCCGGAAACCCGAACGGCGGCGGCTCGACGGACTCCGCCGGCGGCCTGTCCGGCGACGAGGACAGACTCACGTCCTTCGTCACCATGGGTCCGACGCCGACGAAGACCATAGCGGCCGAGGTCGGCACCAACGGCCGGGTCGGCGAGGCGGTCGTCGCCGCGGAGAAGAACAGCAGCAGCGACGGGTTCAGGGGAATGAAGGGCATCCCCCTCACCAGCGCGCAGAAGGCCGCGCTCGCCACCGTCAGCACGGACGGTCACGCCCACAGCGTCGACGTCCCGGGGCTGGGCGAGTACCGCGTCAAGTACCTGACCGGCGGACACGGCACCTTCTACGTCGCCATGCCCACCGCGGCGGTCACGAACACCGTCAACACCCTGATCCTCGTGGAGGCGAGCATCACCGGCGCCGGACTCGTCGCCGCCGGCATCGCGGGCAGCGTGATCGTCGGTCTGGCCCTGCGCCCCCTGCGCAAGGTCGCCGCGACCGCCACCCGGGTCTCCGAACTCCCCCTGCACACCGGCGAGGTCACCCTCTACGAGCGGGTTCCGGAGTCCGAGTCCGATCCGCACACCGAGGTCGGGCAGGTCGGGGCGGCGCTCAACCGCATGCTCGACCACATCCACGGAGCACTGCACGCACGCCAGCAGAGCGAGATGCGCGTACGGCAGTTCGTCGCCGACGCCAGTCATGAGCTGCGCACCCCGCTGGCCTCCATCCGCGGGTACGCCGAGCTGACCAGACGCGGCCGTGAGGAGACCGGGCCCGACACCCGGCACGCGCTCGGGCGGATCGAGTCCGAGGCCGGCCGGATGACCCTGCTCGTGGAGGACCTGCTGCTGCTCGCCCGGCTCGACGCCGGCCGGCCGCTCCAGTACGAGCAGACCGATCTCGTACCCCTGGTGATCGACGCCGTCAGCGACGCGCGGGCCGCCGGGCGCGGCCACAACTGGCGGCTCGAACTGCCCGAGGAGCCCGCGCTGGTGTCGGCGGACGCCGCACGCCTCCAGCAGGTCATGGTCAATCTCTTCGCCAACGCCCGTACGCACACCCCGCCGGGGACGACCGTCACCGCGCGCGTGCACCGGCACGGGCCGTGGCTGTGCGTGGACGTCCAGGACGACGGCCCGGGCATCCCGCCCGATCTGCTGCCCCGCGTCTTCGAACGCTTCGCGCGAGGCGACTCCTCCCGTTCGCGTGCCTCCGGATCGACCGGTCTCGGGCTCGCCATCGTGCAGGCCGTCGCGGCCGCGCACCAGGGCGCCGTGACCGTGGACAGCGTCCCCGGCAGGACCGTGTTCACGCTGCATCTGCCCGCGATCCACCCCGAAACATCGTGGTCATCGCACTCACAGGCACAGCACAGCGCCACCACATCGGTGCGACAGGGGGCCTGACGAGAGTCGTTCGCATGCGAACCGACTCTTCTCCCGGCAATCTGCCGGCGCGGGAGCACCTCCCGGCCACAGACGCCGGTACGGCTGTCCTGGACGTAGTGATCCCCGTCTACAACGAGGAGAAGGACCTCCAGCGATGTGTGCTCAGACTGCACGAGCACCTCAGGCGCACGTTCCCGTACGCGTTCCGCATCACGGTGGCGGACAACGCGTCCACGGACACCACCCCCCTGGTGGCGGCGCGGCTGGCGGAGCGGATCCCGGAGGTCACGTCCTTCCAGCTGGAGCAGAAGGGCCGCGGCCGGGCGCTGCGGACCGTGTGGTCGGCCTCCGACGCCCCGGTCCTCGCCTACATGGACGTGGACCTGTCCACCGACCTGAACGCGCTGCTGCCGCTGGTGGCCCCCCTGATCTCCGGTCACTCGGACCTTGCGATCGGTTCGCGGCTGTCCCGCTCCTCACGGGTGGTGCGGGGCGCCAAGCGGGAGTTCATCAGCCGCACGTACAACCTGATCCTGCGCGGTTCGCTCCAGGCCCGCTTCTCGGACGCGCAGTGCGGCTTCAAGGCGATCCGCCGTGACGTCGCCCAGGAACTGCTGCCCCTGGTCGAGGACACCGGCTGGTTCTTCGACACCGAGATGCTGGTGCTGGCCGAACGGGCCGGGCTGCGCATCCACGAGGTCCCGGTCGACTGGGTCGACGACCCGGACTCGACCGTCCACATCGTGAAGACCGCGACGGACGACCTCAAAGGTGTGTGGCGGGTGGGACGCGCCCTCACCACCGGCTCCCTGTCGCTCGACCGGCTCGCCCGGCCCTTCGGGGACGACCCGCGCGATCGCGAACTGACCGACGTTCCCAAGGGATTGGCCCGCCAGCTCGTCGGATTCTGCGTCGTCGGCGGCCTGTCCACCCTCTTCTACCTGCTGCTCTACAGCGGCTTCCGCTCCTTCTCCGGGGCCCAGGTCGCCAACGCGCTCGCGCTGCTCGTGTCGGCGATCGCCAACACGGCGGCCAACCGGCGGCTCACCTTCGGCGTACGCGGCCGGGGCGGTGCCGTCCGACACCAGGCCCAGGGTCTGGTCGTCTTCGGTATCGGCCTCGCCCTGACCAGCGGCTCCCTCGCCGCCCTCAACGCGGCGACGAGCGATCCCGCGCACTCCACCGAACTGGCGGTGCTCATCGCCGCCAACCTCGCGGCGACCGTGCTGCGCTTCCTGCTCTTCCGCGCCTGGGTCTTCCCCGACCGGCAGGACGGGACACCGTCGCCGTCCCCGGCGGCGGACCCGCACCAGCAACAGGACCGGGGGCTCCACCAGCAACAGGACCGGGGGCTCCACCAGCAACAGGACCGGGGGCTCCACCAGCAACAGGACCGGGGGCTCCACCAGCAGCAGGACCGGGGGCTCCGCCCGGCCTCGGCACGGCAGGGCGCGGACACGTATCCGCCGCTGCCGCAGCGCCCCACCGCGCCTCCGTCCCCGTACGACACGGCCCCCGTGGCCCCCCACCGCGCCGACGACGCCGTGGACCGCTCCTGGCGGGATTCGACCATGCAGTTGCAGGCGGTGCGCCCGCACGACCACGATCCGAGGAACGCGCGATGACGACACGGCCCGACACGAGCACCGGCACCGGTATGCACACCGGCCCGAGCACGACGACCACGACCACGAGTACGGGAACCAGCCTCGGCTCCGGGCCGGCCTGGGGGCCGACCGCCTCGACGCCTCTCCCCGAGCACGCCCTTCCCGCCGTCTCCCCCGGGCCCGGTGAGCCCGCCCTGCCCTTCCCGCGCAGGGCCTGGAGAGGGCGGCCCGAGGACCCGCGCTGGGCGCGCCCCGCCCTCCTCGGTCTGCTGCTCGTCACCGCGGTGCTCTACCTGTACGACCTGAGCGCCTCCGGGTACGCCAACTCCTTCTACTCCGCGGCCGTGCAGGCCGGCAGCCAGAGCTGGAAGGCCTTCTTCTTCGGCTCGCTCGACTCGGCCAACGCCATCACCGTCGACAAGCCCCCGGCCTCGCTGTGGCCGATGGCCCTGTCGGTACGGATCTTCGGCCTCAGCTCCTGGGCGATCCTCGTCCCCGAGGTACTGATGGGCGTGGCCACGGTCGGCGTCCTGTACGCGGCGGTACGCCGGCGGTTCGGCGCCCCGGCGGGTCTGATCGCCGGCGCGGTGCTCGCGCTCACCCCGGTCGCCGCGCTGATGTTCCGGTTCAACAACCCGGACGCGATGCTCGCGCTGCTCATGACCGTCACGGTCTACTGCGTGATCCGCGGCCTGGAGGACGGCCGCACGAAGTGGCTCCTGTGGGCGGGGGCCGCGGTCGGCCTCGCGTTCCTCACCAAGACGCTCCAGGCCTTCCTGATCCTGCCGCCGCTGGCCGTCCTGTACGCGGTCTGCGCGCCGGTGACGGTGCGCAGGCGGTTCGCGCAGCTGGGCCTCTCGGCGGCCGCGATGGTGGTCGCCGGCGGCTGGTGGGTCGCGATCGTCGAACTGTGGCCCGCGTCCTCCCGCCCGTACATCGGCGGTTCCCAGAACAACTCCTTCCTGGAGCTGACCTTCGGCTACAACGGCCTCGGCCGTATCAACGGCGACGAGACCGGCAGTGTCGGCGGCGGTGGGGGCGGCGGCACCGGGCAGTGGGGCGAGACCGGCTGGAACCGGATGTTCAGCTCCGAGATCGGCAGCCAGATCTCCTGGCTGCTCCCGGCGGCCCTCATCCTGCTGGTGGCCGGCCTCGTCCTCACCCGCGGGGCGAAGCGGACCGACCTGGCCCGTGCCTCGTTCCTCGCCTGGGGCGGCGCGCTGCTGACGACCGCGCTGGTCTTCAGCTACATGGCCGGCATCTTCCACCAGTACTACACGGTGGCCCTGGCCCCCTACATCGCCGCCGTGGTCGGCATGGGCGCGACGGTGCTGTGGGAGGAGCGGGGCAAGGTGTGGGCATCGCTCACCCTCGCCGGATCGCTCGCCGCCACCGCGGCCTGGGGATATGTGCTCCTCAACCGCACCCCCGACTATCTGCCGTGGCTCAGGTGGCTGGTCCTCGTGGGCGGTCTGACCGGAGCGCTCGGTCTGGTCTTCGCTGCCGGGCCGGCCAGGCGGCTCGCCCTCGCGGCGGCCGGGCTGGGCCTCGTGACCGCGCTCGCGGGCCCGACGGCGTACACGCTCTCCACGGTGGACACCGGGCACACCGGCTCCATCGTGACGGCCGGTCCGGCCGGGGCGAGCATGATGGGCGGCAGGGGCGGCTTCCCCGGCGGCGGTGGCACGCGCGGCGGGTTCCCCGGTGGCGGCCCGAATCAGCAGAACGGCAACGGCGGAACGCCGAACGCTTCGCAGGGCATGCCCGGCGGTGGCACGGGCGGCCCTCCGACGGGCGGCACCGGCGGCTTCCCCGGCCAGAACCAGCAGGGCAACGGCGGTACCCAGGGCCGGAACCAGCAGGGCGGCATGCCCGGCGGCATGGGCGAGGGCGGGATGCCCGGCGGCGGCGCGGGAGGACTGCTGAACGGCGCGTCCGTCGGCTCCGCGGCCAAGGCGCTGCTGTCGAAGAACGCGGGGGACTACACCTGGGCGGCCGCGGCGATCGGTTCCCAGAACTCCGCCAGCTACCAACTGGCCACCGGCAAGCCGGTGATGGCGATCGGCGGCTTCAACGGCACCGACCCGTCCCCGACCCTGGCCCAGTTCAAGAAGTACGTGACGGACGGCAGGATCCACTACTTCATCTCGGGCGGCGGCATGGGCGGTGGCATGGGCGGCGAATCCTCCGGCACCACTTCCACCTCCTCGCAGATCACCTCGTGGGTCACGGCCAACTTCAAGAAGGTGACGGTGGGTTCGGCCACCTTCTACGACCTGACGCGGCCGGCGAGCGCCGGCTGACCGGAAGGCGCGGCAGCTGACCGGAAGCCGCGGCAGGGGCCCGGCGGACGGACGGTGGCGGTGGCCCGGAGCGAACTCGCTCCGGGCCACCGCTCTTTCGTACGAGGGCCGGATTTCGGCCGGAGTGAGGGTCATGTCCCTGAAGTGCCCGCATAGCATCATCGGGGAGGGTGGTCCGGGAAGTTCCGGTGGTCCGGGAGGTTCCGGCCCGCGACGTGGTTCGGGTTCCTAGGAAGGTGCGCCATGGTGAGGGCAGCCGACGGGGCGGAGCGAGCGGCGCGGACCAGTGTCTGGCTGGAGGGCAGGGCCCCCCGCGGCAGGACCCCCCGGCACGGCGGCCAGCCGTCCGGGCTCGACCGGGAGCGGATCACCGCGGCCACGGTGCGGCTGCTGGACGCCGAGGGGCTGGGGAAGTTCTCCATGCGGCGCCTTGCGGCCGAACTGAACGTCACGGCGATGTCCGTGTACTGGTACGTCGACACCAAGGACGATCTGCTGGAGCTGGCGCTCGACGCCGCGTTCGGTGAACTGGAACTGCCGGACGCGGGGCCGCGGGAGGGCTGGCGCGATCAGCTGCGGGCGCTGGCCGACGGATACCGGGCGTTGCTGGTGCGCCACCCCTGGGTGTCGACGCTGATCGGCGACTTCCGGAACATCGGGCCGTGTTCCACGGCGTTCTCGGCGTGTGTGCAGCAGGTGATCGGGAACACCGGGATGCCGGTGGACGGGCGGCCCGGGGCGACGGCGGCCGTGCTCCAGTTCGTGTACGGGTCCGGGACGGTCGGGAGCCGGGAGCGGGACTTCGGCTTCGGCCTCGACCTGCTGACCGCGGGGATCGAGGCCATGGTGTCGCGCGGCTGAGCCCCCCCCGGGGCCCCGGGCACGCCCTAGGGGGCCAGGTGGGCCGGGAAGCCGCCGGTGGCCACCGGGCCCCAGCGGGTGGGGGTGACGCGGATGATCGACTTGGCCTGCTTGCGCATGGCCTCGCGGTACTCGTCCCAGTCGGGATGCTCACCGGCGATGTTCCGGTAGTACTCGACGAGGGGCTCGACGGAGTCGGGTGAGTCGATCACCTCGGCGGTGCCGTCGATCTGGACCCAGGGCCCGTTCCACTCGTCGCTCAGGACGATGAGGCTCACCCGCTCGTCCCGCCGGGCGTTGCGGGTCTTGGCGCGCTCGGGGTACGTCGAGACGACGACGCGGCCCGAGTCGTCGACACCACAGGTCAGGGGGGATCCCTGGGGGCCGCCGTCGGCGCGGCGGGTGAGCAGGATCGCCCGGTGGCGGGGACGTACGAAGTCCAGCAACTCGTCCAGGGAGACCGAGGTGTTCGTCGCGATGTGGGGTGCCATGCGATCAGCGTAGGCCGCGTGCGGGCCGATCGCCCGCGGGCTGCGCCGGTGGGCGGCACCGCGCCTCATCGGAGCGGCTAAAGTGCTCTTCGTCCTGTGCTCGCAGTCGGGAATGTGCTGCGGAGCTCTCCTGCGCATGGTCATGTGGCCGTGCATGCCGAAGAGGTTCGTGGTGGCTGCGTCTGAGTTTTCCGAATTGTCCCGTTCTGATACGGGTTTTGAGCTGGCCGAAGGCCTCACGGCGGCGGCTCAGCAACTGCACGGGACATCGAGTCCTCATGCCACCCTGCGAACGGCCGTCGGGCTGGCCGTGCGCATCCTCCCCGGTGTCGAGTACGCGGGGATCTCGGTCATCGAGCCGAAGGCCCACCGGCAGACACTGGCCTGGACGGACGAGGTCGTCCGCTCCGCCGACGCGCTGAACGCGGGCCGTGAGCACCACCCGTACTGGAGCCGGCTGTGGACGGCGCCGGTGGCCCGGATCGAGGACAGCGCCTCGGCGGACGGGGACGGGGACCGCGCGCTGTCCGGCCTCGGACTGCGGTCGGTGCTGTCACTGCGGCTGCGGGCCGACCGGCGCCGGCTGACCGTCCTGACGGCGTACGCGCGGGCGCCCCGCGCCTTCGACGAGTCGGCCACCCGGATAGGGCGGCTGTTCACCGCGCACGTCGGTATCGCGCTGGACTCGGCGACCCTGCGCGAGCAGCTCACCGAGGCGATGCGCACCCGGGATCTGATCGGGCAGGCCACGGGCATCCTCATGGAGCGGCTCGACATCGACGCGTCCGAGGCGTTCGACAGCCTCGTGCGCACCTCCCAGCGGGAGAACGTCAAGCTCCGTGACCTGGCCCGACGGATCGTCGACGCCAGCGAGGGCGAGTGAGCCGGGCTCAGACGGCCGGCAGCGACTCGCCCTGCACGGCCTGGATGTCGAGCTCCACCCTCAGGGTCGTGCCGATCGCGGAGATGCCCGCCTGGACGATCTGGTTGTAGCGCAGGGCGAAGTCCTCGCGGTGGAGTTCGGCCCTCGCCCGGAACGCGGCGCGGGTGCCGCCCCAGGGGTCGGCGCCGGTGCCGAGGTAGGCGAGGTCGAGGTCGACGGGCCGTACGACGCCGTGCAGGGTGAGCTCGCCGTGCACGGTCCAGCGGTCGGATCCCGCCGGGGTCAGGCCCGTCGAACGGTAGGTGATCAGCGGGTACTTCTCGGCGTCGAGGAAGTCCGGTGACCTCAGGTGTCCGTCGCGCATGCCGTTGCCGGTGTCGATGGAGGCGGCCGTGATCGTGGCCTCGACCCGGGAGGCGGTCACGTCGCCGGGGGCGATCTCGATGCGGCCGGTGAAGTCCGTGAAGCGGCCGTGCACGCTGGAGATCCCCAGGTGCTGGGCGACGGCGCCGACGGAGGAGTGCGCCGGGTCGAGGGTCCACGGTCCCGGCGGGGGCAGTTCGGTGCCGCCGCGGCGGGCCAGCGTCACCTGGCCGACCTCGGCCCGGCCGGACGCCGTGACGATGGCGCCGGAGGCGGCGGGCGCGTATCCGAGCGCGGTCACGATCACGGTGTAGGCGCCCGGCGCGAGGCTCGTGGTGTCGTGCACGGCTCCGTCGGTGTCCGCTTCGGCCCGCAGCACCTGCGCGCCGGCCCCGTCGGTCACCGTGACGACCGCGTGCGACACGGCCCATCCGTCCCGTGTGCGGATCTTCGCGGTCAAGCCCATGGCAGTAACTCCTTGCGGTGTACCAATGAAAACCGGCCCGTGGGGGGCGCACCTCCGCTCAGAGTGCGCGCATCCCCACGGGCCGGAGCTCGGACTACTCGCCGGGGTGGGCGAGTTCGATGTCGTGGGCGTCCACGCCACGGCCGCCGACGGTCAGCGCGGTCGCCACCGGCGGGTAGCCCGCCGCGATGACGGTGTACTCGCCGCCGTCCAGATCGGTGAAGGCGTACGCCCCGTCGCCGCCGGTCCTGGCCGTGCCGACCACGTTTCCGGCCGCGTCCACCAGCGTCACGCGGGCGTCCGACAGGGGGCCGTGCGGCGCCCGGACGACACCCTGGACCTGGGAGCCCGCGTCGAGGTCGACCTCGACCCGGGTGACCCCGGTGCCGCCGACCTCGACGGGCAGCGCCCGCGGCCGGTGGCCCGCGGCGTTCACCGCGACCGTCACCACGCCGGGCACGAGCTCGGCGAAGGCGAACTCGCCCTGCTCACCGGTGGTTCCGGTGGCCAGCACATCCCCGCGGACGTCGGTCACGACGACCATCGCGTCCTTGACCGGCGAAGCGCCCTCGGCGGCCCGGACGACACCGCTGAGCCCGCTGGTGCCGCTCAGCAGGATGTCGTACGCGAGCGGGTCCCCGGTCACGACGATCGTCGAGGCCTGCGGCTGGTAGCCGTCGGCGGAGGCGATCAGGACGTAGGAGCCCACACCGGGCGCGTCCACCGCGTAGGAGCCGTCGGCCTGGGCGACCGAGCGGCCGAGCTGGCGCCCCTCGGGCGAGATCAGCGTGACCGCGGCCTGCGGCACGGGCGCGCTCTCGGCGCCGCGGACCTGACCGTGCACGGCGATGCCGCCGGAGACGGGCTGCGGGTCGTCCTGGCGCGTCGCGGTGGCGACGGCGCCGAGCCGCTGCGTGCCCTCGGGCGCGGTCTCGGAGAGGGTCTCGACGGGGGTGACGGCCGGGGCGAGGGCGGCGGTGGCCGCCGCCTCGACGGCCTCGGCGACCTGTGTCTCGGCCGAGGGCGCCCCGGCCTTCTCGGCGGCGGCCTGGGCCAGCGCGCCGGACGTCCGCAGCGGGACCTCCTTGATGAACAGCACGATCAGGAAGGCGACCAGCGCCAGGCCGGCGGCGATCAGGAAGACGTCGGCGATGCCGTGGCCGTACGCGCTCTCCATCACGGTGCGCAGCGGCGCGGGCAGCTTGTCCATGTCCGGGATGGTGGAGCTGGAGTCCGAACCGGCGGCGAGGGCCGCGTACTTGGGGCCGAGGTGGGTCAGTCCGTCCTTGGCGTAGTCGGTGATCCTGGTGGCCATGATCGCGCCGAGCGCGGAGACACCGATCGCACCGCCGAGGGAGCGGAAGAACGTCACCGTGGAGCTGGCCGAGCCCAGGTCGGCCGGAGCCACCTGGTTCTGCGTGGAGAGCACCAGGTTCTGCATCATCATGCCGACGCCGAGGCCCAGCAGCGCCATGAAGATCGCGATGTGCCAGTACGTCGTGTCGTAGCGGATCGTGCCGAGCAGGCCGAGGCCCGCGGTGACGAGGAAGCCGCCGGAGACGAGCCAGTACTTCCACCGTCCCGTCTTGGTGATGACCTGGCCCGAGACCGTGGAGGAGACGAACAGACCGCCGATCATCGGGATCGTCATGACGCCCGACATCGTCGGGGACTTGTCCCGCGCCAGCTGGAAGTACTGGCTGAAGAACACGGTGCCGGTGAACATCGCGACACCGACGAACAGCGAGGCGAGGGAGGAGAGGGTGATGGTCCGGTTGCGGAACAGCCGCAGCGGGATGATCGGCTCGCTCGCCCGGGACTCGACCAGCACGAACAGCAGGCCGAGCGCGATCGCGCCGCCGACCATCGTGTACGTCTGCCACGAGACCCAGTCGTACTTGTCACCGGCGAAGGTGACCCAGACCAGCAGCAGCGAGACCGCGGCGGAGATGAAGAACGCGCCGGCCCAGTCGACCTTCACGTCCCGCTTCACGACGGGCAGGTGCAGGGTCTTCTGGAGCACGATCAGCGCGATGACCGCGAACGGCACACCCACGTAGAAGCACCAGCGCCAGCCGAGCCAGCTCGTGTCGGTGATGACACCGCCGAGCAGCGGGCCGCCGACGGTTGCGACGGCGAACGTCGCGCCGAGGTAACCGGAGTAGCGCCCGCGCTCACGCGGGGAGATCATCGCGGCCATCACGATCTGCGCGAGGGCGGACAGACCGCCGACGCCGACGCCCTGGATCACACGGCAGGCGATGAGCATGCCGGGGTTCTGGGAGAGCCCGGCGGCGGCCGATCCCAGGACGTAGACGATCAGCGCTATCTGGACGAGCGCCTTCTTGCTGTACAGGTCGGAGAGCTTGCCCCACAGGGGCGTGGTCGCGGTCATGGCCAGCAGCGAGGCCGTGACGACCCAGGTGTAGGCGGACTGGCCGCCGCCCAGGTCGCCGATGATCTCGGGGAGCGCGTTGGTGACGATCGTCGACGACAGGATCGCGACGAACATGCCGAGCAGCAGCCCGGACAGCGCCTCCATGATCTGCCGATGCGTCATCGGAGCGCCGTCGGCGCCTCCGTGCTTGGCGTGAGAGCCCCGCACACCGGCTGGTGTGGTCGTTGCCATGGGGTTCCTTTTCTTACGCGGGTGTACGGGTGGTCGGTTCTGCTACGTCTGTCGCGTACGGGGGAGGGTGGGCGGGCGTCCGCTGCGGCGAGCGGCAGTCGCCGAAGCTCTCGCGCAGCCGGCCCATCAGCTCGATGAGCAGCCCGACCTCGTCGTCGGACCAGTGGCTCAGGCGGTCGGAGAGTAGTCGCGACGTACGCAGGGACAGCTCGTCGAGCTGCGCGTGCCCGGCCTCGGTGAGGCGCAGGATGCGCGAGCGCTTGTCGGCCGGGTCGGGGGACCGTTCGATCCAGCCCCGGTCGGCGACGTGCGCGACATGGCGGCTGGTCACCGACATGTCCACGGAGAGGAGCTCCGCCAGCCTGCTCATCCGCATCTGGCCGTACCGGCCGAGCAGGGTGAGCACGGCGGCGGAACCCGCGGGGCAGTCGGGCGGCAGGATCCGGCCCATGTCCCGCTTCACGGCACCGATGGCGCTGAGCTGACGAGCCAGTTCCTCGTACTGCGCCTGCCCGGCCATCGCACCCCCTCTATTCGTTGCTTAGGGCAACCATAAAGAAGTTGGTTGCCGCAGGCAAACGAGTTCGATGCTTCAAGGCTAAAAAGTTGGCAAAGGCAAGTGTTGGCGATCGGAAACGTGCAGGTGGGGGCGGCCGATGGGGAGAGTGGTGAGGATCGGTGTGAAGGGGAGCCCGGCACTTGGGCAGCCCCCGCCTATTCGCTAGGGTCCGGCCTATGGCAAACACCCAGGGCCCCGAGGGCAACTACGACCCCGCGGGCAGCACTCAGATGTTCCGTGCGTTCGTCGACGAGGCCCCCCAGGGCCGGCAGCAGCAGGCGGCCGCTCCCGCGGGCCCCCGCGTGGGTCTGATCGTCGGCGTCGTCCTCGCCGTCGCGGTCGTCGCCGCGGTGGCCTATCTCGCCTTCATGTGATCCCGCGGGACCGCGCGGCCGGATCCACGGCCGGGCGGCACCGCCGACGACCGGGGCGGCGTGACCCGTCGGGGCCACGCCCCTGGTTCATCCGACCGACACGTCCCGTGTCTCGATGTGCATGCCCAGCGGTACGCGCCAGGCGTCCACGCACACCGTCCAGGTCCTGCTCTTCGTCGTGCCCGCGGCGATCGGCGCCGGGAGGGCCTCGGTCGACCGGATCGTCGCCCAGTCGATCCCGAGCGACCCGATGATGTGGGTCCCGAACGTCACCGTGCCCGAACGCGCCGCCGTACCACCGGTGTTGGCGAAGGAGACGGTCACCTTCTCGCACCAGCGCCGATCGGTGGCCGCGCGCGCGGTGGCCTTCGCGGCGAGCACGGCGGGACCGGCGCTCACCGTCGGGGCGGGTGCGGTCGGCGTGGAGGAACCCCCCGGGCCCCCGCCCGGACCTCCGCCCGAACTCCCTCCCGTACGACCGGAGTCGCCGCCGGAGGACGAGCCGGACGACGTGCCGGAAGCCGGACCGGGCGATGTTCCGGAGGGCGAGGTGCGCCCGCCGTCGGAGCCGGTTCCCCCGCCTCCCGCACCGGTCGACCCGGAGCCGCCCGCGCCGGAGCCGGCCGACGAGCCGCCCGGGTCCGCGGTCGATGCCCCGGTCCCTGAACCGGCCGTGTTGCCAGGGGTGTTGGAACCGCTCCCGGCCCTGCCCTCCAGCGGCACCAGGGACACGTCGCCCGAAGGCGCCACCGCCCGGGGAGAGCCGTCCGCGGGGCCGACGGCGGCATAGCCGCCACCGCCTCCGCCGCTCCCGCACGCGGCCAGGGCCCCGCCCAGACACAGCAAGGCCGCCGAGGCGCCCAGCAGGGCACCTCGGCGACGGCCTGTCGGCTCGTGACGCATCGGCTCGTGACGCATCGCGCCAGTGTGGCTGACGATCCGTCAATTAAGAACCCGCGTGCGGGAGTCAGTCGGAGATGAGGCCTTCGCGCAGCTGCGCGAGGGTGCGGGTGAGCAGGCGGGAGACGTGCATCTGCGAGATGCCGACCTCTTCGCCGATCTGGGACTGGGTCATGTTCGCGAAGAAGCGGAGCATGATGATGCGGCGCTCGCGTGGCGGCAGCTTGGCGAGCAGGGGCTTGAGCGACTCGCGGTACTCCACGCCCTCCAGCGCGGTGTCCTCGTAGCCGAGACGGTCCGCGAGGGAGCCCTCGCCGCCGTCGTCCTCGGGGGCGGGCGAGTCCAGCGAGGACGCCGTGTACGCGTTGCCGACGGCGAGACCGTCGACCACGTCCTCCTCGGACACCCCGAGGGCCGTGGCGAGTTCGGCGACCGTCGGCGAACGGTCGAGCCGCTGCGAGAGCTCGTCGCTGGCCTTGGTGAGGGCCAGGCGCAGCTCCTGGAGGCGGCGCGGGACGCGGACCGACCAGGACGTGTCACGGAAGAACCGCTTGATCTCGCCGACGACCGTGGGCATCGCGAAGGTCGGGAACTCGACACCGCGCTCGCAGTCGAAGCGGTCGATCGCCTTGATCAGGCCGATGGTGCCGACCTGGACGATGTCCTCCATCGGCTCGTTGCGGGAGCGGAAGCGGGCCGCCGCGTACCGGACGAGCGGGAGGTTGAGCTCGATGAGGGTGTCCCGGACGTAGGCACGCTCCGGGCTGTTCTCGGCGAGTGCGGCGAGCCGCAGGAAGAGGGAGCGGGACAGGGTCCGGGTGTCGATGGCGCCCGAGGACTCGGGGACCAGCACGGGCTCCGGGGCCTCGGCGGCAGGGACATCGTGAAGCGCGGCGTGCGCCTCGGGCACTGCGTCGCTCTTCGTGAGCGTGAGCACCTTCGAGCTGCCCTGATCTGCGGACATGCCACCCCCTTTGGGTCGCGGACGGTCGCGGCAGTCGCTCCCGTCGGAGGAACGCAGCCTCCACCTGAATACCGGAGGCGAGGCCGCGGCAAACGCGCTGCCGGAAGAATGTCACATGTCGGCAACACGCTGTAGAGACTTGTCGACATGTAGAGGGTGGATCGGCCCTGGAAAAAGGGGGTCTGACGGATTTTCAGCGCTGAACCGACGTAAAAATCGCCCTTGAGCGATTAGCTCTTTTCGGTTACGCCTCGATCCTGTTTGCGGATCGAAGACGCGCGAAGCTGCGGGCGAGGAGCCTTGACACATGCATCTGGGAAACGCCCAGTTCCGCGCTGATCTGTGACTGGGTCAGGTTGCTGTAGTAGCGGAGCAGCAGGATCCGCTGCTCGCGTTCGGGCAGCTGTACGAGCAGATGCCGTACGAGATCGCGGTGCTCGACCCCGTCGAGCGCGGGGTCCTCGTAGCCGAGCCGGTCGAGGAGCCCCGGCAGCCCGTCGCCCTCCTGGGCCGCTTCGAGGGAGGTCGCGTGGTACGACCGCCCCGCCTCGATGCAGGAGAGCACCTCCTCCTCGGTGATGCGCAGCCGTTCGGCGATCTCCGCGGTGGTGGGCGAGCGCCCGAAGGCGGTCGTCAGGTCCTCGGTCGCGCTGTTCACCTGCACCCACAGCTCGTGCAGCCGGCGCGGCACGTGCACGGTGCGAACGTTGTCACGGAAGTACCGCTTGATCTCGCCGACGACCGTGGGCATCGCGAAGGTCGGGAACTGCACGCCCCGGTCCGGGTCGAAGCGGTCGATGGCGTTGATCAGGCCGATGGTGCCGACCTGGACCACGTCCTCCATCGGCTCGTTGCGGGAGCGGAAGCGGGCCGCCGCGTACCGGACGAGCGGCAGGTTCGCCTCGATGAGGGCGCCGCGGACCCGGTTGTGCTCGGGCGTTCCCGGCTCCAGCACCTTGAGCTCGCCGAAGAGCACCTGGGTGAGGGCGCGGGTGTCGGCGCCGCGACGCCGTTCCGGAGCGACCTCCTGGACCGGTGCGGGGTCGGCCTCGGTCTCCGGGGCGGTGGTGGCGTCCGTGGCGGGGGCGGGCGGCGGAGGGGGCGTGGGGCCCGCTGTGGGGCCGGCCGCGGGGTTCGGTGCCGTGGTCTGCGTCAGGGGGCGGGCCGGGGGCGGCGGCGGGGCGGACGGGAGGGCCGTCGCCCTGGCGACGGCCGGGGCTTCCTCCTGGGGCGGCGCAGTACTGGCCGACACGGTCAACGCCACCTCTTCGTTCGTCAACGACCCGTCAACATATCCGTCAATTCATCCCTCAAAAGCGGTCATAGCATCACAAGACATGTGCACTGTGTGCAAGCACCCCATAACGCCGTGTTGGAGGTGAGTTGAGGGTGACGGGGAGGTGGATCGGGGTCCAAGACGTCGAAAACCCCTGACCGGTTGTGGTCAAGGGCTCGGTAAGAGAGTGCGATCAAAAACAGTCAGAACGGATAGTCGGCGATCACCCAGGTGGCGAACTCCCGCCAGAGAGCGACACCTGCCACATGGGCCGGGTGCTCCAGGTAAGCCTTGAGGGCGTCGGCGTCCTCGACGGCGGAGTTGATCGCGAAGTCGTACGCGATGGGGCGGTCGCTGATGTTCCACTCGCACTCCCAGAACCGCAGCTCGGGGATCAGACCGCCGAGCGCGCGGAAGGCGGCGACGCCCTCGACGACCCGGGGTTCGTCGCGCGCGACACCCTCGTCGAGCTTGAAGAGGACCAGATGGCGGATCACGGGTGCTCCCTGATGGTGAGGCGGTGCTGCGCTACGGGGCGCGTGGAGTCCCCGCCGGGCCGGTGACGGTGTCCGGCGTCAGTTCTTCGCCCCGTCGGCGATCCAGGTCATGAAGTCGCCTATCGCCCCGGCGGCGTTCGATATGCCCTCGAAGGCTATCTGTACGTAGTCGGCGGCCTTGGCCGGATCCGTGATGATCACGTAGAGCGCGAAGACCACGAGTACGTAGATGGCGATCTTCTTCGAATTCACCGCCATGGCGGCCTCCCCTGTGACTTCTGCGCCCGTCGGCCCCCTGCTGCCGGCGGCGAGTGTAACCTTCACGCCCGCTTTAAGGACCAACGGCCCGCTGGTAGAGGTCCTTTGCCGGGCCTGAGCGGCGCCCTGGCGGTCCAGGATGGAAACGAGCCCCGACGGATACCGACAGGAGTCCGCGGGGCGAGGAGGGACCCGACTACGGGGTTCCCGCCGCCCGACTTCCCCCGAGACGGCGGCAGGGACTCGCGGGTCCTTTCGTGGGGGAAGGGGCGCCCCCGATAGCGCTCCTTCCCCCCTCCTTCGTGGGAGCGGAGAACCCTCCCTGGTACGGAGCAGCCCCGGCGGCCGAGCGGCGCCGGGGCTCGTCCGCGTTCCGGGCCAGGTCCGCGGCCCCCTCGCCGCGCCGCGGGCCCGCCCGCCGTTCCGCCTGCCGCCTACTCCGTGCGTTCCGCCTGCTCCGTCACGATCGGGGGCAGCGGTTCACGGGCCGCGTGCCAGGCAGGGGGGAGCGCGGCGACGCCGGTGCGGGCGGCGATCACCCCGCCCGCGATCGCGCAGGTGGTGTCGATGTCGCCGCGCCCGGCGACCGTGAGCCACAGGCCCTCCGCCAGGTCGTCGAGATGCCCCGCCGCGCACCACAGGGCGTACGGGACCGTGTCGGGACCCGACATCCGGTAGCCGGAGCCCAGGACCTCGGCCGCGTGCCGCACCGAGGTGTGCTCCGGCATCCGGGCCGCGATCCGCACCCCCGACCTGACGTCGCTGTCGGGGAGCCGCTCGGCGACGGCCCGCAGGAACTCCGGCCGCGCCGGGGCGGGCCCGCCCCGGCCGCGGGTGGCCAGCGCCGCGGCGACGGCGACCGCCACGGCCCCGGCGACGGCCTCCGGGTGGTGGTGCGAGACCTCGCTCTGGCGGGCCGCCTGCTCGGCGACCGCGTCGAGGTCGCCGGCATGCCAGGCGCCGAGCGGGGCGGCGCGCATGGCCGCTCCGTTGCCCCAGGAGCCCTGGCCGCCGAACTGCCCGGCGACCACCTCCCGCCAGGGCTCGCCCGCGCCGATCCGGCGGAGCACGTCGTGCATCGAGGCCCCGTAGCCGCGGTGCGTGTCCTCGGCGTACGCGGCCGCGAAGCGCAGGGCGAGACGGTCCTGGTCGACGGTGCCGTCGCCCTCGGCGAGCTCGCGGACGAGGACGAGCGCCTGGGCGGTGTCGTCACTCCACTGCCACAGCGGCTCCGGGGGCGGCGTCCGCGACTCCAGGGCCGTCTGCCCGTCCCGGCGCAGGATGGCGAACCAGCGGTCACCGAAGGCGTCGCCGAACGCGAGCCCGTGCAACGAATCCAGCACGGCGGGGGGCAAGGTGATCATCGGGGCAGTATGGCAATCGGACACCCGCCCCCGCGCTCCGGTTTCCGGACCGGCAACGAGCGAAGGGCCCGATCCAATGGATCAGGCCCTTCGTCTACCGCGGTAGCGGAGGGATTTGAACCCTCGGTGACTTGCGCCACACTCGCTTTCGAGGTCTGTTCGTGCTGGTCAGAGCGTGATCCAGGGCCGTTCAACCTCGTTCATTCCCGTCCCCGCGCCCGTCCCGTGAACCGCCGGGGACGGCTTCGGACGGGGGTGAATGAGACGGAAACTGAGACGGAGCTGACTGGCGCTGACCTGCCGGGATGTGTCGCTCCTGGCCGGTCTCGACTACATGACCTACCCGGATGGTGGGGGGCTGTAGTCCACCCCCCACCTACTACCGGATTCGCGTTGTCCGCAGGGCGCGCTGAGCGTCATTGATCAGACACGCCCGCCTACCTGAATAAATCCCACGCGCTTTGCCACAGTGTGGCCACTCGGGGGCACAACCGAGTGCTTCAGTCCCTGGAAACGGCGCCTGACGTAGTCGTTGAAAGGTACACGAAAGTCATCGGTGCGTCACGACCCCTGACCTGCGGTAATCACCAGTTGCAGAAGGCGACGGACGCGTCGTCGCCCGACTTGTAGCGTGGCCACCGTCGCCCTGTGGGGTCTGTGGCCTCGACCTTCCGAACGGTGTCGATCAGCTCTTGCGGGCCCCCGGACCGGAGCGTCGTGAAGACTTCGGACCACGTCGCCATGGCGTACTCGGTGACAAGGCGCGACACGCCGTCAGACAGGACCGCTGCGGCGCGTACGTCCTTGGCGGGAGTGCTGCCCACTAGCGCGTGATCTGCCACTTCTGGGCTGGCTGCCGCCACCCAGTAACCGGTTGGCGTGTTGCGGGTCAGTCGCTGTGCGGTGATCAGTCGTTGCAGGGCCTCTTTGTGCTCTGCCGTATGGGTCTCATACCGCTCGACCTTGGCCCGCAACTCGGGAAGGACTTCGTCCACCCGCAGATCAGTGATCACGCTGAAGTCTTGGTGACCTTCGAGGATGATTGGGGAGTCCGCCAAGACGAGGTGATCTAGGACCCCATCTCGCTGTCGAAGAACCGCGACTGTTGCCGAGGGCGTTCCTGGGTGGCCCAAGTCGCATTCAGAGTGCAGCGCCGCCACCCGTTCGAGCGCACCCGCCAGACTGGCCGCGAGCGAGAGACTCGGGTCCGCCATTGCGGCGACAAGCTGACTGCCAAGCTGGGCCACGTACCACGGGACGCCATGGCGGCATCCCGTGTCCAGGCCCGCTGTGCTGAGTCCGTCCAGCACAACGGCGAGAGTCGGCGTGGCTGCCACCCAGTCTTCATTGGGAGCGGCTCCACCGGGTTGGGTGTCAATGGCGACGCGCATCCTCAGCCTTCGTGTCTGTACAGCGGGGTGACGCGTCGACTCTCCTGTACTTCGAGCGTCTTCGGGTCGTAACGGCACGAAATCAAGGTGGAGAACCGGCGCGTTCGGACTTCTCTGTACAGCTCGGCCAGGTTGTTTTCAAGGAAGTGGACGACTCCACTGGCCCCGATGGCGTGGATGCCGGCGATGTAGAGGAACGTCCCCTTGCCGTCCAGACGGGGGAGCCGCCCTAGGTAGCCAACGTCCCCGTGCGATCCGTCTTCGTCGACGGGTGACCGGTACTTCTTCCCGGCTACCTGGTCGATCACGTGCCACGCCGTGTCCTTCTCAAACCGAAGGCTGTCGTCCCCTTCGAGTACCTGCGCCACGATCGGGGAGCGGCGCGGCCCGCAGATTACGACGTGGTTGTCCCGGTTGAGGTTGACGATTCCAGTTGGCGGAATCACCTCGTACTGCGCGTCAAGCTTCATGCCGGTGACCAGCTTGCGTAGGTGCTCGAAGTTGTTCAGGTCTTCCCGGGTGACAACCTCGCTGGGGTTCTGATCGGGCCCCTTGCCCGCCTCGTACATGCCGGCAACGGACACCGTGACCATGTCTGTGCCGAAGAACGCGCGTTCCGGCGGGGGCCCGGCAGATGCGAGCTGGCCGACGCGCCCACGGCTGACCCCGAGTCGCTTCGCGATCTCGGCTTGCGTCATACCCGACGCCTGAGCTTCCTCGATCGCTTCCCGGCGGATGCGAGACAGCTCATTCACGTGGCTCTGATACCGCGCCATCAGGTCGATTGCGGTTTTGGCACGGTCAACGGGGTCCGTGATCCCAGAGACCTTCTGCATGTCGTCCTGCACGTCTCTCCCAACGTCGCCTAGGGGGGCTATCAGACTCTATCGCGAGAGGGGGTTGCGCGCAGCCTCCGGTTTGCCTACGGTACCTAACAAGCGAAACGGCAACCCCCCCTAAGCAAGTCGGGAACGTCGCATCGCGGCTGTTTGACCTGCACTGACAGCGTCCGGAGGAAAGCCCGCGAGGGTGAGTACGAAGTGAGCGCGCATCGGTTGAGAACTCAACAGTGTGCCGATCCAGCCGCCTGAACACGGGCGGTCGATGGATTGACGTGAGCCCGAGTGCTCACGGTCCTTGACGCCTCGAACTGGGGCGCCGGGGGCCGTGGCTGCTCGGCCGAGCAGACCTACCCAACAACGGCGCGCGGCTCCCGGGGTGCCACCCGGGAGCCGCTGTTCGGGCCGTTCACCTTGCAGGGAGAACACGACCCAATGAACCCCATCGTCACTGTTCAGGAAGCTGTTACCGCGTTCGCCGACGTCATGGAGCCGACGGGTGCGGAGCTGGACGCGATCGATCTGGAGATGCCCGCGATCCTCGCGGACGTCGCCCTGATCGACGCGCAGATCATCGCCATGGACCACGCCCCGAACGAGGTCGACACTCGTCGGGTACGTCGGGCGCTGGCCCGGGTGCTCGCCGAGCGGGCCAAGCTGACCAACCGCACCGCCGGCATGACCCCGGCGGGGGTGGCGTGATGGCCCGTCCGACCGCTCTGCCCGCCGTCGCCGTGACGGCGGTGTCCCTGGTTCTCACGCTGGCCGTGGTCGTGATGTGGCTGGGCTCGGCAATGCCGTGGCCCGTCGCTCTCGTGGTCGGCCTGGGCATCGACGGGGGATGGCTCGCCACCCTCGCCTACGAACGGCGCCTCGCAGCGCAGGGCGACCACTCCAACGCGGTAACGACGGTGGGCTGGTCGTTTGGCCTGCTCGCCACCGGCGTCCTGGTCGCCCACGCGCTCACCGCGGAAGCGGACACCGGCGCGTGGCTCGCCGTGGCCTGGCTGCCGCTCGCGGCGAAGGCACTGTGGCTGGTCCACGGGTTGTGGGAGCGGACCGCGCTCACTCAGACCGCGTTGAACGCCATCTCCGGGATTCAGCAGGAAGCCCGCGACGAAGCCGCCGTGGCCCGTGCCCGGCTGCGGGCCGAAGCGTCGACAGAGGAGACGCGGCTGAAGGCCGTGACGCAGGCTGGCGCTCGCGTCGCACGCGTCCAGGCCGACACCGCTACGCGGCTCTCCGATGCGTGGTCGACGCTCGAAGCAGCGAGGAGCGGCGAGGACACCGGACGGGCGCTGACCAGCGTGACGCACCGCGTCACACCGGACGTCGCACCCCGATGGGAGCTGCCCGTCTGGGGGCCGACCGAGCCTCTGCCCGCGATCGAATCGGGCCCGGCGCTCACCGACACGGAACTTGAGACGGTCGTGGAGGACATCCGCACCAGCCGCGTTCCGGCCCTGTCCTACCGGGAGATGGCCACCCGCTTCCGGGCGGCTGGCCACTCCGCCTCTGAAGTCCGGCTGCGGGCGGCGTGGAAGCGCGTGGCGTGATGGCCGCGCTGCCGGTATTCCGATGGCGCCTCGCCCCGGACGGCTACGCCACCCGCCGCCAACTCCGAGCCCGCGGACTGCGACCCGGCGGACAACCGGTGGCCGCGACGCTCGAACGGCCGCGCCGCCGCCGGGGCCCGCTCGTTGCCTACCTCTACCGCATCGACCTCGCCAAGCCCGTTCGGCCGATGACTGCGGGGCGGCGGGCAGCGCTCGCCAAAGCGATGCTCGCGCGCCGCACCTGCCCCAAGTGCCGCACGGACGCCGGATACGTCATCCCCGCCTCGCTCGGGACCTGCGTGCCCTGCGCCTACCCCGAAGACCAGCGCGCCGCCTGAACCTTCCCTCCACTCCTTGGAGTTCTGCTGTGACCGGCACCAACGCTGCCCCGGGCAGCATCGAATACGCCTGGCACGCGCACGTGACCGTGCCCGGCCAAGGCCCCGCGTTCGCCCACGGAACCGTGATGGTCCCGATCGCTTACTGCTCCGAGCGCGTCACCCGCGAAGTCGCCGCGTGGCTGCGCTCGCAGGGTTCGACCGTCCAGCTCGCCGACATTCACCTCATCCTCGCCCCCGACGCCGGAAAGGCGGTCTGACCATGGGCAAGCCCGACACCCGTCGCCTTGACCGGGCGATCCGCGAGACGAACCGGAAGCTGGACGCGGTCCGCGAGGGCGAGCTGTGGCCGCTCACCGGTTCGGAGCGGCGCCAGATGCTGGCCGCGCTCGCCGGCGGCTCCTACCGGGTCATGCGCGGCAAGAGCACTGGCCGCGCAGAGAACCGGATCAATTCCGTCTCTACCTCGGCTGAGACGCGGCTGATCGCGGAGATCACCGCGTTGCAGATCGAGCGTCAGCGGATCGTCACCGAGGCCGCCCGCGCCAAGGCCGCCAAGAAGTCCTCCGGCTGGTGGTAACACCCGCCCGCACCGCGCCTTCTCCCTTCCCTCTCACCCCGGACACGGGGCAGTCAGGAGTGCCACCAACCATGAGTGACAACGTCGTTCACCTGCACAAAGACACCAACCCCGAGCCCGCCAACGTGACCACGCTGACCGTGGTCCCCGAACCGGCACCCACCCGGCCGGTCCCGCTGTGGGTCCGCTCCGGGCGCGCCATCCGCACCGCCGTCACGCACGAGACGACCAAGACAACCGCCCGCACGGTTGCCCGGCACACCCTGTACGTCGCCGGCGGTGCCCGGATCGCGGCGAAGCGGGCATGGGACGGGCGCACCGCCTCCCGGTATGAGCGGATGCTGCGCGCGGCCGAGGCCGCCGGGAACTACGAGGCAGCGGCGGAGTGGGAGGAGCGCGGGCAGCACTTCCGCGAGGCCCGCCACCGTCGCCGGATGGACCTGCTGCACTCCCCGCTCGATGCGGCCAAGGGCGTCGGCATCACCGCGGGCATGGGGGTCGGTTCACTGGTCGGGCTCGGGGTCGTGATGGCGATCGCGACGAAGGACGTCACGCAGGTCGTGACCCCTTTGATGGCCACGATCGAGTTCATCAACCTGATCATCACCATCGTTCAGGTGGTGTGGGGGCCCGCGCTCGCCATCGGCCCGTTTCTGGCGCTGCTGGCCTTATGGGCGGTGGGCAGCAAGCAGCAGGCCGCACCCGCCTGGGCGCTGCCCGAGCGTGCCAGTAACAGTGAGGGTGAGCCGATCACTCCCTCGATCGTGGTCAAGGCCCTGCGCGACCTCGGCATCCCCGCCCTGCGCAATGCGATCAAGGACATGGGGGACGTCGGCGCGTCGATGCTCGGACCGATCCGGATCGCCGGCTGCGGCGTAGAGGTCGACGTCACCCTGCCCTCGGGGGTGGCGACAAACGAGGTACAGGCCAAGCGTCGCAAGCTCGCGGAGAACCTGAGCAGGCATGAGCACGAGGTGTTCATCGTCATCCCGCAGGCAGCCCGCACGGTCCGTCTGTGGATCGCGGACTCGGGGGCGCTGGACGAGCCGATCGGTCCGTCGCCGCTGGTCACCGACGAGACGCTGACCGCCGACTACACCAAGGGTCGCGCCCCTTGGGGGCAGGACCTGCGCGGCGACGCGGCGGCTCTGTCCCTGTATCAGCGGCACCTGCTGATCACGGGGTTGTCGAACCAGGGCAAGACGGCCGCACTGCGGTCGCTGGCCCTGTGGGCGTCGCTGGATCGACGGGTTGAGTTCCGCATCGCTGACCTCAAGGGCGCGGGCGACTGGTCCATGTTCGACGGGCTCGCCACCACGCTGATCCAGGGACCGACCGATGAGCACGTGATCGAGGCGACCGAGATGGTCGAGGGCCTGGTCGATGAGATGAACCGGCGCATCGCGGCGCGACAGGCCGACCCCACCATCGTGTTCGACCCGCTGATCGGCATCGTGGACGAAGCGCAGGTTGCGTTCATGTGCCCGGCCGTGGACGACCAGAAGCGGCCCTACGGCGGCTCCAAGGCCACGTCCCGCTACTTCATGGGCGTCCGCAAGGTCCACAACCAGGGCCGCGTGGTCGACGTGCTCATGTACGAGGGCACCCAGGACCCCACCGATCAGAACCTGCCCAAGCTGGTCCGCGAGGGTGCCCACACCCGCGCATCTCTCGCGCTGGGCACCGAGGCGCAGTCCGTCATGGCGCTGGGCGAGAAGGCAGTCAACGGTGGCGCGGCCCCTCACCTGCTGCGTCAGGGTCTGGACAAGGGAACGCTGGTCATCGCCTCCGACGGCATCGAGATTCCCAAGGGGCAGTCGTCCATCACGGTGCGCACGCACTTCATCGGCGATGACGACGCCAAGGCCATCACCGACCGGGCCAAGGCCCTGCGCGACGGCATCACCACCCTGCGCGCCGTCGATGAGGGTGAGCAGCGGGACGCGCTCGCCGACGTCGCCACCGCGATCGGCGACGCCCCGCGCCTTCGGACGAACGAGGTCCTCAAGCGGCTGCACGCCTTGGCGCCGGGCACCTACGGCGACCAGTGGACCAATGACCGCCTCAAGGCGCTCCTGGAGAGCCACGGCGTGGAGCCGAAGAAGTCGCACGGGGTCATGGTCGTGCACCGCGATCACGTCCTGCGGGCTCTCGCCAACCGCGACGCCGACGGTTCCGCTTCCGCCTCCCGATAGCGGGGAGGCGAACCCTCCCGGCTCGGGGAGGCGGGGAGAACTCCCCAACCCCCTCCCCCGCGTTGATCAGCGAAAACACCGTTTCAGGGAGGCGGGGAGGAGCCCCAGGTCAACCCCCGAAAACCCCCTCCAGAGCCCACCCCGAAGGGGGTGGGCCAGCCTCCCCAACCGCGCACCGGAAGGGATTCCGCATGTACCCCGAACACTCCGCCTACCTGCCCGCACAGCGGGCCGTGACCGTCCACCAGCCGCAGCCCCTCAGCCCGTACGACCTGGGCCCGGCGGGGGCGCTGGACCCGTACGGCGAGCGTCAGGCCGTGGTGTGGGTGCCCGACGCCTACGGGCGCATGGTCCCCATGCCCAAGCACCTCGCCCCCGCCCCGACCCTCCCGCCCGAGCCGCGCGACCTGACCCCGCTCCCGCTCCTGGACCCCGTCGCTCAGCGCTTCATGGGCGCGGGACTGGGGGGCGGCGCCCTTGCGGCCGGCCTCGGCTACGGCGTGGGCGAGATCGTCAGCGCCGCCGCCGGAATCAGCGGCGGAGCCCTCGTGTGGGTCGCCGTCATCGTCCTCGCCCTGCGCGCCCCCGCCCGAGCCATCAGCGGCGGCAAGGGCAACACGGTCAACATCCGCAAAGCCGTGATCAAGCGCAGCCACTTCCACGGCTGACCGAAGCACGTCGCGCCGGCCGCCGTGGTCCCGGCATCACCGGGTGTCCCACTCCGGTCCGGGAACGGAATCGTGCACCGTGAAAGCCCAGTCGTCGAAGTTCCCTGTGAAGAAGACCCGTGTCAGCAGAGCGTCGCGGGCACGCTGGGCCCGGACCATCAGACCGAGTTCTTCCGACATCGGCTCGCCTCCGACGGAGATCCTGAACTCCAGTCCGCGTGCCTCGGTGTACTCCAAGAAGCGGTCCTCAAGCTGAGACGGCACCTGACCGATCAGGCGCATCCCGTCGATGGTGACCTGTGGCCCGCGCAGTGCGTCCACCGCGACTGCTGCCAGGTCGCCGGACTGCCGGGCGTAGGCCGTAACGGCAAGCAGATGGGCGGGGTCACCCTTCGGATAGAAGCAGGTCCGCCGAACCAGGGCACCGTGTTGGGGCATCGAGACCTCCACGCCCGTGAAGCCCTCGGCCTCCATCTCCGTGGCCACTGCTTCGAGGCTCATGCCGAACCGAAGCGGGCCGACGCTCTCGAACGGCACCAGCGTCCATTGAGCGCGCTCAGAGTCGTCCACCACAGACCACGGCATTCGCAAGCGCCCCTTTCCAGGGTGCGTCCCCGACCCTGATCCGCATCAACAGGGCGGCCCCGTCTCGCCAAAGTCCGGGGCCGCCCTACCTGCCAGCATCCATCCACGGAACTGGAGACATCCAGCATGACCGAACACACCGACATCCGGCGAGCCCTCGCCTTACGCCCCCGACGCGGGGACGTGTTCCGGGTACTGGACGCCTACTCGTGCATCGGCGGCGCCACCAAGGGCTACCGGCGCGCGTTCGGCGCCGACTGCCACATCACCGGCGTCGACATCCAGGCACAGCCGGACTACTGCGGTGACGCCTTCCACCAGGGCGACGCGATCGAGTACATCCGCGCCCACGGCCACGAATTCGACCTCATTCACGCCTCCCCGCCGTGCCAGGGCGAGGGAGCCCCCACCAAGGGCACCAACGCGGCCCGGAACGCCGCAATCGGCCGCACGTATCCCCGCCTGATCGTCCCGACGCGTGCCGCCCTGGAGGCGACGGGTCGGCCGTACGTGATGGAGAACGTGGCCGGCTCCGACGTCCGCAAGGACATCCGCCTGTGCGGCGAACAGTTCGGGCTCGCCGTCCTCATGTACCGGTACTTCGAACTCGGTCGCTGGACGGTTCCTCAGCCCATTCACCCACGCCATCGCGGCTACGTCCGGGGCTACCGCCACGGCATCTGGCGCGACGGCCCGTACGTCGCCGCGTACGGCAAGGGCGGCGGCAAGGCCACCATGGACGAGATCCGCACGGCCAAGGAGATCGACTGGTCCACCCATCACCTCCGCCTCCGCGAAGCTCTACCGCCCGCGTACACGGAATGGATTGGCGCCGCCTACCTCACCACCCTCGCCCCCCGGCTGGAGGTGGCGGCATGAGCGGGCACCTGCTTGACGCGGCCCTGTCCGCCGCCGCTCGCGGTTGGCCCGTCTTCCCCCTCCGCCCCGGCCTCAAGGTACCTGCGCTGCACGGCGAGCGGGCATGCACTGGCACCGGCCCGTGCGCGGACGGGCATCGGAAGTGGGAGCAGCAGGCCACGACCGACCCGGACCGAATCCGTGCCGCATGGTCGCGGGCGCCGTTCAACGTCGGCATCGCCACCGGCCCTTCCGGACTGCTGGTCGTTGACCTGGACACGCCCGATCACAAGGGCAGTTCGGACGCGCCTGACGGCGCGGCAACCTTTGGAGCGCTCTGCGAGCGCGCCGGGCACACCGTCCCCGACACCTACCGGGTCCGGACCGCGAGCGGCGGAACCCACCTGTACTTCACCACCCCGCCCGGCACCCGGATGACCAACACCCAAGGCACCGTTGCCGATTCGGTCGACACCCGCGCATGGGGCGGCTACGTCGTCGCCGCCGGCAGCACTACCCCCACAGGGATGTACGAAGCCCTGCGCGGGCCCGTGGTGGCTCCTCTGCCCTCGTGGCTGCAAAGCATCCTGCAACCGGCCCCCAAGCGCCCTCAGGCCCCTTCCGTGGCCGCATTGGGGCAATCACGCCGATACGCGGATGTAGCGCTCGCCGAAGAGTGCCGGAACGTGGCTTCGGCTCAAGTCGGGCAGCGGGAGGCCAAGTTGTTCCGGGCCGCACGCGCTCTGGGGCGGTTCGTCGCGTGGGGCGACCTCCCCCGACACGTGGTCGAGGAGGCTCTTCAGGCAGGCGGCGAGGCGGCCGGCCTGTCCGCGTCCGAGTGCCGCTCCACCCTGCGCAGCGCCCTGGACTGGTCCATCGCCCACAACCAGACCCGCCGGGCGACGGCATGAGCACCCGACCGCATCCCCCTCTGAAGAGCATCACCACCACCCCGGACGAACCGCACGCCGCTCCACAGCCTGTGGACACGGCGACCGTGGGCGAACCGAGGGTCGTCGCCCGACAGGGCGTCCTTTCAGTCCTTCCTCGCCCGGACCGCGACCAGGCTGGCGCCTCACCCGGACACGGCGACGATCCAACACCGGACCGGCCCGGCATCCGCATCTACGCCCCACCGGTCTACCGCCACCACTACGACAGCGCCCGCTGGTCCAAGCGCCACGGCGACACCCCGTACGCCGCGTACACCTGCCCGTGCGGCCTCACCGACACCGCGCGCGGCGCCGACGACGTCGCCGCCCTGATCTCCGACTACGAGTACCACCGGGCCAAGGAGTGCACCGGAACCCCCACACTCACCGAAGGGAGGGCCGCCGCATGACCGACACCATCGACGGGGCCGCACTGCTCGACGAGGTGGAAGCCTTCCACCGCCGCTTCAACGTCTTCCCCCACGAGGCCGCCTACGTCGCCGTCGCGCTGTGGGACGCACACGCCCACCTGCTCGACTGCTTCGACTCCACCCCACGCCTCGCCTTCCTGTCCCCCGAACCGGGGTCCGGGAAGTCCCGGGCACTGGACGTGGTCGAAACCCTCGTGCCGCGTTCCATGGCTGCCGCCGATGCATCCGCAGCAGCGCTGTTCCGGTCCGTGTCCGGCATCGACGGCGGCCGGCCCACCATCCTGTTCGACGAGATCGACACCATCTTCGGCCCCAAGGCCGGGGACAACGAACAGCTCCGTGGCTTCATCAACGCGGGCCACTCGCGAGGGCGCCCCGTCTACCGGTGCGTCGGGGACGGCGCTAACCAACAGGTGCAGGGCTTCCCCTCGTACTGCGCCGTTGCCGTCGCCGGACTTGGCTCCCTGCCCACCACGATCCTCACCCGCTCCGTCATCATCCGTATGCGTCGCCGGGCCAGGAACGAGAAGGCGGAGCCGTTCCGTTCCCGCATCCACGTGCGCGAGGGCAACGAGATCCGCGACCGTCTCGCCGAGTGGGCCGCGTCCGTGGAGGAGCAGATCACTGGCGCCTTCCCCACGCTCCCGGACGAGGTCACCGACCGGCCGGCGGACGTATGGGAACCCCTGATCGCCGTCGCCGACGCGGCTGGCGGCAACTGGCCCGAACGGGCACGGGCCGCGTGCGTGACGCTGGTGACCGCGTCCAAGACCAACGACAAAGGCAGCATCGGCGTCCGACTCCTGACCGACCTGCGCGATCACGTCATGGCCGGCATCGACCGCTTGCCCACCGTCGCCATCCTGGACCGGCTCAACTCCCTGGACGACGCGCCGTGGGCCGACCTCAACGGCAAGCCGCTCGACAACCGGCGCCTGTCGAAGATGCTCGCGGAGTACATGACGGCCGACATCGAGCCGATCGCCTCCCGAAACATCAAGACCGCCGGGAGCGTCCTCAAGGGCTACTACGCCACCGATCTGCATGACGCGTGGGCCCGCTACTGCCCCCCACCCCCGGAAAGTCCGCTACCTCCGCTACCGGGGACCGAAAACCAAACTTGACCTGCGACAACGCGGTAGCGGCAACCGTCCTCGGTTGCCGCTACCGGCCCGCTACCCATCCGCTACCGCTACCCCTTCCCGCTACCCCGAACAGGCCCCTGACCTGCGCGGTAGCGGCGGTAGCGGAAGTAGCGCCCCTCAGAAGGGGGCCCCGGGCCCCCGCTCCTCCCATACGTCGAAGGAGCACCGCATCCATGAACCCGGCCCGCCTCGCCGAAGCCGTTGACCCGTCCCTTGTCCTGCTGACCGTCGAAGAGGCCGCCCGCCGCCTCCAGATCGGCCGCACCGTCTGCTACCGGCTCATCAGCTCGGGAGAGCTGGAGTCCATCACCGTCGGCCACCTCCGCCGGGTGCCGGCCGACGCCGTACCCGAGTTCGTCGCTCGTCGGCGCGTCCGGCAGCGCCCCACCACCTCGATCACCCTCGCCTCCGTCGCCTGAGGAGTACGCATGGCCGAAGACAAGAACGAAAAGAAGCGCACCCGACAACCGAACGGCCGTTCGTCCATCTACCAGGGCAAGGACGGGAAGTGGCACGGCCGCGTCACGGTCGGCATCCGCGACGACGGTACGCCCGACCGGCGCCACGTCGAACGCAAGACGCGGGCCGAGGTGACCACCGCCGTCCGTGAGCTGGAGAAGCAGCGCGACGCCAAGACGATCCGCAAGGCGGGCCGTGCGTGGACGGTCGCGACGTGGCTGACCCACTGGGTTGAGAGCATCGCCCCGCTCGCCGTCAACGAGAACACGATGGTTGGGTACGGCGTCGCCGTCCGGAAGCACCTGATCCCGGCACTCGGTGCTCATCGGCTGGACAAGCTCAGGCCCGAACACATCGAGACCTTCTACGGGAAGATGCAGGCCGACGGCCGTAAGGCTGGCACGATCCACCAGATCCACCGGACGTTCCGCACTGCGCTGAACGAGGCGGTCCGGCGTGGCCACCTCGGACGGAACCCTGTTCAGCTCGCCAAGGCCCCCAGAGTCCGGGAGGAGGAGGTGGAGCCGTACACCGTGGAGGAGGTGCAACGGCTCTTACGGGCTGCGGACGCGCGGCGGAACTCGGCACGGTGGGCCGTCGCGCTCGCCCTGGGACTTCGGCAGGGTGAGGCCCTGGGGCTCAAATGGGCGGATGTTGACCTGGGGCGGGGTGTTCTGATGGTCCGTCGGAGTCGCCGCCGTCCGCGCTACGCCCACGGGTGCGGAGATGCCTGCGGTCGGAAGGCTGGCTACTGCCCGCAGCGCGAGCGGACGAACCCTGAGACGGCCGACACCAAGTCCCGAGCGGGTCGGCGTGCGGTGGGCTTGCCCTCGCAGCTCGTCGACCTGCTGAAGCAGCACCGGGGCCGACAGGACTCCGAGAGGGCAGCGGCGGGGGACGAGTGGGCTGAGGAGGGGTGGTTGTTCGCGACTCCGACCGGGCGCGGCACTTCCCCCCGAACGGACTACGACGACTGGAAGGAACTCCTGACCGGCGCCAAGGTTCGCGACGGCCGACTGCACGACGCCCGGCACACCGCTGCCACGGTTCTGCTGATCCTCGGAGTCTCTGAGCGGGCCGTTATGGGGCTCATGGGCTGGTCCACCACGGCCATGGCAGCGCGATACCAACACATGGTGGACTCGGTCCGGAGCGACGTTGCCCGGCAAGTTGACGGGCTCATCTGGAAGCCGGATGGGGCCAGTCCGGCCCCGTGAAGCCAGACGCGTCACGTTGTATATCGCCAGCAACATTTGGCCGCGCAATCGTGCAGGCAATGTCTCGGCGTAATGCACCGCTGAACAGCATTGCGCGGCCAGCGTAGAGCAATACCACATGGCGTAATATCACGGTGATATCGTCTACGCAGACAACCAGACCCCGCCCTCCCGCAGGTAGCCGCCCGCGGACAGCTGAGGGCGAGGCCCTGGTGGTGTTGTGAGCCCTGGCTGATCACTCAGCCGGGGCTCACTGCTTCAAGACCACGGACAGCGCTCGTAGAGCCACGCGATCACGAGGAACACCTCGCAGCTCGCGCTCACGCGTTCCGAAGAAACGCGCGGCCGTACGTGTTCTTGCCACCGATCCTTCAGCCATTGGAGCGGCTTCAAGACCGGCTCCTTCCTGACCCTTAGGTCAGAGATACGGGGAGGCGCCCCGGATCGCTGGAGACGCGTCCGCGCCCCAGCTGGAGGCGCGGTCCGTTGTCCCCGAAAGGAGTAACCAGGACGATACAGGGGGACGCTGGCGGGACCTGAAATTCCCCGGTCCTCTAAATCGTGTGCGAGTTCGAGAGATCTAAATCTTCGCAGGCCAGGGGCAGTAATAGCCCATTCGGCGTAATTAGAGCATGTTATGGGCCTGTTGGGGTTTCACCCATTACCTGTGGATGACTCGGCGTAGCTCGCTCCGCGCTATCGACCTTTTCGCGGGGGGTGGCGGGGTTCACCTGGGGCCCGACTGGACGTGACTATGCGTTCAGGGGGTGCAGCGTCCATGCAGTTCCGTCGCTGTGCGGATCAGGGTCGTCAGTGGACTGAGACGGAAACTGAGACGGAGGGGACGCACGAAGGGCCCGGCTCAACGAGCCGGGCCCTTCGACCTGCGGTAGCGGAGGGATTTGAACCCTCGGTGACTTGCGCCACACTCGCTTTCGAGGCGAGCTCCTTCGGCCGCTCGGACACGCTACCGAGGGAGACCCTACCCCAAGGTGGGCCATGGTCTGAAATCCGTTTCGGCGGACCCGGCGGCGGACGGTTTCGGCCGTCTGGACCGGACCGAACCGGACCGGATCGGGCCGGATCGGGCTGGACGGGTCAGCGGTCGCGGAAGAAGTCGGTGAGCAGGCCGGCGCACTCTGCGGCGAGCACGCCCTCGATGACCTCGGGGCGGTGGTTGAGCCGGCGGTCGCGGACGACGTCCCAGACGGAGCCGGTCGCGCCCGCCTTCTCGTCGCGGGCGCCGTACACCACCCGCTCGACACGGGACTGGACGAGCGCGCCCGCGCACATCACGCAGGGCTCCAGGGTGACGACGAGCGTGCACCCGGACAGCCGCCACTCGCCGAGCCGGGCGGCGGCCCGGCGCAGCGCGAGAACCTCGGCGTGCGCCGTCGGGTCGCCGGTGGCCTCGCGTTCGTTGTGTCCGGCCGCCAGCACGGTCGTACCGTCCGTGGACAGCACCACGGCGCCCACGGGAACGTCCCCGCCCCGGACCGCCAGCCGCGCCTCGTCCAGCGCGAGCCGCATCGGGGCCCGCCACCGGTCGCGTACGGGATCGGGCGGCGGGGTGACCTGATGCGGGGTGCTCACCCGGGGAACCTAGCGGAATCCCGCCGGATCCGACGGGAGGCGGAGGGCGGAGGGCGGAGGTGCAGAGAGCGCAGAGCGCAGGGCGCAGAGGTAGGGGGCCAGAGGGCAGGAGGGGGCGCGGGCCGGTGCGTGCCGTCCCCCGGCCGTTCTCACCGTCCCGGAGACGAAGGGCGGCCGACGGCAGGCGGAAGTCCGGCCCGGTGGATCGGGCCGGTTCGCCGGTATGGGGGAAGGCGCGCGGGCGAGGGGACTGGCCGGGCCGCCGTTTCCGGAGGCCCGGGGCTGTCCCGGCGGACGGGTCCTAGCGGACCGTCTCCAGGACCTCTGCCGCTCCCAGGGCCTCGGCGATCGTGCTGAGCGCGTCGCCTTCGTCCAGGGCCAGCAGTTCCTTCTCGCTCACGCCGAGGTCCGCGAGGATGTAGCGGTCCCCGACGGGGCTGTGCGAGACGGCGTCGCCCGACACGCTCCCCTGGTCCTCCTCGTCGTCCTCGGAGTCACCTGGTTCACCGTCCTCCGTGCCGTCCAGATCGAGGGAGTCCAGGTCGGCGTCGTCGTCGCCCGGCTCCCGTCCTAGTAGTTCGTCCGTGAGCAGGATCTCGCCGTACGAGCTACGGGCGGCCGCGGCGGCGTCCGAGACGTAGATACGGGGATCCTCCTCGCCGTCCACGCGGACGACGCCGAACCACGCGTCCTCCTGCTCGATGAGCACGAGCACCGTGTCCTCGTCCGAGACTTCACGGGCCAGATCGGTCAGATCCGACAGGGTTTCCACATCGTCGAGCTCTGTATCGCTCGCTTCCCACCCGTCTTCGGTGCGCGCGAGCAGTGCGGCGAAGTACACCGTGACTCTCCCACTGGTCATAGGTGTGCCGGTTGGGGTTCCCCCCGGCGGAGGCTGTGGGCGAGGAGTGCTGCTGCTCCGAGCCCCGCCCACTCGGAATCGTGGCAGAAAGACAGCGTTCAGGGGACGTCTTCGGCCTGCTGTGTCTGCCCGGCCTGATCGCTAACAGCGGATCGTACGCGGCTGTCCGTGCCCTGTGGACACCTCCCCGCCCGACACGTCCGCCACACGGCCCCTCGTGTCACGCGCGCGGGCCCGGTTCCGCGGAGGCCGTGCGGCCGGTTCCCCCCGGGCGCGCGCCGGCCGCCGTGCGGGCGCGTTCCCCTGTCACGGCGGGTCCGTCGGCGGCGCCGCCGTGGGCACCCCGGGCGGTGTCCCCGCGGGCTCCGGGGTGCCGGGCGCACGGTGAAAACGGCCCCGATTCCACCCGTGGGCGTGTCGGCCCGGCCGACGGCGGGTCCGCCGCGGGCGCGGCGCGGGTGCCTGACGCGAGGCACGGGAGCTTGAGGCGTGGTGAGGGGATCGCGCGCGGGACGCAGGAGCCCGTCGCGAGGCGCGGGGGCCTGAGGCGGGGGGATCGCGCGCGTGGCGCAAGGGCTTGACGCGAGGCGTGGGGGCTTGAGACGCGGTGAAGGAGTCTCACGCGTGGCGCAGGGGCCTGAGGCGTGGTGAGCGAATCTCACGTGTGGCGCACGGGCCCGACGCGTGGCGCGGGGGTCCGAGGTCCGGCGCGGCGCTCCAGAGCCCGGCGCGAGGGCGTGGCGCCCGCACGAGGTGCCCGGGGCCGTCCCGGAGGGCGGGACGGTCAGCGAGGCGGGCGCCCGTCCCGGAGAGCGCGGCGGGCAGCGGTGCAGCGACCCGTCCGGACGGCCCGGGGAGCGGTCCGGAGGGCGTTGCGGGCGCCCGTCACCAGCGGAAGGTACGCATGCGCATCGCGTGGCGCAGGCGGGCCGTCTTGGCGCGACGGGGCTGGACCCGGTCGCGCAGCTCGCGCGCCTCGGCCAGGTCGCGCAGGAACTGGGCCCGCCGCCTCCTGCGCTCGGCGTCGGTCTCCAGCCGTTCGGACGACTCCTCTTGCGGGTTTCGCATTGGCACACCACCCCAGGTCCGTCCCTCCCACCTTCCCTCCGACGGGGGGTTTGATGCCAGCGGACGGGTGACGCGGGGCGGTGGCCCTTGCCGGGCGGGTCAGTGGCGGGTGCCGTGGGCCCCGCTACTGTTGTGGACATGCGTCTTCACGTCGTCGACCACCCCCTGGTCGCCCATAAGCTCACCACCCTGCGCGACCAGCGCACCGACTCCGCGACCTTCCGGCGGCTGGCCGACGAGCTGGTCACCCTGCTCGCCTACGAGGCCACCCGCGACGTGCGCACGGAGCAGGTCGACATCGTGACGCCGGTCTCCCCGACCACGGGCGTCAAGCTCTCCTACCCGCGCCCGCTCGTCGTGCCGATCCTGCGCGCGGGCCTCGGCATGCTCGACGGCATGGTCCGGCTGCTGCCGACCGCCGAGGTGGGCTTCCTGGGCATGGTGCGCGACGAGGAGACGCTGGAGGCTTCCACGTACGCCACCCGGATGCCGGACGACCTCTCGGCCCGTCAGGTGTACGTCCTGGACCCGATGCTGGCCACCGGAGGCACGCTCGTCGCCGCGATCCAGGAGCTGATCAAGCGCGGCGCGGACGACGTCACCGCCGTGGTCCTGCTGGCCGCCCCCGAGGGGGTCGAGCTCATGGAGCGCGAGCTCGCCGGCACCCCGGTCACCGTGGTCACGGCCTCGGTCGACGAGCGCCTGAACGAGCACGGCTACATCGTGCCGGGCCTGGGCGACGCGGGTGACCGCATGTACGGGGCCGCCGAGTAGTTCCCCGCGACCGCGACCGCGGGACGGGTTCCGCAGCCGGTGACGCCGGCCTCGGAACCCGTCCCCCGGGTCAGCAGTGCTTCTTGGCCGTGGCGGGAGCCGGCTCGGGCCGCGACAGGACGGTCAGCGCCTTGTCGGCGTCCTCCCGCTTCGCCAGCGTCTTGAAGGCGGTGCCGATGATCAGGTCGACCGTGGTGGCCTGGGCGCGGCCGTCGGTCTTCAACTGGGCTCCGGAGAGCTGGGTGTTGAGGACGGGCAGCGCGGCCCGGTCGGCGCCCTTGGCACCGAGCAGTATCCCGGCGCCCGCGACCTTCTTGTCGTACGCGGCCGCCGCGTTGCCCACGTCACCGATCTTGAAGCCGCGCTTCTTCAGCTCGTCGGCCGTCTGCTTGGCGAGCCCGCTGCGGGGCGTCGCGTTGAAGACGTTCACGGTGATCTGACCGGGCTTCGGCAGCGTGGCCGCGACGGCTGCCGCGGCGGACGCCTTCGCCTCCGGCGTGACCTTCGAGGCGCAGTCCGCCTTGGTGTCCGCCGCCGTGGCCTTGCTGCCGCCCGTGTAGATGTCGATGAGCTGGAGGGACCCCCACCCGATCAGCCCGAGAACGGTCACGGAGGCGACGCTCACGAACGCGAACCTGCGGCGCCCGCCTCGGCGGCGCATCCGCGGGTACTTGTCCCCCGTGATCCGATACTGGCCACCCATGCCAGGGGGAGTAAGCATGCTCATGGGCGCAGCGTAGTGCGCCGGGGCGCCAATGCCTACTAGATGATCATTGCCCGGCGTTGAGTTCAACCCATTGGGGTCAAGCCGTGGCCATTAGTCCAGTTCAAGAACGCGCGCGTGCAGCACCTGGCGCTGCTGGAGCGCGGCGCGGACGGCGCGGTGGAGGCCGTCCTCCAGGTACAGATCGCCCTGCCACTTGACCACGTGCGCGAACAGGTCGCCGTAGAAGGTGGAGTCCTCGGCGAGGAGGGTCTCCAGGTCCAGCTGGCCCTTGGTCGTCACGAGCTGATCGAGGCGGACCGGGCGCGGGGCGACGTCCGCCCACTGGCGGGTGCTTTCCCGGCCGTGGTCGGGGTACGGCCGGCCGTTTCCGATGCGCTTGAAGATCACACGGAAAGCCTACCGGTCAAGACCTTCCGGGCGCAGCCATGGCGGCGGAGTGCGACGCTGGAAAAGATGTCGTAAATCCTTGCAAATCGGGAACAGGGGTCTGATATGAGTGACGGCGAGACCATGGGCTCGACTGCCGCCGGGACCGCCCCCGAACGGGCTCCCGGCGCCCCCGCCCTCCCTGCGGAGGCACTGGCGATCGCCGCCGGATACGCCTTCGCGGGCCCCGCCCTCGACCTCGGCGCCCTGCTCTGGGACGGGACCTGTCTGCCCGACGCGCAGATCCGTGTGCCGCTGCCGATGCTCAACCGGCACGGCCTGGTGGCGGGAGCCACCGGCACCGGGAAGACCAAGACGCTCCAGCTGATCGCCGAACAGCTGTCGGCACAGGGCGTGCCGGTCTTCCTCGCCGACATCAAGGGGGACGTCTCCGGGATCTCGGCACCCGGTGAGCCCGGGGCGAAGGCCCAGGAACGGGCCCGGGAGGTCGGCCAGGAATGGACACCGTCCGGCTGTCCGGCGGAGTTCTACGCGCTCGGCGGTCTCGGCCACGGCATTCCCGTACGGGCCACGGTCACCAGCTTCGGGCCCGTGCTGCTGTCCAAGGTGCTCCAGCTCAACCGGACCCAGGAGCAGTCGCTCGGCCTGATCTTCCACTACGCCGACCAGAAGGGCCTGGAGCTGGTCGACCTCAAGGACCTGCGCGCGGTCGTCGCCTTTCTGACCTCGGACGAGGGCAAGCAGGAACTGAAGGGGATCGGCGGTCTGTCCACCGCCACGGCGGGGGTCATCCTGCGCTCGCTCACGGCGTTCGAGGCGCAGGGCATGAGCCCGTTCTTCGGGGAGCCGGAGTTCGACACCGGCGAGCTGACCCGCCTGGCGCCGGACGGCCGGGGCGTGGTCTCGGTCCTCGAACTGTCCGCGGTGCAGGACAGGCCCCAGCTCTTCTCCACCTTCCTGATGTGGATGCTCGCCGATCTCTTCCACGACCTCCCGGAGGTCGGCGACGCCGACAGGCCGAAGCTCGTCTTCTTCTTCGACGAGGCCCATCTGCTCTTCAGCGACGCCTCGAAGGCGTTCCTGGAGTCGATCACCCAGACCGTCCGGCTCATTCGCTCGAAAGGAGTCGGCGTCTTCTTCGTGACGCAGACGCCGAAGGACGTTCCCGGGGATGTCCTCGCCCAGCTCGGCAACCGGGTCCAGCACGCGCTGCGCGCCTTCACCCCGGACGACCAGAAGGCGCTGAAGGCCACCGTGAAGACGTTCCCCGACTCCCCGTACGACCTGGAGGAGGTGCTCATGGGCCTCGGCACCGGTGAGGCCGTGGTCACCGTGCTGAGCGAGCGGGGCGCCCCGACGCCGGTCGCGGTGACCCGGCTGCGCGCGCCGCGGTCGCTGATGGCGCCGGTGGGCGCGGACGCGCTCGACCGGGCGGTGCGTCAGTCGCCGCTGTACGGGCGGTACGCGCAGGCGGTGGACCGGGAGTCGGCCTACGAGAAGCTGACGGCGGCGCAGACGGCCTCCGCGGCGCCCCCGCCCTCCTCGGGGCCGAAGGCCGAGGCCGAGCCCGGGGCCGGGCGCTCCGGTGGCGGGGGACGGCCGAAGGAGGAGGCCTCCATGGTCGAACAGGTCGTCGGCAGCGGGCTGTTCAAGTCCCTGGCGCGGTCGGTGGGCACGCAGATCGGGCGCGAGATCACCCGGTCGGTCTTCGGGACGGCGCGCAGGCGACGCTGACCCGGGCGCCCGCCCCTCGGACGGCCGGGGCGCGACCGAGGGACGGCCAGGGACGGCCGAGGTGTGGCCGAGGGGCTGCCGAGGTGTGCGGCCGAGGGGAGGACTGCCGAGGCGTGGGTGCCGGGGCCCCGGTCAGCCGCGGGCGGCCTTGGCCGCGGCCTTCATCTCCTGCTTGTGAGCGCGGACCTTGGTCAGCGACTCCGGGCCGGTGATGTCGGCGACCGAGCGGAAGGAGCCGGCCTCGCCGTACGGGCCCGCCGCCTCGCGCCAGCCCTCGGGGGTCACGCCGAGCTGCTTGCCGAGCAGGGCCAGGAAGATCTGGGCCTTCTGCGGACCGAAGCCGGGCAGTTCCTTGAGGCGGCGCAGCAGTTCCTTGCCGGTTCCGGCGTCCTTCCACACGGCGGCGGCGTCCCCGTCGTAGTGCTCGACGAGGTACTGGCACAGCTGATGGATCCGCTTGCCCATCGAGCCGGGGTAGCGGTGCACGGCGGGCTTGGCCGAGAGCAGCTCGGCGAACTTCTCCGGGTCGTACGCGGCGATCTCGTGCGCGTCGAGATCGTCCGCCCCCATCCGCCGGGCGATCGTGTACGGCCCCGCGAAGGCCCACTCCATCGGCACCTGCTGGTCCAGCAGCATGCCGACCAGGGCGGCGAGCGGGCTGCGGCCGAGCAGTTCGTCGGCCTCGGGCTGCTGGGCGAGGTGAAGCGTGACGTCCATGGACCGATGATCCCGCGTGCGGCGGCGGGCCGCTCGGCCGCGGCCCTCGTGTCCGCCCCGCTTCACCGGGTCCTCACCCCCGACGTACGATCCCCGAGAGTTGATTAGGTTAGCCTAACCTGACATGACTGGGGATGGACCGTGACCGCCGAGATCTACCGTGACACCTGGGGCGTCCCGCATCTGCGGGCGGGCGACGCCCTCGAACTCGCCCACACCCAGGGCCGGGTCACCGCCCTGGACCGCGCCTGGCAGCTGGAGGTCGAACGCCACCGGTCCCAGGGCACCTCGGCCGCCTTCCTCGGCGCCGAGTCCGTCGGCTGGGACCGGTTCGCGCGGCAGGCCCGGCTCGACGACACCGCGCGGCGCTGCTTCGCGACCCTGGAGAAGAGCGACCCCGAGACCGCCGCGTGGGTCGTCGCGTACGTCGACGGGGTCAACGCCGGTCTGGCCGAAGGGGCCGCGCGGGGACCCGAGTTCGCGCGGATCGGGCTCGTTCCCGGGCGCTGGGAGCCCTGGAGCCCGATGGGGGTCTGGCTCGGCACCCACATCCTGTTCGCCGGGTTCCCCGCCAAGCTGTGGCGCGAGGAGGTCGTACGCCGTCTCGGCGCGGACGCGGTCGGCCTGTTCGCCATGGACGGGCCGGGCACGGCGGGCAGCAACGGATGGCTGGTGAGCGGCGAACGCACCTCCACCGGGCAGGCGTTGATCGCGGGCGACCCGCACCGCTTCATCGAGGACCCCGGCGTCTACCAGCAGATCCGCCTCTCCTGCCCGGAGTTCGACGTCGTCGGCCTCGCCGTCCCCGGCGTCCCCGGCATCGCCCACTTCGCCCACACCGGAACCGTCGCCTGGGCGATCACCAACGCGATGGCCGACTACCAGGACCTCTACCGCGAGCGGCTGCGGCACGGCGGCGACGGGGCCGTCGAGGCGCTCGATCCCGACGGGGTCTGGCGGGTCGCGGAACGGCACGTGGAGCGGGTGGAGGTGGCCGGCGCCGAACCCGTCGAGGTCGAGGTGACCGAGACGGCACGCGGACCCGTGGTGATCGGGGGCGCCGGCGCCGAGGAGTCCATCAGCCTGCGCTACCCGCCCCGCGTGACCGGGGACCTCGGTTTCGGCGCGCTCCTGCCGCTGCTGCGGGCCCGCCGCGTCGACGACGTGGACCGGGCCTTCGACGCCTGGGCGGAGCCGGTGAACGTCGTGCAGGCCGCCGACACCGAGGGTGGGCTGCTGCACCGGGTCGCGGGACGGGTCCCGGTGCGCGAGACCGCCAACCGCGTCCGGGTGGTGCCCGCCTGGGAGGCCGGCCACGAGTGGACCGGCTGGCACGCGATGCCGTACGGCCCGGTCGAGGACGGAATCGCCGTGATGGCCAACCAGCGCGGCCCCGCCGGCCCGCTCGGTGTCGAGTTCGCGCCGCCCCACCGCGCCGACCGCATCCGCCAACTGCTCGACACGGGGCGTACGTTGTCGGCCTCGGACATGCCGGCCGTCCACATGGACACGTATCTCGCCTCCGCGGCGGCCCTGCTGGAACCGCTGGCCGCCCTGGAACTCTCCGCTCCCGCGGCCGCCCTGCGGGACCAACTCCTCGGCTGGGACCGGCACATGGACGCCGACAGCGGCACGGCCGCCGTCTACGCGCGCGTGCGCGACGCGGCCGTACGACGGCTCGTGGCGCACCCGGCGCTCGCCGTCCTGGCCGAACCGCCCGCCCTCCCGGCCGTGTTCCTGCCCTGGCTCGCGCTCACCCCGCGCGTCGCCTTCGCCCTGGAGAACCTGCTGACGGCGGGGGAGCCGTACGGCATCGACCGCGACGCCGTGGTGCGGGCGGCCGTCGAGGAGGTGGCCGCGGAGCCCGTCCCGGACACCTGGGGCGACACCCACCGGCTCGCCCCCTGGCGGGCCCTGACCGGCGCCGCGCACGACGAACCGGCCCTGTCCGGCGACAACGACTGCGTCCTGTCCACCTCGTCGCTCCCGGGACTGACCGACCTGAGCGCCCGCGGACCCGCCGCCCGCTACGTCTGGGACCTCGCCGACCGGGACGGCAGCCGCTGGGTGGTCCCCTTCGGCGCCGACGGCGTGCCGGGCGCGGCCCACCACCGCGATCAACTCCCCTTGTGGCTCAGGGGAGATCTCGCCCCGGTGACCACCGACTGGAACGCCCTGACCAAGGAGAGCGATGACGACTGAGACGTACGCCGACGCCCGCGAGGCCGTCCACGAGCAGCGGATCGACGGCTTCGGCACGGTCCGCGTGCTGCCCCTGGACCCGCACGCGGACCTCGACGTCCTGCACGGCTGGGTCACCGAGGAGCGGGCCGCGTACTGGGGGATGGCCGGATGGACCAGGCGGCAGGTGCTGGAGACCTATCTGCACCTCGACTCGCTCGACACCCACCACGCCTTCCTCACCGTCAAGGACGGTGTGCCGGCCGCGCTCTTCCAGACCTACGAGCCCGAGGCCGACCGGGTCTCGGAGTGCTACGAGGTCAGGCCCGGCGACATCGGGGTCCATCTGCTCATCGGACCCCCCGCGCCCGGCGCCGGCGGACGCCCGGGCTGGTCCTCCACGCTGCTGGGAGCGTTCCTGGCATACGCGCTGACCGGCCTCGGCCGACAGCGGGCCGTGGTCGAACCCGACGCCCGCAACACCAGGGCCATCGACCGGCTGACGCGGCAGGGCTTCGTCGACGCCGGGGACATCGTGCTCCCCGGGATCGACCTGCCCGAGGTCCGTCTGCCCGAGAAGCGCGCCCGGCTCGCCTTCCTGACGCGCGAGGACTTCGAGAAGGGCCCGACGGCTGCGAGGTGAGCCGGACGCGGCCCGTTTCCGTACATGACCGAGACTCTGGACATGCGGATACGGAGACGGCGTGTGAACGGAAGCTGGCAGCGAGAGCGGCGGTTCGGCGCCCGGGCCCTGGCCCTGCTGGGCGGTGTCCTGGTCCTGGTGCTCTTCGGCGGTGTGAGCGGCGCGTCGGCCCACGCGGCGCTGACGGGCACCGATCCGCAGGAGGGCAGTGTGCTGAAGTCGGCACCCCGCCGGGTGACCCTGACGTTCAGTGAGTCGATCGGCCTGTTCGACGACTCCTTCCGCGTGCTCGACCCGGAGAACCGGCGCGTGCGCACCGGCGAGGCGGAGCACGCGGACGGCCGTTCCGACACCGCAGGCGTCACCCTGCCGCGCGGCCTCGCCGAGGGCACGTACACCGTCGCCTGGCGGGTCGTCTCGGCGGACAGCCACCCCGTCTCCGGCGCCTTCACGTTCTCCGTCGGCAAAGCCTCCGCGACCCCCGTGCCGCTGCCGCCCACCGCCGGCGATCCCGTCTCCTCCGCCCTCTACGGCATCGCCCGCTACACCGCCTACTGCGGCCTCGCCCTGTTCATCGGCGCGGTCACCTTCGTGACCGGCTGCGGCTTCCGGGGATCCGTACGGCGTCTCCTGGTCACCGGCTGGTGGATCCTGCTCGGCTCCACGTTCGCGCTGCTCCTGCTGCGCGGCCCCTACGAGCGCGGCACCGGGGTGTCGGGAGCCCTCGACCCGGCGACCCTCAGCGACACCCTGGCCGGCCGGCCGGGCATCGTGCTGGTGGCGCGCCTTGCGCTGCTCGCCGCGGTGGCCTTCGTGCCCCCACGGGTGCCCGTACGGGAGCGGGGGGCCGGCCGGGGCGTCCTCGTGCTCGGCACGCTGTTCTCCCTGGCCCTGGCGGTCACCTGGGCCGCCTCCGAGCACGCCTCCGCCGGGATCCAGGTCCCCGTGGCGATGGTCTCCTCGGTGCTGCACCTGCTCGCCATGGCGGTGTGGCTCGGCGGTCTGGCCGCCCTGCTGACCGTCCTGCACCGCCCCGCCGAGCCGGTCCCGGCGTCCGTCGTCACCCGCTTCTCCCGGCTCGCCCTCGCCTCGGTCGCCGTCCTCGTGGTCACCGGCGTCTACCAGTCCTGGCGCGGCCTCGGCTCCTGGGACGCCCTGACCTCGACGTCGTACGGCAGGCTCCTGACCGTGAAGGTCCTCCTGGTGGCGCTGCTCCTGGCGGGAGCCGCGGTCTCGCGCCGCTGGACGGCCCGGCTGGCGGCGACGTCCGAGGCCCCCGCGACGGTCCCGGTCGCATCCGCCCCGGTCCCGGTCACGGTAGCGGTGACGGCGGGGCCGACGCCGGAGGAGCCGGCGGGAGCCGGATCGACGGACGGCGCGGGCACCACGGACGCCGCGGGGACCACGGACGGTCCGGGAGCCACGGACGGTCCGGGAACCTCGGACGCCGCCGAACACCACCGGGGACTGCGCCGCTCGGTCCTCGCCGAGGTCACCGTCGGCGTCGTGGTGCTGGTGATCACGACGATGCTGACCGGCAGCCAGCCGGGCCGTTCCGCGACGCAGAGCGCCGACGCGGTCGCGGCCGTGCGCCGGGTGACGTCCAAGACGACCGTGGTCCCCTTCGACGTCGGCACCCCGGGCGGGCACGGCAAGGTCCAGATCGAGCTGACGCCCGGCCAGGTGGGCGAGAACTCCGTGCAGGCTGTGATCTTCGGCCCCGACGGCGGTCTGGCGACGGTCCCCGAGGTCCGTCTGACCTTCACCCAGGAAGCACAGAAGGTAGGCCCGATCGACGCGGAGATCACCGACAAGGGCGGCTACTGGACCTCCGACGGCCTGACCCTCCCCCTCCCCGGCACCTGGACGATGAAGGTCACGGTCCGCACCAGCGACCTGGACGAGGTCACTGTCTCCAAGAAGGTCGAGATCGACTGATCCGGACGGCCGGGGGCGAGACGGGCGCGGGGCCGGGGGGCTGGACGGGGCCGGGTGCGAGACGGGGGCGGTGGACACCGAGGGCGTCCGGCACCCGAGGACTCACGCCCTGCGCCAGGCGCCGAGCAGTTCCTCGGGCCCGTACGCCGCTCGCAGCCCGGAACAGGCCACGCCCCTGCGGGAGACCGCGACGAGCGGCACGGGCTCGTCCGTGATCGCGGCCCGGTGCTTCTGGAGCGCGGCCAGGTCGTGACCGTCGAACGCGGAGTTCTCCAGCCACTTGACCGAGCCGAGGAAGAGCAGACGCCCGGCCACGGGCTGCCGGTCGGCACCCACCAGGTCGATCTCGACGTCGTTGCTGCGGGTCCAGTAGCCGCCGATCGCCGGAGCGGACGGCAGGAACTCGTCCGGCAGGAGGCGGGCGAGGGATTCCCGGACCAGGGGTTCGACCGCACGGCCCCGCCAGCTCGTCCACCGTTCCTTGATCCGGCCCAGCGTGAGATCTCCCCGCATCCGCTCGATCTCCGCCATGTGCGGACCCACGAACGCGAGCCAGAAGCGCAGGTACGGGTCGGCCACGCGGTAGCGGCGTTCCTTCGAGGGCCGCAGGGAGAGGGGCAGTTCGGCGGCCACCACGCGTTTCTCCGTCAGGACGTCCATGGCGCGGGTGAGCGTGGTGTGGGCGATGCCACCGGAGGCACGCGCGATGTTGGTGAAGGTCCGCTCCCCGCTCCCGACGGCCCGCAGGACCTCCTTGCTCATGGCCTGGGGAGGAAACTCCGCGGCCAGCGACCGCTCGGCGGAGACCAGCAGCGCGGAGATCGGGTTGTCCAGCGCGTCACGCAGGAACTCCCAGACGTCCGCTCCCGGCCGCCACTCCGTGCAGAGCAGGGGCAGGCCGCCGGTGACCAGCGCGGCGTCGAAGGCGGCCGCCGGCTCCAGTCCGAGCATCTCGCCGATGTCGGCGGGGTTCAGCGGCCCCACGACCATCTCCCGGCCCCGCTGGTGGAAGGGACGGTCGTAGCTGTTGAGCGCCTCCATCATCGACAGGTCGGATCCGACCAGGAGCAGCAGCACGGGCTTGCGGCAGAGCAGGCGGTCCCACGCCCGCTGGAGCATGCCCTCGAAGGCGTCGATGCGGTCGATGAGGTACGGGACCTCATCGATGACGATCACGCTCGGGCTGTCCTCGGGGAGGATCTCGGCGAGCAGTCTGAAGGCCGCGTTCCACTGCTCCGGCGCCTCCTCCGCGAACAGCCCCCGCTCGGGCAGGGTGGACCTGGCCACGGCGTCCATCAGCTCCGACAACTCGTCCCGGGCCGTGCCGCCCGCCGCGGTGAAGAAGAGGTGCGGCACCCCGGTGCGCCGGAGGAACTCCTCGACGAGGCTGGACTTGCCGACCCGCCGCCTTCCCCGGATCAGGACGCACTGCCCCGGTTTGCCCGCTCCGGCCGCGTCCCCGACCGCCCGCAGGGCACCGCGCAACAGGTTCAGCTCCCGGTCCCGCCCGATGAAACGGCGCAAGAGAAAACCCCCAGCAGAGATGGTATCGCTGGAGATACTATCTCTGCTGTTACTTTCTTGCCCACGTGATCAGGGAGTGACGATGCCGAGCGCCCCGGAGCTACAGCCAGGGGACACCGTCCAGGAAAAAATCCGGCCGAGACGGAAGCCGAGGCGGACAACGAAGAAGGGCCCCGCTGCAAGCAACGGGGCCCTTCGACATCGTGCCCGGTGAGGCACTGGCGGAGGATACGAGATTCGAACTCGTGAGGGGTTGCCCCCAACACGCTTTCCAAGCGTGCGCCCTAGGCCACTAGGCGAATCCTCCGGGGCAAACAATACAAGACGTTGAGGAGTGCTCGCGAACTCGTTCCCCACCCCCGGCATCCTGTACTCTTTGCGGAGCCCCTCACGTGGCGCTATCTGACTGAACTCCCCCAGGGCCGGAAGGCAGCAAGGGTAGGTCGGCTCTGGCGGGTGCGTGGGGGGCGCTTGCGTTTCCGGGGTGGTTGCCCGGACGACCACCGGGCCCGCGCAGGGGATGCGCCCGGGATGCCCTCGGAGCGGTCCTTGATGTCAGTGGGCGCCTATAACCTCGTAGACGTGTCGTCTCTCGCGCTGTACCGCCGCTATCGCCCGGAGTCGTTCGCCGAGGTCATCGGGCAGGAGCATGTCACCGACCCGTTGTCGCAGGCGCTGCGGAACAACCGGGTCAATCACGCGTACCTGTTCAGCGGTCCGCGCGGATGCGGCAAGACGACCAGCGCGCGCATCCTGGCCCGCTGTCTGAACTGCGAGCAGGGCCCCACCCCGACCCCGTGCGGCCAGTGCCAGTCCTGCCAGGACCTCTCCCGCGGCGGCCGGGGCTCCATCGACGTCATCGAGATCGACGCCGCTTCGCACGGTGGTGTGGACGACGCCCGTGACCTGCGCGAAAAGGCCTTCTTCGGCCCCGCGAGCAGCCGGTACAAGATCTACATCATCGACGAGGCCCACATGGTCACGCCGGCCGGTTTCAACGCGCTGCTGAAGGTCGTCGAGGAGCCCCCGGAGCACCTCAAGTTCATCTTCGCCACGACCGAGCCCGAGAAGGTCATCGGGACGATCCGCTCGCGGACCCACCACTACCCGTTCCGGCTGGTGCCGCCCGGCACCCTGCGCGACTACCTCGGCCAGGTCTGCGGGCAGGAGGGGATCCCCGTCGCGGACGGCGTGCTGCCTCTCGTCGTGCGGGCCGGCGCGGGATCCGTGCGTGACTCCATGTCCGTGATGGACCAGCTGCTCGCGGGTTCCGCCGACGACGGTGTGACGTACGCCATGGCGACCTCGCTGCTCGGGTACACGGACGCCTCCCTGCTGGACGCCGTCGTGGAGGCGTTCGCGGCGGGGGACGGCGCCGCCGCCTTCGAGGTGGTGGACACCGTCATCGAGGGCGGCAACGACCCGCGGCGCTTCGTCGCCGACCTGCTGGAGCGGCTGCGGGACCTGGTGATCCTGGCGGCCGTCCCGGACGCGGCGGAGAAGGGGCTCATCGACGCCCCGGTCGACGTCGTGGAGCGCATGCAGGCGCAGGCCGCCGTCTTCGGCGCCGCCGAGCTCAGCCGCGCCGCCGACCTCGTCAACGAGGGCCTCACGGAGATGCGCGGGGCCACCTCGCCGCGCCTCCAGCTCGAACTGATCTGCGCCCGCGTGCTGCTGCCCGCCGCCTACCGGGACGAGCGGTCCGTCATGGCCCGCCTCGACCGCATCGAGCGCGGGGTGAACTTCTCCGGTGGCGCGACCGCCCCCGCCATGGGTTACGTGCCCGGACCCGAGGCGCACGGCGCGGCACCGGTCCCGCAGGCCGGGCCCGTCGCCGCCCCGGCCGCCCCGGTCGCCCCCGGGGGAGGTCTCGCCGCCGCCCGTGCCGCGGCCCGCGGAGCCGGGCAGGGCGCGGGCCAGGTGGGTTCCGGTGACAGCGCCGGTGCCGCGCCGGGCGCGGCCCAGGGCACGCCCGTTCCCGCCGCACCCGTGCCCGCCGCACCCGCCGCCTCCTACACCGACCCGGCTCCGACCGGCGCGCCCGCGCCCGCCCCGGCGGCGCCCGAGCAGCCCCCGGCCGGCGCCCCCGCGGGGGCCGCTCCCGGCGGCTGGCCCACCCCCACGGCGGCAGGCAGCGGCCGCCGCCCCGGCGGCTGGCCCACGGCGGCCCCGGCGGGCAGTGCACGGCCTCCGGCGCAGTCCGCACCGGCGCCCGCCGGCGCACCGGCTCCTCAGGCCGCCGCGGCGGCTCCCGGCGGGCCCCAGGCGGCCGCTCCGGCCCCGGGCGGCCCCGACCCCCGCGTGCTGTGGCCCAACATCCTGGAGGCGGTCAAGAACCGCCGCCGGTTCACCTGGATCCTGCTCAGCCAGAACGCGCAGGTCACGGCCTTCGACGGCACGACCCTCCAGATCGGGTTCGTCAACGCCGGGGCGCGGGACAACTTCGCCGGCAGCGGCAGCGAGGACGTGCTGCGGCAGGCGCTCGCGGAGCAGTTCAACGTGCACTGGAAGGTCGAGGCGATCGTGGACGCCTCGGGCGGCTCGGCACCCCCGCCCGCCCCGGCCGGCGGCTTCGGCGGCGGAGGCGGTTACGGCGGCGCAGGCGGCGGCGCCGGTGGGTACGGCGGGGCTCCGGCCGGTCAGCGCCCCGCGCCCCAGCAGCCGTCCGCCCCGGCCCCCGCCCCCTCGGCCCCGCAGTCAGGGCCGGCCACGGGCCGTCCCCAGGCCCAGGGCATGTCCGCGCCCCCGCAGGCCGCCCCGGCGTACGAGCCGCCCCCGGTCGCCCCGGAGGACGACACCCCCGAGGACGACGACCCCGACCTGGACGAGTCGGCTCTCTCGGGCCACGAACTGATCGTCCGTGAACTCGGGGCGACGGTGCTCGAGGAGTTCACGAACGACTGAGGGACCGGCCCCCGACCGGCCCCCGGGACAGGGCTGGGCCGCGTGCCGGGGACCCGGTTCTCGGAGGATCGCACCAGTGCCGTACCGCCGCGTCTTCGGAAGCCCCCACAAGGGCATCCGCGTGCGGCGGCTAGGCTGACCCCCGTGAAGGTCCTTGTCATCGGTGGTGGCGCCCGCGAACACGCCCTGTGCCGCTCCCTGTCCCTCGACCCCGACGTCACCGCCCTGCACTGCGCTCCCGGGAACGCCGGGATCGCGGAGGTGGCGGAACTGCACGCGGTCGACGCCCTCGACGGCTCCGCCGTGGCCGCGCTGGCCACGGAGCTCGGCGCCGAACTGGTGATCGTGGGCCCGGAGGCCCCGCTCGTCGCCGGTGTCGCCGACGCCGTGCGCGCGGCGGGCATTCCCTGCTTCGGCCCCTCCGGGGAGGCCGCGCGGCTGGAGGGCTCCAAGGCGTTCGCGAAGGACGTGATGGCGGGTGCCGGCGTCCCCACGGCACGCTCGTACGTCTGCGTGACTCCGGAGGAGGTCGAGGAGGCGCTCGACGCGTTCGGGGCGCCGTACGTCGTGAAGGACGACGGGCTGGCGGCCGGCAAGGGCGTCGTCGTGACCGACGACCTGGAGACGGCGCGGGCCCACGCGAACGCCTGCGACCGCGTCGTCATCGAGGAGTTCCTCGACGGCCCCGAGGTCTCCCTCTTCGCGGTCACCGACGGCACGACCGTCGTCCCGCTCCAGCCCGCCCAGGACTTCAAGCGCGCGCTGGACGGCGACGAGGGCCCGAACACCGGCGGCATGGGCGCGTACTCGCCGCTGCCGTGGGCGGACCCGAAGCTCGTCGAGGAGGTCATGGAGAGCGTCCTCCAGCCGACCGTCGACGAACTGCGCCGCCGCGGCACCCCGTTCTCCGGCCTGCTGTACGCGGGTCTGGCCATCACCGGCCGCGGTGTGCGGGTCATCGAGTTCAACGCCCGCTTCGGCGACCCCGAGACCCAGGTCGTCCTCGCCCGCCTGAGGACCCCGCTCGCCGGTCTCCTGCTGGCGTCCGCGAACGGCACCCTCGCCGATCTGGAGCCCCTGCGCTGGAGCGACGAGGCGGCGGTCACCGTCGTCGTGGCCTCGCACAACTACCCGGACACCCCGCGCACCGGCGACCCGATCACCGGGCTGGACGAGGTGGCGGCGAAGGACGCCCCGCACGCGTACGTCCTGCACGCCGGCACCCGGCACGAGGGCGGTGCGGTGGTGAGCGCGGGCGGCCGTGTGCTGTCCGTCACAGCGATCGGATCCGGCCTCACCGAGGCCCGCGAGCGCGCCTACACGGCCGTCGCCCGCATCGGTCTGGACGGTTCGCAGCACCGCACCGACATCGCCGCGAAGGCGGCGGCCGAGGCATAGCCCCCCGCCCCCACCGCAGCACCGGGCCCCGGACTCCGTAAGGAATCCGGGGCTTCGTCCGTTGCGGCCCGGCCCCTCCAGCTGCGGGTTTCTGTACGGAACCGGAAGCGTGTCCGGGGCCTGGCGTCACCCACCTTTCCCCAGAGCCATTCCATCGGGTGACCGATGCCGTATCCGGCTGACGAGGGCCGGGGCCCCAACTAGGGTGCGGCGAAAGCGTTCCGGCACTTGGCCCACCGGCGTTGCGATGTCGGCGGCGGGTGCCACAGTGGGGGAGTGACCAACGCCAGGGCATCCGCCGGCGCCGGCAGCGACAAGGCCGGGGCACGGTGGACAAGAGGGGGTGACGTCCGGTCGTGACCGGTATGGGTGTGGAGGTGGGCGCGCAGGCAGCGCGCTCCCGGGCTCTGGCCGTGCTGCGGGTGCGCAGCAGGGCGCTGGCCGTCGCCCTGCTGCCCGCGGCCGTGGCCGTCGTGCTGCTCGTCGGGGCGGCCACCGGCCGTGTCACCGGCAGGCCCTGGGGGATCGCGGGGTGGACCGTGACGGTCCTCGCCGTTCTCGTCCTGCTCGCCGCTGCGGGCGTCGCGCTCGTCGTGGCCCGTGCCCGGCCCGCGATGAGCCCCACCGTCCCGATCCCCGAGGCGTCGGCCCCCGATCTCTACCGCATGGTCCGTGACCTGGCCGACCGCCTGGACGTCCCGGCCCCCTCCGCGATAGCGCTCACCCCGGACTGCGACAGCTGGCTGGAGGACCGCACCCACCGGGCGCACGGCCGGTTCTCCCCGGGCGGACGGCGCGAGCCGGACGGCGGGCGCCGGAATCCGGCCGGAAACGGCCCCGTCACGGCGCTGACCGACCGCGCCGCCCAGGCCACCGACGCCCCCGTCCTCGTCATCGGCTCCCCCTTCCTGTGGTGGATGCGCGTCGGCGAGCTGCGGGCGGTCCTGGCCCCCGTCGTCGCCGGTACGGGACCGTCCGCGCACCCGGACATAGCCGCGGCCCGCCGCTTCGTCCGGGGCCTCGACGCCGCCGTCGCCGTGGCCTCCGCGCCCGGCCGCGGCCCGCTGTCCCGTACGGTCCTGGCCGGCGTCGGCCGGATCACCCGCGTCCTGCTGCGCGGCTGCCGGGACCACGCGGCCGAGATGGAGCGGGCCGTGGCGTCCGCCTCGGCCGAGCGCGCCCGGGCCGTGGACTACGGCGTGCGGATCGTCGCGCAGGAACAGGTGGGCCTCGCGTACGCGGGCTGGGACCGTCTGCTGACCCGGGTCGCGCTGCCCGCCTGGCGGATGGGCCGCTGGCCCTCCCGGCTGGACGTGGGTGTCGTCGCCGCCCTGACCGAGCTGTCCCGGCGCGACCGCCTCGCCGAGGGCTTCACCTCCCGGCTCGGCGAGCGCCCCGCCTGCGACCTGCTCGAAGAGCCCGGCACGGTGGACGAGGCCGCCTCGCTGCTCGCCGCCCGGCTCTTCCACGGAGGCCCCGCCGAGTCCGGCCCCGACTGGGCGCCGGTCGACTGGCAGGACTACCCGGACGAGGTCGTCGACCGGAAGTGGCGCACCGACGCCGCCCGGCTCCACCGGGTCCTGGACGCGCTCGGCGTACGCCATCCCGCCGACCCCGCGCTGCCCGAGGCCGACGGACCGACCCTGGCCCGGGTGCTCGACCACCTTTCCGCGCCGCGGGCAGCCACGCCCGGCCCCGATCGCGGCCCGGTGAGCTCCCTCGCCGAGCACCGGACGGAGGCGTACGGCGAGATGGGGATCTCCGAGAGCGACGACCCCGACCTCGCCGTGGGGAACGAGCGGTCGGCGGCCCTCGCGGCCCGGCTCACCGCGGAACTGGCCCGCGAGGAGGCGTCCGCCCCGGCGCGGCCCCGGCCCGCGGGGAACGCCGGTCAGCAGGACCCCGACCACGACCTCTGGGACGACCGGATGCTTCCGCTGTTCCCCCTCCAGCCGCCCAGGACCGGCCGCGAACTGCTGGCCGACCATGTCACGGCGATGGTCTGCTGCGCCGCGATGGACACCGCCGGAGCGGCCCCCGGACTCGACTGGCTGGACGGCCCCTCCCTCCTGGTCGCCGGTGAACGGGCCGCCGACATCGGCCCCCGCGTCCTCACCCTCATAGAGACGGGAGACCCCACACCCCTGCGGGACTGGCTACGCCATCTGGGAGTCCGCCCGGAGAAACCGGTCCGCCTGGTCTGACGGCAGCCCGCCCCTCCGGTCCCCGTCCCCGGCCCTTCGTCCACCCCATGCTGCGCAGGGGCCCCGGCCCAGGTGGAGCCACCCGTTCCACTCACGCCAATTCGCGACGAACGGTGACGGACTGCGTGCGTAATGTGATGTGCTGGGACCGATCGAGCACAGCGCAAGGGCTTGCCAGTACGACGGGGGCACGAGGGAGGGGTGCGGGCATGGGATCGGAGCAGATCCGCCGCTGGGAGTCGGGAGCACTCGCGCACGCCGTCACGGATCCCTTCGGCCTGGGACCCGTTCCCTGGCTCCGCGGCAGCGAGACCTATTTCGACGACACCGGCCACGTCGTCCCCTGGTACGTGGACACCGAAGCACCCCAGCCGGCGGCCGGCTCCTCCCGGATCCCGGCCCCGCGTTCCACCTCCCGCGCCCGGCCGCGCACGGGTCCCGGAGGCCCCCGCTCCGCCGACGACGTCCACCGCCAGATCAAGGGCTTCACCAGCACGGGCGCCGCCGCTCCCGGCGAGTCCATCGACTTCCATGTCACGGTCGACCCGCCGCAGGAGTTCAGCGTCGACATCTACCGCATCGGCCATTACGGCGGGGACGGCGCCAGCAAGATCACCACGAGCCCCCGGCTCTCCGGGATCGTCCAGCCACCGCCGCTGACGGCCGACCGCACGGTCTCCTGCCACCACTGGTGGCTGTCCTGGCGCCTCCAGATCCCGACCTACTGGAGCGTCGGCGCGTACGTCGCCGTCCTCACCACCCTAGACGGCTACCGCTCGCACGTCCCCTTCACCGTCCGCAATCACCAGACGGCCGATCTGCTCCTGCTGCTTCCGGACATCACCTGGCAGGCGTACAACCTGTATCCGGAGGACGGTCACACCGGCGCCAGCCTCTATCACGCGTGGGACGAGAACGGGCGGCTCCTCGGCGAGGCCGACGCCGCGACGACCGTCTCCTTCGACCGCCCGTACGCGGGCGCGGGCCTACCCCTGCACGTGGGCCACGCCTACGACTTCATCCGCTGGGCCGAGCGCTACGGCTACGACCTCGCCTACGCCGACGCCCGTGATCTGCACGCGGGCCGCGTCGACCCGACCCGGTACCGGGGTCTCGTCTTCCCCGGCCACGACGAGTACTGGTCGCCGCAGATGCGCCGCACCACGGAACTCGCCCGCGAGCACGGCACCTCGCTCGTCTTCCTCTCCGCCAACACCATGTACTGGCAGGTGGAGCTGGGGCCTTCCCCCTCGGGCGTCCCGGACCGGCTGCTGACCTGCCGCAAGCGCCGGGGCCCCGGAAAGCCCGTTCTGTGGCGGGACATCGACCGCCCGGAGCAGCAGCTCATCGGCATCCAGTACGCCGGGCGCGTTCCCGAGCCGCACCCGCTGATCGTCCGCAACGCCGACCACTGGCTGTGGGAGGCCACCGGAGCGCACGACGGTGACGAGGTGGAGGGCATGGTCGCCGGTGAGGCGGACCGTTACTTCCCGCGTACGGCACTGCCGGAGCACCAGGACCGGATCCTGCTGGCGCACTCCCCGTACCCGGACAGCGAGGGCGTCCCGCGCCATCAGGAGACCTCGCTCTACCGCGCCCCGTCCGGCGCCCTGGTCTTCGCGTCCGGGACGTTCGCGTGGTCCCCGGCCCTTGACCGCCCCGGCCACGTGGACCCCCGTATCCAGCGGGCGACCGCCAATCTCCTCGACCGCATCTGCAAACACGACTGAGGAAACACCGCCGGGCACCCCGTGGCGCACCCGTGCCACGGGGTGCCCGCACCCGCTCGGGGCGCCCCGTGTCCACAGCCGCTCGTCCCGTACGGGAGAATCGAGCCACTTGTACAGAACCACGGGGAGGAACCGTGTCCGGATTCGTCGAAAAGCCCGAGCCCCTCCAGGTGCCGGGTCTGGTACATCTGCACACCGGCAAGGTGCGCGATCTGTACCAGAACGAGGCGGGCGACCTCGTGATGGTCGCCAGCGACCGCATCTCCGCCTACGACTGGGTTCTCCCCACCGAGATCCCCGACAAGGGCCGTACGCTCACCCAGCTCTCCCTGTGGTGGTTCGACCAGCTCTCCGAACTGGCGCCCCACCACGTGCTGAGCACCGAACTCCCGCCGGGCGCCCCCGCCGACTGGGCCGGCCGCACCCTGATCTGCAAGTCCCTGCGGATGGCCCCGGTCGAATGCGTCGCCCGCGGCTATCTGACCGGCTCGGGCCTCGTCGAGTACAACGCGTCCCGTACGGTCTGCGGGCTCGCGCTCCCCGAGGGACTCGTCGACGGTTCGGAGCTCCCCGCGCCGATCTTCACCCCGGCCACCAAGGCCGCGGTCGGCGAGCACGACGAGAACGTCTCGTACGAGGAGGTCGTCCGTCAGGTCGGCGCCGACACCGCGGCCGAGCTGCGCCGGGCGACCCTCGCCGTCTACGGCCGGGCCCGTGACATCGCCCGCGACCGGGGCATCATCCTTGCGGACACCAAGTTCGAGTTCGGCTACGACGGCGACACGCTGGTCCTCGCCGACGAGGTGCTGACCCCGGACTCCTCGCGCTTCTGGCCCGCCGACGTCTGGGAGCCGGGCCACGCGCAGCCGTCCTTCGACAAGCAGTACGTCCGCGACTGGCTGACCTCCGCCGAGTCGGGCTGGGACCGCGGGAGCGAGCAGCCGCCGCCCGCCCTGCCCGAGCGGATCGTGGAGGCCACCCGCGCCAAGTACATCGAGGCGTACGAGCGTCTGACGGGCGTCAGCTGGTCCTGACCTCGCGCACGGGCCCGGCCGTCGGCCGGGCCCGTCGGTCGCCCGCGCGCGGGAGGACGTGAGCGCACACGAAGAAGCCCCCGACCGGAGTCGGGGGCTTCTTTTCCGGAGCGGACGACCAGGTTCGAACTGGCGACCTCAACCTTGGCAAGGTTGCGCTCTACCAACTGAGCTACGTCCGCATGCGCCGTGGCGCGAGAGCAACTATACCCAACCTCGCTCCCGTGCGAGACGCACTGCCGTGTGCCGGTTCTCCGCGCCCAGTTTGGACACGGCCGAGGACAGATAGTTCCGCACCGTCCCCTGCGACAGCGCGGCCCGCTCCGCGATCTCCGCCACGGGCGCGCCGTCGGCGGCGAATTCGAGCACCTCGGCCTCGCGCGCGGTCAGTGGCGAGTCCCCGGCGGAGATCGCGTCGGCGGCCAACTCCGGGTCCACATAACGGTTTCCCGCGTGCACGGTACGGATGATCTCCGCCAGCCGCCGTGCGCTGACCGTTTTCGGGACGAAGCCCCGTACACCCGCCGCGAGCGCCCGCTTCAGATGCCCGGGACGCCCGTGACCGGTCACGATCAGCACCTGGCAGCCCGGCAGTTCGGCCCGCAGGGATGTGGCCACGCTCACACCGTCCGCCCCCGGCATCTGAAGATCCAGCACGGCGACGTCGGGCACGTGCGCCCGCGCCATCGCCAGCGCCTCCGGTCCGGTCGCCGCCTCCGCCACCACGACCAGGTCGTCCTCCAGGCCGAGCAGCGCGGCCATCGCTCCCCGGATCAGATGCTCGTCGTCGGCGAGCAGCAGCCGTAGGGGCCCGTCGGCCACGGGCGAGCCGTCCTGCGCGTGCGTCATGGCGCGATCTCCTTCACCTGATGCGGAACCGCCGGGCCGCCGGAACCGATGGAGCTGCCGGAGCCGGCGGTCCGGCTGAGTGCGGCCGGGGTCCGGTGGCGCCTGCTGCCGTGCGGACGGGCCCGGGAGCGCCGGTCCCCTGGTCCGAGGACGGCCGCAGGGGCACCTCCGCCGTCAGCCGGAACACCCCGTCGCCCGCGTCGGCCCGCAGCACCCCGTCCACCGCCTCCAGCCGTTCCCGCAGCCCCACGAGCCCGCTGCCTCTGCCCGGTCCCGGGTCCGGCGCCGCGTCCCGCGGCACCCCGTCGTTCTCGACGGTGAGCGTCACCCGGTCCTGTGTCGCCCGCAGGGACAGCGCGCACCTCCCGGCGTTCCCGTGCCGCAGCACATTGGTGGTCGCCTCCCGCACGACCCAGCCGAGCGCCGACTGGATCTGCGGCGGGAGCCCGGCGGCGGTGCCGGTGACGGCGCAGTCGATGCCCGCGGCCGTCAACACGCCCTGCGCTCCGGCCAGTTCGTTGGCGAGATCGGCGTCGCGATAGCCCCGTACCACTTCGCGCACCTCCCGCTGGGACTCCCGCGCGATCCGCTGCACCTCGGTCATCTGGTCCACGGCCTCGGGCCGCCCACGCCGGGCCAGCTGCACCGCGAGTTCGCTCTTGAGGGCGATCACCGCGAGGTTGCGGCCCATCACGTCGTGCAGATCGCGGCCGAAGCGCAGCCGCTCCTCGGCGACGGCGAGCCGGGCGCGGGTCTCGCGGGCCTCGTCGAGTTCGTAGACGGCGTTGAGCAGCCAGACGGAGAAGGCCGCGGTGAAGGTGAGGAAGCCGGCGGTCAGCAGGACCAGGACGGCGGTGACGAGGGCGGCGGGTCCCGGGAAGCCGAGGGGGACGGCGAGCACGCCGGTGCCCGCGGAGGCGCCGAGCACGACGTACGTCATCCGGCGCCGGTCCCGGGTCCCGAGCGCGACCGTGCCCGTGCCGAACGCGGTGGCACCGACGAGCAGCGAGGAGGCGACCAGGAACGCGTCGTCGTCCGCCGGGTGCCAGGGAGCGCCGGTCAGGAGGGTGCCGAGGACGGCCACCGCACAGGTGCTGACGGCCAGTGCGAGCAGCGTCCGCCGGGGTTGTTCCCGGGTGCCGCGCGTCCAGTCCAGCGCCCGTGAGGCGGTCACGGCGCAGAACGCCGCGTGTCCGCTCACCAGCAGGAGCACCGCCCAGGCCCGGGCCGTCGGCAGGTTCCCGAGGACGGGCAGCCCGATCGAGGCCGCTTCGAGGAGCGAGAAGACGTGGAACGACCAGCGGGTGTACGTCTCGACCTTCGCCGGTGTGCTCTTGCCCCGCCACCAGCCGGACGGCCTGCCCATGCCCACCCCCGTGTCCGTGGTCATCGCCGCGGCTCCCAGCGGAACCACCGTCGTACAGCAAACACCGCGATCACGGTCCAGGCCACCGCCGTGACGAGGGCGCCGGCGGTGTCGTGGGCGGAGAGGTGCCCGGTCCAGCCGCCGCGGATCAGGGTGATCACCGGGGTGAGAGGCAGCAGTTCGCAGAACGGGGCCACGCCGTCCGGCAGCAGTTCCAGGGGGACGAGGGCCCCCGAGCCGACCAGGGACACCAGGGTCAGGGGTGTGGCCGCTACCTGGGCGCCCTCCACGCTCCTGCTGAGACTCGACGTGACGGCGGCGAGCGCCGGCCAGGTGACGAGCGCGGACAGCAGCCCCAGCAGGACGAGTTCGGGCCGCGCGGGCATTCCGACGCCGAGGGTCGCGCGGCAGGCGACCGTCAGGATCAGGCACTGGGCGAGCCCGATCGCCACCGAGGGAAGCGCGGCGCCCGCGAGGATCTCCAGGTCCCGCAGCTCCCCGGTGCGCAGCCGTTTGAGGACGAGTTCCTCGCGGCGCGCCGTGTACACGCTCACCAGGGAGCCGTAGACGGCGAAGAGGAGCGCGAAGCCGAAGGAGGAGGGGAGCAGGACCGAGCCGACGGTCAGGCCGGTGCCCTTCAGGTGCATCGAGGCGACGGCCGAGCGGAGCGTGAGCGGCATGACCAGCGGTACGAACACCGCCGCCGCGAGGGTGGCCCTGCTGCGGCCCAGCAGCGTGAGTTCGGCGCGTGCCAGTGCTCTCGTCCGGCCGGCGGCCGTGGTCCTGATCGTGCCGGTGTCGGTGGTGACCGTCGTTGCGCTCATGCCGCCGTTCCCCTCGTGCGTGCCTTCCGCGTGTCCGCGGTCCTCGCCGGTACGTCCGCCCCGCTCGCCGCCTCCCGCGAGATCCGCAGGAACGCCTCCTCCAGGGAGGCCGAGCGCACGTCGAGCCCGCGCAGTTCGACGCGCGCACGCTCGGCCCACACCAGCAGGGCGGTGGCCGTGCGCTGGAGGTCGCCGGTGCGCAGCCGGATCCTTCTGCCCGTCGTCTCGTGGCCGCTGACCCCGAGGTCCGGCAGCGGTGGCAGGTCGCCGGGGAAGTACCCGTCGGGCAGTTCGAAGGAGACGTGGGACGGCTGGGAGGCGGTGACCTCGGCGGGGGTCCCGACGGTCGCGACCCGCCCCTCGTGCAGGATCGCCAGCCGATCGGCGAGCGACTCCGCCTCTTCCAGGTAGTGGGTGGTCAGCAGGACCGTGGTCCCGCCGTCGCGCAGCTCGCGGACCAACTCCCAGGTGCTCCTGCGGCCTTCCACGTCGAGTCCGGTCGTCGGCTCGTCGAGGAAGAGGACCTCGGGGTCGCCGAGGAGCGCGAGCGCCAGGTCCAGGCGCCGCTTCTCGCCGCCGGACAGCTGCTTCACGCGGACGCCCGAGCGGTGCGCGAGGCCGGCCCGCTCCAGGACCTGTCCGGTGGGCCTGGCACCGCTGGTGCACCCCGCCCACATGCGCGCGGTCTCGGCGACGGTCAGCTCGGACGGGAAGCCGCCTTCCTGGAGCATCACGCCGATCCGGGGCCGTACGGCGGCCCGGTCCGCGTAGGGATCGTGCCCGAGGACCCTTACGCGCCCGCCCGCCGCGGGAGCCAGACCCTCGATCAGTTCGACGGTGGAGGTCTTGCCCGCGCCGTTGGTGCCGAGGAGGGCGAAGATCTCACCGCGGCCCACGGAGAAGGTGACTCCGCGGACCGCCTCGAAATCCCTTCCGTCGCCCCCGTACACACGCCGCAGATCAGTGACCTCGATCACGTGGTCGCGCTCGTTCGTGTTCATGGGACCAGCGTCGGCGCGGACGGAGCCCGGCAGCAGTGCGCGGTGTCATCACTCGGCATGACAAATGTCAGACGGGCGGACCGTATTCCGTCGCGAGGGCTTCGTCGCGCACGGGGATACGAGAAAGGCCCCGGTCGATGACCGGGGCCTTTACTTCGCTGAGCGGACGACCAGGTTCGAACTGGCGACCTCAACCTTGGCAAGGTTGCGCTCTACCAACTGAGCTACGTCCGCATTGCCTCCGAACGGCTTCCACCGTTCGGCGCGAGCACTACCCTACCTGATCGACAAGCGACCGGTGGACGATGCAGAGCGGGTGACAGGAATTGCACACTGCGCCTTCCCCCTGGAAGGGGGATGTTCTGCTACTGAACTACACCCGCACGACCTTCGGGTTCCGGCCTTTCGGCCTGGCCCCTCGGCGTGTTCCAGACTCTAGCCGATCGGGCGGGGGTCAGCGCAAGTCGGTTCTTCCGGGGGTCGGCGGAGGGGTCCGGAGGGCACCTCGGGAGGGGTGCCCGGCCTGGTCGGGACGCCGGCTCAGTGCGCCTCGGCGAAGGCCTCGTAGACCTTCTTGGGGATCCGGCCGCGCGGCGGCACGTCCAGCTTGTTGGAGCGGGCCCAGGCGCGGACCGCGGCGGGATCGGGCGTCAGCGCCGTGTGCGTGTACGCCTTCCCGGACTTCGACCGCTTGCGGCCGGCCTCGACGTACGGCTCGAGGGCCTTGCGCAGTTCCTCGGCATTGGTGGGATTGAGGTCGATCTCGTACGACTTGCCGTCGAGTCCGAAGGCGATCGTCTCCGCCGCTTCCGAGCCGTCGATGTCGTCAAAGAGAGTGACCACGACACGCTGCGCCACGAATATCGGTCCCTTCGTGCGACACCTCTGCGATCAACGGCCATGACGTGCGCTGACGTCAGGGAGTTGTCGGGGAGATGTCGACTGTCCGGCTGTTATTGAGCAAAGTATCGGCTATTGCCAATTCATTTGTACAGTGCCCGGCATTGCATGGTGAAGCCCGACTAAAACCCTCCGCGTGTCCATCGGCAATGGGGTCCTGCCGTTCTTCTGCAGTTTTTCCCAGGATTTTCCGTGCCTGCCCCCGTGCCGATGCGCGATCGTGATCGCGGTCACGTAGGATTCTACGAATCTACGCGAGTAGAAATTTCGTACGGGTAGTCTGAAGGGACCTGCTCAGCACCACACACCGGGAGTGCCAGTGGCACGCGTCGTAGTCGACGTCATGCTCAAGCCGGAGATCCTCGACCCCCAGGGCCAGGCGGTGCAGCGTGCACTGCCGCGCCTCGGTTTCGAAGGTGTCTCCGACGTCCGTCAGGGAAAGCGATTCGAACTGGAAGTGGACGGACCGGTGGACGACGCCGCCCTCGCCCGCATCCATGAACTGGCGGAATCCTTCCTCGCCAACACCGTGATCGAGGACTTCACCGTCAAGGTCGAGGAAGTCGCGGAGGCCGGAAAGTGACCGCTCGTATTGGAGTCGTCACCTTTCCCGGCAGCCTCGACGACCGCGACACCCAGCGCGCGATCAGGCTCGCGGGCGCGGAACCCGTAGCCCTCTGGCACAAGGACAAGGACCTCAAGCAGGTCGACGCCGTCGTGCTGCCGGGCGGTTTCTCGTACGGCGACTATCTGCGGGCCGGTGCCATCTCGCGCTTCTCGCCGGTGATGGAGACCGTCATCGAGCAGGCGAAGTCCGGAATGCCGGTTCTCGGCATCTGCAACGGCTTCCAGGTCCTCACCGAGGCGCACCTCCTGCCCGGCGCGATGCTCGGCAACAACCACCTCCACTTCATCTGCCGCGACCAGAAGCTGCGGGTGGAGAACGCGGGGACCGCCTGGACCGCCGACTACACGGCCGGCCAGGAGATCCACATCCCGCTGAAGAACATGGACGGGCGCTACGTCGCCGACGAGCACACGCTCGACATGCTGGAGGCGGAGGGCCGGGTCGTCTTCCGTTATGAGGACTTCAACCCGAACGGCTCGCTGCGTGACATCGCCGGCATCACGAACGAGGCGGGCAACGTCGTCGGTCTGATGCCGCACCCGGAGCACGCCGTCGAGCCCCTCGTCGGCTCCGGCCGCACCGACGGCCTCCCCTTCTTCACCTCGATCCTCAAGAAGCTGGTCAACGCATGAGCCGCACGCCTCTGGACACGGTCGAGCACGCGGCCGCGACCCCCGACGTCGAGCTGCCCTGGGCCGAACTGGGTCTGAAGAAGGACGAGTACGAGCGGGTCGTCGAGATCCTCGGCCGCCGGCCCACCGGCGCCGAGCTCGCCATGTACTCCGTCATGTGGTCCGAGCACTGCTCGTACAAGTCCTCGAAGGTCCACCTCCGCCAGTTCGGCGAGAAGGCCCCGCAGTCGGACGCGCTGCTCGTCGGCATCGGCGAGAACGCCGGTGTCGTCGACGTCGGCCAGGGCTACGCGGTCACCTTCAAGGTCGAGTCGCACAACCACCCGTCGTACGTCGAGCCCTACCAGGGCGCGGCCACCGGTGTCGGCGGCATCGTCCGCGACATCATCGCGATGGGCGCCCGCCCGGTCGCGGTCGTGGACCCGCTGCGCTTCGGCGCGGCCGACCACCCCGACACCAAGCGCGTCCTGCCCGGCGTCGTCGCCGGCATCGGCGGCTACGGCAACTGCCTGGGCCTGCCCAACATCGGCGGCGAGGTCGTCTTCGACGCCTGCTACCAGGGCAACCCGCTGGTCAACGCCGGTGCCATCGGCGTCATGCGGCACGAGGACATCCACCTCGCGAAGGCCTCCGGCACCGGCAACAAGGTCATCCTCTACGGGGCCCGCACGGGCGGCGACGGCATCGGCGGCGCGTCGATCCTCGCCTCCGAGACCTTCGACGACGCCAAGCCGTCGAAGCGTCCGGCCGTCCAGGTCGGCGACCCCTTCCAGGAGAAGCTCCTCATCGAGTGCACCCTGGAGGCCTTCGCCGAGAAGCTGGTCGTCGGCATCCAGGACCTCGGCGCGGCCGGACTGTCCTGCGCCACCAGCGAGTTGGCGTCCAACGGCTCCGGCGGTATGCGCGTCACCCTGGACGACGTACCGCTGCGCGACTCGACCCTCTCGCCCGAGGAAATCCTCATGAGCGAGTCGCAGGAACGCATGTGCGCGGTCGTCGAGCCGGAGAAGGTCGCCCGCTTCCTGGAGATCTGCGACAAGTGGGACGTCATTGCCACCGTCATCGGTGAGGTCACCGACGGCGACCGGCTGGAGATCTTCTGGCACGGCGGCAAGATCGTCGACGTCGACCCGCGCACGGTCGCGCACGACGGCCCGGTCTACGAGCGCCCCTACGCCCGCCCGTCGTGGCAGGACGCGCTCCAGGCCGACGACGCGAACAAGCTGCCCCGCCCGGCGACCGGCGACGAACTGAAGGACCAGGTCCTCCGGCTGGTCTCCTCCCCGAACCAGGCCTCCAAGTCCTGGATCACCTCCCAGTACGACCACTTCGTGCAGGGCAACACCGTGCTGGCGCAGCCCGAGGACTCGGGCATGATCCGCATCGACGAGGAGACCGGACTCGGCGTCGCCATCGCGACCGACGGCAACGGCCGTTACGCCAAGCTCGACCCGTACACGGGCGCGCAGCTGGCCCTCGCCGAGGCCTACCGCAACGTCGCGACGACCGGTGCCAAGCCGCTCGCCGTGTCCGACTGCCTGAACTTCGGCTCGCCCGAGGACCCGGCCGTCATGTGGCAGTTCGCCGAGGCGATCCGCGGTCTGGCCGACGCCTGCCAGCAGCTGGGCACCCCGGTGACCGGCGGCAACGTCTCGTTGTACAACCAGACCGGCGAGGTGGCCATCCACCCGACCCCGGTCGTGGCCGTGCTGGGCGTCATCGACGACGTCGCCCGCCGCACCCCGGTCGCCTTCCAGGAAGAGGGCCAGCTCCTCTACCTGCTCGGTGACACCCACGAGGAGTTCGGCGGTTCGGCCTGGTCGCAGGTCGTCCACGACCACCTGGGCGGTCTGCCGCCGAAGGTCGACCTGGAACGCGAGCGGCTGCTCGCCGAGATCCTCATCTCGGCCTCCCGCGACGGCATGGTCGACTCCGCGCACGACCTGTCCGACGGCGGGCTGATCCAGGCCGTGGTCGAGTCCGCGCTGCTCGGCCGCAAGGGCGCCCGCCTGGTCGTGCCCGACGGTCTCGACGCGTTCACCTTCCTGTTCTCGGAGTCGGCGGGCCGCGCGGTCGTCGCCGTCCCGCGCTCGGAGGAGCTCCGCTTCAACGACATGTGCGGTGCCCGGGGTCTGCCCGTCACCCGCATCGGTGTCGTCGACGGCACCGAGTCCGAGGCCGCCGTGGTCGAGGTCCAGGGCGAGTTCGCGCTCTCCCTGGCCGAGCTGCGCACGGCCCACGAGGAGACGATCCCGGCGCTGCTGGCGTAACGCGCCCGCCCCGTCCGGCCCGGCGAAGGCCCCGCCCGTTCCGACGGACGGGGCCTTCGCCACGCCCTCCGCCCGCGGGCCGCCCGCGTGCCGTGACGGCGCGATCTTCAAGCGGCCCCGCCCGCAGGGGGCTTGAGGCTACGCTCGCCGTATGACCTCAGCCCGGAAGCGCGCGCGTACGTACGACCCGGCCAGGATCCGTGCGGCGGTGCTCGCGCAGTTCGGGAACGTGCGGGAGGGTGTACGCGCCCTGAGCGACGAGCAGTTGGCGCTGCCCGCGGGGCTCGGGGACTGGACCGTGCGGGAGTTGGCCGCCCACCTCACGATGGGCGTCGACGCCGTGAGCCGGCATCTCGATCTGCCCGCCCCCGCCGCGAAGGAACTCGCGCTTCTCGACTGGCCGTTCGGGACGGCCTCCCGCGCCGGGGCCATCGCCGACGGCACCCGCGCCCTCGCCGAGGCCCACCCCGACCTCGACGCGCTGTACGCCGCCGCCGACGCCCGGATCACCGCGCACCTCGACGGCGCACCCGACGGCCGACTGCTCTCCGTGCCCGCCGGGGCCATGACCCTCGCCGACTACCTCGTCACCCGTACGGTGGAACTCGTCGTCCACACCGACGACCTCAACCGCGCGGCGGGCCTCGACATCCCCTTCGACCGCCAGGCGCTGGCCGCCTGCACCCGGCTGCTCGCCGACACCCTCGCCGTGAAGGCACCCGGCGCGTCGACCGAGGTCAGGATTCCGCCGTACGCCGTCGTGCAGTGCGTGGAAGGGCCCCGGCACACCCGCGGCACCCCGCCGAACGTCGTCGAGACGGACCCGCTGACCTGGATCCGGCTCGCCACGGGACGTACGGAGTGGAAGGCGGCGCTGGACGAGGCGAAGGTCAGCGCGAGCGGCGAACGCGCCGACCTCGGCCCGCTCCTGCCCCTGATGGGCTAGGTGTATTGATCACGAGCGTTGTTGACACTGGCGGGTCTTGAACATGGCGAAGACCTCCGATGTGGTGGAGCTGTCTAGGACTGCACCGCACGGAGG
>NZ_JBVHLK010000007.1:0-366574 GCF_055559015.1 Streptomyces sp. NPDC024698 | reverse complement strand
TCCTCCACGGCTACAACTACCATCGCTGCCACACCGCCCTCGGAGGCCAGCCACCCATCAGCCGTGTGAACAACGCTGCGGGTCAATACACCTAGCGGGCGATGAGGGCGTGTTCGCCGGCCGTGCGCATGGCGACGAGGGGGGCCGGCGCGTGTCCGGTCATCCGCTCCACCTGGAGCACGGCCTGGTGGACCAGCAGATCGAGTCCGCCGACCACGGCTCCGCCGTACGCGGACCAGCGCGCCGCGAGATCGGTCGGCCAGGGGTCGTACAGCACGTCGAAGAGGGTCGTGGGGCGCCCGGGGACGGCGGCGGCCAGCGCGTCCGTGGTGCCGGCCGGCGTCGTGGCGATCACCAGCGGCGCGGTCAGCGCCCGTTCGGCGTCGGCCCAGTCCTCGGTGCGCACCTCGATGCCGAGGCGCTCGCCCCACTCCCGCATCTCGGCGGCCCGCTCGCGGCTGCGGACGTACGCGACGACCTCGCCGGTGCAGATCCGCGCGAGGGCGGCCAGCGCGGAGGAGGCGGTGGCGCCGGCGCCGAGGACCGCGGCCGAGTCGACCTGCTCGATCCCCCGCTCGCGCAGTGCGGCGACCATCCCCGGGATGTCGGTGTTGTCCCCGACGCGACGCCCGTCCTCGGTGAACACGACGGTGTTGACGGCCTCGACGGAGGCGGCCGTCTCGGTGATCTCGTCGAGCAGCGGCATCACGGCCCGCTTGAGCGGCATGGTCAGCGACAGTCCGGCCCACTCCGGTCCCAGGTCCTCGACGAAGGCGGGCAGCGCCGCCTCGTCGACCTCGAAGCGGTCGTACGTCCAGTCGCCGAGGCCCAGTTCCCGGTAGGCCGCGCGGTGCAGGACCGGGGAGAGGGAGTGGGCGATCGGCGAACCGAGCACGGCGGCCCGGCGGGCATCAGTTGCCCGAGCTGGCATTGAACTTTTCCTTGAGTTTCTCGAACTGGGCCAACGTCTTGGCGAATTCCGTGTTGTTCTGGCCGTCGGTCGCCACGAAGTACAACCAGCCGTCCTTCGTGGGGTTGAACACCGCCCTGAAGGCGTCGTCACCCGGGTTGCCGATCGGTCCGGGCGGCAGACCCCGGTGGTAATACGTGTTGTACGGGTCCGGGTTGCTGTTGATCTCGGACTCGCTGATATTGATCTTGCTCTGACCCTTCAGGTAATTGAAGGTCGAGTCGAACTGAAGCTTCTGATTGGTCTCGGTGTTGGTGCTCTTCAGACGGTTGTAGACGACCTCGGCCATCTTGCGGTAGTCGTCGTGCGTCTTGCCTTCCGCCTGCACCAGGCTGGCGACCGTGACCACCTGGAGCGGGTTCTCCAGCTTGAGCGCCTTCGCCTTCGCCACGATTCCCATCGCCGCGTACTTCTTGTTGGCCTGCGCGACCATGCTCTTCAGCACGGCCTCGGGCTTCATGCCCTTGGCCGCGGGATACGTGAGCGGGTACAGGAACCCCTCCAGGGGGTCCTTTATGTCCTTGTTGCTGTTCGCCCAGCTCGGCAGTCCGAGGGACTTGTATTCCTTCTTCGCGACCGCGCTGGTGGTGCCCTTGGCCAATCCGAGCTTGGCGTCGATGGCCGCGTACACCTGGGCATTGCGGAATCCCGGAGGCACGGTCACATTGTTCTGGCTCTTGGGGTCGAGCATCAGTGCGACGGCACTCTTCGCCGACATCCCCTTGCGCAGGATATAGGCGCCCGCCTGAATGGACTTTCCCTTGGGATTCTCGGCCTGGGCGGACACGAACGCGTCCACGCTCTTGACGACGCCGGCCGCCTTGAGTTTCTGGCCGATCACATAGCCGCCCTCACCCTTGCCGATCTCGACGGGAACCTGTCCCGTACCCTCTCCGGCAAAGTCAGGGGCAGCGCCGAAACGATTCTGGTAGTAGTGGTAGCCGAAATACCCGGCTCCGGCGAGAACACCGCCGAAGACCGCGACGACCACCAGGCAGGCGCAGCCGCTGCGGCGCTTCTTACCCTTGCCGCCACCGCGTTCCTTGCCGCCGCCCCGCTCCTTGCGGCCACGGCCCTTCTTCGGGTCGTCGTCCTCGTCGAGGTCGTCGTCATCGTCGTCCGCGCCGGAGAAGAAGGCGTGCTCGCCCTGGTCGGGTCCCGGGTCCCAGTCCGTCTCGGGCTCGGGTTCGGGCTCGCGGCGGCGGGCCGGCGGCTCGGGCGGCGGATAGGCGTCGGGGGTGTTGTAGAGGTCGGGCTGTTCACCCGTGTACTGGCCCGCGTAGGGGTCGGCGGGATCGGCCGCATACGGCACCTGGGGCTGCGCGCCGGTGCCGGCATCGGCGTACGGCTGCCGGCCCTGGCCCGGGTACTGCTGCCGACCCTGACCGTCGTACTGCTGCTGACCCTGGCCCGGATATTGCTGCTGACCCTGACCGTCGTACTGCTGCTGACCCTGGCCCGGGTACTGCTGCCGACCCTGCGCGTCGTACTGCTGTCCGCCCTGGCCCGGGTACTGCTGCTGACCTTGACCGTCGTACGGCTGCTGACTCTGGCCGTTGTACTGCTGCTGGCCCTGGAACTGCTGATCCTGGTACTGCTGCTGGCCGGGGTACTGCCCGTGCTGGCCCTGCGGCGCGTACTGCTGCTGACCCTGGTACTGCTGACCCTGGCCCCAGTCGCCCTGCTGCTGCGGATAGTGCTGCGGCTGGCCGCCGTCGTAGGCGGACTGGCCGTCGGCGGCCTGTCCGCCCCATCCGCCGTCCCCGTACAACGGGTCCTCCGGATGCCACGGTTCGGAGCCAGAGCCCCGGCCATACTCAGTCATCGATCCCCTACGAGCCGCGAGCCGGTAGCTGCCGGCTCCACTGGCCCGGCGCCCGTCCGCCTCTTTACTGTGCGACGGCTGTTCGAACACCACCGCATCGGGCGGAACGTTACCGTATCGCGATCACATGACCACTTCGACGCCCTCGCCGGGCGACGTGCCTGACACCCGTTCGGATTCCAGGGCTTGCTGAAGGATGATGACAGCGGCCGCCTGGTCGATCACCGACCGGCCCTTCTTCGACTTCACGCCCGAGGCGCGCAGCCCCTGGCTCGCCGTGACCGTGGTCATCCGCTCGTCCACGAGCCGCACCGGAACCGGGGCGATCCCACCCGCGAGCTCCTGAGCGAAGGCACGCACCTTGACGGCGGCGGGACCCTCGCCCCCCTTGAGGGAGCGAGGGAGTCCGACGACGACCTCGATCGGCTCGTACTCCTCGACGAGCTGCTTCAGCCGGCGGTGGGCGGCCGGGACGTCACGTCCCGGGACCGTCTCCACCGGAGTCGCGAGGATCCCGTCGGGGTCGCACGAGGCGACCCCGATCCGGGCGTCCCCGACGTCGATCGCGAGCCGACGTCCTCTTCTCATCTTCTCGGCCGTTTCTTACTTGGCCGTGTCGGCGACGAGGCGCTGGACGGCGTCGATGGCCTCGCCGACGGCGGCGGGGTTCTGGCCACCGCCCTGGGCGACGTCCGGCTTGCCGCCACCGCCGCCGCCGAGGGTCTTGGCGGCGCCGCGGACCAGCTCACCGGCCTTCAGACCCCGCTCGCGGGCGGCCTCGTTGGTGGCGATGACCGTCAGCGGCTTGCCGCCGGCGACCGTGAACAGGGCCACGACCGCGGCCCGTCCGCCCTGGATCCGGCCGCGCACGTCGAGGACCAGCTTGCGCAGGTCGTCGGCGCCCGTGCCGTCCGGCACCTGGCCGGTGACCAGGGCGACCCCGTTCACGTCCTTGGCGGACTCGACGAGACCGGCAGCGGCCTGGAGGACCTTCTCCGCGCGGAACCTCTCGATCTCCTTCTCGGCGTCCTTCAGCTTGCCGAGCATGGCGGAGATCTTCTCCGGAAGCTCCTCGGGGCGGCCCTTGACCAGTTCCTGGAGCTGGGCGACGACCGTGTGCTCACGGGCGAGGAAGTTGTACGCGTCGACGCCGACCAGGGCCTCGATGCGCCGCACGCCCGAGCCGATGGAGGATTCGCCGAGCAGCTTGACCAGGCCGAGCTGGGAGGTGTTGTGCACGTGCGTGCCGCCGCACAGCTCCTTGGAGAAGTCGCCGATCGTCACCACGCGGACGCGCTCGCCGTACTTCTCGCCGAACTCGGCGATGGCACCCTGCTTCTTGGCCTCGTCGAGGCTCAGGATCTCGGCGTGCACGTCCAGGTCGCGGGCGAGCACCTCGTTGATCTGCTGCTCGACGTCGGTCATCACGGCCGTCGGGACGGCGGACGGGGAGCCGAAGTCGAAGCGGAAGCGGCCGGGCTGGTTCTCGGAACCGGCCTGGGCGGCCGTCGGACCGAGGGCGTCGCGCAACGCCTGGTGCGTGAGGTGCGTGGCCGAGTGGGCGCGGGCGATGGCCGTACGACGACGTACGTCGATGGTGGCCTGGGCCTTGGCGCCGACGGTGGCCTCGCCGACCTGGACGACGCCCTTGTGGACGTACACACCCGGGACAGGCTTCTGGCAGTCGCGGATCTCGATGATCGCTCCGGTGTCGACCCGGATGCGGCCGGTGTCACCGATCTGGCCGCCGCCCTCGGCGTAGAAGGGGGTGCGGTCGAGGACGATCTCGACCTCGTCGCCCTCGGAGGCGGCCGGGGAGGAGACACCGTCGACGAGGATGCCGACGATCGTCGACTCGGCCTCGGTGCCGTCGTACCCGACGAAGTCGGTCTCGCCGGCGGCGTCGGCGATCTGACGGTAGGCGCCGAGATCGGCGTGGCCGGTCTTCTTGGCGCGGGCGTCGGCCTTGGCCTTGTCCCGCTGGTCCTTCATCAGGCGGCGGAAGCCGTCCTCGTCCACCGACAGGCCCTGTTCGGCGGCCATTTCGAGGGTGAGGTCGATCGGGAAGCCCCAGGTGTCGTGGAGCAGGAAGGCCTTGTCGCCGGCGAGGACCGTGCCGCCCGACGACTTGGTGTCGGTGATGGCCATGTCGAGGATGTTCGTGCCGGCCTTCAGCGTCTTGAGGAAGGCGGCCTCCTCGGCGAGGGCCACGGTCTCGATCCGCTGCCGGTCGCTGACGAGTTCCGGGTACTGCTGACCCATCATCGCGATCACGACGTCGATGAGGTCCTTGACGACGAAACCGGTGGCGCCCAGCAGCCGCATGTTGCGGATGGCGCGGCGCATGATGCGGCGCAGCACATAGCCGCGGCCCTCGTTGCCGGGGCTCACGCCGTCGCCGATGAGCATCACGGAGGTGCGCATGTGGTCGGTGACCACACGCAGCGAGACGTCGGAGGCGTGGGAGGCGCCGTACTCGACACCCGTCAGCTCGGTGGCCTTCTTGATGACGGCCATCGAGGTGTCGATCTCGTACATGTTCTGCACGCCCTGGAGAATCATCGCGAGGCGCTCCAGGCCAAGGCCCGTGTCGATGTTCTTGCTGGGCAGGTCGCCGAGGATCTCGAAGTCGTCCTTCGAGATGCCCTCGCCGCGCTCGTACTGCATGAAGACCAGGTTCCAGATCTCCACGTACCGCTCGTCGTTGACGGCCGGGCCGCCCTCGACGCCGAACTCGGGGCCACGGTCGTAGTTGATCTCGGAGCACGGACCGCAGGGGCCCGGGACGCCCATGGACCAGTAGTTGTCCTTCTTGCCCAGGCGCTGGATGCGCTCGGCCGGGACGCCGATCTTGTCGCGCCAGATCGTCTCGGCCTCGTCGTCGTCGAGGTAGACCGTGATCCACAGACGCTCGGGGTCGAGTCCGTAACCACCCTTGTCCTGGGGCGAGGTGAGCAGCTCCCAGGCGTAGGTGATGGCACCTTCCTTGAAGTAGTCACCGAAGGAGAAGTTGCCGCACATCTGGAAGAACGTGCCGTGGCGGGTGGTCTTGCCGACCTCTTCGATGTCGGGCGTGCGCACACACTTCTGCACGCTGGTGGCGCGCGACCACGGGGCCTTGACCTCGCCGAGGAAGTACGGCTTGAAGGGGACCATGCCGGCGGGGACCAGGAGCAGAGTCGGGTCGTCCGCGATGAGCGACGCCGAAGGGACGACGGTGTGACCGCGCTCCTCGTAGAAGCTCAACCAGCGGCGGCGGATTTCAGCCGACTCCATCAGTGGTCCTCATTCCGGTTGTACGAGTACGTCGTGTTGTCGATGTACTTGATCTGCTTGCTGTCGCCCGGCTGCTCGCCGCCGCCGATCGCGCGGATGCGGCGCTGCGTGGGCAGTTCGGGGTCCGGTTGCCCGTTCAGGCCGAGCACCTCGCCGAGTTCGGCCTCGCGTTGGGCCATCCCGTCGCGGACGTCGAGGGCGAACTCCTTGAGCCGGTGGCCCGCGTCGATCGCCTTGTTGGCGGCCTGTGCCGCGAGGCTCTCGGGGGTCAGCTGCCTGAGCTTGCGGTTGACCTTGGTGGTGGCCCATACACCCGCGGCTGCGCCCGCGGTGAACCAGAACGTACGGCGGAACATCGCTGCGTCAGTCCTTCTTCCGCTTTCCCCGCCGAGCGGACGGGACGCTGCGGCCCACGATCACGGTACGCCGGGACGCTTTGTCGGGCACATTGTCACGACGGCCTCCGATGGCCCGGCGCACGCCGTAGCCGAACGCGGCGACCTTGACCAGCGGGCCGCCGAACGTGGAGGCGACGGTCGTCGACAGCGCCGAGGCGTTCGACGTGACCTCCTGGACGTCCGACGCGATGGCGTCGACCCGGTCGATCTGCGTCTGCGCGGAGCGCACCGCCGAGGAGGCGTCGGCCAGGAGCGGAACGGCCTGCTCGGTCACGTCCGCCACGAGCTTGGTGGTCGCCCTGAGCGTCTGGGCCAGCCTCACCAGCGCGACGGCGAGGAAGGAGACCAGGATCGCCCAGAAGACGGCCACCAGGATCCCGGCCACCTCACCACCGGACACTGTGCACCCGCTCCCTGACTGTGTGCCTGAACATCGAAAAGTCGTCACCCGAGCCTATCGCGCCGGGGCCGGGGCTCCGTACCGCATTTATCCGCTCGGGAGTGTGGAGTTGCGCGAACCGATTGTACGGAGCGCTAACGGGTCAGTACGCTCCGTATCTCATGCAGCGTTCTCACCCCGCCCGGCGCTCCGGTCCCGCCGCACCGGGCAATCTGCCCCTGGAACTCGACGCGTTCGTGGGGCGCTCCGAGGAGCTCGCCCGGCTGGCCGAGGCGCTGGAGGCGGTCCGGCTGGTCACCGTGACCGGCATGGGAGGTGTCGGGAAGACGCGCTTCGCCGCGCGCGCCGCCGCGGGGACGGACCCGCTCGACGGGGTGTGGCGCATCGACCTGTCCTCGGTGCAGGATCCGGAACTCGTCGAGTACGCGGTGGCCGAGGCGCTCGGTCTGACGGACCACACGGCGAAGCCGCAGCGCCAGGTGCTGCTCGACCACGTCGCCCGGCGCCGGCTCCTGCTGGTCCTGGACGGCTTCGAGCATCTGGTGGACGTCAGCGCCTCGCTGGTGGGCGAGTTGCTGCGGCGGGCGCCGGGACTGCGGGTGCTGGCGGTGGGTCGCAGACCGCTGGACATCGCCGGCGAGCGGGTGTTCCCGCTGGCTCCGCTGGCCGCGACGGAGGCGGTGGAGCTGTTCGCGGACCGTGCGGCGGCCCGGGTGCCCGGCTTCGCGCTGGACGAGGGGAACAGGTCCGACGTCCTGGAGCTGTGCCGGCGGCTGGACGGGATCCCGCTGGCGCTGGAGCTGGCGGCGGGGCGCGTGGGCACGCTGTCCCCCGGGCAGCTGCTCGCCCGGTTGGAGGACCGGTTCCGGCTGCTGACCGGCGGTGTGCGCGACGCGCCGCCGCGGCACCGGACGCTGCGGACGGCGATCGGCTGGAGCCACGAGCTGTGCACACCGGGGGAACGGCTGCTGTGGGCGCGGCTGTCGGTGTTCGCCGGGCGGTTCGACCTGGAGGCCGCCGAGTACGTGTGCAGCGGGGACGGGCTTCCCGCGGACGACGTCCTCGACGTGCTCGGCGATCTGCTCGCGCAGTCGGTGCTGTCGCGCGAGGAGACCGCGGCGGGCGTGCGCTACCGGATGCTGGACACGGTGCGGGCCTACGGGGCGCAGTGGCTGGCGGCGACGGGGGACGCGGAGCGGCTGCACCGGCGCCACCGCGACTGGTACATGGGTCTGGTCACCTGGTGCGAGCTGGACTGGTTCTCGCCGCGGCAGGCCGAGGTGGCGCTGCGCGTGGAGACGGAACTGCCCAATCTGCGCTGCGCCCTGGAGTACTCGCTGACCGAACCCGGCGAGGCGCATCTGGGCCAGTATCTGGCGGGCGCGCTGTGGTTCTACTGGGTCGGCTGCGGGCGGCTGTCCGAGGGGCGGCACTGGCTGGAGCGCAGCGTCGAGCTCGACGGCGACCGCGACCAGTCACGGCTGAAGGCCCTCTGGGTGCTCGGCTATGTGGCCGTCCTCCAGGGGGACTCGGTGCCCGCGCTGTCCGCGCTCCAGGAGTGCCGCGAGGAGGCGGAGCGCTGCGAGAACGCCGTCGCGGTCGCGTACGCCGAGCACCGCACCGGCTGTCTGGCGCTGGTCTCGGACGACATGGCGCGTGCCGAGGTGCTGCTGCGCTCGGCGCTGGACCGCTATCACGAGATCGGGGAGCTCAACAGCAATGTGCTGATGGGCCAGGTCGAACTGGCGATGGCGCTCGCCTTCCAGGGCGACCTGCCGGCCGCGGTGAAGCTGTGCGAGGACGTCCGCGGGGTGTGCGAGGACCACGGGGAGCGCTGGGCGCTGGCGTACGCGCTGTACGTCCTCGCGTACCAGGCGCAGACCGAGGGTGATCAGCCGACGGCCCGCTCTCTGCTGGAGCGGGCCCTGGGGATCGCGAACGGTTTCCACGATCTGCTCGGCGCCGTTCTCGCGGTCGAGCTGCTCGCCCTGGTCACGGCGGTGGAGGGCGACGCCGCCGAGGCCGCGCTGCTCCAGGGGGCGGCGTCGCGGATGTGGCCGTCGGTGGGCCTGCCGCTGTTCGGATCGGCCTACTACAACGCGCCGCACGAGCGCTGTGCCGCCCTGTCCCGGCAGCAGCTGGGCGACGAGCGGTACGAGGAGTGCGTACGGGCGGGAGAGCTGCTCGGGCCGGAGGCGGCGATCGCGCGGGCGCTGGGCGGTGCCGGGATCACGGCACTCGGGGCGGTGCCGTCGCAGCGACGGCTGCCCCCGGACGTGCGAGAGCCCGCCGTCTCGCCCACCTCGAAGGGCGGGGAGACGACGGGCTGACGCTGACGCGCAGGTGGTACAACGTCCGCTGAAGGAAGATCAGCGGGCGTAGTACTCGACGACGAGCTGCTCGTCGCAGATCACCGGGATCTCCTTGCGGTTCGGCTCGCGGTCCAGGCGGAAGGCCAGGGCGGCGAGGTTCACCTGGAGGTAGCGCGGGGTCTCACCGTCGGGGGCGAACCCACCGGCGCGGGCGACCTCGAACAGCGTCTTGCTGCGGCTGCGCTCGCGGACCATCACGACGTCGTCGGGACGGACACGGAACGACGGCTTGTCGACCTTGCCACCGTTGACCTCGATGTGGCCGTGGACGACCATCTGGCGGGCCTGGTAGATCGTGCGGGCGATGCCCGAACGAAGGACCAGGGCGTCGAGACGACGCTCCAGCTCGATGACCAGAGCCTCACCGGTCTTGCCCTGCGTCTTGGCGGCACGCTCGTAGGCGCGGACGAGCTGGCGCTCGGACACGTCGTACTGCGCGCGCAGACGCTGCTTCTCGAGCAGACGGACCTTGTAGTCCGAGTTCTGCTTGCGGCCACGGCCGTGCTCGCCCGGCGGGTAGGGGCGGGCCTCGAAGTACTTGACAGCCTTCGGGGTCAGCGCGATACCGAGCGCACGCGACTTCTTGACCTTGGGGCGGGACTGGTTCGCCATGAACCAAACACCTCATGTTTCCGATGCGAATACGGCTTCACCAGGGTTAGGGGAGGTCGCAATCCGCAGCCCGGGAAACCCTCCTCGCCGCTGTGGCGAACCACGTGGGCGGGGCGGGCAGCCGCTCCTGGGTCTGGGCACATACGTGCAGCACGCGAGTGACCCACCGACCGGTCCCGGAGATCCGGGTGGTGGTGGGTTGCCCGCGACACCTTCGACGGTGCGCGACGCTCCTGGAATCCCCCCGTGGAGGCGGGGGCTCCGGCTGGATGTCCCGTTCTGGTGGTGCCGACCGGAGCCGGACACGGGACGCAGCGCTTCGAGCCATCGTACAGGGTGGTCAGTCGCGCCCTCTACCGAGGTGTTTCCTGGTCCACTCCACCGCGTCCGCGTACCGCGCCTCGGCGCCGTGCCGGGTCGGTGTGTAGTACTCCCGGTCCTGGAGCGTCTCGGGAGCGTACTGCTGGGCCGCGATGCCCTCGGGCAGGTCGTGCGGATACACGTACCCCTGGGCGTGCCCGAGTTTGGCCGCGCCCTTGTAGTGCCCGTCGCGCAGATGGGCGGGCACCGGGCCCGTGTGTCCCTTGCGCACGTCCTCCATGGCGGCGCCGATGGCCAGGGTCGCGGAGTTGGACTTCGGGGCCAGCGCGAGGGCGATGGTGGCGTGGCTGAGGGTGAGCGCGGCCTCGGGGAAGCCGATCATCGCGACGGCCTGCGCGGCGGCCACGGCCGTGGGCAGGGCGTTCGGGTCGGCGAGGCCGATGTCCTCGCTGGCGGAGATCATCAGGCGGCGGGCGATGAAGCGGGGGTCCTCGCCCGCCTCGATCATCCGGGCCAGGTAGTGCAGGGCTGCGTCCACGTCGGAGCCGCGGATGGACTTGATGAGCGCGCTCGCCACGTCGTAGTGCTGGTCGCCGTCGCGGTCGTACTTCACGGCGGCGCGGTCGACGGTCTCCTCCAGCGTCTGGAGGGTGATCTCCGGCTCGCCCTTGTCCAGGGCGGCGCCGGCCGCGGCCTCCAGGGCGGTCAGGGCGCGCCGGGCGTCCCCGCCGGCGATGCGCAGCAGATGCGCCTCGGCGTCGCCGGGCAGGGCGACGGACTCCCCCAGGCCGCGCTCGGCGCCGAGAGCCCGGCGCAGCAGTCCGCGCAGATCGTCGTCGGTGAGCGGTTCGAGGGTGAGCAGGAGGGAGCGGGAGAGCAGCGGCGAGATCACCGAGAAGTACGGGTTCTCGGTGGTCGCGGCGATCAGGGTCACCCAGCGGTTCTCGACCGCGGGGAGCAGGGAGTCCTGCTGGGCCTTGCTGAAACGGTGGATCTCGTCCAGGAAGAGGACGGTCTCCTTGCCGAAGCCGCCGGTGGCGCGACGGGCGCCCTCGATGACGGCGCGCACCTCCTTGACGCCCGCGGTGATCGCGGAGAGCTCCACGAAGCGCTTGTCGGTGGCCTTGGAGACGACGTACGCGAGGGTCGTCTTGCCGGTGCCCGGCGGGCCCCAGAGGATCACCGAGGACGGTCCGGCCGGGCCTCCGCTCCCCTCGCCGACGAGTCTGCGCAGGGGAGAGCCCGGCTTCAGCAGATGCTGCTGTCCCACGACCTCGTCGAGGGTGCGCGGGCGCATCCGCACGGCCAGGGGGCTGCTGGACGGGTCCTTCTCCTGGCGTTCTTCTGCGGCGGCGGTGAACAGGTCGGGCTCCACGTCCAAAACCCTATGTCACGCCACTGACAATCCCTCCCGGGCCGTGGACCGGCGGGCCCGGCCGGGGCCCGCAGCCGGGACCGCGACCGGCCCGTCAGCTGGTCCAGAAGTCCCACCAACGGGTCAGGATCAGCATGCCGATGATGCCGATGTGCAGGGTCGGCAGGACCCAGGTGAACTCGCCGAAGAAGCTCTTCATCCAGCGCGGGGCGGGCAGGAAGCCGGCGCGGACGTTGAAGGAGGTCACGTACCAGAACATGGTGATCGTGGCGACCCAGGCCAGGCTGCACCACAGGCACAGCGAGTTGATCCGGTACAGCGACTGGAACTGGAGCCAGGTGCAGAACGCGACCCCGAAGAGCGTGCCCGCGTTGAAGGTCAGCCAGTACCAGCGCGGGAAGGTGGCCCGTGCGAGCAGGCTCGCGCCGACGCAGATCACGATGCCGTAGGCGACGAGGCCCATCATCGGGTTCGGGAAGCCGAAGGCCGAGGCCTGGGCGCTCTTCATGATGTTGCCGCAGGAGACCACCGGGTTGAGGCTGCAACCCGGGACGAAGTTCGGGTTCTCCAGCAGCTTGAACTTGTCGATCGTGATGACCCACGCGGCAAGGAGACCGGCCGCCCCCGTGATCACCAGCAGCACCGCGAGCGCGCGACTGGCGCCGACGGTCCGCGCGACGGCGGCGGGGCGTTCCTGATCGGTCGGGACGTCCTTGACTGTCGTCTTGTTCATCACGCCGTTTCCGTAGCTTCGAGGGGGCCTGCGGGCAGGCTCATTGTGCCGTACCCGCCCGGCCGCCCACCGTTCGGTGGACATAAGAAGGTACGCAAGGCCGCCCCGGAACGCTCGGTTCGGGGGGAGGCTCGTGCGCATGACGACACAGGCGGATCAACTCGCGGTGGACGTACGGGGACTGCGCAAGCAGTACGGCGACGTGACCGCGGTCGACGGCATCGACATCAGCATCCGGCGGGGCGAGGTGTTCGGCCTGCTCGGGCCGAACGGCGCCGGCAAGAGCACCACCGTGGAGATCCTCCAGGGCAATCGCCGGCGGGACGCGGGCGAGGTCTCCGTCCTCGGCTCCGACCCGGCGACGGGCACGCGCGCGTGGCGTTCACGTGTCGGAATCGTCTGGCAGGACGAATCCGCGCCCGCCGAGTTGACGGTGGGCGAACGGTGAGGCATTTCTCCCGTTATTACCCAAATCCCCGGGATCCCGGGGAAGTCATCGGCCTGGTCGGCCTCCAGGAGAAGGAGGGCAGCAGGATCAAGTCCCTCTCCGGCGGCCAGCGGCGGCGGCTCGACGTGGCCCTCGGAGTGATCGGCGGACCCGAGCTGCTGCTCCTGGACGAGCCGACCACGGGCTTCGACCCGGCGGCACGACGCCAGTTCTGGGACCTGATCCGCAAGCTGGCCGACGAGGGCACGACCATCCTCCTGACCACGCACTACCTGGAGGAGGCGGAGGCCCTCGCGGACCGGCTCGCGGTCGTCGCGCGGGGCCGGATCGTCGCCGAAGGCGAACCCGCCGCACTGCGCGAGCGGTTCGGCACCGAGGCCACGGTCGAGTGGACGGAGGCCGACGGCAGCCCGCGCAGCGAACGCACGGACACCCCCACGAGAACCGTCGCCGGGCTCGTCCACCGCTTCGACGGGGAGATCCCGGGGCTTCGGGTGAGCCGTCCCACCCTGGAGGACGTCTATCTGCGACTGACCGGCCTGGAGGACGCGCGATGACCACGACCGGTGTACGACAGGAGACGAAGCGGGCGTCCGGACGGCTGCCAGGCGCCTGGGCACTGGGGCTGAGCCGTGGCGCCCTGGAGCTCAGGCAGTTCTTCCGCCAGCGCGACCAGGTGGTGTTCACCTTCGCCTTCCCGGTCGTCTTCCTGTTCCTGTTCGCGTCGATCTTCAGCAACGACGTGAAGGGCGCGGGCATCACCGCCTCGCAGCTGTACGTCCCGGCGATGATGGCCGCGGGCATCATGTCGACCAGCTTCCAGTCCCTCGGCATCTCGATCGCGATCGAGCGGGACGAGAAGGTGCTGCGCCGGCTGCGCGGCACACCGATGCCGCCGGCCGCGTACTTCCTCGGCAAGATATGGCTGGTCCTGGTGACCGGCGCCCTGGAGACGGCGATCCTGCTCACCGCCGGGACCACGCTCTACGGCGTCGACCTGCCCTCGGATCCCGGCAGATGGGCGGACTTCGGCTGGATCTTCGTCCTGGGCCTGACGGCCTGCGCGCTGCTCGGCATCGCGGTCAGCTCGGTCCCGAAGTCCGGCAAGAGCGCCACCTCGGTGGTCGTCCTGCCCTTCCTCGTCCTCCAGTTCATCTCCGGCGTCTACATCTCCGTCGACACCATCCCGGACTGGATGCTGAACATCGGCGCGCTCTTCCCCCTCAAGTGGATGTGCCAGGGGCTGCGGGGGGTGTTCCTGCCCGACTCCGCGAAGGTCCTGGAGCAGACGGGCGACTGGGAGTTCGGGCGGATCGCGCTCGTGCTCGGGGCGTGGTGCCTCGGAGGACTGCTGCTGTGTCTGGTGACCTTCCGGTGGAAGAACCGGCGCGACGGCTGATCACTCCGGCCGCCCGCGCCCGGCTCCGGTACCGGACAGCTCAAGCACGCGCCGCCACGGTGCCGGACCGGACAGGTCCGGCACCGGGCGCGGCCGCCTCGGTGGGGGCGTGCCCACCGGGGCGGGGCCGGGTCGAGCGCGTCAGCCCAGGCGCGAGCGCAGTTCGGCCACGATCTCGCCGGTGCCGACCGCCGTCTGCTCCCCGGACTCCATGTCCTTGAGCTGCACGACGCCCTCGGCGAGATCGCGCTCGCCTGCGACGACCGTGAAGCGGGCGCCGCTGCGGTTCGCGTTCTTCATCGCGCCCTTGAGGCCCTTGGCACCGTAGGAGAAGTCGGCGGCGACACCCGCCCTGCGCAGTTCGGTGACCACGCCGAAGAGCAGCCGGCGGGCCTCCTCTCCGAGCGGCACCGCGAACACACTGGTGGCCGCGGGGAGTTCGAGCTCCACGCCCTCCGCCTCCAGCGCGAGAACCGTACGGTCGACGCCCAGGGCCCAGCCGACGGACGGCAGCGCGGGGCCGCCGATCATCTCGGACAGCCCGTCGTAACGGCCGCCGCCGCCGACGGCGGACTGGGAGCCGAGACCGTCGTGCACGAACTCGAAGGTCGTCCGCGTGTAGTAGTCCAGACCGCGCACCAGCTTCGGGTCGTCCTCGAAGGAGACGCCCGCCGCCGTGATCAGGTCGCGCACCTCCTCGTGGTACGCCTTGCACGCGTCGCAGAGGTAGTCGCGCAGCAGCGGGGCCCCGCCCAGCTGCTTCTGGACGTCCTCGCGCTTGTCGTCGAGCACGCGCAGCGGGTTGATCTCCGCGCGCCGCAGCGTCTCCTCGTCGAGGTCCAGGCCGCGCAGGAAGTCCTGGAGCGCGGCCCGGTAGACGGGACGGCACTCCTGGTCGCCCAGGCTGTTCAGCAGGATGCGGAAGTTCCGCAGGCCCAGCGAGCGGTACGCCTGGTCGGCCAGGATGATCAGCTCGGCGTCGAGCGCCGGGTCCTCGGCTCCGATCGCCTCGGCGCCAACCTGGGAGAAGTGGCGGTAACGGCCCTTCTGGGGACGCTCGTAGCGGTAGTACGAGCCCGAGTACCAGAGCTTGACGGGCAGGTTGCCCGACTTGTGCAGATTGGCCTCCAGAGCCGCGCGCAGCACGGAGGCGGTTCCCTCGGGACGCAGGGCGAGCCTGTCGCCGCCCTTGGTCTCGAAGGCGTACATCTCCTTGGTCACGATGTCGGTGGACTCGCCGACACCGCGCGCGAACAGCTCGACGTTCTCGAAGCCGGGCGTCTCGATGTAGCCGTAGCCGGAGTTGCGCAGCGGGGCCGCGATGGCCTCGCGGACCGCGAGGTACTTGGCGCTGTCCGGCGGAATGAGGTCGTACGTGCCCTTGGGGGCCCTGAAGGTGCTCACGGAAGTCTTGTCACATTCCTCGTCGAGGAGCGGAGGTCGGGTCCGCTCCCAGGCCGGCGGCCACCTGCCGCAGATACGGGTTGGTGGCACGCTCCTGGCCGATGGTCGTCTGGGGGCCGTGGCCGGACAGCACCACGGTCGAGTCGTCGAGCGGCAGGCACACCCGGCCCAGCGAGTCGAGCATCTCGTCCATGTCGCCGCCCGGCAGGTCGGTGCGTCCGATGGAGCCGGCGAAGAGCAGGTCCCCGGAGAAGAAGACGGACGGGATGTCCGCGCTCTCGGGCATCCTGAACGTCACCGACCCCTTCGTATGGCCCGGGGCGTGCGCGACGGAGAGGCCGAGGCCCGCCAGCTCCAGTTCCGCGCCGTCGGTCAGGGTCCGCACGTCGTCGGGCTCCCCCACGGTCAGTTCGCCCATCAGCGGCATTCCGATGGACCGGCCGAGCGCCTTCTCGGGGTCGCTCATCATGTAGCGGTCCGCCGGGTGGATCCAGGCCGGTACGTCGTTGGCTCCGCACACCGGGACGACCGAGGCGACGTGGTCGATGTGGCCATGGGTGAGAATGACCGCGACGGGCTTGAGCCGATGCTTCTTGAGTGCGTCCTCGACTCCCTGAGCGGCCTGATGGCCCGGGTCGATGATCACGCACTCCTCACCGGCGGCGGGGGCGACCAGGTAACAGTTGGTCCCCCAGGCCCCGGCGGGGAACCCGGCAATGAGCACGATCGTCCTTCGTGGTGGCGTACGCGCTGGAGTCGTACGGGGCGGTTGGCTGTGGATCAGAGCCTACCGGCGCTGCCGATTCCTCAGCGAACCCATATACGGTACGGGGCACACGCAAGCGGTCGGCTCACGCGACGCTCGCGTCCCACTCGCCGTACGAGACGCACGAGGAGAAACCCGGTGGTCAGCCAGGAACAGCGGCGGCGTCAGCTCGCCCGGGAGAAGTTCTTGCGACAGCAGCAGCGCCGCACATCCGCTCGACGAAGGAACCAGACCCGCAACGCGGTGATCGCGGCGGTCGTCGGCGTGGTCGTCGCGGGCGGTGCGACGGCATACGCGACCGGGCTCTTCAAGAGCGACGACAAGAAGACGAACGCGGGGGCCGAGGCGACGCCCAGCGCGACACCGAGCGCGGCGCCGACGAGCAAGGCTCCCGATCCGTGCGCGAAGCCCGCCACGGGTGCGGTGAAGTCGCTCACATGGAAGACCGAGCCGGCGCTCACCATCGACAAGTCCGCCGCCTACACCATGAAGATGGCGACGACCTGCGGTGACATCGACATCGCGCTCAAGGCGTCGGCCGCCCCGCACACGGTGAACTCGTTCGACTTCCTCGCCGGCAAGGGCTTCTTCGACCACACCAAGTGCCACCGGCTCACCACCAACGGCATCTACGTCCTTCAGTGCGGCGACCCGACGGCCAAGGGCAACGGCGGTCCGGGGTACACGATCCCGGACGAGAACCTGAAGGACGCGTCGCTGAAGAACGACACGTACCCGGCGGGCACGATCGCCATGGCCAACACCGGCCAGAAGCACACCGGCGGCAGCCAGTTCTTCCTGGTGTACGCGGACAGTAAGCTCCCGCCCAGCTACACACCGTTCGGAACTATTTCCCCGTCCGGTCTGACGGTCCTGAAGAAGATCGCGGCCGCCGGTGAGAGTACGGGTCAGGGCGATGGCGCGCCGAACGCGACCGTCGTGATCAACAAGCTGACCGTGACGAAATCCTGACCGTCAGCTGCTGAATTTCGGTCGCGCGGGATGCGGACAGCCGCCCCGCCGGTCGCCTATGTTGGCCGTGACGAAACTGTGGACGATGCCAGGGGGCGCGGAAGCCCCCCGCAGGCATCATGTGGAGGAGGCGCTGTGAGCAGCGACCCGTGGGGCCGCGTCGATGAGACGGGGACCGTGTACGTGCGTACGGCCGACGGCGAGCAGGTCGTCGGCTCCTGGCAGGCCGGCACGCCTGATGAGGCGTTGGCCTACTTCGAGCGCAAGTACGAAGGCCTGGTTGTCGAGATCGGCCTCCTCGAAAAGCGGGTGAAGACCACCGATCTGTCGGCGAAGGACGCCCAGGTCGCCATCGATCACATCCGCGATCAGGTGGTCGCCCACCACGCGGTCGGCGATCTGGACGCGTTGAGGGTACGGCTGGACAAGCTGGTGGAGACCGTCGACGCGCGCCGCGAGGAACGCAAGGTCCAGCGGGCCAAGCAGTCCGACGAGGCGCGGCACGCCAAGGAGGCGCTGGTCGTCGAGGCCGAGGAGCTGGCGCAGAGCGACCAGTGGCGGGCGGCCGGTGAGCGGCTGCGCGCGCTGGTGGACACGTGGAAGGGGCTGCCGCGACTCGACCGCAAGTCGGACGACGAGCTGTGGCACCGCTTCTCGCACGCCCGCTCGGCGTTCTCCAAGCGGCGCAAGGCGCACTTCGCCTCGCTGGACGCGCAGCGCGAGGAGGCCCGCAAGACCAAGGAGAAACTGGTCACCGAGGCCGAGGCGCTGTCCGGCTCGTCGGACTGGGGTCCGACGGCGGCCCGCTACCGCGAGCTGATGGCGGACTGGAAGGCCGCGGGCCGTGCCCAGCGCGAGCACGAGGACGATCTGTGGAACCGCTTCCGCGGCGCCCAGGACGTGTTCTTCGCGGCGCGCAGCGGGGTCTTCGCCGAGCGCGACGCGGAGCAGACGGAGAACCTGAAGCTCAAGGAGGAGCTGGCCGAGGAGGCCGAGAAGCTCGTCCCGGTGCAGGATCTGAAGGCGGCCCGTGCGGCCTTCCGTTCCCTGAACGAGCGTTGGGAGGCCATCGGCCACGTGCCGCGCGACGCCCGCCCGAAGGTCGAGGGCCGGATGCACGCGGTGGAGCGGGCTCTCCAGGAGTCGGAGGAGACCGAGTGGCGCCGGACGAACCCGGAGGCACGCGCGCGTGCCGAGGGTCTGACCGGTCAGCTCCAGGCCGCCGTCGACAAGCTCCAGGGCCAGATCGAGGCCGCGCGTTCGGCCGGCAACACCGCGAAGGCCGACAAGCTCCAGCGGGAGCTGGACGGCCGTCAGGCGCTGCTGGACCAGGCGCTGAAGGGTCTTCAGGAGTTCGGCGGCTGAGTTCGGCCGGACACGCGTGAAGGGGCCCCCGTACACACCGTACGGGGGCCCCTTCACGCGTGTCCGCCGTCCGCCCGGCGGGTGACCGGGCGGACGGGGGCGGGTGTCAGGCCTCGGACGGTCTGCGGGCCGAGGTCACGCGGTAGACGTCGTAGACGCCCTCGACGCCCCGGACGGCCTTCAGGACGTGCCCCAGGTGCTTGGGGTCGCCCATCTCGAAGGTGAACCGGGAGGTGGCGACCCGGTCGCGGGAGGTCTGGACGGCCGCGGACAGGATGTTGACGTGCTGGTCGGACAGGACGCGGGTGACGTCCGACAGCAGCCGGGACCGGTCCAGCGCCTCGACCTGTATGGCGACCAGGAAGACCGAGGACTGGGTGGGGGCCCACTCGACCTCCAGGATGCGTTCGGGCTCACGCGAGAGCGAGTCGACGTTGACGCAGTCGCTGCGGTGGACCGAGACACCGCTTCCGCGGGTGACGAATCCGATGATCGGGTCGCCCGGGACCGGCGTGCAGCAGCGGGCGAGCTTGACCCACACGTCGTCGACGCCCTTGACGACCACACCGGGATCGTTGTTGCTGCGCCGCTTGCGGCCGCGGCCGCGCGCCGGGGGTACGGACTCGTCGATCTCCTCGGTGGCCGCCTCCTCGCCGCCGAGCGCCTGCACGAGCTTCTGCACGACGCTCTGGGCCGTGACATGGCCCTCGCCGATCGCCGCGTACAGGGACGAGATGTCGGGGTAGCGCATCTCGTGCGCGAGGGTGACGAGCGAGTCCCCGGTGAGGATCCGCTGGATCGGCAGGTTCTGCTTGCGCATCGCGCGCGCGATGGCGTCCTTGCCGTGTTCGATCGCCTCGTCGCGGCGTTCCTTGGAGAACCAGGCGCGGATCTTGTTGCGGGCGCGCGGCGACTTCACGAAGCCGAGCCAGTCGCGGGAGGGGCCCGCGCCGGCCGCCTTGGAGGTGAAGACCTCGACCAGGTCGCCGTTGTCCAGGGTGGACTCCAGCGGCACCAGGCGTCCGTTGACCCGTGCTCCTATCGTCCGGTGGCCGACCTCCGTGTGGACCGCGTACGCGAAGTCCACCGGCGTCGCGCCGGCCGGGAGCGCTATCACGTCGCCCTTGGGCGTGAAGACGAAGACCTCGTTGCGCGACAGGTCGAAGCGCAGGGACTCCAGGAACTCGCTGGGGTCCTCGGTCTCCTTCTGCCAGTCGAGCAGCTGGCGCAGCCACGCCATGTCGTTGACGGTGTCCTGGCCCGCGCTGCCCTTGGCCGCCCGGGGCACGTCGGTGCGGATCTTGGAGGAACCGGCGACGGTCTCCTGCTTGTACTTCCAGTGCGCGGCGATGCCGTACTCGGCACGGCGGTGCATGTCGAACGTACGGATCTGGAGTTCGACGGGCTTGCCGTTGGGGCCGATGACCGTCGTGTGCAGCGACTGGTACATGTTGAACTTCGGCATCGCGATGTAGTCCTTGAACCGGCCGGGGACCGGGTTCCATCGCGCGTGCACGGTGCCGAGTGCCGCGTAGCAGTCGCGGACGGTGTCCACGAGGACGCGGATGCCCACCAGGTCGTAGATCTCCGCGAAGTCACGGCCGCGGACGATCATCTTCTGGTAGACGCTGTAGTAGTGCTTCGGGCGGCCGGTGACCGTCGCCTTGATACGGGCCGCGCGCAGGTCGGACTGGACCTCGTCGGTCACTATGGCGAGGTACTCGTCGCGCTTGGGGGCGCGCTCGGCGACCAGGCGCACGATCTCGTCGTACATCTTGGGGTAGAGGATCGCGAAGGCGAGGTCCTCCAGCTCCCACTTGATGGTGTTCATGCCCAGGCGGTGGGCGAGCGGCGCGTAGATCTCCAGGGTCTCGCGCGCCTTCTTCTCCTGCTTCTCGCGCTTGAGATAGCGCATGGTGCGCATGTTGTGCAGGCGGTCGGCGAGCTTGATGACCAGGACGCGGGGGTCCTTGGCCATGGCGACGACCATCTTGCGCACGGTCTCGGCCTGGGCGGCCTCGCCGAACTTGACCTTGTCCAGCTTGGTGACGCCGTCGACCAGCAGGGCGACCGAGTCGCCGAAGTCACGGCGCAGCTGGTCCAGGCCGTACTCGGTGTCCTCGACCGTGTCGTGCAGCAGGCCGGCCATGAGCGTCGCCGGGTCCATGCCCAGCTCGGCGAGGATGGTGGTGACGGCGAGCGGGTGCGTGATGTACGGGTCGCCGCTCTTGCGCTTCTGGCCGCGGTGCCAGCGCTCGGCGACCTGGTAGGCCTGCTCGATCTGCCGGAGCGTCGACGTCTCGATCTTGGGGTCGTTGCTGCGCACTATCCGCAGCAGCGGTTCGAGCACCGGGTTGTACGGGTTCGAGCGCTGGACGCCGAGACGGGCCAGGCGGGCCCGGACGCGGTTGGAGGAGCCGCCGGAGCGGGCGGGCTGGGAGGCCGCGGGGCGGACCGGCGGGGTGTGCGCGGGGCGCTCGGGCGGGGTGTCCGCGGCGCTCTCGGGCGGGGCCGGCTTGGGACGTGAGCCCTCGGCCGCCGTGCCGTCGGACGCGGACTGGGCGTGCTCGACCGGCCCGCTCGCTACCTTCCGTGCGGGCTTCTCCACGGCGCCCGAGGCGGACTCGGGCTGGGTGGAGGCGGTTCGCTCCAGGCGTTCCGCGCTGGGGGCGAATGGCTGGGCCTCGTCTGGCAAGAGGGCTCCTCGTGCGCGATCCGGGTCCCCCGGTCAGGCTCCGGAAACCCCATGGTAGCGATCCTTCGCGCCGGACTCGCTGTCGGCCGCCGCGGGCGGCCTCGTACACACAGAACGCCGGAGGCGGGCGCCGGATTCCTCCGGGCCCGCCTCCACGGTGTCCTACGGGTGCCTCAGGCCTTTCGGGGGCCTGTCCGGGAACAGACTCCCAGGTGGCGTGCGCGCGGTCCTCAGACCGTCAGGAGCGCCTCCAGAGGAGCCCCCGCCAGGGCCGGCTCCAGACGGCCGCGGCCGCCCAGGAAGCCGAGCTCCATCAGCACGGCGACGCCCGCGACCTCGGCGCCCGCCCTGCGGATGAGCTGGAGCGAGGCCTCGGCGGTGCCGCCGGTGGCGAGGACGTCGTCGACGACCAGCACGCGGTCGGCCGCGCCGAGGTCCTCGGCGTGCACCTCGATCTCGGCGGAGCCGTACTCCAGGTCGTACGCCTGCGACAGGGTCGCTCCGGGGAGCTTGCCCGCCTTGCGCACGGGGATGAAGCCGATCCCGGCGTGGACGGCGACCGGGGCTCCGAGGATGAAGCCGCGGGCCTCCAGACCGACGATCTTGGTGGCTCCGTTGGCCACCGCGATCTCCGCCAGGGCGCCGGTCAGGGCGGCGAACGCGGCCGGGTCGGCCAGGAGCGGGGTGATGTCCTTGAACATCACGCCCGGCTCCGGGTAGTCGGCCACGTCACGGATACGGCTGGTCAGCAGTTCCTCGATGCCGGTCATCGGCGCTTCCCCGAGGGACGGCCACGGCCACGGGCCCGGGACGCGGGCTGGTTGCGGGGGCCGACGACCGCGGGAGTGACGTCGTCCTCGTCGTCCTCGTACGAGGGCTCGGCGGCGCGCGGCTCCAGGGACTCGCCTGTGGCGGCCGCCTGGGCCCGCTTGGCGAGGACCCGCTTGCGCAGGGCCTTCATCTGCGGCTCGCGCTCCTTGAGGTCGGCGACGAGCGGCGTGGCGATGAAGATCGAGGAGTACGCGCCGGCCGCGAGGCCGACGAACAGCGACAGCGAGATGTCGTTGAGCACACCGGCGCCGAGCACGCCACCACCGATGAACAGCAGGCCGGCGACCGGCAGCAGCGCGACCACCGTGGTGTTGATGGAACGCACCAGGGTGCTGTTGATCGAGCGGTCGGCGACGTCGCTGTAGGTCCAGCGGGTCTGCTTCGTGATGTCCTTCGTCTGCTCCTTGAGGCTGTCGAAGACGACGACCGTGTCGTAGAGCGAGTAACCGAGGATCGTGAGCAGACCGATCACGGTGCCCGGGGTGACCTCGAAGCCGACCAGGGCGTAGATGCCGACCGTGATGGTGATGTCGTGGATCAGTGCGACCAGGGCCGCGATGGCCATGCGCCACTCGAAGGCGATGGCCAGGTAGATCACGACGAGGACCATGAAGATCGCCAGGCCCTCCCAGGCCTTGTTGGCGATCTGGTCACCCCAGCTGGGGCCGACCAGGTCGGCGTTGATGTCGTCGGCCTTGACGTTCAGGTCCGTGGCGAGCTTGTTCTTGATCGCGTCGGACTTGTCCGTGTCGATGCCGGCGATCTGGATGCGCAGGCTGCCGTTGCCGAGCTTCTGGACGACCGCTTCGTGGCCGGAGGCCTCGTGCGCGTACGTCTCCGCCTGGGTCACCGAGACGCTGGACTTGCCGGTCGTGAAGACGGCTCCGCCCTGGAACTCGATGCCCATGTTCAGGCCCCGCACCGTCAGGCCGAGGATGGCCGTGATGGTGATCAGGATCGAGATGCCGTACCAGATCTTGCGCTTGCCGACGAAGTCGTAGCCGATCTCGCCGCGGTGGAGCCGGGCGCCGAGGGTGCCGAGTTTCGACATCTCACGCCTCCTTCGTGTCGACGGGGGCGGACGCGCGACGGGTGCGGCGCAGCGGCGGCTTGGCGCCCAGTCGCTTCGGGTCGAGGCCGGACCACTTGTGTCCCTCGGCGAAGAACTTCCTGCGGGCGAGGAGGGTCATCAGGGGCTTGGTGAAGAGGAACACGACGACGACGTCGAGCACGGTGGTCAGACCGAGGGTGAACGCGAAGCCCTGGACCTTGCCGACGGTGACGATGAAGAGCACCGCGGCGGCGAGGAACGACACGAAGTCGGAGACCAGGATCGTGCGCCGGGCACGCGGCCAGGCACGCTCGACGGCGGGCCGCAGGGTGCGGCCCTCACGGATCTCGTCACGGATGCGTTCGAAGAACACGATGAACGAGTCCGCGGTGATACCGATCGCGACGATCGCGCCGCAGACGGCCGGCAGGTTCAGCGCGAAGCCGATGGCCGGACCGAGCAGCGCCATGAGCACGTAGGTGAGGATCGCCGAGACGCCGAGGGAGGCGATGGCGATGACCGACAGGCCCCGGTAGTAGATCACCAGGTAGAGGACGACCAGCGCGAGGCCGATGGCGCCCGCGATCAGTCCGGCGTGCAGCTGCTCGCCCCCGAGCGCGGCGGTCACCGTGGTGACGCTGGACTCCTTGAAGCTGAGCGGCAGGGCGCCGTACTTCAGCATGTTGGCCAGGTCCTGCGCCTCGGTCTGGGTGAAGCTGCCGGAGATCTCCGCGTTGCCGCTCAGCGACTCGGTCACGCGCGGGTCGGAGACGACCTGACCGTCGAGGACGATCGCGAACTGGTTCTGCGGCGGCTGGTTCTGCGCGAGCTTGCCGGTGATGGAGGCGAACTTCTTGGAGCCACCGGAGGTGAACTCCATGGTGACCTTCCAGCCCGCGGCGCTCTGCGTGTCGAAGACCGCGCCGGCCTGCTTGATGTCCGTGCCGGACACCTCGGCCGCGCCGAGCACGTACTTCTGCCACTGACCCGAGGAGTCCTTGGCCTGGCCGCAGGCCACCGTCGGCTCGGTCGGCTTGGCGCCGGAACCGGCCGTGGCACGGGCCGCCTTGTCGGAGCAGTCGAGCGCGGCGTACTGGGCCTGGAGCTTGGCGGTCGCGGGGTCCACGCTGGCGCTCGCGGACGGCGAGGCGCTGGAGGAGGGCGAGGACGAGGAGCTGGGGGTGCTGCTCGCGGACGGCGAGGAGCCCGCCTTCAGGGCGTCGGTGACCGGGCGGCCCTGGGTGGTGGCGGAGGCCGACGGCGTCGCGGACGGAGAGGACGAGGTCGCCTTGTCCTTCGACGTGCTGCCGGAGGCGCTCGGCGTCGGGGTGGCCGTCGCGGTGCCGCCGGAGGCCCCGGTGGCCAGCACGGGGCGGAAGTAGAGCTTGGCGGTGGTGCCGACCTGCTTGCGGGCCTGCTCCGAGTTCGTGCCCTTGGGGATGTTGACAATGATGTTGTCGGATCCCTGGGTCTGAACCTCGGCCTCGGAGACACCGAGACCGTTGACACGGCGGTTCATGATGTCGACCGCGGTGTCCATGTTGGTCTTGTTGATCGCGTTGGGCTGGCCCGGCTCGTTCTTCGCCGTGAGCGTGATGCTCGTGCCGCCGGCGAGGTCGATGCCGAGACGCGGCGTGGGGTGCCCGGTCGCGAACATGCCTCCGGTGAGCGCCGCGATGGCGATCAGGATCAGGGCCAGCGAGCGCCCCGGCCTGCTCTGGGCGCTCGCGCTCCGGCCCTTCTTCGGTGCTGCCACCTTCTCGTACTCCCTCTCGGGCCGCCCCTGCGCCGGGTGAGCGCGGAACGGCCATGCCATGGTGTCGGGACCTCGTGCGAGAACAGCACGCCCCGGGAGTGGCGAGGCGCGAGCGGATCGCGCCGCGCTCCCGGATCGTGACTACTTCGCGTCGGCCCCGCCGTCGGTCTTCTTCGGCTCCGCCGCGTCGACGGCGGACTCGTCGGCCTTCGCCTCGACGACCTCGTCGGCCGCCGTGTCCTGCGCGTCCTTCTTGCCGAGGTCGAGGGGCTTGTCGTCGGAGGCGTCGGAAGAGGCGTCGGCGGCGGGCTCGTCGGTCTCGGTGAGGGAGGAGGCGTCGTCCGGCACGACGGAGCCGTCGGCCTTCAGGTCGTGCTCGATGCCGTGGACGATGCGGTTGTACTCGTCGTCTGTGAGGACGGCGCCGATCGCGTTCTTCGCGAAGAGCAGTTCGACACCCGGGGCCGCGTCGAGGAGGACCGTGTCGTCGTTGACCTCCTTGACGGTGGCGTACATACCGCCGATCGTGCGCACGCCGGAGCCCGGCTGGAGCTCGTTGCGCATCGAAGCCGCCTGCTGCTGCTTCTTCTTGGCCGACCGGGTCATCAGGAACATGGCCCCGATGAGCACGATGAACGGGAGGAGGGTCAGAGGACTCACGGGTCGGGACTTCCTTCTTCAACCGCAAAGGTGAGCGGCCTGCTGGATGGGGGTATGTATGCCGTCGACATGGGCGGCATCGGCGGAGTCTAAGCGAGTCCGCACTCAGGGAACAACGCTCAGCATGGCACCGGGGTTCCTGCCCCGGTCCGTACGCACGCCGTCACGCCCCGAACAGGTCCTCTTGTCCGTTTCCGCCGGTTGACCGGCGGGGAGGCGTGAGGCCGAGATGCGCCCATGCCGCGGGTGTCGCCACCCGGCCACGGGGAGTGCGGGCGAGGAGCCCCTCCCGTACGAGAAAGGGCTCGGCTACTTCCTCCACCGTCTCACGCTCCTCCCCCACGGCGACAGCGAGTGTGGACAATCCGACAGGACCGCCGCCGAAGAGCTTGATCAGGGCTTCGAGGACTCCGCGGTCGAGACGGTCGAGACCGCGCGCGTCGACCTCGTAGACCTTCAGTGCCGCCGCGGCGATCTCCCGGGTGATGACTCCGTCCGCTCTGACCTGTGCGTAGTCGCGCACGCGGCGCAGCAGGCGGTTGGCGATGCGGGGCGTGCCGCGGGAGCGGCCGGCGATCTCCGCGGCGCCCTGGGAGCCGATCTCGACGTCCAGGAGGCCGGCGGAGCGGTGGACGACACGCTCCAGTTCGGCGGGCTCGTAGAACTCCATGTGGGCGGTGAAGCCGAAGCGGTCGCGCAGCGGCGGGGGCAGGAGTCCCGCGCGCGTGGTGGCGCCGACCAGGGTGAACGGGGGCAGTTCCAGCGGGATGGCGGTGGCACCCGGGCCCTTGCCGACGATGACGTCGACGCGGAAGTCCTCCATCGCCATGTAGAGCATCTCCTCGGCGGGCCGGGACATGCGGTGGATCTCGTCGAGGAAGAGGACCTCGCCCTCCTGGAGGGAGGAGAGGATCGCGGCGAGGTCTCCGGCGTGCTGGATGGCGGGGCCGCTGGTGATCCGGATCGGGGCGCCCATCTCCGCCGCGATGATCATGGAGAGGGTGGTCTTGCCGAGGCCGGGGGCGCCGGAGAGCAGTACGTGGTCGGCGGTGGCCCCTCGCGCGCGGGCGGCCCGCAGGACCAGGTCGAGCTGTTCACGGACCTTCTCCTGGCCGATGAATTCGTCCAGGTCCTTGGGGCGCAGCGCGGCCTCGACGGCCTGGTCCTCGCCGTCGGCGACCGGTCCCACCAGCCGTTCCGCGGCGGGGCCGACGAGCCGCTCCTGCGCGGCGTCGTCTGTCGTGTCGTCCCAGTTCATCGGTGGTGCCTCGCGGTCTCGTGGTGGTGGGGCGGTCGGCGTTCCGGCGGGCGCCGGCCGCACCGGGGCAGGTCCCCGGCCCGGGGGCCGGGGACCTTCAGCGTGCTCGGTTCAGGGTCTGGAGGGCCGCCCTGAGGAGCTGGCCGACCTGCGGGGTTCCCCCGGCCGCCTCGGCCTGCGGGGCGACGGCGGCGACCGCCTCGTCCGCCTCGCGGGTCGCGTATCCGAGGCCGACGAGCGCCGCGTGCAGCTGGTCGCGCCAGCTCGCGGTGACCGCCGCGCCGATGGCGGGGCCGCCGGGACCGAGCGGCTCGCCGAGCCGGTCCTTGAGTTCGAGCAGCAGCTTCTGGGCGCCCTTCTTGCCGATGCCGGGGACGGCGATGAGGGCCTTCTCGTCATCGGTGGCCACGGCGCGGCGCAGGGCGTCGGGGGTGTGCACGGCGAGCATCGCCTGGGCGAGGCGCGGGCCGACCCCGCTCGCGGTCTGGAGGAGCTCGAAGACCTGGCGCTCGTCGTCGTCGGCGAAGCCGTAGAGGGTGAGCGAGTCCTCGCGGACGACGAGGGAGGTGGCGAGTTTCGCCTGTTGTCCCTTGCGGAGCCCGGCGAGCGTGCCCGGGGTGCACTGGACGGCGATGCCGATGCCGCCGACCTCGACGACCGCGGAGTCGGGGGCGAGGGCGGCGACCGGGCCGCTGACGAAGGCGATCATGCGGTACGGCCTTTCGATGCCGGGCGCGAGGCATGGGCGGCCGCGGCCTGCTGGAGTCTGTTCTGGGCGACGGCGCGGTCGGGCCCGATCCGCGCCGCGGCCTGCTGGAGTCTGTTCTGGGCGGGGGCACGCCAGATGTGGCAGATGGCGAGCGCGAGGGCGTCCGCCGCGTCGGCGGGCTTCGGCGGCTCGGCGAGCCGGAGCAGCCGGGTGACCATGGCGCCGACCTGGGCCTTGTCCGCGCGTCCGCTGCCGGTGACGGCGGCCTTGACCTCGCTCGGGGTGTGCAGGGCGACGGGGATGCCGCGCCGGGCCGCGCAGAGCATGGCCACCGCGCTGGCCTGGGCCGTGCCCATCACGGTCCGGACGTTGTGCTGGCTGAACACCCGCTCCACGGCGACGTATTCGGGTTCGTACTCGTCGAGCCACTGCTCGATGCCCTGCTCGACGGCGACCAGGCGCAGGCCCAGTTCGCCGTCCGCGGGGGTGCGGACGACTCCGACTCCGCGCATGGTCAGGGGCCGCCCGGCGACTCCTTCGACCACCCCGACACCGCACCGGGTCAGCCCGGGGTCGACACCCAGCACCCGCACCCGGGCCTCCTTCGATCTCGCCGCTCACGGCCGGGGGTCTCCCCGGTTCGTGCAGGCTATCGGGTGCCACTGACAGAGCGACGGGCCGACGGGTGTGTCCCGTCGGCCCGTCGCTCCGGGCAAGCCCTCGGATCAGGCGTCGACCTTCTCCATGACCTCGTCGCTGACGTCGAAGTTGGCGAAGACGTTCTGCACGTCGTCGCTGTCCTCCAGGGCGTCGATCAGCTTGAAGATCTTCCGGGCGCCGTCCTCGTCGAGCTCGACCTGCATGGTCGGGACGAAGTTGGCGTCGGCGGAGTCGTAGTCGATGCCGGCGCCCTGGAGCGCGGTGCGCACCGCGACCAGGTCGGTGGCCTCGGAGAGGACCTCGAAGCTCTCGCCGAGGTCGTTGACCTCCTCGGCGCCCGCGTCGAGCACGGCGTCCAGGACGTCGTCCTCGCTCAGCTCACCCTTGGGGACGACGATGACGCCCTTGCGGTTGAAGAGGTACGACACGGAGCCGGGGTCGGCCATGCTGCCGCCGTTGCGGGTCATGGCGACACGCACGTCGGAGGCGGCGCGGTTGCGGTTGTCGGTGAGGCACTCGATGAGTACCGCGACACCGTTCGGGCCGTAGCCCTCGTACATGATCGTCTCGTAGTCGGCGCCACCGGCTTCGAGACCGGCGCCGCGCTTGACGGCGGAGTCGATGTTCTTGTTCGGGACCGAGCTCTTCTTCGCCTTCTGGATGGCGTCGAACAGCGTCGGGTTGCCGGACACATCGGCGCCACCGGTGCGGGCCGCGACCTCGATGTTCTTGATCATCTTCGCGAAGAGCTTGCCGCGCTTGGCGTCGATCACGGCCTTCTTGTGCTTCGTCGTAGCCCATTTAGAGTGGCCGGACATCTGCCTGTCTCCTTCGCGTAACCCAACCTGTACGGACTCCCCCAGGCGTCGAGAACCCGGGGAGACCCCACAGATCCTACAAGGACGCCGGTGTCCGGTTCGCGCGCACCATGTCGACGAACAGAGCGTGCATGCGGTGGTCGCCGGTCAGCTCCGGGTGGAACGAGGTGGCGAGCGCGTTTCCCTGGCGCACCGCGACGATGTGGCCGCCGTGCTCGGCGAGCACCTCGGTCTCCGCGCCCACGGACTCGACCCAGGGGGCCCGGATGAAGACGCCCTCCACGGGAGCGCCCTCGACACCCTCGACGTCGACCGCCGCCTCGAAGGACTCGTTCTGCCGTCCGAAGGCGTTGCGGCGCACGATCATGTCGATGCCGCCGATCGTCTCCTGGCCCGAGCGCGGGTCGAGGATCTTGTCGGCGATCATGATCATGCCCGCGCAGGTGCCGTAGACGGGCAGGCCCTCGCGGACCCGCGCGCGCAGCGGCTCCATCACTCCGAAGAGGACCGCCAGCTTGGAGATGGTGGTGGACTCGCCGCCCGGTATGACCAGACCGTCGATCTCCGCGAGCTCCTCGGGCCGCCGCACCGGCCTGGCCACGGCGTCCGCCGCGGCCAGGGCGATGAGGTGTTCCCGTACGTCGCCCTGGAGAGCCAGGACGCCAATGACAGGAGTGCTCATGCGACTACCAGCCGCGGTTGGCGTAGCGCTCGGTCTCGGGGAGGGTGTCGCAGTTGATGCCGACCATGGCCTCGCCGAGGTTGCGGGACGCGTCCGCGATGATCTTCGGGTCGTCGTAGAAGGTGGTGGCCTTCACGATGGCGGCGGCGCGCTTGGCCGGGTCGCCGGACTTGAAGATGCCGGAGCCGACGAAGACGCCCTCGGCACCGAGCTGGCGCATGAGCGCGGCGTCGGCGGGGGTGGCGACACCACCGGCGGAGAACAGCACGACCGGCAGCTTGCCGAGCTCGGCGACCTCCTTGACGAGCTCGTACGGGGCACGCAGGTCCTTGGCGGCGGCGTACAGCTCGTTGTTGTCGAAGCCGCGCAGGCGGGCGATCTCGTTCTTGATCTGGCGCAGGTGACGGACGGCCTCGACGACGTTGCCGGTGCCGGCCTCGCCCTTGGAGCGGATCATGGCCGCGCCCTCGGCGATACGGCGCAGGGCCTCGCCCAGGTTGGTGGCACCACAGACGAAGGGCGTGGTGAACGCGAACTTGTCGGAGTGGTTGACCTCGTCGGCCGGGGTGAGGACCTCGGACTCGTCGATGTAGTCGACACCGAGGGACTGGAGGACCTGGGCCTCGACGAAGTGACCGATGCGGGACTTGGCCATCACGGGGATGGAGACCGCCTCGATGATCTCCTCGATCATGTTCGGGTCCGACATCCGGGCGACGCCGCCGTCCTTGCGGATGTCGGCGGGGACCCGCTCCAGGGCCATGACGGCAACGGCGCCTGCGTCCTCGGCGATCTTCGCCTGCTCGGCGTTGACCACGTCCATGATCACGCCGCCCTTGAGCTGCTCGGCCATGCCGCGCTTGACGCGGGCGGTACCGATCGCGGTGTTCTCGGCGGAGTTGGAGAGGGTGCTGGACACGGGTTGACCTCGCTCGGGGAAGAGGATTTGTGCAGCTCCGAGGAAACGCGAAGTGACCAGTCCACTGCAAGGGCCAATGGGGAGGCGGTGGCTCGTTTTCGGTCCGGCCCGCCGGTGCGCGTCAGTTCGTCGGGCGGTCGGCCAGGGCCACGGGGGGCTCGTCGTCCATCTCGAAGGCCATGGGGAAGGGGGCGTGGCCCGCGAGGCGGAACCAGCGGACCTTGCGGTGCCGGCGCAGGGCGCGGGCGGCGCGTACGGCGTCGTTGTGGAAGCGCCGTGCCATCGGTACCCGGCGCACGGCCTGGGCCAGCTCACCGGCCGCCTCCTCGCCGCCGGGCGCCTCCCGTACCGCCTCGACCTGCTGGGTCTCCCCGAACACCGCCCGCAGGGCCTGGCTCAGGTCGCTCTCGGCCACCTCGCGCTGTTCCTCCTCGGCCTGCCGGGCCGCGTGCGCCGCTTCGTAGAGGACGATCGAGGCGGCCGGGTCGAGCACTCCGGAGGTGGCCAGTTCCTGCGCGACGGAGGCCCGGCGCAGCAGTTGCGCGTCGAGGGCGGCGCGGGCGGCGTCGATACGGGAGTGCAGCCGGTCGAGACGGCCGGCGGTCCAGCTCAGGTAGAGGCCGATCGCGACGAGGCCGACGAGGATCCAGATGAGGGTTGCGGTCACGGGCGGCAAGGCTACCGGTGCGCGTCACCGGCCCGCCGGGGCCCGCGCACCGGGCCCGCGACTCGGCACCACACCGGCCGGCCGGACACCGGACCGTCGTGTTCCGGCCGTTCTTCACGCACCGGACAGCGTCACCGGGCAAGGCCGCCCCGGCGGGACCCGTGCCGGCTCGCGGCGCGGACCCCGGGGAGCGTCAGCCGCCGGTGTCCCCTGAGGGTCAGTCGCGGGCCAGGCCGAAGCGGGCCCTGAGGCCCGTGCGTTCGTCCGTGGCCACCGCGGCGGCGCCGTCCGTCACCGTCTCGTACACGGACAGGATGTCCGCGCCGACCGTCGACCAGTCGAAGCGCCGCACGTGCTCGCTCCCCCGCACGCGCAGCGCGGCCCGGCGCTCCGGGTCGGCGAGCAGCCGCAGCGCGGCGGCGGCCAGGTCGGCGGCGTCCTCGTTGGCGAACAGCTCACCCGCGGAGCCCTGGTCGAGGACCTGGGCGAAGGCGTCGAGGTCCGCCGCGAGCACGGGCGCCCCGGCGGACATCGCCTCGACCAGGATGATCCCGAAGCTCTCGCCGCCGGTGTTGGGCGCGACGTACAGGTCGACGCTGCGCAGCAGCCGGGCCTTGTCCTCGTCGCTGACCATGCCGAGGAACTCGACGCGCGAGCGCATCTCGGCGGGCAGCGACTCCACGGCCTCCTTCTCGTCGCCACGCCCGGCGACCAGCAGCCGCGTCTGCGGGCGCTCGGCCAGGATCGCGGGCAGGGCCCGCATGAGCACCGGCAGGCCCTTGCGGGGCTCGTCGATGCGGCCGATGAAGCCGATGGTGTCGCCCTGCCACTCGGGCTTGGGCTTGGCGCGGGCGAAGAAGTCGACGTCGACGCCGTTCGGGATGACGACCGCGTCCCCGCCGAGGTGCTCGACCAGGGTGCGCCGGGCGTACTCGCTCACGGCGATCCGCGCGCTGATCTTCTCCAGGGCGGCCTGGAGGATGGAGTACGCGGCGACCATCGCCCGGGAGCGCGGGTTCGAGGTGTGGAAGGTCGCGACGATCGGGCCCTGTGCCGCCCAGCAGGTGAGCAGGCCGAGCGAGGGCGAGGACGGCTCGTGGATGTGGACCACGTCGAAGGTGCCGTCGTGCAGCCAGCGCCGTACCCGGGCCGCCGACAGGAAGCCGAAGTTCAGCCGCGCCACCGAGCCGTTGTACGGGACCGGGACCGCGCGGCCCGCCGAGACGACGTACGGCGGCAGGGGGGTGTCGTCGTCCGCGGGGGCGAGGACGGACACCTCGTGCCCCAGGCGGATGAGGTGTTCGGCCAGGTCGCGGATGTGGAACTGGACGCCGCCCGGAACGTCCCACGAGTACGGGCAGACGATGCCGATCCTCACGAGGCCCTCTTCTCGGGGTCCTGTGTGCCGGACCCCTCACGGGGAGCCTTCCCGGCGTCGAGGTCCTTGAGCCACAATCGCTGCAACATGTGCCAGTCCTCCGGGTGCTCGGCGATGCCGTCGGCGAAGGCGTCGGCCAGCGCCTGTGTCATGACGGACGTCTTCTCGGCACGACTGCCCGACTCCGGGACCTCGACGGGCGGATGGACCTGACCGCGCATCACGGGCGAGTCGTCGTACCAGAGCGTCACGGGCAGGAGGAGGGCACCGGTCTGCTGGGCGAGCAGGGCCGGGCCCGCGGGCATCCGGGTCGTCTCGCCGAAGAACTCGACCTCGACGCCCGAGGCGGACAGGTCCCGTTCCGCGACCAGACAGATCAGCCCGCCGTCGCGCAGACGCCGGGCCAGCGTGCCGAACGCGGCACCACCGCTGTGCGGCAGGACCTCCATGCCGAGGCCCTCGCGATAGGCGACGAAACGGTCGTACAGCGACTCCGGCTTGAGGCGCTCGGCGACGGTCGTGAACGGCGTCCTCAGGCCGGTGGTGACCCAGGCGCCCGCGAGATCCCAGTTCGCCATGTGCGGCAGCGCCAGGATGACGCCCCGGTCGGAGGCGATGCCGTCGGTCAGGCGGTGGACGTCCTTGACCTCGAAGCCGCCCGCGACCCGCTCCTCGCTCCACGCGGGAAGCCGGAACGACTCCATCCAGTAGCGCAGGTACGAGCGCATGCCGGCGCGGGAGAGTTCCGCGAGCCGCTCCGGTGTCGCGTCCGGCACCACGCGCGCGTAGTTGCTCTCCAGACGCAGGACCCCCTTGCCGCGCCGCTTCCAGGCGAGGTCGGCGATCGTGCGGCCGAGGCCCACGACGACCGGCTCGGGGAGCTTCTTGACGACGCTCCAGCCCGCGGCGTAGGCGCCGTCGACCAGCCTGTCGCTCAGGCTGGTCACGAGGTGGCCTCGCTGCTCCGGGCGGCGACCTCGGCGTCCGCCTCGGCGGCCTCCCGGCGCACGGTGACGACCCGCTGGATCAGCGTGACGAGGCTGCCGACGGCGACGATCCACAGCGCGATGGGCAGCAGCACCTGGATGCCGGGCACACCGAACGTGTGCAGACCCGCGAGACCGGCCGCGACCAGCGAGATCACCAGACGCTCGGCGCGCTCGACGAGACCGTTGACCGCGACCGGCAGCCCGATCGACTCGCCTCGGGCCTTGGTGTACGACACCACCTGGCCGCTGGCGAGACAGAAGATCGAGACGGCGCACAGGACGTTGTCGTCGCCGTTGCCCGCGTACCAGAGTGCGAAGCCGCCGAAGATCGCGCCGTCGGCGACCCGGTCGAGCGTGGAGTCCAGGAAGGCGCCCCAGCGGCTGGAGCGGCCGAGCTGGCGCGCCATGTTCCCGTCGACCAGGTCGGAGAACACGAACAGCGTGATGACGATCGTTCCCCAGAAGAACTCTCCCCGGGGGAAGAAGACCAGCGCCCCGGCCATGACTCCGGCCGTGCCCAGGAGGGTGACCGTGTCGGGGCTCACCCCCCGGCGGACGAGAAACGCGGCGAACGGTGTGAGGACACGCGTGAAGAATGCACGCGCGTACTTGTTCAGCATGGCCTTCCCGAGGGTCGGTGTCGCCGGGCGGCCCCTGCTGGCCGTCGGCTGGCCCATCGTAGCCACGCGTGCGCTTGTGCGATGGCCGGGCACCCGCACCCCGTGTCACGACCGGGTGCCGCCGGCCTCCCGGCGCGATCGCGTCCCCTGTATGGACGCACAGTGACGCGAGTGCAAAGCTCGAAGAACCGCGGGCGTCACCGGTGCCGCCACCGAACGCGGCCTCGGCATGTCCCGCGCCCACAGAGACCTCACCGTGCACGGGAGGCAAGGCCATGGGCGACAAGGCGAACACACACCCCGGAGCCGCCGGCAGGGCTACGGCGGCCGACCACCCCGCATCCGTACGGAATGTGGTGCTGGTCGGCCACAGCGGATCGGGCAAGACGACGTTGGTGGAGGCTCTCGCGCTGACGGCGGGAGCGGTGAACCGGGCGGGCCGCGTGGAGGACGGCGGCACCGTCTCGGACTACGACGAGATCGAGCACCGGCAGCAGCGGTCGGTGCAGCTCTCCCTGGTGCCCGTCGACTGGGACGGGTTCAAGATCAACCTTCTCGACACCCCCGGATACGCCGACTTCGTCGGTGAACTGAGGGCCGGTCTGCGGGCGGCGGACGCGGCCCTCTTCGTCGTCTCGGCCTCGGACGGGGTGGACGGCACGACCCGGATGCTGTGGGAGGAGTGCGCGGCCGTCGGCATGCCCCGGGCGATCGTGGTCACCCACCTCGAATCGGCCCGGTCGGACTTCGAGGGGATGACCGCGACCTGCGCGCAGGCGTTCGGCGGGGACGACCCCGACGCCGTACTGCCGCTCTACCTGCCGCTGCACGGGGCCGCGGCGCCGGACGGGCACGCGCCCGTGACCGGCCTGATCGGACTGCTCACCCGGCAGGTGTTCGACTACTCGTCCGGGGAGCGCAAGGAGGCGGATCCTGGCCCCGAGCAGGAACAGCTCATCGAGGCGGCCCGCAACCGGCTGATCGAGGGGATCATCGCCGAGAGCGAGGACGAGACCCTCATGGACCGCTATCTCGGCGGCGAGGAGATCGACCTCAAGACACTCGTGCAGGACCTCGAACGGGCCGTGGCCCGCGGGAGCTTCTTCCCCGTGCTGGCCGCCGCGCCCGCCGCCGAGGGGGCCCGCCAGGGGCTCGGCACGCTGGAACTCCTCGAACTGATCACGGGCGGCTTCCCGACCCCGCTGGAGCGCCCGGCGCCCGCCGTGACCACACCGGACGGCGCGCCGCGCGAGGTGAAGGCCTGCGACCCCGGGGGGCCGCTGGTCGCGGAGGTCGTGAAGACCGCGTCCGACCCGTACGTGGGCCGGGTCTCCCTGGTCCGGGTCTTCTCCGGGACCCTGCGCCCCGACGCGACGGTGCACGTCTCCGGGCACGGGCTGACCGACCGCGGGCACGAGGACCACGACGTCGACGAGCGGATCGGTGCCCTGTCCGCGCCGTTCGGCAAACAGCAGCGCGCCCTCACGCACTGCATCGCGGGCGACCTGGCCAGTGTGGCGAAGCTGAACCGCGCCGAGACGGGGGACACCCTCTCGGCCAAGGACGACCCGCTGCTCATGGAGCCCTGGCAGATGCCCGACCCGCTGCTCCCGCTCGCCATCGAGGCACACAGCAAGGCGGACGAGGACAAGCTCTCCCAGGGGCTCGGCCGGCTCGTGGCCGAGGACCCCACGATGCGTCTGGAGCAGAATCCGAACACCCATCAGGTCGTCCTGTGGTGCCTGGGCGAGGCGCACGCGGACGTCGCCCTGGAGCGGCTGCGCAGCCGGTACGGCGTGCAGGTCGACGTGGTCCCGCACAAGGTCTCCCTGCGCGAGACGTTCGCCGGCCCGTCCGCCGGACGCGGCCGCCATGTCAAACAGTCGGGCGGACACGGCCAGTTCGCGATCTGCGAGATCGAGGTCGAACCGCTGCCGAACGGCTCGGGCATCGAGTTCGTCGACAAGGTCGTCGGCGGCGCCGTGCCCCGGCAGTTCATCCCCTCGGTCGAGAAGGGCGTGCGCGCCCAGGCGGCCAAGGGCGTCGTCGCCGGCTATCCGCTCATCGACGTACGGGTCACGCTGACGGACGGCAAGGCGCACTCGGTCGACTCCTCCGACGCCGCGTTCCAGACGGCGGGCGCGCTCGCGCTGCGCGAGGCGGCCCGCGAGGCCACCATCCATCTCCTGGAGCCGGTGGCGGAGGTGACGGTCCTGGTCGGCGACGACTACGTGGGGCCGGTGATGAGCGATCTGTCGGGACGACGCGGCCGGGTCGTCGGCACCGAGCAGGCACCCGGCGGGCGCACGCTCGTACGCGCCGAGGTACCGGAGATCGAGATCGGCCGGTACGCCGTCGACCTGCGGTCCGTCTCGCACGGCACCGCGCGCTTCGACCGGTCCTACGCGCGGCACGAACCCATGCCGCAGCACATCGCCGAACGGCTCCGCGAACAGGACCCGGGTACCTGAGGGCCGGGCCGCTCCCGGCACTTCGGCCGGGTGTTTCATCCGTCGGTGGGCGGCTTCGGCCGTCCGCCGACGAATGTCGGCCGCTGCCGATACTCTGAGAACTGATCAAGACGAAGACCTGATCAACAGGTGTGCGGGACACCGAAGTCGGGAAAGCCGCAGGAGCGGGTGCGGCGGCGATGGGGGCGGAAGTGGCGTTCGACGGTTTCGATTTCACTCCTGGGGCGCAGGTGCCGCTCACGGGGTCCGCGGGGCAGACGGCGGCGACCTTCGCCCTCGCCTCGGCGGCGTACCGCGACAGTCCGATGACGGAGATCCTCAAAGCCGACAACGAATGGCACCAGTCCACGGTGAAGGCCGGACGGATCAAGCTGTTCGCGCCGAATCTCGGCGAGGCCTTCGCCGGCGCGGTGACGGCCCGCATGCTGGGCGCGGGCCGCGCCCCGCTCATCCAGTCCTTCGGCACCGAGCCGCAGGCCATCGTGGAGCACTGTCTCGCGGCGACCAACATCCGCCGGGAGCGCGACAATTGGCTGTCGGCCGTCATGGTGCTGTGCGGGCTGCTGTTCCTGCCCGGACTGCTGGTGTGGCTGATGGTCTTCCAGATCCGTACGCAGATCGCCCGGCGGACCGACAAGCGGGGCTCCGCGCTCGGCACCACCCTCCTGCTCGCCGTCGGCGCCCTGGCGGTCCTGTTCCTGATCCGTATGCCGTTCACGGGCTTCTGGGCCTGGTACGCGCGTGCCGCGGTGGTCCTCCCCGTCGTCGGCTGGCTGTGGGCGAAGCAGATCTGCGAGCGCACCGCCAAGGATCTGCGGGAGCGCTGGGCCGGCCTGCTGTCGGGCGGCGGCATCGGCGCCAAGATTCCCGAGGCGGTTCCCGGCAGCCCCGGTGAGACGGCGGCGGAGCAGCTGCGTCAGTCGCTCGCCCGGCTCACCGCGGAGCAGCAGTCCAACTCGGTCTTCTACGCGGGCCCCAAGGGCATACTCGGCATGGGCACCCGCTGGGGCAGCTGGCAGCTCGCCGAGGACCTGGTGCCGCTGGACGCGAAGAAGGAGATCCACCCCTTCCGCAGCTGGGACGTCATCCGCAACATCCATGACCAGCTGCGCATGCTGGAGCGCGGTCCGCTCAACACCGGTGGTTTTCCCGCGCCTTCGATAAAGCACTGGGTCGTCACGCCGATCGGCGAGAAGGCGGCGGCGGTGTCCCGGCCGGGCGGCACGGACGTGGAGGCCTACACGATCAAGTCCCACGCGGTGCAGGACATCTGCAACAAGCAGCAGTTCGGCAGCGGGGACCGGCACTATCTCGGGGTCCAGTGGACGCTCTGGGACGGGCAGTTGATCATCACGATGATGATCACGGTGACCGTGCTGCACCAGACGCTGCGCATCGAGGTGACCGGTCACGCGCTGGGGCCGGTGAACCCACTGTTCACCAGCAAGCCGGAGGCTCCCACCAAGCAGGTCGCGAAGACCGTCAAGTTCTGGGAGACCCGCACGGTGAGCCTGCCGCTGGTCACCGCGGACGAGGTCGTACGGCTCGCGGCGCGGGCGCCCCTCACCTGGTATCCGCCGCTGCTGAACTGGATCGGCGGAAGTCTGGGGCTGCCCGAGCCGTTCGGACTGCGGCACGCCTGGGCCGATCAGCCCTGGCGGCACCGCTTCATGGCGGACGACGCGCTGCGGGCCGCGACGCCGGTACTGCGCGTGGTGCACTCGGCGGCGATCAAGGTCCTGAAGGAGAACGGCGTCGACACGGAGAAGTTCGGCAACCGCTCGGCGTTCCTCAGCACGGCGGTGCAGGACCCGTCGCCGCGCAAGGCCGACGTGTACGACGCGTAGCCGCGCGCCGGGAGGTGTCCCGGGCGGCGGCGGTCACGAGCCCGGAGAACGGGTCCGCGGAAGGGGCGCCCGGTGGGGCGCCCCCGACGCGGCTACGCGGTGGGCCAGGCCTCCGCCAGCATCGTGCGGGTGTCCGCGAGCAGCTGCGGCAGGACCTTGGTGTGGCCGACGACCGGCATGAAGTTGGTGTCGCCGCCCCAGCGGGGCACGATGTGCTGGTGCAGATGCGCGGCGATGCCGGCACCCGCGACCGTTCCCTGGTTCATGCCGATGTTGAAGCCATGGGCGCCGGAGGCGGTGCGCAGGGCGGTCATGGCCTGCTTGGTCAGCTCACCGAGTTCGGCGGTCTCCGGCCCGGTGAGGTCCGTGTAGTCGGCGACGTGCCGGTAGGGCACGACCATCAGATGCCCGCCGTTGTACGGGTACAGGTTGAGCACCGCGTACACGTGCTCCCCGCGCCTGACGATCAGCCCGTCCTCGTCGGACTTGGCCGGTATCGAGCAGAACGGACAACCGTCGTCGGCCCCCGGGCCGGTGGGCTTGTTCTCGCCCTGGATGTAGGCCATCCGGTGGGGCGTCCACAGGCGCTGGAACGCGTCCTGCGTCCCCACTCCGATCTGCTGCTCCGGCTCACTCGTCATGTGTTGCAGCATATTGCTTCGCCCGTTCGCGGCGTGTCGGCGGGTGCCGCACGAAGGAGCCTGCGGCGAAGCTGTGGCCATGGACGACGAGAGCCCGCTGACCCGCTGGGAGCACCGCACCGAGGTACCGCTGGCGATCGGGTCGCTGCTCTTCCTCGCCGCGTACGCGGTCCACGTCCTGGCGCACGATCTGCCCCAGGACGGTCGCGACGTCTGTCTCTCCGTGATCGCGGCCACCTGGGCGGCGTTCCTCACCGACTATCTGGTGCGCTGGCGGCTGAGCGGACAGGGGCCGCGGTTCGTCCGGCGTCATCTGCTGGACACCGTGGTCCTCGTCCTGCCGCTCATGCGGCCGCTGAGGGTCGTCAAGCTCTACGACGCCGTGCAGTACCGCCGCGGGGAGCCCCGTCTCCCGCTGTACGCGCGAGTGATCTTCTACGCGAGCCTCTCGGTCCTGCTGCTCGGCTTCTCGGGCGCGCTCGCCGTCTACCAGGCCGAGTACCGGGCACCGCACGCGACGATCGTCACGTTCGGCGACTCCGTGTGGTGGGCCGCCTCCACACTGGCGACGGTCGGGTACGGGGACGTGACTCCGGTGACGCCGAGGGGGCGGACGATCGCGGTCGCCATGATGGCGTGCGGCCTGGGGCTGCTGGGCGCGGTGACGGGGTCCTTCTCCTCGTGGCTGCTCCAGGTGTTCTCGCGCGAGGGCGACGAGAAGCCCCCGGGAAGCTGAGCTTCCCGGGGGCTTAGGTCGTTGCCCGCCGTTCCGACGGGTCCGCGCGGACCGGTCAGATCTGGGCGCGCTCCTCGACGACCTTCGCGATCTTGGCGACGGCCTCGTCGAGGGGGATGCCGTTCTCCTGGGAGCCGTCGCGGTAGCGGAAGGAGACGGCACCGGCGGCCATGTCCTCGTCGCCCGCGATGACCATGAAGGGCACCTTCTGCTTCTGCGCGTTGCGGATCTTCTTCTGCATCCGGTCCGAGGAGGCGTCGACCTCGACGCGCAGGCCCCGCTTCTTCGCCTCGGTGGCGAACTGGTGCAAGTACTCCACGTGCGCGTCGCCGATCGGGATGCCGATCGCCTGGACGGGCGCCAGCCAGGCCGGGAACGCGCCCGCGTAGTGCTCCAGGAGCACGGCGAAGAACCGCTCGATGGAACCGAAGAGCGCGCGGTGGATCATGACCGGGCGCTGCTTGGAGCCGTCGGGGCCGGTGTACTCCAGCTCGAAGCGCTCGGGCAGGTTGAAGTCGAGCTGCACGGTCGACATCTGCCAGGTGCGGCCGATGGCGTCATTGGCCTGCACGGAGATCTTCGGGCCGTAGAAGGCGGCGCCGCCCGGGTCCGGGACCAGCGGGAGACCCTGCTTCTCGGCGACCTGGCGCAGCGTCTCGGTGGCCTCCTCCCAGATCTCGTCCGAGCCGACGAACTTCTCCGGGTCCTTGGTGGAGAGCTCCAGGTAGAAGTCGGTGAGGCCGTAGTCGCGCAGCAGGTTCAGGACGAAGGTGAGCGTCTTGTCGAGCTCGTCGGCCATCTGCTCCTTGGTGCAGTAGATGTGCGCGTCGTCCTGGGTGAAGCCCCGGGCACGGGTCAGACCGTGCACGACACCCGACTTCTCGTACCGGTACACGGTGCCGAACTCGAAGAGGCGCAGCGGCAGTTCACGGTACGAGCGGCCGCGCGCGTCGAAGATCAGGTTGTGCATCGGGCAGTTCATGGGCTTGAGGTAGTAGTCCACGCCCTCGTCGAGCTGCATGGGCGGGTACATGCCGTCGGCGTACCAGTCCAGGTGGCCCGAGGTCTCGAAGAGCTTCCCCTTGGTGGCGTGCGGGGTGTAGACGAACTCGTAGCCCTCCTCCTCGTGCCGGCGGCGCGAGTAGTCCTCCATGACCCGGCGGATGATGCCGCCCTTGGGGTGGAAGACGGCGAGGCCGGAGCCGATCTGCTCCGGGATGGAGAACAGGTCCAGCTCGTTGCCCAGCTTGCGGTGGTCGCGCTTCTCGGCCTCGGCGAGGAAGTCCAGGTGCGCCTTCAGCTCCTCCTTCGAGGGCCAGGCGGTGCCGTAGATGCGCTGGAGCATGGGGTTCTTCTCGCTGCCGCGCCAGTACGCGGCGGCGTTGCGCATCAGCTTGAAGGCCGGGATGTTGCGGGTGGTGGGCAGGTGGGGACCGCGGCAGAGGTCCTTCCAGCACAGGTCACCGGTCTTGGCGTCGAGGTTGTCGTAGATGGTCAGCTCGCCGCCGCCCACCTCGACGTTCGCGCCGTCGTCCGTGGAGGCGGAGCCCTTGATGCCGATGAGCTCCAGCTTGTACGGCTCGGCCGCGAGCTCCTCGCGGGCGTCCTCGTCGGTGACGACACGGCGGGAGAAGCGCTGCCCGCGCTTCTGGATCTCCTGCATCTTCTTCTCGACGGCCTTGAGGTCCTCGGGCGTGAAGGGCCGCTCGACGTCGAAGTCGTAGTAGAAGCCGTCCTTGACCGGCGGGCCGATGCCCAGCTTGGCCTCGGGGAAGAGCTCCTGCACGGCCTGGGCCATCACGTGCGCGGTGGAGTGGCGCAGGATGCTCAGGCCGTCCTCGGAGGAGATCTCGACGGGCTCGACCTCCTCGCCGTCCTTCACCTCGTACGCGAGGTCCTTCAGCTCGCCGGCCACCCGGGCCGCGATGACGGTGCGCTCGCCGGTGAAGAGGTCGGCGGCCGTAGTGCCCGTCGTCACCACACGCTCGTCCCGCTCGGAATCGCGTTGGATGATCACACGGACGTCTGACACCGGTCTCTCCTGACTGAAGGGGGCCCACACCACATACGGCATGGCGTGGCAATGCCCCGAATCCTACCGAGCCAGGGGTCTCCTCCGCGAAACGGTTGTGGACGGAGCACCCGGGGCCCCGGGACACGCGCACCCCGGTCCCTCCTCCCCCGCGTCTTCCCGGCGCGTTCCCGGCTCCGGTCAGTCCTCGCTGCACGCCTCCTCGAAGAAGTCCAGATTCTCCTGGAGCGACTTCATCAGCCGGTCCCGTTCGGCCTCGTCCACCTGGACGGGCACGACCCCGGTGGCGTCCGTGAGCCTGCGGAAGCCGCCGCGGCTCTCCAGCCGGCCGTGCACCCGGACCGGCAGCCCGACCAGATGGGCCTGCCCCGCTATCCGGTACGCCTCCTCGTCCAGGGTCATCCGCACATGCGGGACCTCGGCGCCCGCGAGGACCCGCAGCCGTACCGTGCCCGCCCCGCGCGGCCCCGACCTGCGCATCCGGACCACGGCGCCCGTGAGCCGCACCGGCACGGACGGCTCCTCGCGCAGATAGCGGGCCCCGGCCTCGCGCAGCACGGCCAGGTCGCCGGGAGAGAACTCGACGGGCTCGGCGGGGTTCGCGCCGCCCTCGGGCACGCCCGCGGCGGGCGACCACTCGACGGTGATCCGGGCGCCCTCGGTGCCCCGGACGAGGGCGACCAGTGCCTCCATGAGTTCATGGCTGACGCCCGCCTCCACGGCGGCGTCGAAGGCGTCCATGCCGCCGGTGGCCCGCTGGTAGTCGATGGCCTCGCGGGCGGCGCACAGTGCCTCGTGCAGACGTACGGCGAGCGGCCGGCCACTGGTGACGGGCACGAACGCGGTGAGGCAGCGGCCTCCCGGTTCGGCGCCCACCAGGACGTTCTCCAGGGAGGCGGCGGCCGCCCTGCGGTGCCGGGCGCCGTAGTAGCCGGCACGCGCGCGTGCCGCGAGCGCGCCGGCGAGCAGCATCTGGCGGGCGGCCCCGCGGGTCTGCTCCTCGACCGTCCAGGGCGCGGCGCCCACCGGGCCGGTCGGCACGTCCCGCCACCAGCGGATCTCGTCGCTGGGCACGGCGAGGGCGACGAGGACGTCACGCGCGGACGGTGAGGCGCTGCGGGAGAGCGCGACGAGGGCCTCGCCGAGGAGGTCGTCGCTGTCGGGGAAGGCCCGGTTCTCCGGCACCAGCAGGCTGGTGCCGCCGCCCCCGGGCCCGGGTGGGGTCCAGCGGCCGTACCGTCCGGCCGCTCCCCCGCGGCGCTGCCAGCCGTGCCGCCGCAGCAGCGCGCCGAGAACGGTCGGGTCCACCTGGTCGAGGGCCGGCGGATCGTTCCAGAAGGCTTCGGCAGGATGCGGCCTGACCGGCCGGAGGGCCTCGTCGATGGGGCGGTGTGTCATGGTCTGCCTCCCGTCCCGACCCGCGTCATGATCTCGCACAGGGCGCGGTCGTCGAAGATCCGGGCCGTCGGGATGCGGACGGTGGTCCGGCGCCGGCCCGTGATGGCGTGTCCGGCGAGATTGATCCAGTAGCAGCAGTGCCGCAGGTCGAGCCGGTCGTGGCTGGCGCGCAGCCAGTCGTCCTGGGATCTGGGCACGAGCATCACGACCAGGATCTTGTGCACCGAGACCGGGGTGCGCGCGAGCTTCGCCAGGTGCTCGTTGTCGAGCGTGAAGGAGAAGGCGGGCCCCGGGGGGTTGGGCGGGATCTGGTACGTGCACTTGAGCTGCACCTTGATGGTGACTTCGTCGTCGACCGTGTGCCCGGGGGCGCTGTGGCTGACGTGCCAGTCGATGCCGTTGTCGGGAAAGGGCTGAGACAGTGAACAGCCCGCGGCCGCCGCGACGGCGTGCAGGTAGCCCACCTGCAAGGTCTCCATGCAGGCGGTGGTGGCGAGTGAGCCGCGATGGGGTGCCGTCCGCTGGGGCAGCAGCCCGCCCCGTTCGGGCTGCGCGAGTGCCATGAGTCCAACAGCCTTCCAGGCGTGATGTATCCCCGCGACGGGTCGCTGAACTGCAAAGACCCGTACCTCTGTTGTCTCCTTCCGGCGTACGGCGCAAACAGCCCGGGTATCACCAAACAGGCAGAAGACGGTGCGTCAGCTGCCGCGGGTGAACGAGGAGTTGTGTACGTATGACGTGCTGGTACGAGGGCCCTTTGGCCGCGTTCGACACGGAGACCACGGGCGTGGACGTCGAGACCGACAGGATCGTGTCGGCCGCCGTCGTGGTCCAGGACGCCCCGGGAGCCCGTCCGCGGGTGACCCGGTGGCTGGTGAACCCGGGAGTGCCGGTGCCCGCGGGGGCGACGGCCGTGCACGGGCTCACGGACGACCATCTTCAGCGCAACGGCCGCTGGCCGTCGCCCGTCATGGAGGAGATAGCCAGGGAACTGAGCGAACAGGCGGCGGCGGGGCGGCCGCTGGTGGTGATGAACGCCCCCTTCGATCTGACGCTGCTGGACCGGGAGTTGCGCAGGCACCGCGCCTCGTCGCTCGACCACTGGTTCGAGTCGGCGTCGCTGCGGGTGCTCGATCCGCGCGTCCTCGACAAGCATCTGGACCGCTACCGCAAGGGCCGGCGCACGCTGACCGATCTGTGCGCGCACTACGAGGTGGAGCTGGAGGGCGCGCACGACGCGGCGGCCGACGCGCTGGCCTCGATGGAGGTCGTCCGTGCGGTGGGGCGCCGGTTCTCGGCCCGTCTTGAGCGTCTGTCGCCGTCCGAGCTGCACACGCTCCAGTCGGTGTGGCACGCGGCCCAGGCGCGCGGACTCCAGGCCTGGTTCGCGCGCAGCGGTTCACCGGAGGCGGTGGATCCGGCGTGGCCGCTGCGCCCCGATCTTCCGGCGGCGGCCTGACCGGGCACGATGCCGGTGCGAACAACGAAAAACCGGTCCGTCGGTGACGGACCGGTCTTCTCCGGGTGGGCGATACTGGGTTCGAACCAGTGACCTCTTCGGTGTGAACGAAGCGCTCTCCCACTGAGCTAATCGCCCGGGAACGGACTGAACAATACAGGTCCCGGCGGGTGGGGTTCAAACCGCTTGGAGACGAGTCCTCAGTCCGCGCTGTCCCGCGCGCATCATCAGGGCGTGGTTGGCGCGGAAGAAGGGGCGTCCCGGCACGGCGAGCCGCCGCAGCAGTGCCGTGGTGACGTGCACTTCCTGGTCGTACCGGGCGCGGGTTCCCGGGCCGGCCGCGGTGAGGGTCCAGCGCGCCCAGCCGTCGAGATCGCCGGACATCCGCATCTCCAGGACACCGGCCCGGGGGTCCTGGCGCGCCGCGCGGGCGGTGATGGTGATGTCGTACGGCAGGACCGAGCGGATCCGGATGACGGCGGTGCGCTCGTCGACGGGGGTCACCTCGCGCACCTGCGGCCACCAGTCCGGGTAGGTCTCGGCTCGCTCCAGGGCGGCGTAGACGTCGGCCGGCCGCGCGGGCAGCTCCCACACGGTACGGAAGCGGTAGTGGGTCCAGTCCATGGGCCGAGTGTGCCCATGACGGCGGGGGGAGCGGAAGTACCGGCCCCGCGGGCACACCGATCTGAGTACGGCGTGAGTACGCGCGCTCATGCCCGGGCCCGTGACCCGGACCACACTCCGCATCATGACCCAGATCCCTTCCCCGGCCGAGGAGTTGCGGCTCCTGGACACCGAGTTGCGGCAACTCGACGCACGCCGGGCCGTCTTGCTGACCCGCCGCGCCTGGCTGCTCCACGCGCTGCGGCCGGTGCCCGCGCGGACCGCGCCCCCGACGACCGCGGCCCGGCGGCCCGAGACCACGGCACCCGGCGTGCAGAACGTGCTCCTGCTCCTCGGCGGCGTCCTGCTGGCCGTCGCCGCCATCGCGTTCACGCTGGTCGGCTGGGGACGTCTGGGGATCACGGGGCGGTCGCTGGTGCTCGGCGCGGTGACACTGGCCGCGCTCGGCGCACCCGTGCCCCTGCTGCGGCGCGGGCTGCGCTCGACGGCCGAGGCGCTGGCGGGGACGGGCCTGGTGCTGACGGTCCTGGACGCCTACGCGCTCTACGCGGTGGCGCTCCCCGGCACGGACGGCGCCGCCTACGCCGCGCTCGCCTCGACGGCGCTGGCCGCGCTGTGGGCGGCGTACGGACTCGCGCTGGGCTCGCCGCTCCGGACGGCCGGCGCCGGTGAGCGGCCTTCGCTCAGGCTGCCGCTGCCCGCCGCCGTGGCCGCCGTCCAACCGCCGCTGATCCTGTGGGCGGTGGCCGTCTCCGCGGGTGCGTACGCCGTCACGGCCGCCCTGCTGGTCACGGCGGCGCTCGACGTGGTCCTCGCCCTGCGCCTGCCCGTGCGGTCCGTCCGTGCCGTCGCGACCGTCGGGGCGTACGGCCTGGGCGGCTGGGGCGCCTTCGCGGCCGGGTGCCTGTCCTGGGCGTCCGCCGGACCGGGCGCCGCCGCACGGGCGGCGGCGCTTCTCCTCCTGGCCGCGTCGATCGCGCTGACGGCTGCGTGGGGCGCTCCGAGGCCGGGCCTGACGACGGCCACCGCGACGGGCCTCGCGACCGCCGGGTCACTCATCGGTGTCGGGGCGATCGGCGGGGTGCTGCGCGTGTCCCTGCCGGGCGAGTGGACGGCCCCTGGCCATCTGGTGTGCGGTATCGCCCTGCTGGCCGTCGCCGGTACGCGTCTTCCCGCCCCGGTGCGCCGCGGGCTCGCCCTGGCCGCGGGCTGCGTGGGGGCCCTGGCGGTGGCGTGGGCCCTGCCCGTGGTCGTGATCTCCCTGCTGGGACCGGTGGGCCGGCTGGGTTCCGTCTGGTCCGGCGCTCCGTCGAACGCGCGGGACGCGGTAACCGGCGCTCTGCCCTGGCCCGGTGATGCGGTCACTGCACCGCTCGTGCTCGCGCTCGTCGCCGCGGCCCTGGTGGTGGCCGTCCGCGCCACCGCGTGGCGCCCGTACGCCCTGGCCTGCGCGCCGACTCTGGCCTGGGCGACGGTGTCGGTTCTCCCGGCGACCCTCGAACTCCCTTACGCGGCCGCCCTGTCCGTGCAGGGACTCACCACGGCGGCCCTGCTCGGGTACGCCCGCAGGAGCGCCTCCCCGCTCCCCGCGCAGGTGCTCGCCCTGCTCACCTCCCTGAGCCTCGCCTTCCTCGCGCTGGCCTCCGAGGGCGCGACCCTGACCGTCCTCGCCGCGTTGACGGTCCTGTTCGCGGTGGCCGCCCCCCGTCCCGGCCCCGGCCCGCTCGCGGCACCCGCGGCCCTCGGATACGCGACCGCCCTCGCCTGCGCCACCGGCGCCTCCCTCGGTCTCCAGCCCCAGCACACCGCGCTGCTCGTGCTGGTCGTGCCCGTCGCCGCCGCGCTGCTCGCCGCACGCGCCGAGGACGGAGCGACGACCCTGTCGATCGAGATCACCGGCGCCCTCGCGGCGCTGTCGGCCATCGCGCTCGCCGCGCCCGAACCTCCGCTGCTGGCCACGGTCCTGGCCCTGTGCGGGCTGATCGCCGCGGGTACGGCCGTACGGGAGGACCGGCGCCCGGTCCGGTACGCGGCCCTCGCCCTGTTCGTCCTGGCCTCCTGGGTGCGCCTGGCTTCCTGGGGCGTCGGCTCCCCCGAGGCGTACACACTGCCGGTGACCGTTCCTGCGCTGCTCCTGGGCGCGTACCGGCGCCGCGCGGACACCTCGGTGTCGTCGTGGACGGCGTACGCGCCGGGCCTGTCCGTGACGCTCGCGCCGAGCCTGCTCATGGCCTGGGGCGAAGGGCAGTGGCAGCGTCCGCTGCTGCTCGGCGCGGCGGCGCTCACCGTCACCCTGCTGGGTGCCCGGCACCGGCTCCAGGCTCCGCTGGTCCTGGGCGGCGCCGCGCTGGTCGCGGACGCCCTGCACGAACTCGCCCCGTACATCGTGCAGATCGTCGGCGCGCTCCCTCGCTGGACGCCTCCCGCGCTCGCCGGACTGCTGCTGCTCGCGCTGGGCGCCACCTATGAGCAGCGGATCCGTGACGCGCGGCGGGTGCGGGAGGTTCTGGGGAGGATGGACTGAGGTGCGGGTGCCATTGGCCCGGGAAGTGCGGGAAGGTGCCGAAGTCCGTGTCGCCCCCGGCCGAATAGCGGACCGAGGAGTTGTCGCCGCCGGAGGCCGGCGCGAAGCCGACCTTCGCACGGGGGCAGGCCTCGGTCCACCGCTCCGTCAGATCGGCAGCACAGAAACCGAGTCCACCCCTGGGGAGGAATGCCGTGCCTTTCCCCCGTCGCGCCTGTCGAGTACGGTGAGGCACTCGTCCCAGGTCCGGCCCCGCCTCGGCCTGCCGTCCGCCCGTCTCGAACACCTTCTCGTCGGCGGTATGTGACACGGTGTCGGATCCGACGGGGAATTCCGAACTGCTTTCCGTAGACCCGGCCGGCGTTCCCCGGTCCGGTGCGGTTTTTCGGGCGCGGATTTCCGGAGCCTATCCGGGACTTGCGGAGGGCCGACATCTCTCGCTTGTCGTACTTCCGCAGAAATCCGACGGCGTTCTCGAATACATACGGCCGATTTCCCTACGCGACCCTGGTCCGAACCTTCTCCCGGAAGGCCGCATAATCCCGGAAGTCCGTCCGCGCCCCGATCTTCGGATACTTCTCGAAGAGCACGACGGACCGGTCGCTCCGGTGCATCCGCCCGCCCGCACTGCACCAGGCGTAACGGATCGTCACGGTCCGGTCTCCGGCACCGCTTCCGCCCTCCGGGCGCCGGAAGCCGCTCGGCGGACGGCCGAAAATGTACTGCCGCGAAGGGGACTGACGGGCTGTCGGAGGGGGTGGGAGGAACGGAGCGTGAGGGCCTGCGCCGGCACCGGGTCGCACCACCTTCGGGGCCGGACCCGATCCGGAGCCCCGGCCCGGCCACACCACCCCTTTCGCCCCCGCAGCCCCCGCCCGACCCGAACCCGGGGCTCCCCCTCGGACTCCCTTCCTCGAACACCGGAGGGGCCGAACTCACCCGGCACTCGGAAGGCGGTCCGGAGGGGCTGAAAATCACGCCCGCGGCCTTGGTGCGCCCGGAGCGTGTTCGCTCCGGCGCGGGTGCCGACGCAACGAAGACGGCCCCGGTCCACGATGTCGTGGGCCGGAGCCGTCTTTCCTGTGTGTGGGCGATACTGGGTTCGAACCAGTGACCTCTTCGGTGTGAACGAAGCGCTCTCCCGCTGAGCTAATCGCCCGGGCGCAGGGAGAACATTACCCCATGTCAGGGGGTGGCCTCGACCACCCGGGACAGCCCGGACGGACCCCGCACCGGCCGCCTCACTGCGCGATGTTCCACGGCATCACGAAGCCGAACTTCCAGAGGTACACCCCCACCAGAACGGCCACGATCACCAGCCCGGCCGTCGTCAGGACGATGTTGCGGCGCCGCACCTCGGGATCGAGCGCCCGCTGCGTCGCCTCCGTGACCTTGCGCTTCGTCCAGCGGAGCACCAGCTGGGCCCAGACGAACTCGGTCGCCCAGATCGCCATGCCACCGAAGATCACCAGCCAGCCGGGCCCCGGCAGCGGAAGCATGATCACTCCCGCGACGACCACGGCGAGCCCGACGACGAAAACGCCCACCTGCCAGCTCACGTGCAGCGCGCGGCGTGCCTTGATGAATTGGGGCGCCCGCGAACCGAGCGCTCGCTCATTGTTCGCACCGTCGCCCGCCGTGGCGACCTCGCCCGCCTCGTCACTCCCCGTATTCATACGACCAAACCCTACCCGAGAGAAACCAGTCACCGGAATGGCCCTATCCGGAGATCATCCCCTCGGCCGGATGAGTTACATAAAGACATGCAAAACCCTCAGAGGGGTTTACAACGGCACCGTAGGTGGCATGTCGATTTCGCCGACGTGCGAATCCCCGAGCGCACACTGAGCGAAAGGCCCTGGCGCTTATGAACACCACGGTCAGCTGCGAGCTGCACCTGCGCCTCGTTGTGTCGAGCGAGTCCTCACTGCCTGTACCCGCAGGACTGCGGTATGACACGGCCGATCCCTATGCCGTGCACGCCACCTTCCACACCGGAGCCGAGGAAACCGTCGAGTGGGTGTTCGCCCGCGACCTCCTCGCCGAGGGCCTGCACCGGCCCACCGGTACCGGCGACGTCCGAGTCTGGCCGTCCCGAAGCCACGGCCAGGGCGTCGTATGCATCGCCCTGAGCTCTCCGGAGGGTGAAGCCCTGCTCGAAGCCCCTGCGAGGGCCCTGGAGTCATTCCTGAAGCGAACGGACGCAGCCGTGCCACCCGGCACGGAACACCGGCACTTCGATCTCGACACGGAGCTCTCACACATCCTGGCCGAGAGCTGACGCGTCACGACAGAGCCGCCCGGCGCCGTCCACTCGGGGAGACGGCTCGGGCTCAGACAACCGCATAGGGAAGCATCGGCGCCGGCGTCGCGGAAGGTTCGCGTCGCCGGCGCCGGCGCGCCTCGAACACGCTCCCGGGGCCGGCTCCGGCTCCTGCGACCCCGCGCCCGTCTCCGCCGCGCCGGGAAGCCACTACCATCGGCCAGCATCGGGCGGGCGCCCTCGCCCGACCCCCAGGCCAGGGAGCGAAACGTGCTGATCACCCACGACACCCGGTGCGCACTCGACGCCGTGGTGGATCTGGTGAACACCGCGCCGGAGGACGGGACGGCGGACGGACTCGCCGATGTGCCGTCACTCGCCGACTTCGTACGAAAGCACGACATCAGCGATGTCGGGGTGCTGTCGGAGCGCGATCTCGCGGCCGTGCACGCCGTTCGCGGCCTGTTCGCCGGGATCTTCGCCGCCGAGGATCCGCGCGTGGCGGCCGCGCTGATCAACGAACTGGTCGCGGCCGCCGGCACGACGCCCCGGCTGACGGACCACGACGGCTATGACTGGCATGTCCACTACTTCGCGCCGGGCGCCTCGGTCGCCGACCATCTCGCGGCCGACTGCGGGATGGCGCTGGCGTTCTTCGTGGTCGCCGGGGAACAGGACCGGCTGCGGCGCTGCGAGGCCCCGGACTGCCGACGCGCCTTCGTGGATCTCTCCCGCAACCGCTCCCGCCGCTACTGCGACAGCCGCACCTGCGGGAACCGGCTCCACGTGGCCGCCTACCGTGCCCGCCGCAAGGAAGCCGCGGGCTAGGGCCGGCCCGGCGGTTCCTGCTCGGTGACACCCGCCCGTGCCGAGACGCCGGACGGGCCCCGGCGGGCCGTACGCACGGCCGGGCTGACGGAGCCCTCGGCGGGTGGCGCCAGGGGCTCCGTGTACAGCTCAGAGCAGCAGCAGGTCGTGCAGCGAAGCCATGAGCAGCAGACAGCCGATCACCGCAAGGAAGATCATCAGCGGCGGCTGGGAGAGCGCGAAGAGACAACCGCGCCGCTCCTCGGGGGGAACAGCGGTGTCGCTCGTTGTTGTGTCCAGCATCTCGCGGGCGATGATGACGCAGAGGGCACGCACTCCGCGATCAACACGCCCGGAATATACGGGAGTTCGCTGGAAGATGTGACGGCGGCGCCAGAACGTGAACGCTTCCACGCGTTCCCTGTGTCACGTATGTGATCTTGTGTCGCTTCCGCCGGTCAGATGCCGTGCTTCTTCAGGATCGCCTCGATGTCGCTGAAGTCGTCCCCGGAACCCGTGGCCCGGGGTGCCGCCGCGGGCCGGGTGGCGACGCCGGAGCCCTGGCCGAGCGACGGGGCCGAGGCCGTGGGTGCCTCCGCCTCGCGTCGGGAGGCGGCCTTCGCCGCTCTGCGTTCCTTCCGGGTCCCGCCGCCGCGCCGCTCCACGGCACGGGTGATCATGAACAGGGCCCAGGCGCCGCCGAGCACGATGAAGCCGGCCCACGCGGTGGGACTGAAGGCGGTGTCGGCCAGCCAGCCGACGACCCCGGTCATGACCAGGCCGATCGGCACCAGGGAGTAGGCGGCGATCCGGGCGGCCGCCAGGTAACGCTTGCGGTACGCCGTCACCGCGGCGATGCCGAGGCCGGCGACGGAGACGGCGGAGCAGACGGTCTCTGCGATCATTCCGGTCCTCCAGGCAGGGCTCGGGGCGACAGGGTTCCTCGTCCCTTCCATCCTGCACCGCCCGGTGCCCGGTATGCCACGGTCCGGGCAGACCTCAGGGAGATCTCCGGGTCGCCGTCCTCCTCAGGTCCCGGCGTCACCACCCCCAGGTCCCGGTGCCACCGGGCCCCCGCCGGACTGGGAGACTGGACCCATGAGCGACTCCCCCGATTCCTCCGGCTCCCCCGCCCCGCGCCCGGCCCCCGTCCTCCTGGACGTCTGGTGCGATCTCCAGTGCCCCGACTGCCGAGACGCGCTCGCCGACCTCGGCGCGCTGCGCGCCCGCTACGGCGACCGCCTGGAGCTGCGGCTGCGGCACTTCCCGCTGGAGACGAACAAGCACGCCTTCGCCGCGGCGCAGGCCGCCGAGGAAGCCGCCGAGCAGGGTGCCGCCTGGCCGTACATCGAGGCCGTACTCGGTCGCGTCGAGGAGCTGAACCGCGCCGGCGAGGCCTTCCTGGTCGAGGTCGCCCGGGAACTCGGCCTGGACGCCGAGGAGTTCGACACGGCCCTGATCGACGGGCGGCACATCCTGATCGTCGACGCGGACCAGGCCGAGGGCAAGGCGATCGGCGTCACCGGCACCCCGACGTACGTCATCGACGGGGAGCGTCTGGACGGCGGCAAGAGCCAGGAGGGTCTGCGCGAGCGGATCGAGGAGATCACCGACCGGCTGCTCGCCGAACAGGGCTGACACGCCGCCTCCACGCCGGCCGGTTCCACGTCGGCCGGCACCCTCGGGCGAAGCGCCCCGGCCGGCGAAGCAGCACGCCCCGAGCGACGCCCCGGCCGCGGCCACGCCCGCAGCCGACGTCCCGGCCGCGACGGCGTGATCCCCGCTACAGCAGCGTCTTGTAAAGGTGGTACTCCGTCGTCCCGTAGCCGAGTGACGCGTAGAGCCGCTCGGCCGGGGTGTTCCCGGCGAAGACGTTGAGGGCGATGCGGTCCAGTCCGGCGGCCCTCGCGCGGGCCTCGGCGAGCAGCATGAGCGTCCGGCCGTGTCCGTGCCCGCGCCGGTCGGCGCGGACCGCCACGTCGTAGACGAAGGCGTGTCCGCTCCGGCGCCCCAGCCAGAGATCGCCGACGGGGACGCCCTCGTGCTCCAGGACGATCAGCCAGGTGTCCGGCGTGGCCGGCCCCTGCGGCAGCGCGCCGCCGAAGTCACGGTCGGCCTTGGCGAGCGCCTCGGCCTCCGGCACGCCGCGCCGGATCCAGTCCCCGGCGTAGTTCCGCCTGCCCTCCCGGTCCCACACCTCGTACTCGTCCTGCCTCATGGGGCGGTCGGCGCTGCCTGGAGGAAGGACGGCCGCGGGGCCGTCGAGCGCCTTGTCCATGAGGCGGTTGCGCAGGACGTAACCGAGCGCCCCGGTGAGTTCCAGGGCGGCGGCGCCGTCTCCGGGAACGGTCACCTCGATCTGCCGGCAGCCCCAGCTGCGGGCGACCTCCTCCGCCGCCAGCGCGGCGACCGTGCCGCGCCCGCGTCCCCGGTCCGGCTCGTCGATGCCCAGCTCACGGATCCGGGCGGCGGGCGGTCCCGCGCCGGGTTCGGTGGCGAGATGGACCCGGCCGACGGGACGGCTGTTCACGCACACCTGGTAGCGGCGCGAGAGGGTCCCGTCGGCGGCGCGATGAAGCGGCTCGGTCGGCCGCAGGGTCGTGGTCATCACGGGTGTTGTACCCGCTGACGCGCCCGTCGTCAGCCGAATTACCCGGCGATCGGGGCCCGGTGGCCACCCGGCCGGGTGAACTCCCGGGCCCTTGGACGTCCGGGCCGGTCAGGGATCGAGGTCGTCCCCGGCCCGGTCCTCGAAGACGCGCATCGCCTTGGCGGTCACCGGGCCCGGCGCGCCCGGCAGTTCACGGGCGTCGACCCGGTGCACGGCCTGCACGTCGCGCAGCGTCGAGGTCAGGAAGATCTCGTCGGCGCGCTCCAGGACGTCCAGCGGGAGGTCCGTCTCCCTGGCGCCGGTCCATTCGACGGTGAGGGCACGGGTGATGCCGGCGAGACAGCCGGAGGCGACGGGCGGGGTGTGGATCTCGCCGTCGAGGACGACGAAGACGTTCGACCCGGTGCCCTCGCAGAGTTGGCCCACCGTGTTGGCGAACAGCGCCTCGGACGCGCCGTGTTCACGCGCGCGGGCCAGGGCGACGACGTTCTCCGCGTACGAGGTGGTCTTCAGGCCGGTCAGCGCGCCGCGCTCGTTGCGGGTCCAGGGAACGGTGACGACGGCCGTGGAGTCGGGGCGCGGGGCCGAGCCGCCGAGCGCGACGACGAGGGTCGGACCGTGCTCCCCGCGGTCGGAGCCGAGCGGGCCGTGACCGCCGGTGTAGGTGATGCGGAGCCGGCCGAGCGGCATCGGATTGGCGTCGAGGACGGCGGCGCAGGCCTGGCGCACCTCGTCGGCGTCGGGCTCGGGCAGACCGAGGCCGCGGGCCGAGCGGGCCAGCCGGTCGAGGTGGCGGGTCAGCGCGAAGGGCCGGCCGTCGACCGCCTTGACGGTCTCGAAGATGCCGTCACCCACGGTCAGTCCGTGGTCGAAGACGGAGACACGGGCGGCCTCGATGTCCTGGAGCCCGCCGTCGAGCCAAAGCTTCACTGGTCCTACCTCGCATGTGAGTGTGCCGGACGCGTCGCCCGGGCACGGCGTTCCGGTGCCGGTCCCGTGCGGCCCGTCCCGAGGTCCGGGTCAGTCCGTGAGGGTGCCGTCACCCGCGTCGTACGTTCCCGACGCTACCGCGAGCAGCCGGGACGCCTTCAGCTCGGTCTCCCGCCACTCCCCCTCGGGGTCGGACCCCCAGGTGATGCCGGCCCCGGTGCCGAAGCGCAGGACGCCGTCGGCGCGGTCGATCCAGAACGTACGGATGCCCACGGCCAGCTCGCCGGTGCCGCGGTCGGCGTCGACCCAGCCGACTCCTCCGCAGTAGGGGCCGCGCGGCGCGGTCTCCAGGGCCTCGATGATCCGCAGGGCGCTGGACTTGGGAGCGCCGGTGACGGAGCCGGGCGGGAAGGCCGCGGCCAGGAGTCCGGGCCAGCCGACGTCCTCGCGCAGTTCGCCGCTGACGGTGGAGACGAGGTGCACGAGCCCCGGATGCTTCTCGACGACGCACAGATCGGGCACGGCCACGGTCCCGGTGGCACAGACCTGGCCGATGTCGTTGCGGACGAGGTCCACGATCATCACGTTCTCGGCGTAGTCCTTGTCGAGGAGGTCCGCCTCGGTGCGGCCGGTGCCCTTGATCGGCCCCGACTCGACGGAACGGCCCTCGCGGCGCACGAAGAGTTCCGGGGAGGCGGTGGCTATCTCGACGCCGTGGTCCGGCAGCCGAATCGTTCCGGCGTACGGCGCCGGGTTGCCGCGGGCCAGCAGGGCGGTCAACGCGTCGACGTCGGCGTCGGCCGGGACGGGCGCGGAGAGGACACGGCAGAGGTTCGCCTGGTAGACCTCACCGCGCGCGATGTGCTCGCGGATGCGCCGGACCCCCGCCGTGTACGCGGCGCGGTCGAGGGACGACGTCCAGTCGCCGGCCGCCGGTCCGTGCCACCGTCCGGGAACCGGCGCGGGCACCGGCTCCTGCCGTACGTCCCGGAAGCGGGCGCAGGTCAGACGCCCTTCGAAGTCCGCCGAGACGGCCCAGAAGCCGGACGAGTCCAGGGCCGCGGGGTCGCTGGTGACATCGAGGAGACCGGTGGCGACGAGGCCGCCGAAACGGGCGAGAGGAGGGAGGTCGAGCACGCAGACGAGTCTAGGGCGGGTGTCGTTCGAGTGCCCTGACCGTGTCCTCGGGGGGACAGACCGCAGCACGCTGCACAAACGCGTTTTTGTGCTGGCCCGGGAATCCGCTAGAGTTCAACACGTCGCCGGGACGCGCAAGCGGAACGGAAACGACACGCGGACGTAGCTCAGTTGGTAGAGCGCAACCTTGCCAAGGTTGAGGTCGCCAGTTCGAACCTGGTCGTCCGCTCGCAGGAAAGTGGGGGATCTTCCCGAACCCGCACTTCTGGTGGAGTGGCCGAGAGGCGAGGCAACGGCCTGCAAAGCCGTCTACACGGGTTCAAATCCCGTCTCCACCTCCAAGGACGATTAGCTCAGCGGGAGAGCGCTTCCCTGACACGGAAGAGGTCACTGGTTCAATCCCAGTATCGTCCACTGGTCCGCAAGGACTCGGTCCGCAAGGATCCCCGCGCGATTAGCTCAGCGGGAGAGCGCTTCCCTGACACGGAAGAGGTCACTGGTTCAATCCCAGTATCGCGCACGCAGTATCAGCAGCAACCGTGGCTTCGGCCACGTGACCTGCGCGATTAGCTCAGCGGGAGAGCGCTTCCCTGACACGGAAGAGGTCACTGGTTCAATCCCAGTATCGCGCACCAGCAAAGCCCCCGGTCGCCTCGCGACCGGGGGCTTCGTCGTTCCCTGGACGCGCACCGGACGAAGGGGCTCCCTCCCGGCGGGAGGGAGCCCCTTCGGGGGTTCAGGACGAGAAGAGCATGTGCCCGAAGCTCTTGTGGCCGTGGTGGCCGCCATGGCCTCCGCCGTGCCCGCCGTAGTGACCGCCGTGGCCGCCACCGTGACCGCCGTGCTGCGGGGCACCCCACGCGGGGGCCGGGGCCGACGGGTACGCCTGCGGCGGCGGCGCGGGCTGGGACCACTGCGCCTCCACGCGGGTCAGCGCCTCCAGCTCGCCGTAGTCGAGAAAGATCCCTCGGCAGCCGCTGCACTGCTCGATCTGGACACCGTTGCGGTTGTACGTGTGCATCGGCGCATGGCATTTCGGACACTGCATGCTCGGCTCAACTCCTCGCCGGTCGGTACTGCTTCCGCCAGGACAGACACCGCCCGGCTTCGGTCGGTTGCACCCTACGTCGCGCAACCTCGGGTCAACTCGGGCGGTACGGAACTCATTCGGTCACAGGCGTCGACGACGGCCCGCTGCACCTCGTCCAACGGCACTCCCGCGGCGGCCGACTTGGCGATCGCCAGGGCCGCGGTCTGCACGGTGAGGGCGCGGGCCGCGACGTCCAGGGCGGGCCAGGGATCGCCGTCGGCGGGAACGGCCGGGCCGCCCGCGTCGCGGTACGCGGTCAGGAAGCGGAGCCACGCGTCGGGCGGCAGCAGTCCGCAGGCGTACCAGGCGGCGGGACGGGCCAGGTCCCAGGTCGGATCGCCGACGCCCAGGTCGTCGACGTCGATGAGGAGCCAGGGGCCGTCCGGCGCGGGGTGACGCACGAGCTGGCCGAGGTGCAGGTCGCCGTGGCACAGGGTCGTGGTGTCCGGCATCGGGGCCTCGGCCCGTGCCCAGTCCGGCAGGGTGGCCCAGGCCCGCAGGACGGGGGCGGCGGCCGGGTGCGGGCCGGCCACGCGCAGCCGGGCCAGGGCGCGGGCGGCCTTGGCGGGTCCCCGCATGGGCGGCAGCCCGTCCGGCACGGGAGCCCGGTGCAGTCGGGCCAGCAGGGTCGCGGCCTCCTCCCAGGGAGCCGCCTCGGGAGCGTCGGGGTCCACGGGAGCGCCGTACGGCCAGAGCGTCACCCGGCGGCCGAGGAGGCCGGCGGGAGCCGGGTCCGACGGCGGCAGGAGGATGCCGGGGAGCCGCGCGGCCGCGGCGAGGCGCAGGACGAGCTCGTGGGGTTCGGTGTCCGGGGCGTGGGCCTTGGCGACGACCTCGCCGTGGCGGACCACGGTGCCGTCGTCGCGGTCCGCGAGGAGCGTGTCCTCGGCGCCGCAGGAACAGGTGGCGCGGGGGCCGGCTCCGCGGGGGCCGGGTACGGCCGCGGGTGCGGCGGCCGGATGCGCCGCGGCACGTGCCGCGGCGCCGAGCGCGGTCGGCAGGCTGCGCACGGTCACGGATCCCCCTGGACTGGACGACGGTCCTGTACGGCGTCCACCGCCGCCGGCGTCGGCCGGCCAGGACACCTCCGGGTGAGGGTACGCAGCCGGAGCCCACCCAGAACACCCGGCACCGCCCCGAACCGGCACCTCGGTCACCCGGCACCCGGCGGCACCGCAACGCCCAAGCCCCTCCGTCACCCCGGCCGCGCCGGCACCGCGATACCCAGGCTCCCGACACCGGACTCCGCAACGCCCCGGCACCTCCGTCACCCCGGCGCCCCGCTGTCCCTCCCCGCGCCCCGCCCCACCCCGGGGCAAAAAGAGATGCCCGCGCAGCTCCCCAGCTGCGCGGGCATCTTCCTGCCGTCCGCCGCACCCCCGTCCCCACGGGGTTTCCTGGCCGGATGTCCCCGCCCGGACCGCTCTTCCGGGCCTGGGGCGCCGCTCAGCGCCCCAGCATCACGCCCACGGACGACGCCTGTGTGACCACCGCGTCCCAGCCGCCGAAGGCGACCACGAGCAGGGCCGCCAGGGGAAGGACCATCGCTGTCGCCACCAAGGGGTGGCGACGACCCGGGCGGGTGCCGAACGCGGCGGTGTACGCCTTGCGTCCCTGCGTGCGGAGATCTGTCCGCGGTGCCGTGTGGGCCATGGTCCCTCTCCTGACCGAGATTCTGTTGTACCTGGCAGCGGCGGGTGGCTGACCTCGGGGGACGAGTGCTGCACCCGCCGCTTGACCTCAAATCTAGGCGCGTGACGCCGTCGGGTCGTCATGCCCTCGTACCGATTGCCGGGCCTCCCGGAGTATGAGCAGTGACCTGCTGAGTACTACCGTGGGTGGAGGCGCGGAGCCCCGTCTCAGGGTCTTCCCGGAGGGGACGCCCGATCTGCCCCTACTGTTCCGAGCTGTCCTCCCGGGGAACCGGCTGCTCGACGAGTGCCAGCACCCGAGTCGCCATGAAGCGGGCGGTCCGTACCACTGTTCCGTTTCGAGTGACTTCGCTCACTTCCACCACACCTCGGCGCACCGCCGTCTCCACCCGGCGGCCCGCCCTGCTCGCCACCACCTCGTACGTACGCGTCGTGTCCCCCGCGTCCACGACTATCTCCACGCGGTCACCCCTCACGGGCTCAATCCCCCTTCAGCGATGGATCGTTGGGATCACAGGCGGGCCAAAGAGCTGTTGCGCGCACGCTCTCTGACCACCTCTCAAGTTTCCCACCCGGCACTGACAATCGATCGGGACGAGAGGGCGCGGCCTCTGCGCGCACCCGGCCGCGGAAACGTAAGCTGGGGCTCGTCAAACGGACCGGGCAGCGGGGATGGACATGGCGATGATGCGCCTGAGGCGCGAGGACCCGCGTGTCGTCGGCTCGTTCAGGCTTCACCGACGGCTCGGCGCGGGGGGTATGGGTGTTGTCTACCTGGGCTCCGACCGGCGGGGCCAGCGGGTCGCGCTGAAGGTGATCCGGCCTGATCTGGCGGAGGATCAGGAGTTCCGTTCCCGGTTCGCCCGGGAGGTCTCGGCGGCACGGCGGATCAGGGGCGGCTGCACGGCACGGCTCGTCGCCGCCGACCTGGAGGCGGACCGTCCGTGGTTCGCCACGCAGTACGTGCCCGGGCCGTCCCTGCACGACAAGGTCGCCGAGGAGGGGCCGCTGTCGGCCGCCGACGTGGCCGCGGTGGGCGCCGCCCTCTCGGAGGGGCTCGTCGCGGTGCACGAGGCCGGGGTGGTCCATCGTGACCTCAAGCCGTCCAACATCCTGCTGTCCCCGAAGGGGCCGCGGATCATCGACTTCGGCATCGCCTGGGCGACGGGGGCGAGCACGCTCACCCATGTCGGCACGGCGGTCGGCTCCCCGGGCTTCCTGGCTCCGGAGCAGGTGCGCGGCGTCGCCGTCACCCCGGCCACCGACGTGTTCGCGCTCGGTGCCACGCTCGCGTACGCGGCGACCCAGGACTCGCCCTTCGGCCAGGGCAGCTCCGAGGTGATGCTCTACCGCGTGGTCCACGAGGAACCGCATCTGCACGGCGTCCCCGACGCCCTCGCGCCCCTGGTCCGCGCCTGTCTGGCGAAGGATCCCGAGGAGCGGCCGAGCACCCTCCAACTGTCCCTGCGGCTCAAGGAGATCGCCGCCCGCGAGGCCCAGGGCATGGTGGACGCGCGGCCGCCCGCACCGCGCTCGGACCCGGACCGGCCCACGGGCCGGCTGGCCGAGCAGTACGCCGAGCAGCGCACCCAGCGGCGGCCTGGGGCCACTCCCCCGCCGCGCACCGGCGGGACGAACGGCGGATCGCGGTCGGGGTCCCGTCCGTCACCCGCGCGCAACACCGGTCGCACCGGGAACAGGCCCGCCCCGCGCAGCGGCACCGGAAGGACCGGCTCGCGGACCACGGGCACCGGCAGGCGGCCCGCCAACCCGCGGCTGCTGCGCCAGCGGCTCTTCGTGTTCGTGGTCGTGACGCTGCTGGTCGCGCTCGGGATCGCGGCGGCGCAGGGATGCCAGGGGCCGTCCCGCGGACTCGACGACACCCCGCGCAGGACGGTCCACCAGGAACAGTCGGCGTCCGGGGCGCTCCCCTAGGGCACGATCTCGGTCCGGTCCGTCAGCTCGTGGGGCGGCCCGTCGCCACCGCGTAGAAGGCGACCGCGGCCGCAGCGCCGACGTTCAGGGAGTCGACGCCGTGGGCCATCGGGATGCGGACCCATTCGTCGGCGGCCATCAGGGCCCGGGTGGAGAGCCCGTCGCCCTCCGCGCCGAGCATCAGCGCGACCCGGTCCATCGTGTGCGGGGCGGCCTCGTCGAGGGATCGCGCCTTCTCGTCCGGGGTGAGGGCGAGCAGGCTGAACCCGGCGTCGCGCACCGACTCAAGGCCCTTGGGCCAGGTCTCCAGACGGGCGTACGGGACCGAGAAGACAGCGCCCATCGACACCTTGACCGAGCGGCGGTAGAGCGGGTCGGCGCAGTCGGGCGAGAGAAGGACCGCGTCCATGCCCAGAGCGGCGGCGGAGCGGAAGATGGCGCCGATGTTGGTGTGGTCGTTGACCGACTCCATGACGACGACCCGGCGCGCGGTCCGCAGCAGTTCCTCGGCCGTCGGCAGCGGCTTGCGCTGCATCGAGGCGAGCGCTCCCCGGTGGACGTGATAGCCGGTGACCTGCTCGGCGAGCTCCGGGGTGACCGCGTAGACGGGTGCCGGGAGTTCGTCGATGACGTCGCGCATGACGTCGACCCACTTAGCGGACAGCAGCATCGAACGCATCTCGTAGCCGGCGTCCTTGGCCCGTCTGATGACCTTCTCGCCCTCGGCGATGAACAGGCCCTCGGCGGGTTCGCGCTTGCGGCGCAGTTCCACGTCGGTCAGGCCCGTGTAGTCGCGCAGACGCGGGTCGTCGGGGTTGTCGACGGTGATGAGATCGGCCACAGGGTGATACTGCCTTGTCCTGGGTGCGGTGCCAACGGCTGGGAACGGGTTGGGTTACCCGTGGTTACTCGGGAAGTGCGGCGCCGACGCCGACGACCTCGCCGATGACGATGACGGCGGGCGGCCGGACGTCCTCTGCGCGGACGGTCTCGGCGACGGTGGCCAGGGTGGCGTCGACGCGGCGCTGTGCGGCGGTCGTGCCCTCCTGGACGAGGGCGACGGGGGTGTCGGCGGGCTTGCCGTGCGCCACGAGCGTGTCGGCGATCCTGCCGATCTTGTCGACGCCCATGAGGACGACGAGGGTGCCGCGCAGCTTGGCGAGCGCGGCCCAGTCGACGAGCGAGCGCTCGTCGTCGGGGGCGACATGACCGCTGACCACGGTGAACTCGTGGGCGACGCCCCGGTGGGTGACCGGGATCCCCGCGGCACCCGGCACCGAGATCGAGCTGGAGATGCCGGGGACGACCGTGCAGGCGATGCCGGCCTCGGCGAGCGCCTGGGCCTCCTCCATGCCACGCCCGAAGACGAACGGGTCGCCGCCCTTGAGCCGGACGACGGACTTGCCCTGCTTCGCGTGCTCGATGAGCGCGTTGTTGATGGCCTCCTGGGCCATGAACCGGCCGTACGGGATCTTCGCCGCGTCGATCACCTCGACGTGCGGCGGGAGTTCGGCGAGCAGGTCGCGGGGTCCGAGGCGGTCGGCGATGACCACGTCGGCCTCGGCCAGCAGCCGGCGGCCCCGGACCGTGATCAGGTCGGGGTCGCCGGGGCCGCCGCCGACCAGGGCGACGCCGGGGGTACGGGTGCGGTGGTGCGGGGCGACGAGTGTGCCGTCGCGCAGGCCCTCGACCACGGCGTCGCGGATGGCGGCGGTGTGACGGGGGTCGCGGCCCTTGGCGTTCGTGGTGAGGACGGCGACGGTCACGCCCTCGCTGTGGCCGGTGGCCGGGGTCCAGGCGGTCGCCGCGTCGGCGTCGTCGGAGCGGACGCACCAGACGCGCAGGCGCTCCGCCTCGGCCGATGCCTCGGCACTGGCGGCCGGGTCGCTGGTGGCGATGAGCGCGTACCAGGCGTCGGCCAGGTCGCCCTCCTCGTACGGGCGCCGCGTCCAGGTGATCTCGCCCGCGTCGGCCATCGCCTCGACGGAGGGCGTCGCCCGCGGGGAGACCAGGTGGACGTCCGCGCCCGCCGCGATGAGCGCGGGGAGCCGGCGCTGGGCCACCTGGCCACCGCCGAGGACGACGACGCGACGGCCGGCGAGGCGGAGGCCCACCGGATATGCGGGGTGTTCGGCCATGGCGGTGCGGCTCCTCGTACGGGCAGGCGGTGCGGTGGGCGCTGCGGCTCTGGAGCGGCCCTGACGTGGGGTTCTTCGGTGGGAGTCCAGACTACGGCGAAGCTGGGGCGGGCAGGTGTTCCCACCTGCCCGCCCCACCCCACCGGTGCCGGGGGCCTACTTCTCGGTCACCCCGGCCGAGTCGAACGTGGCGACCTCGTGCATGGCCCGTGCCGCGCTCTGCACGATGGGCAGGGCCAGGAGGGCGCCGGTGCCTTCGCCGAGGCGCAGGTCGAGGTCGATCAGCGGGCGCAGGCCCAGCTTGTTCAGAGCGGCCACGTGACCGGGCTCGGCGCTGCGGTGGCCCGCGATGCAGGCGGCGAGGACCTCGGGCGCGATGGCGCGGGCCACCAGCGCGGCGGCTCCCGCGCTGACGCCGTCCAGGATCACCGGTGTCCGCAGGGACGCGCCGCCGAGGAGCAGACCGACCATGGCGGCGTGTTCCAGGCCGCCGATCGCCGCGAGGACGCCGATCGGGTCGGCCGGGTCCGGCTGGTGGAACTCGATGGCACGACGGACGACCTCGGTCTTGCGGGCCAGGGTCTCGTCGTTGATACCGGTGCCGCGGCCCGTGACCTCGGCGGGGTCGGCGCCGGTGAAGACCGAGATCAGGGCGGCCGACGCGGTCGTGTTGGCGATGCCCATCTCGCCGGTCAGCAGCGCCTTGTTGCCCGCGGCCACCAGGTCGCGGGCGGTCTCGATGCCGACCTCCAGCGCCGCGACGACCTCTTCCCTGGTCATGGCGGGACCGGTGGTCATGTCCGCGGTGCCCGCGCGGACCTTGCGCGGCAGCAGGCCCGGGGTGGCGGGCAGGTCGGAGGCGACACCCACGTCGACGACGCAGACCTCGGCGCCCACCTGGTTGGCGAACGCGTTGCAGACCGCGCCGCCGCCGAGGAAGTTGGCGACCATCTGGCCGGTGACCTCCTGCGGCCACGGCGTGACGCCCTGGGCGTGGACACCGTGGTCACCGGCGAAGATCGCGACGGCGGCGGGCTCCGGGATCGGCGGCGGGCACATCCGGGACAGGCCCGACAGCTGCGCGGAGATGATCTCCAGCATGCCGAGGGCGCCCGCGGGCTTGGTCATCCGCTTCTGGCGCTCCCACGCCTCGCCCAGCGCCTTGGCGTCCAGGGGGCGGATGTTGGAGACCGTCTCGGCGAGCAGGTCGTGCGGTTCCTCGCCGGGCAGCGCGCGGCGGCCGTACGTCTCCTCGTGCACGACCCAGGACAGCGGGCGGCGCTTGGACCAGCCGGCCTGCATCAGCTCGGGCTCCTCCGGGAACTCGTCCACGTACCCGACGCACAGGTAGGCGACGACCTCCAGGTGGTCGGGCAGGCCCAGGGCGCGGACCATCTCCCGCTCGTCGAAGAAGCTGACCCAGCCGACGCCGAGACCCTCGGCGCGGGCGGCGAGCCAGAAGTTCTCCACGGCGAGCGCGGCTGAGTACGGGGCCATCTGCGGCTGCGTGTGCCGGCCGAGGGTGTGGCGTCCGCCGCGGGTCGGGTCGGCGGTGACGACGACGTTCACCGGGGTGTCGAGGATGGCCTCGATCTTCATTTCCTTGAACTGCTTGGCCCGGCCCTTGGGAAGCGACTGGGCGTAGGCCTCGCGCTGGCGCTGGGCCAGTTCGTGCATGGCGCGCCGGGTCTCGGCGGAGCGGATGACGACGAAGTCCCAGGGCTGGGAGTGGCCCACGGAAGGAGCGGTGTGCGCGGCCTCCAGGACGCGCAGCAGCACGTCGTGCGGGATCGGGTCGCCGCGGAAGCCGTTGCGGATGTCGCGGCGCTCGCGGATCACGCGCAGCACGGCCTCGCGTTCGGCGTCGTTGTAGCCGGGGGCCGCCGGGCCCGCGGACTCGCGTACGTCTTCCGCCACGGCCGTGCTCTCTTCCTGGTCGGCGACCTGGGTGTGCAGGTCCTCCGCTTGCTGTGCGGCCACGGGTTCCGGCTCCGCGCCGAACGGCTCCGGCAGCGGCTCGGCCTCGGCCTCCCGGGGTGCGGGCACCGAAGCCTGCACGGCCGGCTCGGCCTCCGCGACGGGGTGCTCCTCGGCCGGCAGGGGTGCCACGGCCGCCGGTTCCCAGACCGGGGGCTGTTCCTCGACGGGCGCCGGAATCAGGGTCATGCCGTGCGGCGGGGTCGGGGCCGGGTGCGGCGCCGTGGGCACGGTGCCGTCCAGGGGCAGGAATCCACCGAGGCTCCGGTCGGCCTGGGGCACGTCGGGCGCGTCCGGGAAACCGGGGGCACCCACCGCGTCCGGGGCGGCTTCGGGGTACTGCTCGCCGTCAGCCGGGTGAGCGGCCTCGGCCTGCGCGGCCACGGCCACCGGAACGGCCTGCGGGACCTCGGCGAAGCCGACGCCGGCCGGGGTGGCGCCGGTGTGGGCGAAGGCCGCGTCCTCGGCGAGGACCGCGTCCTCGGGCAGGGCGGCGGCGACGGGCTGGTCGGTGACGGACTGGTCGGTGACGGGCTGGTCGGTGAACCGCGGGGCCAGGATCTCGTCGGTGACGACGTCCTGTCCGTCCTGTGCGGCTTCCGCCGAGCGCGCGGAGAGGGCCGACAGCGCGGAGTCCGGGGTCTCGTAGGCGTACGGGAGCGGAGCGGCGGACTGCGCGGCATCGGGCAGGGACGCCTCGTCCGCGACGAGGACCGCCGGTTCCGGCAGATGGAGGGCGGGCTCGGCGAACCCGGGCTCCTGGACCACGGGCGCGGCCTGACCGGCTCCGTCGGTGTCCTGGGCGACGGGCGCCGGGGGGGCCTGCGCGGGGGCGTGGTCCTCGGCAGCGGTGAGCGGCTGCGCGGGGACGGCGTCCTCGGCGATCGGCGCGGGTCCGGCCTCGGGCGCCCCGGCCTCGGCGGGGGCCTGCACCGCGATGCCGGCGGGGTCCGGCACGTCCAGGGCGTCCGGGACGTCCTGGAACTGCGGGCCGTCGGGAGCGGGCGGGGCGGCCGGGCCGTCCGTGGCGGGCGCGGTTTCGAGAGCCGCGCCCTCCGCCTGGTCGTGGAGGTCGAGCGAGATCTCGTCGGCCTGCGGCACCGGGACCTGGGCGGCCTCGGGCGCCGGGGCCGGGTCGTGGACGAAGGGCGCCGCCACGAACCCGGGCGTCTGCCCGGTCTCAACGGCCTGCGGCGCCTCGGGGACCGCCACGGGCTCCGGGCTCACCGCGGACGGCGGCACCGCCCCCGGCACGGGAGTCCCGGCGGCCGGGGTCGCACCGGGCACCGCCGGGGTCGCCAAGGGCGCGGCGCTCTGCGACAGGGCTTCGGCGGCCTGGGGCACGTCCAGGTACTCGGGTCCGACGGTCGGCGGGCCCGCCTGGCGCAGCGGGGTGACCGGGGTGGCCATGGACGTACGGCGGGCTCCCGCGGGTCCGCGGTCGGCCAGCGAGCGCACCGGGCTGGAGGAGACGTCCGGCGTGGGCGGGCCGAGGTGCAGCGGACGGCGCGGCGCCACGGGCTGCGGGACCGGCTGCGCGAGCGGCTGGGGTACGGGCACGGGGCTCGGCGCGCGTACGGCGCCGAGGTCGATCGCGCCCGTGTCGCGTCCGTCGGTCTCGTGCGGGCCGGGTTCGTCGGTGAAGGGCATCGGGGCCGGCGGCGGCACCTCGTTGCCCCAGGCACCCTGGGCACCGGGCGCGCCCGGCAGCAGAAGGAGGTCGTCCTCCTCCACGGGGGCCTCGGAGGTGTCGAGGTAGGTGTACGCGCCCGGCGTGGTGACGCCCGGCTGCTCCACCATGCCTGCGTTCTCCGGCAATCCCTCGCCCGGGACCTGGCCGGTGTCGGTCATGCGTACCCCTTGCCCATCGGTTAGTGCTCCAAAGTCCAGCTCGCCCGGAACGGCGCACCGACCGCCCCACAGTGAAGAACGAGCGTGCGTGCCCAGCGGCACGTACGACCGGCCAACAAAGACGACAAAGCCATTAACTGGCATTGTCCCGGTCATCCCGCCCTCGCGACAGCGTGATCCGCGAGTGCCCGCTGTGGACTGCGCCACGTTGCGCGTCCTCCGGTTCTGCCGTACCACACACGCCTCAAAACGGGCGGGTTTTCCGGACATTGGCCTACGAAAGGCCGACCCTCCGGGAGCGGTACAACGATCGGCCAGCCTACCGCGCGCAGTACGACAACAGGATCACGGGGCGCGATCCGGCAGACGGCCGCTGAGCAGGAACGCGACGCTCCGTTCCTTCTCCGTCCAGGCCCGTGTGTCGAGTTCGACGGACTGAATCAGCGCGCACTCGACGTCGTAGCCGTGCTCGCTCAGATCGCGGCCGATGAGTTCGGCCGCGTCACGGGTCGAGGCGTGCGCCACGATGCGCTGGGGCCGGCGGTCGGCGACCGCGGAGACGACGGCCGCACCCCCGCCCCCGACCCGTACGACATCGGGTTCGGGCAGGTCCTCCAGGACGTGCGGGGCGCTGCCGTGCACGATCTGCATCTGTACGCCGTAGCGGCGGGCCGAGTGCTCGGTGCGGGCGCAGGAACCCGGACTGCGGTCGACCGCGATGACGGCGGCGCCGGTGCGGGCGGCCTCGACGGCGAAGGCACCGCTGGCGGAGCCGATGTCCCAGACGAGGTCGCCGACGCGCGGGCCAAGACGGGCGAGTTGGGCCGCGCGCAGCAGGTCCGACTCGCCCTCGCGGAGCGCGCCGCCGTACGCGCCCGCGGGCAGCGCCCAGCCGCGGGGCCCGGCGGCCGGCTCCCGGCCGGCGATCCAGCCGCCGCCCTCGGCCGCGGCCACGAAGCCGCCGATGACGATCACGACGTTCGGGTCCCGCCAGGTGTGGTCGGCCGCCTTGTCGGAGGTGAGGATCGTGACCTGTTCGCGGACGGTGCCGAGTTCCTCGCAGATGACGAAGGTGCGGTGCACTCCTTCGAGCAGCAGCCCGAGTTCGGCGGGGCCGGCGCCGGGTGAGGTGAGGACGGCGACTTTGGTGTGGGCCCGGCATACATTCACCGCGCGTCGCAGCGTTCGGCTATGTGCGACTACTACTTGTGCGTCGTCCCAGGGCATTCCGGCGCGGGCGAAGGCCGCGGCCACGGCGGAGACGGCGGGCACGACCTCGACCTCCAGGCCGAACTCGGGTGCGCGCAGGGTCCGTACGATGCCGAAGAATCCGGGGTCCCCGTCGGCGAGGACGACGGCGGTGCCCCGGTGGCCGGCGATACGGCGGGCGGCGAGGCCGACACTGCCCAGCCGGACGCGTTCGGCGCCTTCGGGCACTTCGGGGAGTTCGAGATGGTGGGCCGCGCCGGCCACGAGCGTGGCGGCACCGAGGGCGGAGCGCGCCGCGACGGACAGCGGCGAGCCGTCCCAGCCGATCACCGTGACCCGGTCGGCCATCGTCGTCAGTCTCCAGAAAGGTCTTCGCGGGTCTCAGGTGCGGCCCGAGCGGGCTTGGTGAGGGTACCCCGGTGCGGCCCGGCGGGCGTCTGCCGGTCGGCGTGGCGCGGGAGCGGTCGTGCCGTGCCCGGACGACGGCCCCGGACGACGGGACAGGGCGATGGCCCCGGGCGACGGGACCGGGATCCCGTGCGGTGCTTCTCGTACACCTATGTGACTCGACCCGACCGTATACGACCGGCCGTGACCGTACGTGCATCCGTCGTGCCGGTTCCGGCCGGCGGAGCGAGCGGTGCGCCGGAGTGCCGTTCCTCCGGCCGCCTCGGTGCCGGCCGCGTCAGTTCCAGTCGTTGAAGGAGGCGAAGCCGCCCGTGTCGCCGTGGTGGCCGTCCATGCCGTCGAGGTCCTCGGGCAGCAGGCTCCACACGATGAAGTCCGTGCGCAGGTCCACCCAGGTGCCCTGCTCGGTCCGGGTGCGCGCTATGCAGGCGTTGCGCAGCACGCCCTCGCTGATGCAGCCGATCTTCTGGGCCACCTGCTGCGAGGCGGTGTTGCCTGCGGCCGTACGCAGTTCCACGCGCTCGAACTTCTGCTCGCGGAACAGCCAGCGGGCGGTGGCGAGCGCGGCCTCGGACGCGTAGCCCTCGCCGCGCGCCCAGGGGGCGACGATGTAGGACAGCTCGGTGGACCTGACCCGCCAGTTGGTCTTGCCCAGCTGGATGACCCCGACGAGGCGCTGGGTGAGGAACTCGGTGACGGCGAGGTCGAGTCCACGCCCCCGGGCGCGTTCCGTGGGGGTGTCGTCGATCCAGTCGCGGGCGCCGTCCTCGGTGAACGGCTGGGGGATCGACGTCCAGGCCGCCACCATCTCGTCGTTCATCATCTCCGTCAGCGCGGGCACGTCGTCCTCGTCGAGCGCACGCAGGACCAACCGCTCCGTGCTGATGGAGATGTCGGGGAAGGTGCTCGTCATGCGACGCTCCGTAACCGTCGGGGACTTCGGACCTGATGTACCGTCGGGTCCGCTGAACTGCCCAGCATGCAGCATGAAACCACTGAACGGCACAACGGGGTCCACTCCGGGTAATGGAGTGGACCCCGTGCGGTGACGAGTCGGGTCGCGGGCCGCAAATCGGCCCCGGCGCCGGTCCGTTCGGAAGAGCGGGAGGACGGGACCGGTCAGAAGGAGGGGATGACGGAACCGGCGTACTTGTCCTCGATGAACTTCTTGACCTCGGGCGAGGTGAGGAGCTTGGCGAGCTTCTTCACGCGCGGGTCCTTCTCGTTGCCCTTCTCGACGGCGAGGAAGTTGCCGTACGGGTTGTTCGTCGCCGACTCCAGGAACAGGGCGTCCTTGGCGGGCTTGAGGCCGGAGGATATGGCGTAGTTGCCGTTGATCACCGCGGCGTCCACGTCGTCCAGGGAGCGCGGGGTCTGAGCCGCCTCGACCTCCTTGAACTTGAGGTTCTTGGGGTTCTTGGCGATGTCCTGCGGGGTCGCCTCGCTGCCGGCGCCGTCCTTGAGGGTGATGAGCCCCTTGGACGCGAGCAGCTTCAGGGCACGCGCCTCGTTCACGGCGTCGTTCGGCACGGCGACGGTCGCACCGCTCTTCAGGGCGTCGGTGCTCTTCACCTTGTGGGAGTAGAGGCCGAGCGGTTCCAGGTGCACCGTGACGACGGGCACGATGTGGGTGCCGCGCTTCTTGTTGAAGTCGTCCAGGTAGGGCTTGTTCTGGAAGTAGTTGGCGTCGACCGAGCCGTCCTCGGTGGCCGTGTTGGGCACGATGTAGTCCTGGAACTCCTTGACCTCCAGGTCGAGGCCCGCCTTCTTCGCCAGGTTCTCCTTGATGAAGTTCAGGATCTCGGCATGGGGGACCGGGCTGGCGGCGACGACGAGCGGGCCGCTGTAGTCGGAGGACGAGGAGGAGCCCTTGTCGGAACCGCAGGCGGAGAGGCCCAGGGTGAGGGCTCCGGCGGCGAGGACGGCAGTGGTGATCTTGGCAGTGTTACGCACGAAAAGTGCCTTTCCTGAGGGGTGGAGCGGCCCCGTCATGGGACGGACGGGGAAATCTGCGGAGTCAGGACCGGGGACCGCGCGGGTCCGCGGTCGGTCAGACGGCCTCGCCGACGTCCGCGGCGGCGGGCCGGCGGGACTTCAGCAGGCGCAGCTTCGGGGCGGGTCCCGAGTGGCCGGCGCGGCGGTCCAGGGTGCGGGCCGCGTGGTCGCCGGCGAACTGGATGGCCGAGATGGCCACGGCGAGGAGGGCGACGATGATCCACATCAGTTCGGTCTCGAAGCGCTGGTAGCCGTAGCGGATGGCGAGGTCGCCCAGTCCGCCGGCGCCGACGGTGCCGGCCATCGCGGAGTAGCCGATGAGGGCCACGACCGTGGTGGTCGCCGAGGAGATCAGCGACGGCAGCGACTCGGGGACGAGCACCTTGCGGACGATGGTCCAGGTGTTGCCGCCCATGGCCTGCACGGCCTCGACCAGACCGCCGTCGACTTCACGCACGGCCGTCTCGACCAGGCGCGCGAAGAACGGGATCGCGCCGATGGCGAGCGGCACGATGGCGGCCTCGCGGCCGATGGTCGTGCCGGTGATCCATCGCGTGAAGGTCATCAGCGCGACCATCAGGATGATGAACGGCATCGAGCGGGCGATGTTCACGACCTGCCCGACGACCTTGTTGGCGACGACGTTCTGGAGCAGGCCGCCCCGGTCCGTCAGCACGAGCAGGACGCCGAGCGGCAGACCGCCGACGATCGCTATGAGGGTGGACCAGCCGACCATGTAGAGCGTGTTCCAACACTCCTGGGACAGCAGCGGTTGCATCTCCGACCAGGTCACTTGGCACCTTCCTTCACCAGGACGGGCTGCTGCCCCTGGATGTCGATCTGTAGGCCCTGCTCGCGCAGGAATCCGATCGGCACGACGTTCTCCTCGTAGCGGCCCGGCAGTTCGATGCGCATCCGGCCGACCTGCTTGCCCCCGACGGTGTCCATCGCGGCACCGAGGATCGAGATGTCGATGTTGTAGGTGCGTGCGAGCTGCGAGATGACCGGCTGGGTGGCCGACTCCCCGTGGAAGGTGACGTCGATGACGGTGCGGTCGTCGCCGGAGGCGGTGCCGCTGACCGGGAAGAGCGCGGAGGCCAGTTCGGAGCCGGGGGTCGCGAGGAGTTCGCTGACGGTGCCGGACTCGACGATGCGGCCGTTCTCCATCAGCGCCGCCGAGTCGCAGACGGTCTTGACGACGTCCATCTCGTGGGTGATGAGCAGGACGGTCAGCCCCAGCTGGCGGTTCAGGTCGCGCAGCAGCTGGAGGATGGAGCGGGTGGTCTCCGGGTCGAGGGCGCTGGTCGCCTCGTCGGAGAGCAGCACCTTGGGGTCGCCGGCCAGGGCGCGGGCGATGCCGACGCGCTGCTTCTGGCCGCCGGAGAGCTGGGCCGGGTAGGACGTGGCCTTGTCGGACAGGCCGACCAGGTCCAGGAGTTGCAGGGCCTTGTGGCGGCGCTCCCTGCGGGAGAGTCCGAGGATGTCGAGCGGCAGCTCGACGTTCTCCTGCACGGTCCGTGAGGACAGCAGGTTGAAGTGCTGGAAGACCATGCCGATCCCGGTGCGCGCCTGGCGGAGTTCCCGGCCGGCTCGCGGGCCGCGCCCGGCGAGGGCGGTGAGGTCCCGCCCGTCGACGGTGACCGTGCCGGAAGTGGGGCGCTCCAGGAGGTTGACGCAGCGGATGAGCGAGGACTTGCCGGCGCCGGACTGGCCGATGACGCCGTACACCTCGCCTTCGCGGACATGCAGATCGACGCCGTCTAGGGCGGTCACTTCACGGCCGCGCGAGCGGTAGACCTTGGTCAGGCCCGTTGTCGTGATCACTGGGGGATTCCGTCACTGTCGAGTGCGGGGCGTGGGTGTGCGCCGGGCACGGGTGCATTCGGTCGGAACGCGGCACGGTTCTCGCGAGGGCGATGGAACCGGAAGGAGAACGTGTGCGCGGGGCAGCCCGGTCACGTACGCGGTACGGACACTGGGCGCGGCGGTCCCGCTTCGGGGCGCGGGATCAGGCGGTGGTGCGAGGGCCCTCTAACAGGCGCACATTCGACACATACAACGAGCACCGGGCGTCATGGTCGCCTCGGTCGCAAGGGTGCGGCTGCTCGTCGTGGTCATGGAAGGAAGTAAAGCAGACCGGGGGGTGGGGACCGCCATCGCTGTCCGAATAGCGGACAGCGGTGGACGGTCGGGGGCGTCCCGCCGGGCCCGGACGGAGATCTCGATCCCCTGGTCCGTCACCAGTACCGCCAATGCGCAGAGGTCCTCGACGACGAGGTCCGCGTCGCGTTCGCCGGCCCGGTGCGTTGTGGCCAACGCCACGGTGGTCGTGCCCGCGGCGCGGCCGGCCCGGTACCCCTCGGGCCTCGACCGCCGGCCGTTCGGTACGTCGGCCCCGGGGCAGCCCGGGGGCGAGGGCATCAGGTCTTTTGGCCCGTAATAGGGTCACGGCATGCTTGATGCCCTGACGGTCGCGACGGCCGTCGCCGCGCTCGCGCTCGCCGCCTGGTGCGGCTGGGCCGCCCACCGCGATCAGCCCACGAAGGACTGGCATTTCATCGGCATGGCCGTGGTGAGCGTGCTCGCCCTGGTCCAGCTGGTGATCGGCGTCGTCCAGCTGGCGCGCGGCGAGAAGCCGGAGCAGGGCACGACGATCTTCGTGGCGTATCTGATCGGCTCGTTCGCCTGCGTTCCCGCCGCGGGATTCATGTCGCTGGTGGAGCGCACCCGCTGGGGTTCGGTCACGGTGGCGGCCGGCGGGGTCGTCCTCGCCGTGCTGGAGGTCCGGCTCTATGACATCTGGGGAGGCTGAGATGGCGGCCACGGAGGAGAACACGACCGTGCCCGGTGACGAACGGGACGGGCTGGACACACCTGGGCCGGCCACCGGCGCGAAGCGCGAGCGGCTGATCGGCGGCCCCGGCATCCTGCTGGTGTGGCTGTACGGGGTGATGGTGGTCGGCGCGGTCTCGCGGTCGGCCGTGCAGATCTCCACGCAGTTCGACAAGGCGCCGCTGGCCTACTCGCTGTCCGCGGTGGCCGGTCTCGTCTACGGGTTCATCACGTACTCGCTCGTGCGCGGCGGCGAGACGGCGCGCAGGGCGGCGCTGGTGTGCTGCGCCGCCGAGCTCGCGGGCGTACTGGTCGTCGGGACCTGGACGCTGGCCGAGCCGTCCGCCTTCCCCGACGCCACGGTGTGGTCGGACTACGGCATGGGCTATCTGTTCATCCCGGTCCTGCTGCCGCTGTCGGCGATGTACTGGCTGCGCAAGGCGCGTACGGCCGCCGGCTGAGGGACCGGCCGGAGCCGGTCCCGTGCTCAGGCGCTGGTGGCGTACGCGCCGGCGTCGGCGCCCTTGGCCAGGGTCACCAGCGTCATGCGCTCGCCCACCCGCTCCTGGGAGACGGGCGCGTAGCCGTGCTTGCGGTACAGGCGCAGGTTGCGCTCGCTGCGGTGGCCGGTGAACAGCTGGAACGACGTGGCCGCGCCCTCGGTGCCGAGGCGGGCCTCGATGGCGTCGAGCAGGCGTCCGCCCAGGCCGTGCCGCTGCATGCGCGGGTGCACGATGAGCTTGTTGATACGGGCCGTGCCGTCGGCGTCGACGGCGCCACGCACGGAGGCCACGACCTCGTCGCCGAGCCGGGCCACCAGGACGGTGCCGCCCGCCAGTTCTTCCCTGAGGGAGTCGAGCGGCTGGGTGAGCGGCTCGATGCCGTAGTCGCCGTACAGCTCGGCCTCGCTCTGATAGCAGAGGTACTGCAACTTCAGGATCGGTTCCGCATCCTGCTCGGTCGCCGCCGAGATGGTCACGCTCATGCCCATGTGTGCATGCCTCCCGCTCACCTGTTCCACCGGTCGTCCCCCACTCCTATCCCCGTCGTCAGCGAGCCGCAACCTCCGTGGCCAGCAATCGCCGAAGACATCCCAGACATCGGGAACGTTCCGGACCAAGTGAGCCCTGTGAGATACCCAACTCGCCCGCGATCTCCCGGTAGGTGAGGTCCTCCGGAGCGAGCAGCGCGGCCAGCAGACCCGGGCAGCGGCCGGGCAGCCGGCGCACCGCCGCGCGCAGTTCGTGACGGCCGGCGGCCGCCAGGGCGCGCTGCTCCGGGCCCGAGCGGCCGTCGTCCGCGGGCTCGGTGCCGTACGGCTGCTCGACGCGGCTCCTGCGACGGCTGCGCCGGGCCTCCGAGCGGACCGCCCGGCGCACCCAGCGCTGCGGGTCGGCGGGTGGCCCCGTCGTGTCGAGGCGTTCCAGCAGCCGCAGCCAGACGGCCTGTTCCAGGTCGCCGGGCTCGTCGCCGCAGGCGTGGGCCTCCGCGGACGCCTCGGCGGCGAGCAGCGGGCTCAGGGTGGTCACCAGGTCGTGGGTCATGACCGGTACGACACGGCCGCCCCGGCGACAGGTTGCCGGGGCGGCCGTATCTCACCCCATCCGGGGTGCGGCGGCGACGCGTTGACGAAGGGCGGGCGCCGGGCCCGGTCCCCGCCCTGGCGCGGCGGCGGGCCGGGTCGGTGGTCTCCCCGCCCGGGGACGTCTCATCGCCCGAGGAAGTCCGCGCGGGCCAGGACCGCGGTGTCCGCGTTGTCGGAGAAGACGCCGTCGATGCCCGTCTCGAAGTAGACCCTGAAGGCGCCGAAGGGGTCCCCGTAGGCGTCCGCGGCGGTGCCCTTGCGGAAACCGGCGGGCAGGAAGGGGTTCTCGTTGCGCATGGTGTACGGGTGCAGGATCAGGCCCGCGCTGTGGGCGTCGGCCACGAGCGTGGTCGGGGTGGTGAGGGCGCCGGCCGCGTCCTTGGGGATGACCAGGTCGAGCGTGGGGCCGATGCCCTGTGCGTACGAGGCGATCCACTCCAGGCCCGCGGGGGTGACGAGGTCGGCGACGGTGCGGGGGTCGCCGGCCGCGACGAAGTCCCAGGGGCGGGTGTTCGCGGCCGCCAGCAGGACCACGAGCGGGTTGCCGACGAGCTTGTCCAGCCGCTGGATGCTGCTCGGCTCGAAGGACTGGAGGATGACCGGCGAGTCCTTCCTGTCCTTGCCGTACTTGCGCAGCAGCTTGGCGACCCGCTCCTCCAGGCCGAGGCCGAGGGCCCGGAAGTAGGTGGGGTGCTTGGTCTCGGGGTAGATCCAGACCTGCTTGCCGCGCTTGCGGGTCTGCTCGTCCTGCCAGCGGAGCACCTCTTCGAAGGTGGGGATCTCCCACCGGCCGTCGTAGAGGGTGTTGTGCGGACGGTTGGCGGGGATGCGTTCCACGGCGCGCAGGGTCTTCAGTTCGGCGAGCGTGAAGTCCTCGGTGAACCAGCCGGTGGTGGGGACTCCGTCGAGCGTCTTGGTCGTCCTGCGGCCGGCGAACTCGGGGTGCGCCGCGACGTCCGTCGTCCCGCCGATCTCCGGTTCGTGACGGCACACGAGATGGCCGTCCCTGGTGGGCACCAGGTCACCGGCCTCGACGATGTCGGCGCCCAGGTCCAGGGCGAGCTGGTACGAGCCGAAGGTGTGCTCCGGGCGGTAGCCGCTGGCCCCCCGGTGACCGATGACGGCCGGTCTGGGCAGGCTCCGGTAGCCGCCTCCCCCGTGGCGTTCGTCCGCGCTCGCGGTGCCGGGCAGCCCGAGGGCCGCTCCGCCCGCCCCGAGCACCGCGGCTCCCAGCAGCGTCCGCCGCGCCGTGCCCCGCTCCTGACCGTTCGACTTCCGTGCCCCCATGAGGGCTCCTCCCGCCGTAGGTGCCTGCCAATCGAAGCGGGACGATCGTAGGTGTCCCCGTGTGACGGGAGGGAGGCCCGCGGCGGAACAGTGGGTGACCTCGGCGGCCCCACGGGATGCGGAACATGACGGTCCGTCGGCTTGGGCCGGACGGCAGGGGGTACGCGTGCGGGGAAGGCGGACGGAGGGCTCGGCGACGGGCGCTCACCCGTTCGCCGGTACGCGCACGCGATGTCCGTCACACCGGACCGCCCCGGCCCGACCGCTCACGGGCACGCAACCGCAGGTAAACGTAGGTCAACAGTGCGTATCCGGTCGATGAACCCGATGTGCAATCGACCGGGAACCGCGAGTATCGTCCTCACCTGCACAGACTCCATACCGATCCCTTGACACCGGAGGGCCCGTTGTCCCGCTTCGCGCTCATCAAGGCAGTGCTCGGAACGATCATGCGCCTGATGTTCCGCCTAAGGGTGGAAGGCGTGGAGAACATCCCGGGCGACGGACCGGTGATCCTCGCCGGCAACCACCTCACGTTCATCGACTCGATGATCCTGCCGCTGGTCTGCGACCGGCAGGTGTACTTCATCGGCAAGGACGAGTACGTCACCGGCAAGGGCCTCAAGGGCCGGCTCATGGCGTGGTTCTTCACGGGCGTCGGCATGATCCCGGTGGACCGGGACGGTGCCAACGGCGGCGTGGCCGCGCTGATGACCGGCCGCCGCGTCCTGGAGGAGGGCAAGGTCTTCGGGATCTACCCCGAGGGCACCCGCTCCCCCGACGGCCGTCTGTACCGCGGCCGCACCGGCATCGCCCGGCTCACCCTGATGACCGGCTCCCCGGTCGTCCCGTTCGCGATGATCGGCACGGACAAGCTCCAGCCGGGCGGCGCGGGCATGCCCCGTCCGGGCAAGGTCACGGTCCGCTTCGGACCGGCCATGGAGTTCTCCCGCTACGAGGGCATGGACCGCGACCGGTACGTGCTGCGCGCCGTGACCGACTCCGTGATGACCGAGGTCATGCGGCTCTCCGGCCAGGAGTACGTCGACATGTACGCCACCAAGGCGAAGGCCGCCTAGAGCAGCCGGCACACCAGCGCAGAGGGGGTGGCCCCGACCGGAGATCTCCGGTCGGGGCCACCCCCTTTCGGCGCCGCGTCCCTTTTCCGGCCTCCTCCCGCGCACCACGCGCCGGGGTGCCCCCGTTGCCGCGCGGCTACGACTCCAGCCGCTGGCCGCGCAGCAGGAACCAGGCAGCCGCCGCGGTGGCGAGCAGGACCGCCGCGCCCGCGCCGGAGGCGAGGGCCAGTCCGCTCACGAAGGACTCCCTGGCCGCGGTCAGCAGCGACTCGGCCGTGTGCTCGGGCAGCTGTCCGGCGGCCTCCACCGCTCCGCCCAGCGACTCGTGCGCCGCGGCCGGTGTGCCCGCGGGCCCGGTGAAGCCGGCGTAGACACCGGTCACCACGGAGCCGAGCAGGGCGATGCCCAGCGCCGCGCCGAGCTCGTACGCCGTCTCGGAGACCGCGGACGCGGCGCCCGCCTGCTCCTTGGGGACGGCGGAGAGGATGACGTCGGCGGTGACGGTGAACGAGAAGCCCGCGCCGACACCGACGACGAGCAGGGCCGCGCCGAGCAGCGGATAGCCGGTGGACCGGTCCAGCACGGTCAGGGCGCCGAGCGCGAGTCCCACCGCGGCGAGTCCGCCGGACACGACGGTCCGTACGGAGAAGCGCCGCGCGACCCGTCCCGCGACCAGACCCGCCGCCACCGCGCCCACGGCGGCGGGGACTTCGGCCAGCCCCGCCTCGAACGGGCCGCGCCCCTGGACGAGTTGCAGATACTGGGAGAGGAAGAACACGAGCCCGGACATCCCGAGCACGGTGAACAGGTCGGCCAGCACCGCGCCGGAGAACCCCCGGTTGCGGAACAGCCGGACGTCCAGCAGCGGTGCGGGAAGCGTCAGTTGGCGGCGTACGAACCAGAAGAGGGCGCCCGCGCCCAGCAGGCCGGCGGCGAGCGCCTGCGCGCTCGGACCGTGTGCGGCGAGCTCCTTCACCGCGTACACCACACCGATGACACCGACGAGCGAGAGCGTCACGCTGATCAGGTCCCAGGGGCCCGGGTTCGGGCTCTTCGACTCGGGGAGCAGCCTGCGCCCGACGAGGACGAGGACCACCATCACCGGCAGGTTGATGAGGAAGACCGAACCCCACCAGAAGTGTTCGAGGAGGAAGCCGCCGACGACGGGACCGACCGCCGTGCCCGCGGAGGCCGTCGCGCCCCAGATGCCGATGGCGAGGCTGCGTTCGCGCGGGTCGTGGAAGATGTTGCGGATGAGGGCGAGGGTGGCGGGCATCAGCGTCGCGCCCGCGACACCGAGCAGCGCCCGCGCCAGGATCATGAACTCGGGCGTCGTGGCATAGGCGTTGAGCACGGATATGAGACCGAAGGCCGTGGCGCCGGTGAGCAGCAACCGCTTGCGGCCGATGCGGTCGCCGAGACTTCCCATGGAGACGAGCAGTCCGGCGATGACGAAGGAGTAGACGTCACCGATCCACAGCAGCTGGGTGCCCGAGGGCTCCAGGTCCTCACTGATGTACGGGGTCGCGAGGCCGAGGACGGTCGCGTCCACGGCCACCAGCAGCACGGCGAGGACGAGGACGCAGAGCGCGAGCCAGCGGCCCGGGCGCCTCGGCGTCTGCGTCGCGACCGCCGGCCGCAGGGTGCTGGTCATGGTTCCTCTCTCCTGAGCGCGCCGCCGAGCAGCAGCTCGACGATCATGTGGTGGAAGTCCTTGGCGGCGACGCGGCCTTCGGTGACGGCCCAGGACGCCGAGGCCATCAGTCCGTAGAGGGCCTCGGTGAGCCAGGCCGGGCTGAGGTCGATGCGGAACTCGCCGCCCTCCTGGCCGCGCCGGAACAGCGCCGCCATCCGGGCGTCGAGCCGGGCCCAGCCCTCGTGCTGTCCGTCGCCCTCGAAGAGCTGGTTCTCCGTATAGAGGAAGGCGAGCAGTCCGGCCACCGGTTCCAGTTCCGCGACCAGCCGGCGCACGGCCTCCTGGGCGGTGTCCTGGTCGAGCCGGGCCGCGTCCAGCGCGGCCTCGCACTCCTCGATTCCGAGCGCCTCCAGCGCGCGGACGAGCGCGTCACGGCCGGCGAACTGGCGGTGCAGCGTGGCCCGGCTGATCCCGGCGGCCTTGGCCACCTCGTCCATCGTCGCGGTGGACTTGCGGGTGAGCAGGGCGGCTGCGCTGCGCAGCACGTGGTCACGATCGACAGCCATGAGACAAGCGTACCGCACATGAGACACAGTTGTCTCATACGGAGCATGCGTGTCTCACGGCTGGGTCACTCGGGACGTGCTCAGTGCCAGGGAAGCTGTCCGCGCCGCTCCCAGTAGGCACGCGGTTCCTCCGCCAGGGCGGCCAGCCGGGACAGCTGGTCCTCGCCGAGGTCGACGACCGCCGCGTGCAGGTTCGAGGCGAGCTGGTTGGCCGTGGCCGCCCCCGAGAGCACGACACCGGCCCAGGGCTGCCGCAGGATCGTCGCCAGGGCGACCGCGTCACAGCCCAGCGAGGTCTCGGCGGCGACGGCGTGCAGCGCCTCGGGCGCGTGGGGCCCGGCGAGCCGGCCATTGGCCACGCCCTCCTTGACGATCACCGTGAGCCCGGCGTCGTGCGCCTCGGCCAGCGCCGGGGCGGCGGAGGTCTCCAGGAGGTTGTACGTGGACTGGACGGTACGGAAGAGCGGCTCGCCGTCGACCGTGACGGCGAGCGCGGCACGGATCGCCTCCGCCTGGGCGGGCCCGCTGGTGGAGAAACCGACCGACAGACCGCCGGCGGCCGCTTCGGCGAGGGCCGCGTGCAGCTCCTTGTCGGTGAGGGCCGGACTGTCCGGGGTCAACGAGTGGATCTGGTAGAGGTCGAGGCGGTCGCCGAGCAGGTCCGCGGTCTCGGCGCGCTGGCGCTCGTACACGGCGAGGCTGTGGTCCTTGACCTCGTGCGCCTCGGCGTCGGTGCGCCAGTCGGCCGTGTAGGTGTAGCCCCACTTGCTGCCGATGACGACGTCGTCGACGTCCGGGCGGCCGCTCAGCCAGCCGGCGAGGAACTCCTCGGACCGGCCGTAGGAACGGGCCACGTCGAAGTAGCGCACGCCCTGCGCGTAGGCGGCTTCGAGGAGTTCGTGGGTGCGCTCGCGCAGGGCGGCGACACTCCGGTCGGCCGGGAGGTCCTCCTCGCGCCCCAGGTTGATGTAGCCCGGGCGGCCCACCGCGGCGAGTCCCAGGCCGAGGTGGGCGGTGGGAGTCGTGGCTGAGGCGAGGCGTGCGAAAGGCATCGCGGCTCCGTTCGGTCGGCTCCTTTACGGCTCCCGGCCAACGTAACCCGCGACACCCTCCGTCGTACGGCACCCGTCCCCGCCCGCGAACCCGTGTCCGCTCCGCGCGGCCGGTCGTGGGCGGGGATGGCCCGGCCGTCCTACTTCTTCCGCTTGGCCGCCGCCCACGTCTGCTGGGCGGCGACGTCCGTCTTGATCTCGGCGAGCTGGACGGCGACGGCGCTCGGTGCCGTACCGCCGCGGCCGTCGCGGGAGGCGAGGGCTCCGAAGACGTCGAGGACGGTCCGCACCTCCGGCGTCAGGTGCGCGGAGATCTTCGCGAACTGCTCGTCGGTCAGCTCGTCCAGCTCCTTGCCGTCCGCCTCGGCGACCTTCACGCACTCGCCGGCGACCTCGTGCGCCACCCGGAACGGCACACCCTGCCTGACCAGCCACTCGGCGATGTCGGTCGCGAGCGAGAAACCGGCCGGGGCCAGCTCCTCCATGCGCTCGCGGTGGACGGTCAGCGTGGCCATCATGCCGGTGAACGCGGGGAGCAGGAGCTCCAGCTGGTCGCAGGAGTCGAAGACGGGCTCCTTGTCCTCCTGGAGATCGCGGTTGTACGCGAGGGGCAGCGCCTTGAGCGTGGCCATCAGCCCGGTGAGGTTGCCGATCAGCCGGCCCGACTTGCCGCGTGCCAGCTCGGCGATGTCCGGGTTCTTCTTCTGCGGCATGATCGACGAGCCGGTGGAGAACGCGTCATGGAGGGTGACGAAGGAGAACTCCTTCGTGTTCCAGATGATGATCTCCTCGGCGATCCGGGAGAGGTTCACGCCGATCATCGCGGTGATGAACGCGAACTCCGCCACGAAGTCGCGGGAGGCCGTGCCGTCGATGGAGTTGGCGACGCTGCCGTGCTCGAACCCGAGGTCCTTCGCCACCGCCTGGGGGTCCAGGCCGAGGGAGGAGCCGGCCAGCGCGCCGGAGCCGTAGGGCGAGACGGCGGTCCGCTCGTCCCACTGGCGCAGCCGCTCCCCGTCCCGGGACAGGGACTGGACATGGGCCAGGACGTGATGCGCGAACAGCACGGGCTGGGCGTGCTGGAGGTGGGTGCGCCCGGGCATCGCCACGTCCGGGTGCGCCTCGGCCAGGCCGATCAGCGCCTCCTGGAGGTCGGCGATCAGACCGCCGATGATCCGGGCGTGGTCGCGCAGGTACATCCGGAAGAGCGTGGCCACCTGGTCGTTGCGGGAGCGGCCGGCCCGGAGCTTGCCGCCGAGGTCGGGGCCGAGGCGCTCCAACAGGCCGCGCTCCAGGGCGGTGTGCACGTCCTCGTCGGCGATCGTGCCCACGAAGGAGCCGTCGGCGACGTCCGCCTCCAGCCGGTCCAGGCCCTCGATCATGCGTGTGAGCTCGTCCTCGGTGAGCAGTCCCGCACCGTGCAGCACGCGCGCGTGGGCACGCGAACCGGCGATGTCGTAGGGCGCGAGGCGCCAGTCGAAGTGGACCGACGCGGACAGCTTGGCCAGGGCCTCGGCGGGACCGTCGGCGAACCGTCCGCCCCAGAGCCGGACGTCACCGCTGTTGCTGCTCACTTGCGTTACTCCTCGAAAGGTGTGGATGTGCCACCGCCTCCCCACGCCTACGGGCGTGAGGAGGCGGCTGCCAGGCTAGTGCTCGGGGGGCTTCGAGGCGGCGGACACGACGCGGTCCGCGCCGTGTGCCGTACCGCTTAGGCCAGATCCCGCTTGGCGGCGATCTTCGACGACAGGCTGTAGATGTCGATGAAGCCCTTGGCCGCGGCCTGGTCGAAGGTGTCGCCGGTGTCGTACGTGGCGAGGTCGAAGTCGTAGAGCGAGGTGTCGGAGCGCCGGCCCGTGACGACCGCGCGGCCGCCGTGCAGGGTCATCCGGATGTCGCCGTTGACGTGCTGGTTGGCCTCGTCGATGAAGCCGTCCAGGGCCCGCTTGAGCGGGGAGAACCACTGGCCGTCGTAGACCAGTTCGCCCCAGCGCTGCTCGACCTGCCGCTTGTAGCGGGCGAGTTCGCGCTCGACCGTGACGTTCTCCAGCTCCTGGTGCGCGGTGATCAGCGCGATCGCGCCCGGAGCCTCGTACACCTCACGGGACTTGATGCCCACGAGCCGGTCCTCGACCATGTCGATCCGGCCGATGCCCTGGGCGCCGGCGCGCTCGTTGAGCTGCTGGATGGCCTGGAGGACGCTGACGGGCTTGCCGTCGATGGCGACGGGGACACCCTGCTTGAAGGTGATGATCACCTCGTCGGCCTCGCGGGCCTCGGCGGGGTTCGAGGTGTACTCGTAGATGTCCTCGATCGGGGCGTTCCAGATGTCCTCCAGGAAGCCCGTCTCGACCGCGCGTCCGAAGACGTTCTGGTCGATGGAGTACGGGGACTTCTTGCTGGTGGCGATCGGGAGCTGCTTCTCCTCGCAGAAGGCGATCGCCTTGTCCCGGGTCATCGCGTAGTCGCGGACCGGGGCGATGCACTTGAGGTCGGGGGCGAGGGCGACGATGCCGGCCTCGAACCGCACCTGGTCGTTGCCCTTGCCGGTGCAGCCGTGGGCGACCGTGGTGGCGCCGTGCTTCTGCGCGGCGGCTACGAGGTGCTTGACGATCGTCGGCCGGGAGAGCGCGGAGACCAGCGGGTAGCGGTCCATGTAGAGGGCGTTGGCCTTGATCGCCGGGAGGCAGTACTCGTCGGCGAACTCGTCCTTGGCGTCCGCGACCTCGGCCTCGACGGCGCCGCACGCGATGGCTCGCTTACGGATGACGTCCAGGTCCTCGCCGCCCTGGCCGACATCGACCGCGACGGCGATGACCTCGGCGCCCGTCTCCTCGGCGATCCAGCCGATGGCGACGGAGGTGTCCAGACCGCCTGAGTAGGCGAGTACGACGCGCTCGGTCACGGGATTCTCCTCAACAGTGCATTCGCTGACATGCATGAGTATGCAGCACTCTGCATGGTTCGTCAATCGCGACCCGCCCCGGCACGCTCGGCCGGGGAATCCTCACCGAGGGTTGAACACTCGTAATCGTTTCCGCGTATCTCCCGCTGAACGCAGGCGCCGCGTTCGCGTACGAGAGGCCCACGAACGGCGGCCGACCGGTCGAACACCGGACGGCCGCCCGTCCCCGACCCGAGTGAGGATTCCGCATGTCCAGGGCTCTTCCGAAGTACAACAAGCGGCGCGTCGTGATGATCGGCGGAGCCTCCGCCGTGGTGCTGTCCGCGGCGGTGATCGCCGGCAGCGCCCTGGCGGGCGAGACGCACACCACCGCCCAGAACGCCACGACGAAGGCCGCCGCGAACACGGTGAACTGCCCGGCGGTCGCCCCGAGCCTGCCCGCGGTCCCCGCGTCCGCGAAGGCCGAGGTCGACCGGAATCTGGCCCTGCTGAACACCCAGATCGCCGAGGCGAACAAGCGACTGGTCGACACCGCCGGACAGGGCGGCCCCAACTTCGTCCAGAACGCGATCCTCGGCCCCCTCAAGGACAAGCGCGTCGCCACCGTCAACCGCATCGCGACGGCCATCGGCCGCACGGCCGCCAAGCCGCAGGGGCTGGACGCGCTCGCGCCCTGCACGCTGAACACCGCGGGCGGCGCGGCCACGGGCGGCACGGGCGCCGTCTCCGCCGCGCCGAGCGCCCCGGCCACCGCGCAGGCGGGCGGGGCCGCCTCCGGATCGGGCGCCGCCACCGCCGCGGGCACCATCGGCTGCCCGGACGTCGCCTCACAGCTCCCCGCCGTCCCGGCCTCCGCGAAGGCCGAGGTCGACCGCAACCTGGCCCTGCTCAACACCCAGATCGCCGAGGCGAACAAGCGACTGGTCGACACCGCCGGACAGGGCGGCCCCAACTTCGTCCAGAACGCGATCCTCGGCCCCCTCAAGGACAAGCGGGTCTCCACCATCGACCGCATCGCCATCTCCATCGGCCGCACCGCCGCCAAGCCCACCGGACTCGACACCCTGGCCGCCTGCACGCTCACCAAGTGACCTGACCGGTGAGGCGCCCGCCCCGCAGACGCCGGCCGGGGCGGGCAACGGGTTCCGGCGGTGCCCCTGAACGGCGCCGCCGGAACCCGCAACCCCTTAGACAGACGAAAGGTTTTCCCCGATAATCGTTAGACATGGGAAAGACCTATGAGCGCATCGACGGCCGCCTCCGCACCTTCATCGAGGCGCAGCCCCTGTTCTTCACCGCGACCGCACCGCTGTCCGGGGACGGCACGGTCAACCTCTCACCCAAAGGCCTCACCGGCTCGTTCGCGGTTCTCGACGAACTGACCGTGGCCTACCTGGACTTCGCCGGCAGCACCGCGGAGACGATCGCCCACCTGCGCGAGAACGGCCGGATCACGCTGATGTGGTGCGCCTTCCAGGGCCCGCCCAACATCGTCCGGGTGCACGGCCGCGGCGAGCCCGTCTTCCGCGACGACCCGCGCTTCGCGGAACTCCTCACCCACTTCGGCGCCATCGACCCGACCCTGCACGGGCTGCGCGCGATCATCGTCGTGACCGCCGAACTCGTCCGCGACAGCTGCGGCTACGCGGTGCCCTTCATGGCGTACGAGGAGGACCGCGATCTGCACGGCAAGCGGTTCTCGCGCGAGGACGACGAGTCGCTGAGCGCGTACTTCACCAAGAAGGAGCACATCGCGACCAGCCTGGACGGACTTCCCGGGCTGCCGCTGCCGTTGCCCCCCAGTACGGTCTGAGCCATGCGCCTCGGAGCCGCCGTCCTCGCGTCCGCGTCCCTGTTCGCCCTGGCCCCGAGCGGGCCCCCGCCCGTCGCCGTGCTGCCCGCGCGCCTGGCCGACACCGGTGGCGGGACCCAGCTCGTCACCGCGGAGGCCCCGCGCGCGGACACGGCCTCGGGGACCCTCACCTGGTGGGACCTGCGGGGCGGGCACTGGGTGCGGGCCGGCTCCGCGCCGGCGCGGTTCGGGGCGCGCGGACTCGTCGAGGGCGGGGCCAGGCGCCAGGGCACGAACACGACACCCACCGGGCTGTACGAGCTGCCGTACGCGTTCGGGATCCGGGCGGCGCCGCGCGGGACCGCGATGCCGTACCGCCGGGTGGACCAAGACTCCTGGTGGTGCCAGGACAACGCCTCCCGGTCGTACAACCGGTGGACCGAACCGCGCCCGGCGGACTGCCGGGCCGAGGAGTCCGAGCACCTGATCACCTACGACAGGCAGTACGCGTACGCCCTTGTCATCGGCTTCAACTACGAGCGGCCGGTGCGGGGGCGCGGCGCGGGGATCTTCCTGCACGTGGACGGGAGCGGGGCCACGGCGGGGTGCGTGTCCGTGCCCGAGGACGCGATGCGGCGGATCCTCGCGTGGGCCGATCCGGCGCGCGGGCCACACATCGCCATCGGCACGACCGGCGGGGAGACGGCGGTCACCCGCTACTGACGGGGCGAGACCGGTCGGCACCCCCGCCGACGGCCGGCGGCGGGAATCGGTGCTCGACCGGTCCTGACGGTGCCGGGAGCGACACCCGACCGGTGCCGACGACGCAGGGAATCGGCACTCGACCGGTCCTGACCGTGCCGGGGCGCGGTCGGTGGGCCCCGTTCAGGCCGCGGGGAGGCTGACCGTGAAGACGGTCGCTCCCGGACGGCTCTCCAGGGTGACCGTGCCCTCGTGCGCCTCGACCACGGCCGCCACGATCGACAGACCGAGCCCCGCCCCGCTGCCGGAGCCGTCGGCGCGGCGCCGGTCGGCCCGGGTGAAGCGCTCGAAGACGCCCGGCCGGACGTCCTCGGGGACCCCGGGGCCGTCGTCACGGACCCTCAGCACGGCCTCCTCGCCCACCTGCTCCAGGGACACCGTCACCCGGGTGCCCATCGGCGTGTGGACCCGCGCGTTGGCCAGCAGATTGGCCGACACCTGCTGGAGCCGGTGGGCGTCGCCCGTCACCGTCACCGGCTCCTCCGCCAGTTCGAGGACCCAGCGGTGACCGGGGCCCGCCGCTCGGGCGTCGGTCACCGCGTCGAGGACGAGACGGGTGAGGTCGACGGGAAGGCGTTCCAGGGGGCGGCCGGCGTCGAGGCGGGCCAGCAGGAGGAGGTCGTCGACCATCTCGCCCATGCGCGCCGACTCGGCGGCGATGCGTTCGAGGGCGCGCGTCACCTTCGGCGGCACCGGGCCGGGGTGCAGCAGCGCGAGCTCGGCGTGGCCGCGGACGGAGGCGACCGGGGTGCGCAGCTCGTGACTGGCGTCGGCGGCGAAGGTGCGCAGCCGCTCCTCGCTCGCGTGCCGCTTGGTGAGCGCGTCCTCGACATGGCCGAGCATGCGGTTGAAGGCCGCGGCGACCCGGCCGACCTCGCTGCGCGGGTCCGATTCGGGCGCCCGGGGAGGCAGGGCCACCTCACCGCTGGCGAGCGGGAGTTCACTGACCCGGGTGGCGGTCGCGGCGACCCGGTTCAGCGGCCGGAGCGACCAGCGCACCCACAGGGCCCCGGCGACTCCGGCGACCACGAGGGCCACGCCGAAGACCAGGGAGGCGACGAGTTCCAGCCGGTGGACGGCCGCGTCGACCGGTTCCGTCGGCAGCCCGGTGATCAGGACGTCGCCGTCCTTGCCGGGCGTCGCCAGGACGCGGTAGTCGCCCAGCGCCGAGAGGCAGACGGTGTGGGCGCGGCCGTCCGCCGGGACCGCGGCGAGGACCGCCTCGTCCCGCGCGGTCGGATCCACGTTCCGCACGGCCGTGCCGGAGCCGGGCGGTACGACGGCGGCGGTCGTGACCTGGCCGCCGACCAGTCGCGCTCCGAACGTGCCGGTGCTCTGGCGCCGGGTGTCGCCGTGCTCGTCGCCGTCGTGGTCCGACGGCTTCGCCGTGCTGTGTTCGAGGCTCGCGGGGAACCGGGGCCCGGCCTCCTGGAGCTGCTGGTCGAGGCGGCCGGTCAGAAAGCCGTCCAGCTCGTAGACCGCGGCCACGCCGACGGCCGCGCAGCTGACGGTCAGGAGCACCAGGAGACCGGCGGTGAGGCGGGCGCGCATCGTGCGGGGGCGCGGCAGCGCGCTCACGGCCGCCGGCAGTCGCCGCCACCGGCGTCCGGACCCGGCCGTCCCCGGTGTGCCCGGTGTGCCCGGCCTCACCGGCCCGCCGCGGGCTTGATGACGTACCCGGCGCCCCGGACCGTGTGGATCATCGGATCGCGGCCCGCGTCGACCTTCTTGCGCAGATAGGAGATGTAGAGCTCGACCACATGGGCCTGGCCCCCGAAGTCGTAGGACCAGACACGGTCGAGGATCTGCGCCTTGCTGAGCACCCGGCGCGGATTGCGCATCAGGAAGCGCAGCAGCTCGAACTCGGTCGGCGACAGCTCGATCAGATCGCCGCCCCGGATCACCTCCCGGGCCTCCTCGTCCATCGCCAGGTCCCCGACGACGAGCCGCGGGCCCTCGTCGACGCGACGGGCCATGCCGGCGCGGCGGAGCAGTCCGCGCAGCCGGGCGACGACCTCCTCCAGGCTGAACGGCTTCGTGACGTAGTCGTCACCGCCCGCCGTGATGCCGGCGATACGGTCCTCCACGGTGTCCCGGGCGGTGAGGAACAGGACGCAGACATCCGGCAGCACGGTGTGCAGGTCGCGCAGCACGGCGAAGCCGTCGGTGTCGGGGAGCATCACGTCGAGGACGACGGCGTCGGGCAGCAGCTCGCGCGCCCCGGCGGCGGCCGAGGCACCGTCGAAGGCGGTACGGACCTCCCAGCCCTCGTAGCGCAGCGCGCCGGAGAGGACCTCGGCCAGATCCGGATCGTCGTCGACGACCAGGACACGCACGGGGGTGCCGTCGGGCCGGGTGAGCGCGGGCGGCCTCCCGGCCCCCCGCGAACGAACGGCGGCGTCCCCGGCCTCCGGGTCGGCACCCGGTTCCGGGCCGACACCGGACTCCGGGGCGGCACCGGACTCCGGGGCGGCACCCGGTTCCGGGGCGGCACCCGGTTCCAGGTCAGGACCGGTCGCCGGGTCAGGACCGGTCGCGGGGTCAGGACCGGTCGCCGGGTCGGCACCCGGTTCCGGGCCGACACCGGACTCCGGGGCGGCACCGGACTCCGGGGCGGCACCGGTCGCCTGCGCGGTGGCGGTGGCGGGCTTCCGGGCGTCGCTCGTGCCGCGGGGTGGGGCGAGCGCGCCGTCGGGGGCCGGGATCTCGGGGTCCGGGGTGGCAGTGTTCATGTCGCCTTCCAGCATCGCTCCTGGCGGGGGCCACTCCCTGCCGCACGGGCTCTGAGTTTCCTCTGAGTCGCCTCTCCCCCGGAACATCCCCCTCCCCGCCGCTCGCCCGCTCTCCCCCTCCGCTCTGAGTTCCCTGTGAGTCCGCCCGGGACGGGCTCGTTCAGAGCCTCCTCAGAGGTTCACGACGCAGAGTTTGGCTCCGGACGCGGGAGAGGGACGGACAGATGACCACGGTGTACGAGCGGGCCGACCCGCGCACGACACGAGGACGCGGGCGGCCCCGGCCCTCCCCCGCGGGGCCGCTGCTCGCCCTGCTGTGGGCCGGAGCGGCCGCGGTCCTCGCCCTGTGGTGGACGGACACACAGTCGGTGGTGGGCCCGGCCGGCTGGCTGACGGACGCCGGACGGATCGCCGGGCTGCTGTGCGGCTACAGCTGCGCCGTCCTGGTGGCGCTCATGGCCCGGGTCCCGCTGCTGGAGCGGCGCGTCGGATCCGACCGGGTGGCCCGCTGGCACGCGATGGCCGGCCGCTACACGATCTGTCTGCTGGCCGCGCACGTCACCCTGATCCTCCTCGGCTACGCCGCCCAGGACGGCACGGGCGTCGTCCACGAGACGCTGAGCGTGGTGTTCGACTACCCGGACATGCTCAAGGCGACGACCGGCACGGTCATCCTGTTCGCCGTCGGGATCACCTCCGCACGCCTGGCCCGCCGCCGGATCAGCCACGAGTTCTGGTACTACGTGCACCTGCTGACGTACGTGGCCGTCTTCCTGGCCTTCTTCCACCAGCTCGCCCTCGGCTCCGACTTCGTCGGCGACACGGCGGCCCGGGCGGCCTGGTACACCCTGTACCTCGGCACGGCCGCGCTCGTGGTGTGGTTCCGGCTGCTCGCCCCGGTGCGGCTCAACCGGCGCCACCGGCTGCGCGTGGACTCGGTGTACCGGGAGTCCCCCGGGGTCTACTCCGTCGTCGTCCGCGGAGAGCGGCTCGACGAACTGGACGCGCGGCCGGGCCAGTTCTTCCGCTGGCGGTTCCTCACGGACGGCATGCGGTGGACCTCGACCCCGTACTCGCTGTCGGCGCCGCCCCGGCCGGACCTGATGAGGATCACGGTGAAGGCGCTCGGCGACCACAGCGCGGCCGTGGGGATGCTGCGGCCCGGCACCCGGGTGTGGGCGGAGGGACCCTACGGCTCGCTGACCGCGGACCGGAGCGGTACGTCCAAGGCCCTGCTCGTCGCGGGCGGTGTCGGCATCACGCCGCTGCGCGCCCTGTTCGAGACCCTGCCCGGCCAGGTCACGCTCCTCTACCGGGCGCGCACGGCCGAGGACCTGGCCCTCGGCGGTGAGCTGGAGGACATCGCGCGATGGCGCGGGGCCCGCGTCCTGTACGCGCTCAACGGCGCCGACGGCAGCCGGCCGCGGTTCACCGCCGACTCGCTGCGCGGGGCCGTGCCGGACCTCGCGGAGCACGACGTCTATCTCTGCGGGCCCCCGGCGATGGCGCGGGACCTGTACGGGGCGCTGCGCGCAGCGGGTGTCCCCGACCGCCGTATCCACCACGAGTCGTTCGAGCTGTGAGGCCGCCGTGCACGCCCTGAAGAAGAACCGCCCGCTGCGCCGGGTGACGCTGGCGGCCGCCGCCACGGTCACCGGTTTCGTCCTGCTGCTGTCGCTGAAGCCGCACACGGCACCCACCCCGGCGGGCGCCTCGTCGTCCGTGGGGCGGTCCCCCTCCTCGTCCTCCTCGTCCTCCTCGTCCGGCGGCTCGTCGGGGAACTCCTCGGGAACGTCGGGAGGCTCCAAGAGCTCGGGGACCCGGACCGTCACCGGCGATACGGCGCAGACCCGTTGGGGTCCGGTCCAGGTGCGGATCACGCTGAAGGACGGCCGGATCACCGAGTCCGCCGCGGTCGCCTATCCTTCGGGGAATCCCCGGGACCAGGAGATCAACAGTTACGCGATTCCCCAGCTCAGGCGCGAGACACTCGCCGCGCAGAGTGCACAGATCGACTCGGTGTCCGGAGCGACCTACACCAGCGACGGATACAAGGAGTCACTCCAGTCCGCACTCGACTCGGCAGGCCTCTGAACGCACGGGCGTCGTGGACCGTATCTCTGGGCCAGGGGGCCACTCCCCTCACCCCGTCTCTCCAGGACGAACACGGAGGAACCGTGTCCACGATCGCCGGTGGTCGCGCCGCGCGGCGCCAGACCATGCGCCGAATCCGCCCTCGCCGCTCGCCCGCCGTCCCGCTGCTGATCGCCGTCTGGGCCGGCGCCGCCGCCGTCCTGTGGCTGTGGTGGAACAACACCCCGTCCATCGCGGACAACAACGGCAGGATCCTCAACGCCGGCCGTATCACCGGGCTGCTCGCCGGCTATCTGATGGCGCTCGTGGTGCTCCAGATGGCCCGCGTCCCCGCCCTCGAACGCCGTGTGGGATCCGACCGGGTGGCGCGCTGGCACGCGATGACCGGCCGCTACACCATCTGCATGGTCCTCGCCCATCTCTTCCTGACGATGTGGGGCTACGCCCTCCAGTCCGGCAAGGGACTCGGCGGGATCGTGCAGCAGACCATCGACTCGGTCAACCAGCTGCCCGACATGGGCAAGGCCGCCATCGGCACGGGCCTGCTCGTGCTCATCGGCTTCATCTCGGTGGGCTGGCTGCGCCGGCTGATCCCGTACGACACCTGGTACCACGTCCACCTGCTGACGTACGCGGCGGTGTTCCTGACGTTCTGGCACCAGCTGTCCACCGGCAACGACTTCGCGGTGGAGCCGATCGCCAAGACCGTCTGGTACGGGCTCTACGGTTCGGTGACCGCGCTGGTCATCTGGTACCGAATCCTTTCTCCGGTGCGGCTGAACCTGAAGCACCGGATGCGGGTCCAGGCGGTCATCGAGGAGACGCCCGGCATCGTGTCGGTGCTGATCAGCGGACGCAAGCTGCACCGCATGGGCGCCGAGGCCGGACAGTTCTTCCGCTGGCGCTTCCTGGCGCCCGGGATGCGCTTCAGCTCCCACCCGTACTCGCTGTCGGCGGCGCCGCGCCCCAACATGCTGCGCATCACCGTGAAGGCGATCGGCGACCACAGCGCCGCCCTGCGTGACCTGGAGCCGGGCACCCGGGTCTGGGCCGAGGGCCCGTACGGCGCGCTGACCGCGGGCAAGCGCAGCCGCGGCAAGGTGCTCCTGGTGGCGGGCGGTGTCGGCATCACCCCGATGCGGGCGCTGTTCGAGACCCTCCCCGGCGCCTCGGGCGACCTCACCCTGCTCTACCGGGCCAACACCACCCAGGACCTGGCCCTGTGGGACGAGCTCGCCGCCATCTCCAAGGAGCGCGGGGCACGGCTGATGTACGCGGTCAACAGCCCCGAGGGCGAGCGGCCGGACATCTCCGCGGACTCCCTGCGCCGCAAGCTGCCCGACATAGACCACCACGACGTCTTCATGTGCGGGCCGCCCGGCTTCGCCCAGGAGGTGTACGCGGCACTGCGCGGTGCGGGGGTCCCCGCCCGCCGCATCCATCACGAGTCGTTCGAGATGTGAGCGACGGGAGTCAGGAACGATGAAGAAGAATCACCCCATACGGCGCTTCGTGCTGGCGAGCGCCGCCACCGTGTCCGGGATCGTGCTGCTGCTCGCGCTCAAGCCGGCCTCCGACCCGGCCGCGGCGGCGGCACAGGCCGGTGCGGCATCCCAGCAGAGCGCGGGCGCTCAGGGCGCGCCCCAGGGCGGCACCGCCCAGCAGACGGGTGCCGCCACCGTCCTCGGTGACGTGGTGCAGACCGAGTACGGGCCGGTCCAGGTGCGGCTGACCATGAGCGGCGGCAAGATCACCAAGGCGGACGCGGTCCAGGCGCCCAAGGGCGGGACCAGCGACCAGAAGACCGCGCTCTCGGTGCCCAAGCTCAACCAGGAGGCCGTCACGGCGCAGAGCGCCGACATCGACAGCGTCTCCGGCGCCACCTACACCAGCGGCGGCTACAAGAAGTCCCTCCAGTCGGCCCTGGACAAAGCGAAGACGGCGGGCGGGACGTCGGCCTCCTCCGGGTCCGCCGGCTCCTCCGGGTCCTCGGGCTCCGCGGGCAAGGCCTCCGCGGCCCCGGCCGCGCAGGCCCGCGTCGTCACCGGGACGGTGTCCGACACCCAGTACGGCCCCGTCCAGGTCCGGCTCACCCTCGCCGGCAAGAAGATCACCAAGGCCGAGGCGGTCCAGGCCCCCAAGGGCGGACTCAGCGACCAGAAGACGGCGCTCTCGGTGCCCAAGCTCAACCAGGAGGCCGTCGCGGCGGGCAGCGCCCACATCGACAGCGTCTCCGGCGCCACCTACACCAGCGAGGGCTACAAGGAGTCCCTCCAGTCGGCCCTGGACAAGGCCGGTGTCTGAGCCCGCGCAGGACGCGCCCCAGGAACTGCGGCACGCCGAGGAGGTGATGGGCACCGTCTTCTCCTTCGACGTGCGCGGCGGCGAACCCGAGGCCGTGCGAACGGCGTTGGGCGAGGCGATCGCGGGACTCCACCGCGTGGACGAGGTGTTCAGCACCTACCGCGAGGACAGCCAGATCTCACGGCTGGCCCGCGGGGAACTCACCGTCGAGGAGTGCGACCCGGAGGTCGCCGAGGTCCTCGGCCTCGGCGCCGAGGCCGAGCGCGTCAGCGACGGCTGGTTCAGCACCCGTTACGAGGGGCGGATCGACCCCACGGGGATCGTCAAGGGCTGGGCGGCGGAGCGCGCGGCCCGGCACCTCGCCGCGACCGGGGTGAGCGGAGTGAGCGTCAACGGCGGCGGTGACGTCCAGCTGCGCGGCGTCCCCGGACCGCACCGCCCCTGGCGGGTGGGCGTGTCCGACCCGCTCCGTCCGGGCTCGCTCGCCGCGGTGATCTCCGCGGCCGGCGCCGACGAGCTGGCCGTCGCCACCTCCGGCACCGCCGAACGCGGCGCCCACATCATCGATCCGGGCACGGGGAAGCCGGCGGTCACCGACCTGTTGGCCGTGACGGTGGTGGGCCCCCGTCTGACCTGGGTGGACGCCTGGGCGACCGCGGCCTTCGCAATGGGCTCGCGGGCGGGCCTGGACTGGCTGGAGTCCCTCCCGGACGTGGAGGCGCTGCTCATCACGGCGGGCAACGAGGTCCGGTGCACGGGAGGCCTCTCCCGGCGTCTGGGCTGAGCGCCGCCCGCTCACCGGGGCACCCGCCCCCGTGAGCGGGGCACCGGACGACGAAGGCGCGCCCCGCTCCGGGGCGCGCCTCCACCGTCGTACGCTTCAGTGCTCGTTCTGGGCCAGCCGCAGCAGATGGTCGGCCAGCGCCTGACCGCCCGTCGGATCGCGGCTGATCAGCATCAGGGTGTCGTCCCCCGCGATCGTGCCCAGGACGTCGTGCAGCTCCGCCTGGTCGATCGCCGAGGCGAGGAACTGCGCCGCGCCCGGCGGGGTGCGCAGGACCACGAGGTTCGCCGAGGCCTCGGCGGAGATCAGCAGCTCCGAGGAGAGCCGGCGCATCCGCTCCTCCTTCGCCGACTCCCCCAGGGGCGCGCGCGGGGTGCGGAAACCGCCCTCGCTCGGCACCGCGTAGATGAGGTCGCCGTCGTTGTTGCGGATCTTCACCGCGTTGAGCTCGTCGAGGTCCCGGGAGAGCGTCGCCTGAGTGACGTTCAGCCCGTCGTCGGCGAGGAGCTTCGCCAACTGGCTCTGCGAGCGCACCGGTTGCCGGTTGAGGATGTCCACGATCCGGCGGTGGCGTGCGGTGCGGGTCTGCGGCACGGCAGGCCCTGCGTGCTCGTGGTCCTGCGCCTGACTCATCGTCGTCGTCCCATTTCCCGGGATCACCCGTCCCCGTTGGCTGCGTCGAGGATGCCGGGAAGGGCCCGGAGGAACGCGTCCACCTCGTCGTCGCCGAGGTTCAGCGGCGGCATCAGCCGTACGACATCGGGTGCGGGCGCGTTCACCAGGAGACCGGCGTCCTGAGCCGCCTTCTGCACCTGGGGCGCGAGCGGCTCGGTGAGCACGATACCCAGGAGCAGTCCCGCGCCCCGGACATGGTCGATCAGCGGATGGCCGGAACCCTCGATCCCGTCCCGCAGCTTCTCGCCGGCACGCTTCACGTTGTCCAGCAGGCCCTCGGACTCGATCGTGTCGAGCACGGCGAGTCCGGCGGCGCAGACGACCGGGTTGCCGCCGAAGGTGGTTCCGTGGTGGCCCGGCTCCAGCAGGGCCGCGGCACGGCCGAAGGCGACGGTGGCGCCGAGCGGCAGTCCTCCGCCGATTCCCTTGGCGAGCGTGACGATGTCGGGCAGGACGCCTTCGTGGGCCTGGTACGCGAACCAGTGGCCGGTGCGGCCGATCCCGGTCTGCACCTCGTCCAGGACGAGCAGGGCGCCATGGGCCGCGGTGATGGCGCGGGCCGCCTTCAGATAGCCGGGGGGCGGGACGACGACGCCGTTCTCGCCCTGGATCGGCTCGATGATCACCAGCGCGGTGTCCTCGGTGACCGCCTCGGCGAGGGCCTGCGCGTCGCCGTACGGGACGTGCGTGACGTCGCCGGGCAGCGGCAGGAAGGGTTCCCGCTTGCCGGACTGGCCGGTGAGGGCGAGGGCGCCCATGGTCCGCCCGTGGAAGCCGCCGGTGGTGGCGACCATATGGGGCCGGCCGGTCAGCCGGCCGATCTTGAACGCGCCCTCGTTGGCCTCGGCGCCCGAGTTGCAGAAGTACACCCGGCCCTCGCGGCCGAAGAGCTGGAGCAGCCGCTCGGCGAGGGCGACGGGCGGTTCGGCGACGAAGAGGTTGGAGACGTGCCCGAGGGAGCGGATCTGGCGGCTCACGGCCTCGACGATCGCCGGGTGCCCGTGTCCGAGGGCGTTGACCGCGATGCCGCCGACGAAGTCGAGGTACTCGTTGCCGTCGGCGTCCCACAGCCGGGTCCCGGCGCCGCGGACGAGCGGCAGTCGCGGGGTGCCGTAGTTGTCCATGAGCGCCCCCTGCCACCGCCGGGTGAGCTCCGCGTTCGTCAGGTCGCCGGTCATTGCGTGTCCCCCGCTTCGTCGTCGTCCGGCACGACCATCGTGCCGATGCCCTCGTCGGTGAAGATCTCCAGCAGGATCGAGTGCTGGACCCGGCCGTCGATGACACGGGCGGTGGTGACGCCGTTGCGTACGGCGTGCAGGCACCCCTCCATCTTCGGCACCATGCCGCTGGCGAGCTCGGGCAGCAGCTTCTCCAGCTCGGAGGCGGTGAGGCGGCTGATCACCTCGTCGCTGTCGGGCCAGTCCTCGTACAGTCCCTCGACGTCCGTGAGGACCATGAGGGTCTCGGCACCCAGTGCGGCAGCGAGTGCCGCAGCCGCCGTATCAGCATTGACGTTGTAGACATGTCCGTCGTCCTGGCTCCGGGCGATCGAGGAGACGACCGGGATACGGCCGTCGGCGAGCAGTGCCTGGATCGCGCCCGTGTCGATCGCGGTGATCTCGCCCACCCGCCCGATGTCGACCAGCTCGCCGTCGATCCGGGGCTGATGCTTGGTGGCGGTGATGGTGTGCGCGTCCTCGCCGGTGATGCCGACGGCGAGCGGGCCGTGCTCGTTGAGCAGTCCGACGAGCTCGCGCTGGACCTGTCCGGCGAGCACCATGCGGACGACGTCCATCGCGTCCTCGGTGGTGACGCGCAGGCCGGCCTTGAACTCGCTGACGATGCCGTGCCGGTCGAGGGCCGCGCTGATCTGCGGTCCGCCGCCGTGCACGACGACCGGCTTGAGGCCCGCGTGGTGCAGGAAGACGATGTCCTGGGCGAAGGCGGCCTTGAGCTCGGTGTCGATCATGGCGTTGCCGCCGAACTTGACGACGACGGTCTTGCCGCGGTGCCGGGTCAGCCAGGGCAGCGCCTCGATGAGGATCTGCGCCTTGGGCAGCGCGGTGTGCTTGCGGGTCGGATTGCTCATGAGGAGTACGCGCTGTTCTCGTGGACGTAGTCGGCGGTGAGGTCGTTGGTCCAGATCGTGGCGGTCGCGTCGCCTGCGGCGAGATCGGCGACGATGTGGACCTCGCGGTAGCGCATGTCGACGAGTTCGCGGTCCTCTCCGACCCCGCCGTTCTTGCAGACCCAGACACCGTTGATGGCGACGTTGAGCCGGTCCGGTTCGAAGGCTGCCCCGGTGGTGCCGATGGCGGACAGGACGCGGCCCCAGTTGGGGTCCTCGCCGTGGATCGCGCACTTGAGGAGGTTGTTGCGGGCGATGGAGCGGCCCACCTCGACGGCGTCGTCCTCGGTCGCGGCGCCCACGACCTCCACCTTGATGTCCTTGCTCGCTCCCTCGGCGTCCCGGATCAGCTGCTGGCCCAGGTCGTCGCAGACCGCGCGGACGGCCTCGGCGAACTCCGCGTACTCCGGGGTGACTTCACTGGCTCCGGAGGCGAGCAGCAGCACGGTGTCGTTGGTGGACATGCAGCCGTCGGAGTCGACCCGGTCGAAGGTGGTGCGGGTGGCGTCCCGCAGCGCGCTGTCGAGCACGGCGCCGTCCACGTCCGCGTCGGTGGTGAGCACGACGAGCATGGTGGCCAGGCCGGGGGCGAGCATCCCGGCGCCCTTGGCCATGCCGCCCACCGTCCAGCCGTCCCCGGTCACCACCGAGGTCTTGTGCACGGTGTCGGTGGTCTTGATGGCGATGGCGGCCTTCTCGCCGCCGTGCGGGCCGAGTTGCGCGACGGCCAGGTCGATGCCCGGCAGCAGCTTGTCCATCGGCAGCAGCACGCCGATGAGGCCGGTCGAGCACACGGCGACGCTTCCCGCGCCGATGCCACCGAGCGTCTCGGCGACCTTCTCGGCGGTGGCGTGGGTGTCCTGGAAGCCCTTGGGCCCCGTACAGGCGTTGGCACCGCCGGAGTTGAGGACGACCGCGTTCAACTCGCCGCTCTTGAGGACCTGTTCCGACCACAGGACCGGTGCGGCCTTCACACGGTTGGAGGTGAAGACACCCGCGGCGGCGCGGCGGGGCCCGGTGTTGACCACGAGGGCCAGGTCCGGGTTGCCGTTCGCCTTGATCCCGGCGGCGACGCCGGACGCGGTGAATCCCTGTGCTGCCGTGACACTCACGGTGCGACTCCGATCGTGGAAAGCCCCAGGTCCTCGGGGAGTCCGAGGACGAGGTTCATGCTCTGGACGGCACCGCCCGCAGTGCCCTTGGTGAGGTTGTCGATGGCGCTGATCGCGATGATGCGGTGCGCGGCGGCGTCGAAGGCGACCTGGACCTGAACGGCGTTGGAACCGTGGACGGACGCCGTGGCCGGCCACTGCCCCTCGGGCAGGAGGTGGACGAACGGCTCGTCGGCGAAGGCCTTCTCGTAGGCGGCCCGGACGGACTCGGCCGTGACGCCGGACTTCGCCCTGGCGCTGCACGTGGCGAGGATGCCCCGGGACATGGGCGCGAGGGTGGGGGTGAAGGAGACGGTGACGGGTTCACCGGCGGTGGCGGAGAGGTTCTGGATCATCTCCGGGGTGTGCCGGTGGCCGCCGCCGACGCCGTACGGGCTCATCGAGCCCATGACCTCGCTGCCGAGCAGGTGGGCCTTGGGCGTCTTGCCGGCGCCCGAGGTGCCGGAGGCGGCGACGATCACGGCCTCGGCCTCGGCGAGGCCCGCCCCGTAGGCGGGGAAGAGGGCCAGCGTGGCGGCCGTCGGATAGCAACCGGGTACCGCGATGCGCTTGGACCCCTCCAGCGCGGCGCGGGCACCCGGTAGTTCGGGGAGGCCGTAGGGCCAGGTCCCGGCGTGGGCGGATCCGTAGAAACGCTCCCAGTCGGCCGGGTCCTTCAGCCGGAAGTCGGCGCCCATGTCGACCACGAGGACGTCGGGGCCGAGCTGCTCGGCGACCTCGGCGGACTGTCCGTGGGGCAGTGCGAGGAACACGATGTCGTGGCCGCGCAGTTCCTCGGCGGTGGTCTCGGTGAGGACGCGGTCCGCGAGCGGCAGCAGATGGGGCTGGATCCCGCCGAGCCGCCGGCCCGCGTTGGAGTTGCCGGTCAGGGTGCCGATCTCGATCTCGGGGTGTGTCAGGAGCAGGCGCAGCAGTTCCCCGCCCGCATACCCACTCGCTCCCGCCACCGCCGCACGCATCGCCATGGAACCCTCCTCTTGGATGGCATGACTATACGTTTCGCTGCACGTTTATGCAATCTACTTCGATGACCGCCGGGACGCCGGGGCACCCCTTCCACCGGGGCGCCCGCTCCGGTCGGGCACCACACGATCGGACCCGGAGGAAATGCGCGGGCCGTTCCGATGAATTCCGATCAAAGGCCGGCATCCGCTTCGCCGGGGACCGCCGGCCTGGAACCATCCCCGGCATGCGTCTCCCCCGGGCCCCGCACAGGGCTCTCCTCCTCTGCGTCGCCGCGGCGACGCTCGCCGCCTGTTCCGGGTCCGGCTCCGGTTCCTCGGACCGGCCGCCGGGCGCCCCGGGGACCGGCGGCCCCTCTCCGTCCGTCACGGCGGACACGCGGCAATCCGTGGTGACCTTCGCCGGGGTGACCCCGCTGGGGGCCGAGGACGCGCGCCGGACGGCGGACCGGATGCGGGCGCGCGCCGAGGCGCTGGGGCTCCGGGACGTACGCGTCGAGACGCGCGAGGGCCGGGTCACCGTCACGGGCCGCAGTGCCGACGAGAAGAGGCTGACCGGGCTGGGCGCGTCGGGCCGGCTCGGTTTCCGCCCCGTCCTGGCCGAGGAGACGGCCGGCGCGACGACGCCGCAGCCGTCGCCCAGCGCCACCTCGGCGCGGGGGCGTGCCGTCACCGAAGGGCTGCGCCCCCGTGCCGCCGCTTCGGCGAGCGCGAGTGCCGGGCCCGGTCCGGCCGTGGGCGACGCGCAGGACGCGGCGCTCCAGGCACGCTTCGCGGCACTGGACTGCTCGGCACGGGAGAGGCCCGCGGTCGAACGGGAGGCCGCCGCGCGGGACTCCGTCGTCGCCTGCGGGACCGACGACGGCGGAGCCACCCCACAGGAGAAGTTCGCTCTGGGGCCGACGGCGGTGGACGGAACCCATGTGTCCTCGGCCGAAGTGGTGAAGGACAAGCAGACCGGAGGTCCGCTCGTACGGCTGGGCTTCGACTCCGTCGGCGCCCGGCAGTTCTCCGCCCTCACGGGGAAGCTCTCGATGAACACCCCGCCGCAGAACCGGATGGCCATCGTCCTGGACGGCGTCGTGATCTCCGCCCCGTCCGTCTCCCAGCGGCTCGACGGGGGCGGCGCGGACATCTTCGGAAGCTTCACCCGCGCGTCCGCCGAGCAGCTCGCCGTCACTCTCGGCTCGGGCGCGCTCCCGGCACCGGTGTCGGTGACGGAGGTGACCCGGCTCCCGAGAAAATGAAAAAGGTGCCGTACGAGCCGTACGGCACCCCTCGGGCGCGGCACCCCGGGGGCCGGCGGCTGAGCCGCCGGTGAGGGGGGAGGTGAGGACGGAGGTCAGGAGCGCTTGGCGTCGCGCTCCGCGTTCTTCTCCTTGATGCGGACCGTCTCCTTGCGGACCTCCGCCTGGGTGGCGCGCTCACGGCGCAGCCACCCGGGGTCCTCCGTCTTCAGCGCCTCGATCTGCTCGGTGGTGAGGGCCTCGCTGACGCCGCCGCGGGCGAGTCCCGCGATGGAGATGCCCAGCTTGGCGGCGACGACCGGACGCGGGTGCGGGCCGGTGCGGCGCAGTTCCTGGAGCCAGGCGGGCGGGTCGGTCTGCAACGCGCTCAGTTCGGTACGCGAGACGACACCCTCCTGGAACTCGGCGGGGGTGGCCTCGAGGTACACACCCAGCTTCTTCGCCGCGGTGGCGGGCTTCATCGTCTGGGCGGTCTGGTGCGAACTCATGGAGTCAAGGGTATCGAGCGTGCGGGCCGCCGCCGACCATCGCGGGTGCGCTGGCCGTGGCTACGCCGATCCACCGCCGGTGCGGAGACCGCGGCCGGGCCGGTCGTCGCGGGTGCGGTGGCCGGGACCGGTCCGGTCGTCGCCGGTGCGGTGCCGGTGGCCGCGCCGGGTAATCTGACGTGGTGACCGGCTCCGAAACATCCCCCTCGTTCAGGCTCGCCTACGTTCCGGGGGTGACGCCCTCGAAGTGGGTGCGGATCTGGAAGGAACGCCTGCCGGACGTGCCGCTGACCCTCGTCCCGGTGTCCGCGGACGAGGTGTACGACGTCCTGCGGCGCGGCGACGCCGACGCGGGCTTCGCGCGGCTGCCGGTCGACGGCACCGACCTCAGCGCGATCCCCCTGTACGCCGAGACCACGGTCGTCGTGGTCTCCAAGGACCACATCGTCGCGGCGGTCGAGCAGATCGTCGGCGAGGACCTCGCCGACGACATCGTGCTGCACCCCCTCGACGACCCGCTGGACTGGGAGAGCCTGCCGGGCCGGCCCGCGCTGGAGCGGCCCGCCACCACCGCGGACGCCGTCGAACTCGTCGCGGCGGGCATCGGGGTCGTGGTCGTTCCCCAGTCCCTCGCCCGGCTCCATCACCGCAAGGACCTCACCTACCGGACGGTCGTGGACGCCCCCGAGTCGCGGGTCGCGCTGGCCTGGCCCGAGGAGCGGACCACGGACCTGGTGGAGGACCTGATCGGCATCGTGCGCGGCCGCACGGTCAACAGCACGCGCGGGCGCTCCCAGACACCGCCCTCGACGCAGCAGAAGGACCGGGGCGCGGCGAAGTCCGCCAGGTCCGCGTCCGGGAAGTCCGGCGCGGGCGGCGGCTCCGGGCGCAAGCCCGCTCCCGGCAAGACGAGTGGCAAAGGCGGAGGCAGGACCACGACCCGGGGCAGCGGCCCGAAGGGCGGGGGCACCGGCGGCCCGAAGGGCGGCGCGAAGCGCGGAAAGCCCCGCCGCAACCCCTAGCGCGGCGTGAACGGCAGGGACAGCGCGCCGTGAAGGGCAGGGACTCCGCCGCGATCCCGAGCACGGCGTGAAGGGCGGAAACCGCGCCGCGATCCCGTGAGGCGCCGATGGCGTCCGGTGCGCGGGGCCCGTCGCCGGCCGTCGGCCACGGGCGGCAGGATGGGGGAAGCCGGAGCGCGTCGAGCGGGCGCTTCGCATCGGACGGGACGGAGATCGGGACGGCATGGGCGAGTTCTGGCCGGTCGAGGACGCGCTGACGTACCTCGGCGGAACCTGGCGGGTCGAGCGCACCGTCCGGGACCTCGCGAGCGACGCCGAGGGACGCTTCACCGGCACGACGGTCTTCGGCCCCTCGGACGACGGCGGACTGCTGCACCGGGAGTCGGGCAGGTTCGTGTGGCAGGGCGTCGCCCGGCCCGCCGAGCGGACCCTGCGGTTCCTGCCGGGACACGCCCCCGGGACCGCTCTCGTACGCTTCTCCGACGGCCGTCCGTTCCACGACCTGGATCTGACGAGCGGGCACTGGGTCACCGACCATCCGTGCGCGGCCGATCTCTACCGGGGCGAGTTCACCGTCCACGACCAGGACCGCTGGCGGTCCGTCTGGCGGGTGCGCGGGCCCGCGAAGGACCTGGTGCTCACCACCGGCTACGCGCGTCCGACCTGAGCGGGCGCCCCGTCGACGCGCAGATTCCAGCGGCCCGCCCGGCCCGTCACGGTGATCGCCGACAGGGGACGGACGTCGATGTTCCAGTACGTCGACGGCGGCGCCTTCAGCGCGTAGACCAGTGCGGCCCGTACGACCGACGGCTCGGCGACGGCGACGATGCTGCCGCCGTCCTCCCCCGGGCGGGTGTCGAGCCAGGCGCCGACCCGGGCGATGAAGGACAGCAGGCTCTCACCGCCGTGGGGCGTGGAGCGCGGGTCGGACAGCCAGGAGTCCACGGCCTCGGGCTCGCGGGCCATGGCCTCGCCCAGGGTGAAGCCCCGCCAGCGACCCATGTCGCAGTCACGCAGAGCGAGTTGGACGAGCGGGGCGTAGCCGAGGACGTCACCGGTGGCCCGGCTGCGGGGTGTCGGCGCGCAGTAGCGCAGCTCGGCCGCCGCCAGCGGCAGCAGCCCCGCGGCGGCGCGCTGCGCTTCTTCCCATCCCGCCTGGTCGAGCGGCCGGTCGTCCTCGAAGCGCTCCGCGAGCAGCGTGGAGCTGCGTGCGGCGGCGACGAACGTGACCCGAAGATGCATGCGCAGATCGTGGAGCGCCTGCCTCCGCAGGTCAAGGGTGTTACGCAGAGTGTCCGAATATGCACGGGACACCAACAGCCGGTCTGTGCACCGGCTGTGCGGACGCCCCGGATCCGATCACCCCACCGACCCGCCGCCGCGTCCCCGGTGGTGCGCGGTCCGGTCGTGTCCGTTCAGACCCGCACCTCGTCGTGGGCCGCCGCCAGCCGTCGTACGCCCTCGGTGATCTCCTGCGTCCCCGCGACCGCCGCGAAGCTCAACCGGATCTGCGCGGCAGGGGGTTCGGCGCTGTAGTAGGGGCGGCCGGGGGTGACGGCCACTCCGGCGCGAAGAGCGGCGGCGGTGAACGCGGACTCGTCGGTTCCGTCGGGCAGCCGGGCCCACAGGTGGTAGCCGCCGAACGGCACATGAGGCAGGGCGAGTTCGGGGAGCCGCAGGAGCAGCGCGGCGGTCATGGTGTCGCGCCGGGCCTTCAACTCGGCCGAAACGGTGCGTAGATGGCGCGGCCAGGCGGGCGAACCGACGAGTTCGAGCGCGGCCTCCTGGAGCGGGCGCGGCACGAAGAAGGTGTCGACGACCTGGATGGCGCGCAGCCGTTCCAGCACCGGACCGCGCGCCGCCAGGGCGCTCACCCGGAAGCTCGGCGAGGTCGCCTTGGTCAGGGAACCGACGTGCACGACGACTCCGTCGGGGTCCTCGGCGGCCAGCGGACGCGGCAGCGGGCCCGCGTCCTCGTGCACCAGACGGCGTACGAAGTCGTCCTCGACCACGAAGGCCCCGGCCTCCCGCGCGATCCGCAGCACCTCGCCGCGCCGTTCGGGCGCGAGCACGGCGCCGGTCGGATTCTGGAACAGCGGCTGGCAGACGAAGACGCGGGCGCCGGTGGCCTTGAAGGCGTCGGCCAGGAGCTCGGGCTTCACCCCGTCGGCGTCGACCGGGACCGGGACGGGGCGCAGACCGGCGGCGCGGGCGATGGCCAGCATGCCCGGATACGTCGGCGACTCGACCAGGACCGGGGCGCCGGGCGGAGCGAGCGCGCGCAGGGCGGTCGTCAGGGCGGCCTGACCGCCCGCCGCGACCAGCACCTCGGCGGCGCCGATCGCCCCGCCGATCCCGCGCGCGAACCACTCGCGCAGTTCGGGCAGTCCCTCCATGGGGGGCCGGGACCAGGCTCCGGGGCGGCGGCCGGCCCGGGAGAGGGCGGCGCCCATCGCCCGCTCAGGCTGGAGCGAGGGGTGCAGATAGCCGCCGTTGAACTCGACGACACCGGGGGGCGGCGCGGCGAGCGAGACGAGAACGCCGGAGGCGTCCACGGTGCGGGGAACGGCCTCGGTCGCGGCGTCCGCGCTGAGCGCGATCTCCTGCCAGGACGTGTCGCCGGTGGAGGTGACGGGGGGCCTCGGCCGCGCCCGGAAGGCTCCCGCGCCGGGCCGGGTGACGACGAGCCCCTCGGCGGCCAGCTGCGCGAGCGCCCGCGACACCGTCACCGGGCTCACGCGGAAGCGCTCCACGAGCGCCCGGCTGGACGGCAGCTTTCCACCCGGAGAGTAGCGGTGCAGCTCCTTGCGCAGCTGTTCCGCCAGATCGTCCACACTGCTACGCTCATGCATGAGAGCAGAGAGTAGCGCTATCGACCGAACCGCGATAGCGGTCAGCACCGACGCGGAGCCGCTCGCCGCCACCCCGTCGCGGTTCCCCGCCCAGGGAGACCGTCGTGCGGGCACCCTTCAGGCGGCCCTGGGCGTCACCGCCTTCTCCCTCACCTTCCCCGCGACCGCCTGGGGCCTCCAGGGCTTCGGCCCCTGGTCGCTGGTGACCGTGCGCTGCGTCCTCGCGGCGGTCGTCGCGGGCGGCTGTCTGCTGGCGCTGCGCATCCCCCGGCCGGCCCGGCGGCATCTGGCGGGCCTCGCCGTGGTCGCCGCCGGGGTCGTCCTCGGCTTCCCTCTCCTGACGACCCTCGCCCTGCGGACCTCGACCACCGCCCACGCCGCCGTCGTCGTGGGTCTGCTGCCGCTGACGACGGCGCTGTTCTCGGCGCTGCGCACCGGCGCGCGGCCCTCGCGGACGTTCTGGCTGGCGGCCTGCGCGGGCGCGGCGGCGGTGATCGCGTTCACCGTGCAGCAGAGCGGCGGGGCCCTGACCGGTGCGGACGCCTATCTCTTCGGGGCCCTGCTGATCTGCGCGGCGGGCTACACCGAGGGCGGCCGGCTGGCCCGGGTGATGCCGGGCTGGCAGGTCATCGGCTGGGCCCTGGTCCTGTGTCTGCCGCTCAGCGTCCCGGGCGCGCTGCTCGCGCTGTCCTACGAACCGGTGCGGCTGACGGCGCACAGCGTGACCGGGCTGCTGTGGGTCGCGGTCGGTTCGCAGTTCGCCGGGCTGGTCGTCTGGTACCGGGGGATGGCCTCGATCGGGGTTCCGAAGGCCAGCCAGTTGCAGCTGGCCCAGCCGCTGCTCACACTGGTGTGGTCGGTACTGCTCCTGGGCGAGCGGCTCACCCCGGCGGCACCCCTGACGGCGGCCGCCGTCCTCGTCTGCATCGCTCTGACCCAGCGGGCGCGCGGCTGACCCACAGGCGAGGAGACCGTTCAGATGCACGCAACCAAAGGCGACAAGCTCGTGCAGCACGGCCGGACGGTCGGCCGGCACGACAAGGTCGCGGAGATCACCGAGGTCATGGGAGCCGAAGGCTCTCCCCCCTACCGCGTGCGGTTCGAGGACGGTCACGAGGCGGTGTGCTCGCCCGGCCCCGACTCCGAGATCCGCCACCGGGAGATGCCGCCGCGGTAGGACGTGCGCCGGGAGGCCGACGGGCCCTCAGAGCGGAGTCTTCGCCGGCTGCCCGTAGTGGTCGGCGACGACCCGCGCCATCGCGCCGATGCGGTCGGCGCCGGCCTCCGAGGCGGCGAAGAAGGCATGTCCGCGCACCTCCGGGTGGCTGCGGGCGAGGGTGAGATGCCGGGAGAGCTCGGCCGGGTCCTGCCAGGCCGCGGGCTGCGCCGGGTCGCCCGCCTTGTACAGGGCCTCGCCCGCGTACAGCTCCACGCCGGTGCCTCTGGCCACCGCCGCCCACCAGGGCAGCAGGCGCGCGTAGTCGGCGGCGGCGAAGCCGATGTTCCAGTACAGCTGGGGACAGATGTAGTCCACCCAGCGCCGCCGGACCCATTTCCTGGTGTCGGCGTACAGGTCGTCGTACGTCTGGACGCCCGCCCGGGTCGGTGAGCCGAGCGGGTCGGTCGAGGCGTTGCGCCAGACGCCGAAGGGGCTGATCCCGAAGCGGACCCCGGGGCGGGCCTTCTTGATGCCGGCGGCCATCTCCAGCACCAGCCGGTCGATGTTGTCGCGCCGCCAGGCCGCCCGGTCCGGGAAGCCCGCGCCGTGCTCGGCGTAGGCCGCGTCGTCGTCGAAGCGCTCGCCGCGCACCGGGTACGGATAGAAGTAGTCGTCCCAGTGCACGCCGTCGACCGGGTAGCGGCGGACCGCGTCGAGCATCGCGGCGCGGACGAACGTGCGGACCGGGGGCAGTCCCGGGTTGTAGTAGAGCTTCCCGCCATGACGCACGGTCCAGTCCGGGTGCAGCCGCGCGGGGTGCGAGGGGGCGAGCCTGCCGGGGTCCGGCTGCCCCGAGACGCGGTACGGGTTGAACCAGGCGTGCAGTTCCAGGCCGCGCGCGTGGGCCTCCCGTACGGCGGTGCCCAGCGGGTCCCAGCCGGGGTCCTTGCCCTGGACGCCGGTCAGATAGCGGGACCACGGCTCGTACGGTGAGGGCCAGAGCGCGTCGGCGGCAGGGCGGACCTGGAAGAACACGGCGTTGAGGCGCAGGCGTGCCGCCGTGTCGAGCAGGTCGAGCAGTTCGGCGCGCTGGCGGGCGGGGCTCAGTCCCGTACGGGAGGGCCAGTCGCGGTTCGAGGCGGTCGCGAGCCACATGCCCCGCATGGCGCGCGGGGCCGCCGCCCGGCGCGGTGCGGCCGTGTTCTGGGCGGCCGCGGCGTCCCCCGCCGTGCCAAGACCCGACAGCGTCGCGAGCGCGGCCGCCGCGAACGCCCGGCGTGGCAGTCGACCCATGTTCGCACCCCTCACGTCACGCGTTTCTCCGGTCACGGAACGTATCGGGACTCAGCATGCACCACCCCGACGATCGATCATCGATACTTGGGGGTAACGTGCACGTTCGGAGCAGGGACCGAACAACGGATGACCTGCCAGGCCGTGCGGATCAGCTAAGGGGACGATGTGACCGACATCGAACGCGTCGGAGTGGTGGGCTGCGGCCAGATGGGAGCGGGCATCGCCGAGGTGTGCGCCCGCTCCGGACTCGACGTCAAGGTCGCCGAGACCACCGGAGAAGCCCTGGAGATCGGCCGGACCCGGCTCTTCTCCTCCCTGTCCAAGGCCGCCGAGCGCGGAAAGATCTCCGCCGACGAGCTCAAGGCCACCCAGGACCGGCTGAGCTTCACCACGGACCTCGGCGAGTTCGCCGACCGCGACCTGGTGATCGAGGCCGTCGTCGAGAACGAGCAGGTGAAGACCGAGATCTTCCAGGTGCTCGACCAGGTGGTGACCCGGCCGGACGCGATCCTGGCCTCCAACACCTCCTCGATCCCGCTGGTGAAGCTGGCCGTCGCGACCTCGCGTCCCGACCAGGTCATCGGCATCCACTTCTTCAACCCGGCCCCGGTGCAGCAGCTCGTCGAGCTGATCCCGGCGCTGACCACGTCCGAGGGCACCATCGGCCGCGCCCAGCTGTTCGCCGAGAAGGCGCTCGGCAAGCACGCGATCCGCGCCCAGGACCGCTCGGGCTTCGTCGTCAACGCGCTGCTGATCCCGTATCTGCTGTCCGCGATCCGGATGTTCGAGTCGGGCATCGCGAGCCGCGAGGACATCGACAACGGCATGGAGATGGGCTGCGCCCACCCGATGGGTCCGCTCAAGCTGTCGGACCTGATCGGTCTCGACACGGTGGCCTCGGTCGCGTACTCGATGTACGAGGAGTACAAGGAGCCGCTGTACGCCGCTCCCCCGCTGCTCCAGCGCATGGTCGACGCCGGCCGCCTGGGCCGCAAGTCCGGCTCGGGGTTCTACAGCTACGGCTGATCCGGTCGGACACCGGCTGAACACCCGCTCCGCTGAACGGAGTTCGCACGGGCCCGGCGCCTTTCACGGCGCCGGGCCCGCGCTGTTCACACGCCGTGTGCGCGGCGGGCCCGCATATGCCCGGCGCACACGCTCCCCACGCGCCCACCAGGCGAGTTGACTTTCCGTACACGGGCACAGGGATGTGCCGACCACGGAAAGGAGCGGACTCGTGACCGCCGACCTTGAGCATCCCGCGGCACCGAAGGAGATCGCGGAGTTACGCCGGTCGCTCGAAGTGGGGTTCACCCGCATCGAGGGCGGACTGGCGCTGCTCACCCAGCGCGACGACCAGACGGCCAAGGATCTGGACGACCTCAGCACCCGGATCGTCGCCCTCGAACACACCCGCTGGCCCCTGCCCACCGTCGCCGTCGTCGCGGCCGTGGGCGCACTGGCCGTGGCGGTCTGGCAGGCCCTCGGTCACTAGGCCGGGAACGGCGGGCCCGTCAGGGCAACACGTCCTGCCCGAGCCTGAGATGGTGCAGCAGGAGCAGTGCGGCCGCCATGCCGGCGGCCGGGACCTCGCCACGGGCGACCATGTCGGGGACGAGCTTCAGGGGTACCCACTCCCGGCGGTCGGACTCGAAGTCGTCCACGGGGTGTCCGATGTAGGCGCCCTCGTCCGCCCAGTAGACGTGATGCCGGGCGTCGGTGAGCCCGTTGGAGGGCTCGACACTCATCAGATGCCTGAGGGGTCCCGGCCGCCACCCGGTCTCCTCCTCCAGTTCGCGGGCCGCCGCCACGGCGATGTCCTCGCCGTCCTCCACGACGCCCGCCGGGAGCTCCCATCCCCAGCTGTCGGTGATGAAGCGGTGCCGCCACAGGAGCAGCACCTCGTTGGCGTCGTTCACCACCGTGGCCACGGCGACGGGCCGCAGCCGTATCAGGAAGTGATCGAGATGCCGCCCGTCCGGTAGCTCCACGTCCGCGAGATTGACGCTGAACCAGCGGTTTTCATACACAGTTTGTTCGTTCTGTTTCGTCCACTGCACGGTTCTGCCACCTTCCGCCGAGTGATGGCAATATCGCAGCAGCGGCTTCCCGACAGCAGGGCTCACTGGGGTCGGTGCGCAGCACGGTGGCGGTGAACGAAGAAAGCGCCTGACACCCCTACAGCGGTACGCGCAGTGCGCCGTCGATGAGTTCGGCGGCCTCGCTCGTCCCCGCGCAGCCGCTGCGCACCAGGTGTTCGCGGACCGCGCGGAGTCTGTCGCGCAGCCGCTGGGACTCCATCCCCCGGGCCTGCTCCGCCATCTGCACGGCCGTCGCCACCGCCTTGTCGGCGTTGCCCTGGCGCAGTTCGATCTGGCTGAGCATGGCCAGCCGGTGCACCCGCCCCCGGTCGTGCGCCGGAGTGTCGACCGCGGCCGTGGCGTGCTCGGCCGCGGCCACCAGGTCACCGAGGCTGAGCAGCGCCTCCGCCACCTGTACGTTGACCAGTCCAGGCTGGACATAGCCGGTCTCGTCGGGTTCGTGACCGCGCCGGATGCGCTCGGCGGCCTGCTCCGCACGCCGTATGCAGGACAGGGCACTGCTGCCGTCGCCGAGGTGCGCGTACGCCTTGGCCTGCATCGCGTACAGGTCGGAGGCGAGCGCGGGGGTGATCTGGCGCCCCGCCGCACGCAGCGCGGCCTCCGCGAAGGCGACCGCCTGCCGGTACTCGCGCATGAACAGCGACTGGTTGACCAGCAGAGCTATGACATACGCCCCAAGTCCCCTGTCGTTGCTGGCCTTTGCCAGGCGCAGCGCCTGATGAAAGTAGCGCTGGGCGAGACCGTGCGCGTCGGAGTCGTACGCGCAGATGCCCGCGACGGCCACCAACCCGCCCGTCGCGCGGTGGAGTTGGCGGCCGGTGGCGTCGGTGTAACTGCCGCGCAGCAGGGGCGCGGTCTCGGAGTTGAGAAAGCCGACGATGCGGGTGCGGGTCGCTATCCCCCCGGCCTTGCGGTACATCTGCTCGTAGTGGGCCCGGGCCGCGCGCAGCATCTCGATGTCGGCCATGCTCACCTGGTGGCGGCCGCCGCGGGAGACGTCCACGTCCTCGGGCGGGTTCTCCCACTCCCACACGGGCATCACGGCGGGGGTTCCGGTGACGGCCGGGGCGCCGAGAAGGTGGGGGCGCTGCTGTTCGTCGGAGCGCCACAGGGCGGTGGCGCGTTCGACGAAGCCGGAGAGCGAGCCGGCGTGCGGGGTGGAGGGTTCACCGGGTACGCCGAGCCCGATGTCGTCGAGCGTGACGGGCCGGTGCAGCCGTACGGCGAGCACCTCGCAGATCAGGTCGGGCACCTGACCGCGCGGCCGCTGGCCCTTCAACCAGCGGGCCACGGCGGTGTGTTCGTAGCGCAGGGCGAGTCCGCGGGCCCGGCCCGCCTGGTTGACGTGGGCGGCGAGTCCCGCGTGGGAGATGCCCGCCTCGTCGAGGATCGCGTCGAGCAGGGTGTTGGGCTGCATGGGAGGCCCCCCGAGTGGCTCGTTGCCGACGGCGCCGGTCGTGCGGGCCACGCCCGACCGCACCAGAGAGAGTAGTGCGTCCCCTTTCACACGGGGTGTGATGGGAATGCCCGTATCCGCGCTGTACGCGCGCTGTCGCGGAGAGTTCCGTACCGATTGACTGAAATGCCTCGCAAGAGGCCGGCCGGGCCGCCGGCTCCCCCTCGTACAGTGCGGCGGCCCGCTCCGCGCCGTCCGCCCGGCCGCCTGTCCGACACTCCGAGGCCGGGCGGACGGCAGAGCCGGTCCGGCCGGGGGGCGACCGCGGGACTCCGGTCGTCCGGGCGGAGGTCCCGTGGCCGGTCGCCCCCGAACGCGGAGGAACGCGTGCCGCTCATCGGGGCACGTGCTGGGTCACCCGGCCCCGCTGCGGGGCCACAGGCCGGCGGTCGTTGTGCAGCACCAGGAGGGCCACGTCGTCGTCGGGCCGGCCGCCGGTGTGGCGCAGCAGACCGGTGAACACGGCGCGCAGGACGGCCTGCGGTACGACGGGCCCGTCCCGGACGGCCGCCGTGAGTGCCGGGAGCAGGGGGAAGAACCGCCCGCTCGCGTCCCGCGCGTCCTCGGCGCCGTCGGTGTGCAGGAACAGCCCCTCGCCGGGTCCGAGCCGCCCGCAGGGCTCGGCGGGAAGGCGGGCCGGCAGCGGGAACAGCCCGAGCGGCGGCAGCGGCTCGGTGTGCACGAGGGGCCGGACGCGGCCTCGGGCGAGCAGATAGGGCCAGGGGTGGCCGCAGTTGAGGGCGTGCACCTCGCCGTCCCGGCGAATCTCCAGCAGCAGGACGGTGACGAACTCCTCGGCCGCGTGGCTGTCGGGGTCGGGCCCGGCGACGGAGTGTCCGGCCCGGTCCCCCGCGCGCAGATGCCGGGCCAGCGCCCGTTCGAGGCGTCTGAGGACGCCGCCGAGTTCGGGTTCGTCGTGCGCGGCCTCGCGGAAGCTGCCGAGGACGGCGGCGACGGTCCCGATGGCACCCAGGCCGTGCCCGCGGACGTCCCCCATCACGACCCGCACGCCGTGTTCGGTGGCGATCGCCTCGTACAGATCGCCGCCGATGCTCGCGCCGTGGTCCGCGGAGAGCTGGGCCGCGGCGATGTCCAGCCCGTCGATGCGCGGTGGCAGGGGGCGCAGCAGGACGCTCTGCGCGGCGCCCGCGACCTTGCGGACCTGCCGGAGTTCGCGCAGCAGCGCTCTTCTGACGTGGAGTATCAGCCCGGCGCCGACGGCGAAGAAGACAGCGCTGGTGACCATGCGGGCGCCGAACCCGTGCTGCTGCGCGAGCGGGCAGGCCATCTTGTACGAGATCGCCAACGCGCCCCAGACCGCGGGCAGGCCGAGGTTCAGCGCCCGGCGCAACGGTGGCCGGCCGATGGCGCGCGGGACCCGGCGGCGAAGGCCCCGGCGGGTGCGGCGGCCGCAGTCCTCACGGGTGATCCCGGTGCGGGGTCGGCGGCCGCGCACGGCCCGGGCGAATCCGGCCCTCAGCCGGTCACTCCGGCGACGCGGCCCGAGGACCGCTCTGGCCGGGTTCCGCGAATGCGTCTGGAGCGTCGCCCTGCGGGGAGCCCCAGCCTTGATACGGATCATGCCGATTGGCCCCCCAATAGGCACTGACGGCGCAGACGGCCTCGGAGAGACCGCTCCGAATTCTGTCGAGCGTGCGGTCCGGGCGGGCCGGATCACCCGGACATGTCACCCGAATGAGTGAGGTGTCTTCGAACGACCGCATTTGTGCAGGCAGGGGCCGGGAAACACCTGGCGGGCCGGGGCCGACGGGGGCCGTCGGAGCTGGGCAGGCCCGGGTCGGCGGGGAGCGTCGGGGGCCGCCCTGGGGACCGTGCGCCTCGCGGCGGACGGTCCCCCGGGCTAGCCGGCGGGGCCTAGGCTCCGCGCAGCACCGCTCCCGTGCGCTCGGCGGCCAGCGCCACCGCCGCGTCGCGGGCCGCGGAGGCCTCGTCGACGGTCAGGGTGCGGTCGGCGGCACGGAACCGCAGCGCGTAGGCGAGGGACTTCTTGTCCGCGCCGAGCTGCTCGCTCTCGTACTCGTCGAACAGCCGGATGGACTCCAGGAGTTCACCCGCGCCCTCGTGCAGCGCCGCCTCGACGTCCGTGTGCGGGACACCCCTGTCGACGACCAGCGCGACGTCCTGCGTGGCGACCGGGAAGGTCGAGATCTTCGGGCCCTTGGGGTGGCCCGAGCTCGCCCGCTCCAGCGCGTCCAGGTCCAGCTCCATCGCACAGGTGCGCGCGGGCAGGCCCAGCGTCTTCAGGACACCGGGGTGCAGCTCACCGGCGTACCCGATGACCTGCTCCGTACCGTCCAGGACGACCGTGAGCTCGGCGCAGCGCCCCGGGTGCCACGGGCCGTACTGGCCGGAGCGGACGAGGAGTTCGGTCCCCGCCTCGCGGGCCAGGACGCGCGCGGCCTCGATCGCGTCGGCCCAGTCGGCCGGGCGGCCCTTGCCCCACCAGCCGGCCTGCTCGCGGGCGCCCGCGAGGACGACGGCGGCGTGCCGGGGCTGGGCGGGAAGCGCGGCCGTCAGGGAGGCGATCTCCTCGTCGGTGGGACGGCGGTCGACGGGCAGGCGCCCGGCGATCCGCAGTTCCTCCCGCGGGTGGAAGACCAGACCGGTCTCGAAGAGCGCCAGGTCGTGGCTGCCGCGGCCGTCGTTGCGGCGCAGGGCCTGGAGCAGGCCCGGCAGCAGCGTCGTACGGAGCGCGGGCTCCTCGTCGGAGAGGGGGTTGACCAGCGTGACGACCTTGCGCTTCGGGTCGTCGTCGGCGAGGCCCAACTGGTCGAAGACGTGGCTGCCGATGAACGGGTAGTTCGGCGCCTCGACGTATCCGGCGCCGGCCAGCGCGCGGCCCACCCGGCGGTGCAGCCGCTGCCGGTCGGTCAGGCCGAGGCCCGCCGGCGGCTTGGGCAGCGTGGAGGGCAGGTTCTCGTAGCCCTCAAGACGGATGACCTCTTCCGCGAGGTCGTTCGGGTCGGTCAGGTCGGGCCGCCAGGACGGCACGGTGACGATCAGCTCGTCCTGGCCGTAGACGTCGCAGCCGACCTGCTGGAGGCGGCGGACGACGGTCTCGCGGCCGTAGTCGACACCGGCCACCTTGTCCGGGTGGTTCGCCGGGATGGTGATGGTGTGCGGCGCGGACGGCGCGATCACCTCGGTGACCCCGGCGTCGGCGGTGCCGCCCGCGAGGAGCACGAGGAGGTCGACGGTCCGCTGGGCCGCGGCCGAGGTGGCCGCGGGGTCGGAGCCGCGCTCGAAGCGCTTGGACGCCTCGGAGGACAGCTTGTGCCGGCGGGCGGTGCGCGCGATGGAGATCGGGGCGAAGTGCGCGGCCTCGATGACGACCTCGGTGGTGGTGCCCTCGGTGTCGTCGATCTCGGTGTGGGCGCCGCCCATGACGCCCGCGAGGCCGATGGGGCCGCGGTCGTCGGTGATCACCAGGTCGCCGGCGTCGAGCGTGCGCTTGACGCCGTCGAGCGTGGTGAGCTTCTCGCCCTGCTCGGCCCGGCGCACGCCGATGGTGCCCTCGACCCGGCTCCGGTCGTAGGCGTGCAGCGGCTGACCCAGCTCCAGCATCACGTAGTTGGTGATGTCGACGGCGAGCGAGACCGGACGCATGCCGGCCTTCTGGAGCCGGCGGCGCAGCCAGATCGGGGACTGGGCGTCGGGGTCGAGACCGGTCACCGTGCGTGCGGTGAAGCGGTCGCAGCCCATCGGGTCGCTGATCCGCACCGGGTGGCCGAACGCGTTCGGGGCCGGTACGTCGAGCAGCGCGGGGTCGCGCAGCGGCAGGCCGTAGGCGATGGCGGCCTCGCGGGCCACACCGCGCATCGACAGCGCGTAACCGCGGTCGGGGGTGACCGCGATGTCGAGGACCTCGTCGACGAGCTGGAGCAGCTCGATCGCGTCGGTGCCGGGCTCCATCTCCGGCGGCAGCACGATGATGCCGCCGGAGCCGTCGTCGCCCATGCCCAGCTCGTCGCCGGAGCAGATCATGCCGTGCGAGGTCTTGCCGTACGTCTTGCGCGCGGCGATCGCGAAATCACCCGGCAGGACGGCGCCGGGCAGGACCACGACGACCTTGTCCCCGACGGCGAAGTTGCGGGCGCCGCAGACGATCTCCTGGGGCTCACCGGTGCCGTTGGCGGAGCCGACGTCGACGGTGCAGAAGCGGATGGGCTTCTTGAACTCCGTCAGTTCCTCGATGGTGAGCACCTGGCCGACGACCAGGGGGCCCTTGAGGCCGGCACCGAGCTGCTCGACGGTCTCGACCTCGAGGCCTGCCGAAATGAGCTTGGCCTGGACGTCGCGGCCGGTCTCCGTCGCCGGCAGGTCGACGTACTCCCGCAGCCAAGAAAGCGGGACCCGCATCAGATCTCCATCCCGAACGGCCGGGTGAACCGGACGTCACCCTCGACCATGTCTCGCATGTCTTCAACGCTGTGACGGAACATCAGCATCCGCTCGATGCCGAACCCGAAGGCGAATCCGCTGTACTTCTCCGGGTCGACGCCACAGGCGACGAGCACCCGGGGGTTGACCATGCCGCAGCCGCCGAGCTCGATCCAGCCCTCGGAGGAGCAGGTCCGGCACGGGCGGTCGGGGTTGCCGACGGACTCGCCCTTGCAGACGTAGCAGAGCATGTCCATCTCGGCGGACGGCTCGGTGAAGGGGAAGTAGTTCGGGCGCAGCCGGGTCTTCATGTCCGAGCCGAAGAGCGACTGGACCATGTGGTCGAGAGTGCCCTTGAGGTCGGCCATGGTCAGGCCCTCGTCGACGGCCAGCAGCTCGATCTGGTGGAAGACCGGGGTGTGCGTGGCGTCGAGCTCGTCCGTGCGGTAGACGCGGCCGGGGCACACGACGTAGACGGGCGGCTCCCGGTCGAGCAGGGCGCGGGCCTGCACCGGCGAGGTGTGGGTGCGCAGCACGACACCGGACTCGTCGCCGTGGGTGCCCTCGGGGCCCTGGACGAAGAAGGTGTCCTGCATCTGCCGGGCCGGGTGGTCGGGCGTGAAGTTGAGGGCGTCGAAGTTGAACCACTCCGCCTCGACCTCGGGGCCCTCGGCGATCTCGTATCCCATGGACACGAAGACGTCCGCGACCCGCTCCATCATGGTGGTGAGCGGGTGCCGGGCGCCGGCCGGTACACGGTCGTGGGGCAGGGTGACGTCGACCGCCTCCTCGACCAGTACGCGGGCGTCCCGCTCGGTCTCCAGCTCGCCCTGGCGGGCGGCGAGGGCCTTGTTCACGGCGCCTCGGGCCTGGCCGACGAGCTTGCCGGCCGCGGCCTTGGCCTGCGGGGGCAGTGCGCCGATCTCGCGGTTGGCGAGGGCCAGCGGGGAGGTGCCGCCGGTGTGGGCGACCTTGGCCTCCTGGAGCGCGTCGAGGTCGCCGGCGGCGGCGAAGGCGGCGAGCGCCTCGTCCCGCATGCGCTCGATCTCTTCCGGTTTCAAGGCCTCGACCTCTACAGGGTCGTACGACTTATTAGGTGCCGACATCTCTTCCCGTGCTTCCGGTTGGCTGGCTGAGGGTCCCCGTCATCGACTCGGAGACGAATCGTCCGCAGATGCGTGGACGCAAAGGTGCCAAAGGCCGAGTCTAACGGGGGTGGGGGCCCGCCCAGGACTGGGCGTCCTCGCGGTGCTCCCGTGCGAAGGTGCCCGTGGGGGCCGGTGCGGCGTTACAGAAGATACGCCGGGGTGCCCACGGGCAGCGTAAATCGGAACTCGGCGCCCCCGCCGGGGGCGCGGCCGACCGTGATGGTGCCGCCGTGGGCCTCGACGATGCCCTTGACGATGTAGAGCCCGAGACCGGTGCCGCCGCGCTTGCTGCCCCGCCAGAAGCGGGTGAAGACGCGGTTCATGGACTCCTCCGGGATTCCGGTGCCCTCGTCGCTCACGGTGACCGACGTGACGGCGTTCGCCGTGCCCTCCTCGTCCGGCCGCTCGCGCGGGGAGGTGGAGGGTGCCACGTCGATGGTGACGGTTCCCTCGCCGTGGCGCACCGCATTTTCGATCAGGTTGCTGAGGACCTGGTCGACCTTGTCGGGGTCCGCCCAGAGCGCGGGCAGGGGCTGCTCGATGCGCAGCAGGAAGCGGTCGGCGGGCTGTCCTGAGGCGACGTAGGCCTGGATGTGGCGGCCGACGGCGGCTCCCATGTCGACGGGCTGGCGGCGCAGTTCCAGGCGCCCGGAGTCGATGCGGGAGATGTCGAGGAGCTCGGCGATGAGCCGGGTGACGCGGTTCGCGTCGGCGTCGACGGTCTCCAGCATCAGTTTCTTCTGGTCGTCGGTGAAGCGTTCCCATTTGGCGAGCAGGGTCGCGGTGAAGCCCTTGACGGAGGTGAGCGGGGAGCGCAGTTCATGGGCGACCGTGGCGATCAGCTCGGCGTGGCTGCGCTCGGTGCGGCGGCGGGCCTCGGTGTCGCGCAGACACACGACAACCCGGCGGACCGGTCCGGTGGGGTGGGTGCGCACATAGCGCGCGGAGACGAGGATCTCCCGGCCGCCGGGGAGCAGCAGGTTCCGTTCGGGCTGACCGTTGCGGATGGCGAGACCGCCGTAGGGGTCGGTCAGCTGCCACCAGCGGCGGCCTTCGAGGTCCTCCAGCGGGAGCGCCGCTTCGAGCCGACGTCCGAGGGCCTCGGCCGCGGGGACCGCGGTGATCCGGGCCGCGGCGGCGTTGAAGCAGACGACCCGGCCGCTCTCGTCGGCGACGACGATCCCGTCGGGCAGGTCGTCGGGGTCTATGCCGAGTCCGGAGCCGGCCGCGGCGGGGTCATCGAGCCGGGACGCGGACGTGCCGCGCGCGTCCCGCGCTCGCAGCGCGCTCTGGGCTCCGCCCGTGCCGACACTCATCCCCGTACCCCACCTCTCGTCTGGCGCAGAGGGCCCCCGGGCCCGTCACCCTACTAGCTGCCGGTGACGGAGCGGCACCCTGTGGAGGCGCGCTGTGCACGGGCTGACGCGTAGAGACATACGGCCGCGGCCGTGGCCAGGTTCAGGCTCTCGGCCTTTCCGTGGATCGGGACGCGCACGACGGCGTCGGCCAGCGCGCGGGTCTCCTCCGGAAGCCCCCAGGCCTCGTTGCCGAAGACCCAGGCGGTGGGGCCGCCCATGGTGCCCTTGTCGAGCTCGTCGTCGAGGTCGTCCTCGCCCGCGCCGTCGGCGGCGAGGATGCGGACGCCGGCGTCCTTGAGCCCGGACACGGCCTGTTCGACGGGCACGCCGACGGCGACGGGCAGATGGAACAGGGATCCGACGGAGGCGCGTACGGCCTTGGGGTTGTACAGGTCCACGGAGGCGTCGGTGAGGACGACGGCGTCGGCGCCCGCGGCGTCCGCGCAGCGCAGCACGGTCCCGGCGTTCCCGGGGTCGCGGACGTGGGCGAGGACGGCGACGAGCCGGGGCGCGGCCTTGAGGATGTCCTCGAAGGGGGTGTCGAGGAAGCGGCAGACGCCGACGAGGCCCTGCGGGGTGACGGTGGTCGAGATGTCGGCGATCACCTCTTCGTCGGCGAGGTACACCCGGGCGTCGGCCCGGCGGGCGTCGTCGATGATGTCGGCGTAGCGCTCCGCGGCCTCGACGGTGGCGAACAGTTCCACGAGGGTGGCGGCGCCGTCGGCGCGGTGGGCGGCGGCCTCCCGTACGGCCTGCGGCCCCTCGGCGAGGAACAGCCGCTCCTTGCCCCGGAAGTTCCGCCGGGCCAGCCGCCGCGCGGCGGAGACACGGGGAGAACGGGGCGAGATCAGCTCGGGGCTGGCGGAGGCCATGTTCTGGTTCACCTTCGGTATCTGTGCGGCCGGTATCCGTGCGGCTCGCATGGCAGCGGGGGTGACGGCAACCCCCTACGGGCGCGAGGAACCGCGCGATCAGCCCCCGCCCTGCGGCACCCGAACAGCCGGCCGCAGCGGCGTGAGCAGCAAAGGACCCGCAGGCGAACCTGCGGGTCCTTCAGTCACACCAGCCGAAGCCGGCGCAGCGTCACGCGGCCTTCGGCGCGTTGACGTCCGACGGCAGGGCCTTCTGCGCGACCTCGACGAGCGCGGCGAACGCGTTGGCGTCGTTGACGGCCAGCTCCGCGAGGATCTTGCGGTCCACCTCGATGTTGGCGGCCTTCAGACCCTGGATGAGGCGGTTGTACGTCATGCCGTTCTGGCGGGCCGCAGCGTTGATGCGCTGGATCCACAGCTGACGGAAGTCGCCCTTGCGCTTCTTGCGGTCGTTGTAGTTGTAGACCAGGGAGTGGGTGACCTGCTCCTTGGCCTTGCGGTACAGGCGCGAACGCTGGCCGCGGTAGCCCTTGGCCGCTTCGAGGATCGCCCGGCGCTTCTTGTGTGCGTTTACTGCCCGCTTGACGCGTGCCACTTTTAACTCCTTGTAGCGGGGCCGTGGTTGGACTCACACGACCCGAAATCGATGGGGTCCCGGAACGGACGTGCGGCGCCTGGGCGCCGGTACGTCACTTGCCGAGAAGCTTCTTGATCTTCGCGGCGTCGCCCGGGGCCATCTCGGCGGTGCCGGTGAGACGGCGCGTCACGCGGGACGACTTGTGCTCGAGCAGGTGGCGCTTGCCGGCGCGCTCACGGAGCACCTTGCCGGAGCCGGTGATCTTGAAGCGCTTGCTGGCACCGCTGTGCGACTTGTTCTTCGGCATAGCGCCGTTCTCTCCTCGTCAGTGGCGTTCCGGTGCCCGGTCGCGGGACCGGGCACGGGTGGAACGTCATATGTATCGGTTGACATCCCTGGGCGGGGGCCCTGGGATCAGGCCTCGGCTGACGCCTCGGCCGGGCTCTCGGCCGACTCGACCTCGCCGGACGTGCTCTCGATGTCGTCACCGTCGGCGGCGTCCTCCGCGGCGTTCTGCGAGCGACCCGGGTTGGCCTTCGCGTCCGCCTTGCGAGCGGCCTGAGCCTCGCGGGCCTCGGCCATCGCCTCGGTCTTCTTCTTGTGCGGACCGAGAACCATGATCATGTTTCGGCCGTCCTGCTTCGGGTTCGACTCGATGAACCCGAGATCCTCGACGTCCGTCGCGAGCCGCTGGAGCAGTCGGTAGCCGAGCTCCGGCCGGGACTGCTCGCGACCACGGAACATGATCGTGATCTTGACCTTGTCGCCCTGCTTGAGGAACCGGACGACGTGACCCTTTTTGGTGTCGTAGTCGTGCGGGTCGATCTTCGGCCGGAGCTTCATTTCCTTGATGACCGTGTGCGCCTGGTTCTTGCGCGCCTCACGGGCCTTCATGGCCGACTCGTACTTGAACTTCCCGTAGTCCATGAGCTTGCAGACGGGCGGGCGAGCGCTCGCCGCCACCTCGACCAGGTCGAGGTCGTACTCCTGAGCAAGCTCAAGGGCCTTGGCAAGCGGAACAATCCCGACCTGCTCGCCGCTGGGACCGACAAGTCGCACTTCGGGAACGCGAATCCGGTCGTTGATGCGGGGCTCGGTGCTGATGGATCCTCCTCGGTAGCACCACACGGCGGTCTGGCGGACAGCCGCGTATGTCTCTGATGACATGGTGACCAACCGCCGCGGGGCATGAAAAATGCCCCACGGGACACAGGCGGGGCTCCATAGCAACCGGAGCACCGCCGCGGTCTACCGCGGGGCGCGCACTCGGACGACTCCATCGTCCGTACGGAACGATGGCGGCCGCCTGACCGGATGACCCGCCGTCCCGGAGGACGGTCAGGTGGGAGATCGGAGCCTCCACTTGTGGGCCGGGCACATGGTGTCCGGCCGGTCGTTACACAAGGTTAGCAGTTCCGCCGGGTACGCGCTAACCGGAGGCCTCCTCACCGCCGCCCACCGAGCAGCGGCACCTCTCCCGGCAGGCCGGCACGACTCCCGTGGACGGGGGCACGCGCGCCGGGGCCTATCGTGTGAGGCATGAGTGACACCCCTCCCCAGAACCCCGACTTCGACACCATGACCCGCGACATCGCCGAGGTCCCCGCCGTCGAGGTCATCGTGACGGTCGCCGTGAACCTGATGAGCGCCGCCGCCGTGAAGCTCGGTCTCACCGAGGAGGGCGACGAGCACAAGGACCTGGACGAGGCGCGCAAGCTCGTCACCGCGCTCGCCGGTCTGCTCGACGCGAGCACGACCGAGATCAGCTCCTTCCACGCGGCACCGCTGCGCGACGGCCTGAAGTCCCTCCAGCTGGCCTTCCGCGAGGCGTCCCTCGTCCCGGACGAGCCGGGCCAGGGCCCCGGCGAGAAGTACACGGGCCCCGTCTACGGCTGACCCGAGCCCGTGCCCGTACGGACCGCCGTACGGACACGGACCCGCCCGCGCACCTATCCGCGTACGTACAGGGGCTCGCCCGGAGGCGTCGTCCCGGCCGGCAGCAGTGCCAGGTCGAGGCCGCGCACCAGGCGGGCCCTCAGTGTTTCGTCGGCCGCGAGCCGCTCGGCCACCGCGCGGGCGGTCTCGGCGGGGGCGGCCGACGGGTCGAGCACCAGCGCGAGGGTGCCGTCCGCCGGACCCGGGCCCAGATGCGCGCGGACCACCAGGGGATCGGCGGCGACCGCGGCCCGTACCGCCTCGATCACGGCGGGATCGGCGAGCGGATCGGCGGTCGTACGTCCCTCGGCGAGCGCCCGAAGCGCCGGTCCGGTCAGCTCGTAGGACACGGGCCCGGCCAGGTCCACCACGATCGTGTCGGCCTTCTCGTGCGCCGCGGCCTCCAGCACCTGGTTCAGGCGTACGGCCACGGGGCGGGCCTGCGGATCCCAGCGGGCCAGCGCGTCCGTGGAGGTGAAGGCGGGCAGGGCCGTGCGGTTCCCGGCCTTGAGCGTGGGGACCGCCATGTCGCTGGTCTTCTCCCGGCGCAGCCCGTTCTCGTCCTCCTCGACCTCGCCGAGGATCGCCACGACGGGGACGAGCAGCCGGGCACCGGTGAGCGCCTCCAGCACCGGCGGTACGGCGGCGCGGTCGGCGGACCAGGCCGCGAGCGCGGCGCTCAGCTCGGGGTCGGCCGATCCGTCGTCGTCGGAGAAGCCGGAGTCGGGAATGTTCTTGTTCGCCACGGTCCCCGACCCTATCGGGGGGATGCTGCTGCACTTGTGCGCCCCCTGAAACACGGGGCCGACGGGATTCACGCGTTTCTCAGCCTTCGCTGACACGGCTCTAACAAGCGTCTAACCGCGGGCACAGCCCGGCCGTCCAGCATCGCCGGATGGACCGTCACAGAGCACGCGGGCGTCGCGCCCGGCCCTCCCGGCGCACACCGCTCCTCTCCGTCGCGGTGGCCTCCGTCGTCCTGGTCGGCGCCACGGCGGCCGGCACCGTGTACATGAAGGCGCAGGCGCACGACGGCACCGCCGCCGTATCGTCGGCGGCGTCGGCGACGCCCTCTTCGTCACCGGCCGGGAGCGAGGAGGCATCGGTGGAACCTGCGGCGGAGCCCTCGGCGGACCGCGACGCGCTGCTCGCCGAGGCCCTGAAGTCGGTGACCGTGGCGGCCGGGGCGAGGACGTCGGTCGCCGTCCTCGACGTCGATTCCGGTGAGAGCGCCGCCCACGGTGACGCGGCCTTCGACACCGCGAGCATCGTCAAGGTGAACATCCTGGCCGCGCTGCTGCTCCAGGCGCAGGACGCGGACCGGCGTCTCACGGCGCCGGAGAAGACGTACGCCACCGCGATGATCGAGAACAGCGACAACGCGTCGGCGTCCGCGCTGTGGGCGTCGATCGGCCGCGCCGGCGGTCTGGACGCGGCGAACAAGCGCTTCGGACTCACCTCCACACAGGGCGGCGACGGCGAGCTGTGGGGGCTCACCCAGACCACGGCAGGCGATCAACTGACCCTGCTCCGGCAGGTGTTCGGGAAGGACTCCGAACTCACCGCGAGCTCGCGGTCCTACCTCCAGGGCCTCATGGGCGAGATCGAGACCGACCAGCGGTGGGGGGTGTCGGCCGCGGCCGACGGAACTCGATGCGCCCTGAAGAACGGGTGGTTGGCGCGCAGCACGACCGGGCTGTGGGACGTCAACAGCATCGGCCGGATCTCGGCGGACGGCCGCGAGTATCTGGTGGCGACCCTGTCGAACGGCAACTCCACGCAGGCGAAGGGTATTTCGCTGGTGGAGGCGGTGTCGAAGGCCGCGGTGTCCGTGTTCCGGGACACGGCGGAGGACTGAGACGGCTTCGCTTCACAGGGATCGCCGAGCGCCGAACGGCCCTTACCGCTAGGTGCGTTCGAAGGGGTTGGAGGGTCTGCGGCCGCGCCACAGGAACACCGCCGCCGTCAGCAGGGCCAGACCCAGCGCGCCCGCGAGGGGAGCGGCCCAGTCGGCCGTGCCGCCGCCGTCGTCGGGGGCGGCGGGGCCGGTGCCGAAGTACTTGTGGCCGTACTCGGCCGGCTTGAGGCCGTCCGGCCTGAGCCGGGCCGCCGCCTTGATGGCCGCCGCGGGGTCGACGAAGCCGAAGCCGCGGGAGTCGTCGCGGCCCCCGGAGGGCACGTTGCGCGCGGTGTCCTCCAGCAGCTTCTTGATCTGCGCCGGGGACAGTCCCGGGTGGGCCGCCTTGACGAGCGCGACCGCCCCGGAGACGAACGCGGACGCCGCGCTGGTGCCCCAGCCCTCGTAGTACCGGTCGTCCGGGTCGGCGATGACCACGTCGACGCCGGGGGCGCTGACGGTGGCGTACCAGCGGCGGGTGGAGAAGGACGCGTGGGTTCCGTAGCGGTCGACGGCGGTCGCCGCGATCACGCCCGGGTAGGCGGCCGGGTACGAGATGTGGTCGCCCTTCTCCCCGCCGTTGCCGGCCGAGGCGACGACGGCGACCCCCTTCTTCAGCGCGTACTGGACGGCCTCGTCCTCGGCGGGTTCGGGGTGGGCGGAGCTGGAGTCGTCGCCGAGGGAGAGGTTGATGACGTCGGCGCCGTGGTCGGTGGCCCAGCGGATGCCCTCCGCGAGCGCGTTGCCCCGGGTGGTGCGGGCCTTGGCGCGGGCCGGGTCCTTGTCCTCCAGGATGACGCGGACCGGCAGGATCGTCGCCTCAGGGGCGATGCCCATGACACCGTCGGCGTGGCCGGGACCGTGGCCGTGTCCGGCGATGATGCCCGCCATGGCGGTGCCGTGCCGGGCCCAGGACCGGTCACCGCGGCTCGCGCCGAAACCGACCATGTCCTTCTCGGCGAGCACATTGCCCTTGAGGTCCGGGTGCAGGGCGTCGACACCGGTGTCGAGGACGGCGACGGTGATGCCCTTGCCCTTGGTGGTGCGCCAGGCCTGCTGCGTGTGCATGGCGTCGAGGCCCCACTGCTGGGCACGTATGCCGTCGGCGTGCGCGGCGGTGGAGGGCACCAGCGCGAGGGAGGCGGCCAGGGCGGCGACGAGGACACCGGACCGGCGCGAGAGCCGGGGCCCGTTGGTCGTCGGGGCCTGGCGGCGAGGGACGCAGCCGGCGGGAGCCCGCGCTCCTTCGGACGCGGTCTCCTGGAACTGCCGGGTGCGGCCGTCGGGGCGGGTCATGACGGCTCCTCCGTGGACGAGCTGACGGTCTTGCGCAAGCCTCGCTCGACCCGGTCGGCGAGGCCCTTCGCCTCATGGCCGAGGCCCGCCTGGGCCGCGGCCGTGGTCGAGTCCGGCCGCATCGCGTCGGCCGCGGGCTGCGCGGCGGCGACCGTACGGCCGTCGGCGAACCCGGAGACCGCGAACACGACGACGGGGGCGTCCGTGAGGACGGACTCGGTCCAGGACGCGCGCTGTGCCGTGCCGAAACCCGCGGCGGCGGTGCCCTTGGCCGCGTACGGGAGGGGCAGCAGGTCGGTACGCCGGTCGAGGCCCTCCTTGCGGAAGCGGGCCTTCAGGGCGGTCATGCCCGCCGCGTCCGCCTTGGTGAACAGCAGGCCGACGGTGGTGACATGGCTGCGGGTCGCGTCCATGTAGGTGGCGCGCAGCAGACGCAGACAGCCGACGGGGGCGAGGGCCTGGCGCAGCAGCGGGTCGAAGGCGCCCTTGCAGCCGGTGTCGGGGGCGACGGCGATCCGCGTCCAGGTGCGGTCGGAACCGCCGGGGCCGGCACCCTCGCCGTGCACGGTCGGCGGGAAGAGCGCGTCCACGGGCACGCTGTGCCAGAGCTCCCCGGCCGTGGCGAAGGCGCCGGACGAACCGGGTCCGTCCGTGTCGTCGCCGGTGAGCCAACTCCCGGTCACCGCGCCGCCGATGAGCCCGAGCCCGAGAACGACACAGGCCGCGGCGGTCAGGACACGGGGCCGGGTTCCCCGGCGGAACGAGGACACCCGCCGGGTGTCGCCGCCGTACATCTCGGGCTCCGCGAACGACACGAAGGGACGCGTGGGCTCGGAGAGGCGTGGGGGCTCGGAGGGGTGTGAAGGTACCGACGGGTGCGCGGCCTCGGACGGCCGCTGCGGCGCGGTCGGGAGCGGCGGCCCGGTCGGGCGCGAGGGGCCGGAGGTACGCGGTGCCTCGAAGGTACGCGGTGCCTCGAAGGCACGCGGAGGCTCGGACGGGCGCTGCGGCCCGGTCGGGCGCGGGAGGCCGGCGGTACGCGAGGGCTCGGGCGGCTGCGCGGGGCTCGACGGCGGTGTGGGCTCGGGGAGCCGCGGTGCCTCGAAGGCACGCGGAGGCTCGGACGGGCGCTGCGGCCCGGTCGGGCGCAGGAGGCCGGCGGTACGCGAGGGCTCGGCGGGCTGCGCGGGGCTCGACGGCGGTGTGGGCTCGGGGAGCCGCGGTGCCTCGAAGGCACGCGGAGGCTCGGACGGGCGCTGCGGCGCGGCGGGGTGCGACAGCCGGGCGGGGCGGGGCGCGGGACGCTGCGTTCCGGCGGGCCGCGACGGCGCCGTGGTGTGCGGCGCCCCGTCGGGACGCGCGGGCCCGGCGGACGCGGGCGGTGTGTCCGGGAAGCGCGCGGAGGCCGCGGGGGGCGGCGGGGTCACCGGCTCCGTCCGGCTTTCGGGGCGCAGGAGCGGGTACCGCCGGGCCTCCGGACGCGAGCCGGATCCGGGGCTCTGCGCGGCGGCGCCCCTCACGGAGCGCTCCGAAGCGGCCGAAGCCTCCGGTGCCCGAGCCGACGGAGCCGACGGAGCCGACGGAGCCGACGGAGAACCCTGCGTAGCGGCTTCCGGCGCGGGGCGCGGGGCGGTGGCCGGTGACGCCGGGCGCGGTGCGCCGGAGGAGGACGGACCGGTCTGCGGGGGCCGGGGCGCGTCGGAGCCCTGGGTGCCGTACGAGCCGGGGCGCCGTTCGTCGGAGCCCGTCGCGCCGGTCGAAGGGGACCGTCGGGCGTCGGGCCCCGGCGTACCGGTCGGACGCGGCGCGGCGGACGTCGGTGCGCCGGCCGGAGCGGACGGCCCCGGGTCGGAGCGCGGTGTGGCGGACGGCGCGGACCACGGCCGGCCGGGTGAGACGGACTCCGGTGCGGCGGGGGAGGTGGCTCCCGGGACACCCGCCCCGGCGGGTCTCGGCGTGCGGGAGGCGGCCTGCGCCGGCGAGCCCGTGCCCCCGGTCGACGCCGAGGTCGGCCCGTCGGACGAAGCGGTGCGGGGAGTACCGGACATGGCGGACCCGGACGCGCCGGGCGCGGCGGCACGCGGGCGGACGAGCGAGGTGGGCCTCTTCGTACCGGACGCGGCTGATTCCGCCCTGCCGGGAACGGAGGCACCCGGCACACCGGGCACGGTGGACCCGGTCGACGCCGACGCGGCGGATCTGTCCGATGCCGACGGCGGGGCGACGGGCTGGGGCGGCACCGAGGGAACCGGGCCGCGCGACGGACTCGCCGGAGTGTGGCCGGACGCGGCCTGCCCGTACCGGGAGGCGGACGCGGCCTGCCCGTAACCGGACCCGGTCTGCCCGGAGGCGGACGCGGCCTGTCCATATCCGGAGGCGGACTTGGTCTGCTCGAACACGGACGCCGTGGACGCGGACGGTTCCGGTCCCGATGCGGGCGTGAGGTGTCCCGGTCCGGGGACCGGTCCCGGGGTGACCGGAGACGGGTCCTCGGCGGACCAGTCCTCACCGCCCGACAGGTCGGGCCCGGGCGGCCGGAGCGGCTGCGGCGGGGTCTCGTCCGGAGAGTCGCCCGGAGCCGGAGGGTTCACGGGCCCCTGGGAGCCCGGCGGAACGGAAGGGCGCCGGGGATTCGAGGCGCGCCGCGCTTCCGTACTCATGCACCCCCCGTTTCCTCGTACCGGGCTGTCGGACGCCCCGTAGCCCGGCGAGCCGTTCGTGTGTGCGCGAGAGGTTCACCACGGGCAGGCATACCCGCACCGGTGGACCGTCACCCCGGGCAGGGTCCGCCGGGGCAAGGACGTTCCTCCCTGCGTCCGCGTCACTCTACGGGTTGACGAGCGCCGGACGGGAACCAGTACGAGGCCCCGGGGCATCTGCCCGGAACGTCCCCCTACCCTGCGGTAATGGAGTCTGGCAGTCTTCGCTCATGACTGCCCGTGCCGCCGACAGGGCCCGCTACGACCGGGCCACCGCTCACCTCGACGCCCCCGTCGCCATCGTGGATCTGGGGGCCTTCGACGCGAACGCGGACGATCTGGTCCGCAGGGCCGGCGGCAAGCCGATCCGTGTCGCCAGCAAGTCCGTCCGCTGTCGCACCCTGCTGGAACGCGTCCTGGCCCGGGACGGCTTCGCGGGGCTCATGTCGTTCACCCTCGCCGAGTCGCTGTGGCTGGCCAGGTCCGGTTTCGACGACGTCCTGCTCGCCTATCCCTCGGCCGACCGCAAGGGCTACGCCGAGCTGACCGCCGACCCCAAGCTCGCCGCCGCGGTGACTGTCATGATCGACGACCCGGCGCAGCTGCGTCTGATCGACGAGGCGCGCGAGGGCGGCACCGAGGTCGTGCGGGTCTGTCTGGAGCTGGACACGTCGCTGAAGCTGTTCGGCGGCCGGGTCCGGGTCGGCGCGCTGCGTTCGCCGCTGCACTCCCCCGCCCAGGTCGCGGACCTCGCCCGCGCCGTCAAGCGTGCCCCCGGCTTCAAACTGGTGGGGATCATGGCGTACGAGGGGCACATCGCCGGTGTCGGCGACGCGATCTCGGGGCGGCCGCTGCGCTCGCGTGCCGTGCGGCTGATGCAGGCGACCGCCCGCAAGGAGCTCGCCCAGCGGCGCGCGGACGTCGTCCGGGCGGTCCGTGCCGTGGAGCCGGACCTGGAGTTCGTCAACGGCGGCGGCACCGGAAGCGTCCAGCACACGGCGGCGGAGGACGCGGTCACCGAGATCGCGGCCGGCTCGGGGCTCTATGTGCCGCGGCTCTTCGACAACTACACGTCCTTCAGCGGGCGTCCGGCGGCGCTGTTCGCCCAGCCCGTGGTGCGCCGCCCGGGTGTGGGCGTGGTGACGGTGCTGGGCGGCGGATATCCCGCGTCCGGGGCCGCGGGCGCCGACCGGCTGCCGGTCCCGTATCTGCCGGAGGGGCTGTCGTACGACCCCCAGGAGGGTCCCGGCGAGGTGCAGACCCCGCTGCTCGGCTCCCCCGCCGACGATCTGCTCATCGGCGACAAGGTGTGGTTCCGGCACGCGAAGGCCGGTGAGCTGTGCGAGCGGTTCGACACCCTGCACCTGGTGGAGGGCGACACCGTCACCGCCTCGGTCCCGACCTACCGGGGAGAGGGCCACACCTTCCTGTGACCCGGGATCACGTGGACGGGCCGATGCTGCTGCCCACACCGCCGCCGGTGTCCTTGAGGCCCACCGGGCGGATGCCGGCGGTGATGCGGTCCATGTCGGACAGCGGGGGCCCGTCGGCGCCGGCGTCGAAGGCGAACCGGACGATGACCGGGGACTGCGAGCCCACGCTGGACGGGAAGACCAAGGACTCCACGTAACCGCCGGGCCCCACACCGGTCGTGACCTTCCAGCGCACGAGATACCCGGCGCGCCCGGCGACGGCGACCGAGCCGGACCTCACCAGCCGGTGCGAGGTGATGCCCCGGAAGGGGCGGCTGCCGACGAGGTCGTGGCCGAACGCGCTGTCGGCGGCGTCCTCGATGTCCCCCTCGGCGAGGGCCTTGGGTGATGTCTGGTCGGTGGCGGTCGCCGTACGCGAGTCGACCCGGCCGTGCCGGCAGAGCCCGGGGTCGCCCGGGCAGTCGTAGGTTCTCGGGGTCGACAGCACCATGTCGTGGTCGGCGGCGTACTGCGGTTTCGCCCAGCCGTCGAGGACCGGGAAGGTGATGCCGTTCAGTTCGTCCACGACGACGGACGGGTCACCGGCCGAGGGCGAGGGGCTCTGCGGTGACGGCGAGGCGTCCTCGGTCGGGGTGGGGGACGCGGCCGCGGGCGTGGTCTGCGCCGCCGCCTCGCCGCCGCTGCCGTCGTGGCGCAGCAGCACCGCGCCGGTGACGATCGCCGCCACGAGGACGACGGCGGCCGTCACGACGGCGACGGTCCTGGCCCGGCCCGAGCCGGAGCCGTCGGCAGGCGGGGGCTGTGTCGGCGGCTGTTGAGAGACTTCGGGCTGACGCCGGTGGTCGGTCCACGCGACCCCGTCCCACCAGCGCTCGACGAGCGGGTACGACGGGTCGCGGTACCAGCCGGGAGGAGGTGTCACGCTCATCCCGGCACTCTAATACCGCCGCGGGCGGGGGGACTTGCCGGGGACGAGCGGCGGACGGCCCGGCGGGACGGGGTGCGACCGGACCGCCCCCGCCCCGCCGGGCCGAGCTCGCGGACAGGCCCTAGAGCGGTGTGACGTAGGCGCCCGAGATGCCCCCGTCCACCAGGAAGTCGGTGGCGTTCACGAAGGAGGAGTCGTCGCTGGCGAGGAACGCGACGGCCGCCGCGATCTCGTCCGCCTCGGCGAACCGCCCGACCGGGATGTGCACGAGCCGGCGCGCGGCCCGCTCGGGGTCCTTGGCGAACAGCTCCTGGAGCAGCGGGGTGTTGACCGGGCCGGGGCACAGGGCGTTGACCCGGATCCCCTCCCGGGCGAACTGGACGCCCAGTTCACGGGACATGGCCAGGACACCGCCCTTGGAGGCCGTGTACGAGATCTGGGAGGTCGCCGCGCCCATCCGGGCCACGAAGGAGGCGGTGTTGATGATCGAGCCCCGGCCCTGGCGCCGCATGTAGGGGATGGCGGCCTTGCAGCACAGGTAGACCGAGGTGAGGTTGACATCCTGGACGCGCTTCCAGGCGTCGAGTCCCGTGTCGAGGATGGAGTCGTCGTCGGGCGGTGAGATGCCCGCGTTGTTGAAGGCGATGTCGACCGAGCCGTAGGTGTCGTACGCCGTCCTGAACAGGTTCTCGACCTGTTCGGGGTCGGTCACGTCGACCTTGACGAAGATGCCGCCGACCTCCTCGGCGACGGCCTTTCCGTGCCGCTCGTCGATGTCGCCGCAGACGACGTGGGCGCCTTCGGAGGCGAGCCGGCGCGCGGTGGCGAGGCCGATACCGCTGGCGGCGCCGGTGATGACGGCGGTGCGGCCCACCAGGCGGCGGCAGCTGGTCTCGGGGGTGTCTGAAGTCACTGTGCGGGACCCTCCGTGCTGATGAAGACGTTCTTGGTCTCGGTGAAGGCGGTGAGCGCGTCCGGGCCGAGTTCACGGCCGATCCCCGACTGTTTGAAGCCGCCGAAGGGGGTCCAGTAGCGGACGCTGGAGTGGGAGTTGACGGACAGGTTGCCCGCGCGGACGGCCTGGGAGACGCGTAGGGCGCGGCCGACGTCACGGGTCCAGATGGAGCCGGACAGGCCGTAGTCGGTGGCGTTGGCCAGCCGGACGGCGTCGGCCTCGTCCTCGAAGGGCAGCACGACGGCGACGGGGCCGAAGACCTCCTCGACGGCCACGCGGGCGCCGGGGTCGACGCCGGTGAGGACGGTGGGTGCGAACCAGAAGCCGGGGCCGCCGGGGGCCTTGCCGCGGATGCCGGGCGCGTCGGCGTCGACGTAGGACCGTACGCGTTCCCGCTGGGCCGCGGAGATCAGCGGGCCCATCTGGGTGCGCTCGTCGGAGGGGTCGCCGACGACGACCGACTCGACGGCCGGGGCGAGGAGTTCGAGGAAGCGGTCGTGGACGGAGCGCTGGACGAGGATGCGGGTGCGGGCGCAGCAGTCCTGGCCGGAGTTGTCGAGGAAGGACATGGGGGCGGCCGCGGCGGCGGCCTCGATGTCGGCGTCGGCGAAGACGATGTTGGGGCTCTTGCCGCCGAGTTCGAGGGTGACGCGCTTGAGGAGGGCGGAGCCCTTGGCGAGTACCTGTTTGCCGACGGCCGTCGAACCGGTGAAGACGATCTTCGCGACGCCGGGGTGCCGGACGAGGGCGTCACCCGCGACGGGGCCCGCGCCGGGCAGTACCTGGAAGAGGTGTTCGGGCAGGCCCGCGTCCAGGGCGAGTTCGGCCAGCCGCAGTGCCGTCAGCGGGGTCGTCTCGGCGGGTTTGAGGATGACGGCGTTGCCCGCGGCGAGGGCGGGCGCGGTGCCCCAGGCGGCGATGGGCATCGGGAAGTTCCAGGGTGCGATGACGCCGACGACGCCGAGCGGTTCGAGGAGCGTGATGTCGAGGCCGCCAGCGACGGGGATCTGACGGCCTGTCAATCGCTCGACTCCCCCGGCCGCGTAGTCGAGCAGATCGCGGACGTTGCCCGCCTCCCAGCGGGCGTTGCCGAGGGTGTGGCCGGCCTCGCGGACCTCCAGGCGGGCCAGTTCCTCGATGTGGGTGTCGACTTCGGCCGCGAAGCGGCGCAGCAGCCTGGCCCGGTCGGCGGGTGCGAGGGCGGCCCAGCGGGTCTGCGCCCGGCCGGCCCGTACGACGGCGTCGTCCACGTCCTGGGCCGTCGCGGCCGGGATGGTGGCGACGACCTCCTCGGTGGCCGGGTCCAGGACCTGGAGTTCGTGGTGCGGCAAGGGAGTCCTCACATGCGTTCGAAGGAGCGGCGCAGCTCCCAGTCGGTCACCGCGGCGTCGAACGCGTCCAGTTCGACGCGCGCCATGTTGCGGTAGTGCTCGACCACTTCGTCGCCGAAGGCGGCCCGGGCGATCGGACTGTTCTCCCAGAGCTCGGCGGCCTCGCGCAGGGTGGTGGGGACGTGCGCGTACCGGGCGGTGTAGGCGTTGCCCGAGCACGCCTCGGGCAGCTCCAGCTTGCGCTCGATGCCGTACAGGCCGGCCGCCACGAGTCCGGCGACGGCCAGATGCGGATTGACGTCGCCGCCGGGCAGGCGGTTCTCGAAGCGCGTGGAGCGGCCGTGGCCGACGACGCGGAGCGCGCAGGTGCGGTTGTCGTGGCCCCAGGCGACGGCGGTCGGGGCGAAGGAGCCGGGCTGGAAGCGCTTGTACGAGTTGATGTTGGGCGCGTACAGCAGGGAGAAGTCGCGCAGCGCGGCCAGTTGTCCGGCGAGGAAGTGGCGCATCACCTCCGACATGCCGCCCGTGTCCTCGGCGGAAGGGGCCATCACGTTGGTGCCGTCGGCGTCGGCGAGCGAGAGGTGGATGTGGCAGGAGTTGCCCTCGCGCTCGTTGTACTTGGCCATGAAGGTGAGCGAGACGCCCTCCTGGGAGGCGATCTCCTTGGCGCCGGTCTTGTAGATCGCGTGCTGGTCGCAGGTGACGAGGGCTTCGTCGTACTTGAAGGCGATCTCGTGCTGGCCGGGGTTGCACTCGCCCTTGGCGGACTCGACGGTGAGGCCCGCGGCCTGCATCTCGTTGCGGATGCGGCGCAGCAGGGGCTCGACGCGTCCGGTCCCGAGGACGGAGTAGTCGATGTTGTACTGGTTGGCCGGGGTGAGCCCGCGGTAGCCGGCGTCCCAGGCCTGTTCGTAGGTGTCCTTGAAGACGATGAACTCCAGCTCGGTGCCGACCTGGGCGGTGTAGCCGAGGTCGGCGAGGCGCTCCAGCTGGCGGCGCAGGATCTGGCGGGGCGCGGCCACCACCGGGGAGCCGTCGTTCCAGGCGAGGTCGGCGATGAGCAGGGCGGTGCCCTCGTTCCAGGGGACGCGCCGCAGGGTGGAGAGATCGGGGTGCAGGGCGAAGTCGCCGTAGCCCCGGTCCCACGAGGACATGGCGTATCCGTCGACGGTGTTCATGTCGGTGTCGACGGCGAGGAGGTAGTTGCAGCCCTCGGTGCCGTGCTCCAGGACCTCGTCGAGGAAGAAGGCCGCGGCGAACCGCTTGCCCTGGAGCCGCCCCTGCATGTCGGGGAAGGCCAGGACGACCGTGTCGATGTCGCCGGCCCCGACGAGGGCGCGCAGTTCCTCGACGCTGAGCGGGGGTGTGCGGTCTGCCACCGGAAAAGCCTCCTTGGGTCAGCCGAGGGCCATAAGGTATTGCGGAGAACCATTGCTTGGGAAGGGGGCGCGACCTGATGACGCGGGCGGATTCCGGCCGGGGGGCGGACGATCGGCTGACAGCGGTCCTGCGGCCGGTGCGGGCGGGCAACGGTTTCGAGGAGGCGCTGGAGCAGATCCTCCAGATCGTCCGGCTCGGTCTGGTGCCGGGTGGTGAACGGCTGCCCGCGGAGCGGGAGTTGGCCGAGCGGCTCGGGATCAGCCGGGTGACGCTGCGCGAGGTGCTCAAGGTGCTCCAGGACCAGGGTCTGGTCGAGTCGCGGCGCGGGCGCTACGGCGGCACCTTCGTGCTGGCGCGCACCGACACCCCGGGCGAGCACGAGCTGCGCCGCCGGGTCGCCGCGGTCGACATCGAGGACGTGCTGCGCTTCCGGGAGGTGCTGGAGGTCGGCGCGGCAGGGCTGTGCGCGACGCACGGTCTCGGCCCGGAGCAGGGCGCCCGGCTGCGCGAGGCGCTGGAGCGGACGAACGACGCCCCGCTGGCCGACTACCGGCGTCTGGACACCATGCTCCACCTCACGCTCGCGGAGCTGTGCGGGTCCGCGTCCCTCACCGCGCGGTACGCGGCCGTCCGCGCCGGCGTGAACGAGCTGCTCGACTGCATTCCGCTCCTCGTCCGCAACCTGGAGCATTCGCAGCGCCAGCACACCGCCCTGGTCGAGGCGGTTCTCGACGGGGACGCGGACGGGGCACGCGAGATCATGCGGGAGCACTGCGCGGGCACGGCGGCGCTGCTGCGGGGCTTTCTGGCCTGAGCGGCACGCCTGAGCGGGACGGGACGCGCGGGGCCTGTGCGTTCCCCACCCCCGGCCCGCAAAGGTATGAGACCTTTCCATTGAAGCCGTGGTCGTTCATGAGCGTCGCGACGACGCGGACCGGAGGGAGCAGCGCGTGGGCAGGCCGCTGATCGGTGTGAGTACGTACCTGGAGACCGGGGCGCGCTGGGGTGTGTGGCAGCTGGAGGCCGCGCTGCTGCCGGCCGGCTATCCGCGGCTCGTGCAGCGGGCGGGCGGGCTCGCCGTGATGCTGCCGCCGGACGATCCGGGCCTGGCGTCCGAGACGGTCGCCCGGCTCGACGCGGTGGTCGTCGCGGGCGGCCCCGATGTCGACCCCGGCCGGTACGGTGCCGAGCGCTCCCCGCGTACGGGCCCGCCCGCGCATGAGCGCGACGCCTGGGAACTCGCCCTGATCCGGGCCGCGTTGGACTCCGGAACCCCGCTGCTCGGCATCTGCCGGGGCCACCAGCTCCTGAACGTGGCCCTGGGCGGCACGCTCGTCCAGCACCTCGACGGGCATGTGAAGGACATCGGCGTCGTCGGCCTGCACGAGGTGAGCCCCGTCCCCGGGACGCGGTACGCCGGTCTCGTACCGGAGCCGTGCGCCGTACCGACGTATCACCATCAGGCCGTGGACCGCCTCGGCGAGGGCCTCACGGTCGGCGCGCACGCGGCGGACGGCACCGTGGAGGCGATCGAACTCCCGGGCCCCGCCTGGGTGCTGGGAGTCCAGTGGCACCCGGAGATGGGCGACGACCTGCGGGTGATGCGGGGCCTGATCGCGGCGGCGACCTGAACGGTCGGACCCTCTCGGGGTCGCTGCCCCCGGACCCCCGCTCCTCTGACGCCGGAGGGGCTGGATCTCCCTTCCTGCGCCGGGAAGTTCCGGCCCGCCCGGCGGGGGCGGCGCCCCCGGACAGGGCTACACCCCCCGCGTCAGGGACAGCAGGTCGCGGGCCGGGCCCGTGGGCCGGTGCCCTGTCGGCCAGACGGCTCGCAGGGCGCGGGTCAGCCGGACGTCGGCGAGCGGAATGCCCACCAGCCGATGAGCCGACAGCTCCTCGCCGAGGGCCAGTTCACTGAGCACGGCGGGCCCCGCACCGCTGACGGCGGACGCCTTGACCGCCGTGGTCGAGGACAACTCGATCAGCGGCCGCGCGAGCCCGCCGAGCGCGGAGTCGAGAACCTGGCGCGTCCCCGACCCCTCCTCGCGCAGGATGAGCGGCGTGGCCGCGAGCTCCGCCGCCGCGAGGGGCACCCGGCGGCGCGCCCAGGGATGCCCCGGCGCCGTCACCACGATCAGCCGGTCGTGCGCGATGACGGTGGCGTCGAGACCGGACGGCACCGAGAGCCCCTCGACGAACCCGAGGTCCGCCTCGCCCGACAGCAGCCGCAGGGCGACGACGGCCGAGTTCCCGGCGAGCAGCGACACGGCCGTGTCGGGACGCTGTGCGCGCAGCGCGATCAGCCAGCCGGGCAGCAGATACTCGGCGATGGTCATGCTCGCGGCGACCCGCAACCGGGAGTCGCGCCGGTCGCGCAGCGCCTGCGCCCCGGCGTCGAAGGCCTCGGCCGCGTCCACCACCCGCCGGGCCCAGTCCGTGACGAGCGCGCCCTCGCGGGTGAGCCGGGACCCGCGCGGCGACCGGTCGACGAGCGCCACTCCGAGCAGGCGCTCCATGGAACGGATACGGCTGCTGGCCGCCGGCTGGGTGATCCCGAGCTCCCGCGCGGCCCGCCCGAGGCTGCCGAGGCGCGCCACCGCCAGCAGCAGTTCCAGCGCGCCGAGGTCGGGTACCCGGTGCGCGATCCCGGCACCGGACCGTTCGTCAGCGCTGCTGCTCATAAACCCAGCTTATGTCGTCATAGGTACGCACTCCCTGGTGGGGAGCCCGCGGGGGCGCGACCGTGGTGTCATGGTCACCGCAGCCCAGCCCTTGTCCGCCCACCAGGCGGGAACCCTCCCCGACACGAAGACCCCCCGTGTCCCCGGAAACCGCGCCGTCGCCGCGGTCCGTCATCTCGGCCCGAACTGGTACGCCTCCGTGATGGGCACCGCGATCGTGGCCACGGCGGGAGCCGGGCTCCCGGCGGACGTGCCGGGCCTGCGCACCGCCTGCACCCTCGTGTGGGCCCTAGCGCTCACCCTGCTGGTGTCGCTGCTGGCCGCCCGCGTCCTGCACTGGACGTACCACCGCGACCAGGCCCGCGCCCACCTCGTCGACCCGGCCATGGCCCCGTTCTACGGCTGCCTCTCGATGGCCCTGCTCGCCGTGGGCGGCGCGACCCTCCTGGTCGGCCGGGACTGGATCGGGACACCGGCCGCGGTCGCCGTGGACGGTGTTTTGTTCACCGCCGGGACGCTGACCGGACTCGCCGCCGCCGTGGCGGTCCCGTACCTGATGGTCGTACGCCATCGCATCGAGCCCGGTCAGGCCTCCCCCGTCTGGCTGCTGCCGATCGTCGCCCCCATGGTGTCGGCCGCCGTCGGCCCGCTCCTCGTTCCGCACCTGCCGGCCGGACAGCCCCGGGAGACCCTGCTCCTCGCCTGTGTCGCGATGTTCGGGATCAGTCTGATCGCCACCTTCGTGATGCTGCCGATGATCTTCGCGCGGCTCGTCACCTCGGGTCCGCTGCCGCTCGCGCTCACCCCGACGCTGTTCCTGGTGCTCGGCCCGCTGGGCCAGTCGACGACCGCGGTGGGCAAGTTCGCCGACGCCGCCCCCGGCGTGGTGCCCGCCCCCTACGACCAGGGTTTCACGCTCCTCGCCGTTCTCTACGGCGTGCCCGTGCTGGGGTTCGCGCTGCTGTGGCTCGCGCTGGCCGTCGCGATGGCCGTACGGGCCCGCCGCCAGGGCATGGGCTTCGCGATGACCTGGTGGGCCTTCACCTTCCCGGTGGGCACCTGCGTGACCGGCGCGGAGGGCCTGGCCCGCCACACCGGCCTGGCCGCCTTCCAGGTACTGGCCGTGGTCCTGTACGTCCTGCTGGTGGCCGCCTGGTCGGTGGCCGCGGTCCGGACGGCCCACGGTCTGGTGAGCGGGAAGCTGCTCGCCGCTCCTGCATGACGGCACGCCTGTGTCGAGCCCGCGAAGGCATGCCGGAGCACACAGTTGGGCAGTGTGACGTGTCACAGACAGCACGGCGCCTCTGTGGGAACTTCAAGTGCCCTTTCCACCGGCCGAGTTGACGAGACGCCGAGAGGGGGCCCGGCCGGCCGCACGGGTTGCGTCGCTCGCCCTCCGTGTGGCGCGAGAGGCGAAACCGCGGGCCGGCGCGAGGGGTGGCCCGCATGTGGAGAGGATCGAATGCGCTCACTGGAAGCCCTGACGCTTGATCAGGTGGTCGACACGGCCCGCTATCCCCTGTCGGAACTCGCGGGCGCCCGGGGACGGGCCGTGGTCTCCCGCGCCCGGCACGACCTGTCGGCACTCGGCTGCACCGTACTGCCGGACTTCATCCGCCCGTCGCTGCGCGAGGTGTTGCGCGAGGAGTGCTCGGCCATCGCCCCGCGGGCGCACCACGACGTCGAGACGGTGAACGTCTACAACATCGCGGTGGACGCGGCGCTGCCGCAGGACCATCCGGGCCGCAGGACCTTCGAGCGGGGCAACGCGTTCGTCGCGCGGGACCGCGTCCCCACGGACTCCCTCATCAGCCGGCTCTACCGCGACACGGTGTTCCGGCAGTTCATCGCCCACTGCTTCGAACTGCCGGAACTGCACGAGCTGGCGGACCCGCTCTCCGGACTGGTTCTCAACGTCGTCGCGCCGGGCATGGAGCACCCCTGGCACTTCGACACCAACGAGTTCACCGTCAGCATGCTCACCCAGCAGGCGCGGGCCGGCGGCGTCTTCGAGTACTGCCCGAACATCCGGACCGCGCGGGACGAGAACTTCGACGACGTCCGGGACGTGGTGGACGGCCGGGGCGAACGGCTCACCCGGCGCCTCCCCCTGCAACCGGGCGACCTGCAACTGTTCAAGGGGCGCTACTCGCTGCACCGGGTGAGCCCGGTGCGCGGCGAGATCGCGCGGCACTCCGCGATCTTCGCCTACAGCGAGCGCCCCGGCGTCATCGGGAGCGTGGAGCGGACCCGGCAGCTCTTCGGCCGCGTGCTGCCCGAGCACCTGGCGGCCGAGGGCCGGGCGGTCCGCGGCGACCGGCTCCTGGACTAGCGAGGACGCGTAGTCGCCGCCGGCCGTTTCCCCCTGCGCGATCCCACGGAGGAGTAAGCCCTGTGCGTTTCGACGTGACCGGAAAAGTCACCCTCGACCACATCTACGACCAGCCCGATCCGCGCACCTATTTCAGGGTGCTGCGCCCGCTCGACTACGGCGTTCCGCAGCAGGCCAAGCCCTGGTTCTCCAAGATCATCACGGAGTACCGGGAGACCCGGGACGTCGCGGTGCCGAAGGTGCTGGACATCGGCTGCTCGTACGGAGTCAACGCCGCCCTGCTCAAGTACGACGCGACCATGGACGAGCTGTACGCGCGCTACGGCGACGAGGAGCGTGCGGGCGAGAGCCGCGAGGCCCTGCTCGCCCGCGACCGGGAGCTGGCCCGGTCCCGCCAGCCCCCGCAGGCGATCCGCTTCGTCGGCCTCGACACCTCCGGCAACGCGCTGTCCTACGCCCGCGAGGCCGGGTTCCTCGACGACGCGGTGCACGCCGACCTGGAGGAGCACGAGCCCACACCGCGGCAGCGCGCCCAGCTCTCGGGCACGGATCTGGTGATCTCGACGGGCTGCGTCGGCTACGTCACCGAGCGGACGCTGACGCGTGTCGTCCGGGCGCAGGCCGGCCACCGGCCCTGGATGGCGCACTTCGTGCTGCGGATGTTCCCGTTCGACCCCGTCGAGCGCGCCCTGGCGGATCTGGGCTACCAGACCGTCCGCGTCGACGAGGTGTTCAGACAGCGGCGGTTCGCCTCCGCGCGGGAACAGGCGCTCGTCCTCGACGGCATGTCGGCCGCGGGGGTGGATCCACAGGGCCTGGAGGCGGAAGGCTGGCTCTACGCACAGCTCCACCTGTCCCGGCCGTACGACACCACGCGTACCAACGATCCGAATCGAGAACAGAGTTGAAAACCAGTCAGGATGCGTCAGGCACTGCGGCCTCCCCCCAGGAGGACAGCCTCCCGCGCGTTCCGTTGCCCACGCTTGAGGCGAGCTGCGAGAGGTTCCTCGCCTGGTGCGCGCCGCTGCTGACCGCCGACGAGCGATCGGCGACCGAGGCGGAGGTCGCCGCCTTCCTCCGGCCCGGTGGCCCCGGCCGGGTGCTGCACACCGCGCTGGAGGAGTACGACGCCACGGAGGGCGTCCACAGCTGGCTCGACGTCTTCTGGCCCTACCGCTACCTGGGCCGCCGGGACAGGATCGCCCTCAACGCCAACTTCTTCTTCCTGTTCCGGGACTCCGGCCAGGCACAGGTGGAACGGGCGGCCGGGCTCGTCGCCGGGGCCCTCAACCACAAGCGGCAGCTCGACCAGGGGCTGATCGCACCGGTGGTGCAGCGCGGAGCGCCTCAGTCGACGGTCCAGAACTCGTTCCTGTTCTCCACCACGCGCATCCCCGGGGCGCGGCAGGACACCGTCCGCGCCCCCTACACCGAGGGGTGGCCCGGCCCGTCCGGGGCCCGGCACGTCGTGGTGTTCTTCCGGGGCGCCATGTTCCGGCTGGACGTGCTGGGCCCCGACGGTGTCCCGCACAGCCTGGAGGACATCGAGGCGGGGCTGCGCGCCGTGATGAAGGCCGAACCGGCGGGCGCGGACACCTCGGTGGGCCACCTCACCACCATGGCCCGCGCGGAATGGGCGGCCGCCCGGGAGTCCCTTCTCGCCTGCCACCCCCGCAACGCCGACGCCCTCGACGATGTCGAGACCGCGCTGTTCTGCGTCGCGCTGGAGGACTTCGCGCCCGCCGACGTCCAGGACGCCTGCGACCAGCTGCTGTACGGCGACCGCGGCAACCGCTGGTTCGACAAGGCCGTGACCTTCGTCGTCTTCGCCGACGGCCGGGCCGGCATCAACGTCGAACACTGCGAGCTGGACGGGACGACGATCCTCGGCTTCACCGACGCCCTGCTCAACACCCCCGCCGAGGAGCAGTCCCGGCAGTCCGGAGCCCGCTCCCAGGGGCTGCCCGCGCTGGAACCGATCGTGTTCGAACTGGACGACACGCTGCGGGAACAGGCGCGCTCCGCCGCCGAGGCGTTCGCCGCGTACGGGCAGGACACCGCGACGAGCACGTTGTCGTTCACGGACTTCGGCAGCAGCGCGGCCAAGGTGCTGCGGGTCTCGCCGGACGCGTTCGTCCAGGCCGCCTACCAGCTGGCCCACCAGCGCTCCAAGGGGCACCTGGGCGCCACGTACGAATCGATCGCCACCCGGCAGTACCGGCACGGGCGCACCGAGGCGATGCGTGTCGTCACCCCCGAGATGGTGGCCTTCGTCGCGGCGATGGAGGACCCGGCGGCGGACGCCGACACCCGGCGCGGCGCGTTCCGGGCGGCCACGGAGGCCCATGTGGCCCGCGCGAGGGAGTGCCAGGGCGGGCAGGCGCCGGAGCAGCACCTGTGGGAGCTGGAGCTGATCCAGCGCCGGCGGGGGGCCGAGCTCGGGGTGACCGAGCAGCCCGCGCTGTACCGGTCGCCCGGCTGGCTGACCATGCGGGACGACTATCTGAGCACGAGCTCCGCGCCGTCGGTGAACATCCAGTACTTCGGCTTCGGGTCGACCAGCAGCCAGTGCATCGGCATCGCCTATGTGCTGCTTCCCGAGCGCTTCAACCTCTACCTGAGCACGCCGGCGGCGGTCGCCGGGCAGATGCGGACGTTCGCCGACCGGCTCGGGGAGGCGATGGACGAACTCCGTGAGCTGCTGGCGTCCGAGCGGCCCGGGGCCTGACCGGATCCCGCCGCCGGACCGTGGTTCCCGGCCGGGGACCGTGGTCCGGCGGCCCGCCGCTCGCGGCACCCCGTGCCCGTGAGCCCCTCGGCCCACGGCCCTCGACCGCACCGCCGCGTCGACGCCGCACCCGGCGAGCGGCCGACGGTCCGGGCCGAAGGCCACCGCGTCGCCCGGTGGCCGACGGCTTCAGCGGTCTCGCAGCGCCTCGTCGAGCCGGGTCCTGGCCTCGGCGAGCGACGGGCCGTACCAGGTCAGCAGGCGGCCGTCGACGAGGGCGCTCGGCACTCCGGGGAAGGCCTCGGGCCCGTCGTCGGCGGTGAAGCGGTACGGCTCGTCGGGGAGCACCACCAGGTCCGCGCCCGCCGCGTTCAGTTCGGCGACGGGGACGCGGGGGTAGCGGTCCTCGTGGTGCGCGTACACGTTGTCGACGCCCAGCCGGGCCAGGACGTCCCCCGCGAAGGTGTCGCGGCCCAGCACCATCCAGGGCCGCCGCCAGACGGGCACGATCGCGGCCCTGCGGCGCACCGGAACGGCCGGCTCCGCCCAGGCGGCCTCCGCCTCGTCCAGCCAGCGCGGACGTCCGCGCGCGCCGCAGGCGGCGAGCGCCCGGTCCAGCTCGCGGAAGGCACCCGGCACGTCCCGGACCTCGGTGACCAGCACCTCGATCCCGGCCTCGCGCAGAGCGGCCAGATCGGGTTCGCGGTTCTCCTCCTCGTTGGCGAGGACGAGATCGGGCGCGAGGCGTACGACGGCTTCGAGGCCGGGGTTCTTGGTGCCCCCGATCCGGGCGACGTCCAGGTCCGCCGGGTGGCTGCACCAGTCGGTCGCGCCGACCAGGGCGGCGGGCACCGTCACCGCCACGGCCTCCGTCAGCGAGGGCACGAGGGACACCACGCGCATACCGTCCGCCTCCCTGACGCCGTTCCCGTGTCCCCCATCCTCTCGCGCGGCGCCACCGGGCGTCTCCTCGCCCGTACGCCTCAGCGCTTGCCGAAGGTGTGGGGGTCCTCCACCGCGTCGATGTGGTCGGCGACCTCGACGACCACCACACGGGTGTCCGGGACGGTGGCGCGCCAGCGGTGGCGGACACCACCGGTCAGATAGAGCGTGTCGCCCCGTCCGAGGCGATGGGCACGGCCCTCCGCCTCGACCTCGACCCCGCCGTCGGCGACGTACATCAACTTGTCGTTGCGGTGCTGGAGTTCGCGGGCCTCTTCGTGTTCGCCGGTGAACTCGGTGGCGTGCAGCTGATGGTGACCGCGCACCAGGGGACGGGCCTGCGCCTCGGGAGTGAACTCGGCCCCGGCGTCGGCGCGCACGACGTCGACGCTGCACGCCGGGTCGGCGGCGGCGAGCAGGTCGGCGGCCGTGGTGCCGAGGGCCTCGGCGACCCGCTCCAGGGAACTTCTGCTGGGCCGCGCCCGCTCGTTCTCCACCTGGCTGAGAAAGGGCACCGACAGACCGCTGCGCTCGGACACGACGGCGAGGGTGAGGCGCAGCGCGCGGCGCCGCCGCCGTACGGCCGCGCCCACCCGAAGGGGCTGTTCTTTGTGGTCGCCCATCGCTCCGGCTCCCTCCCTCGCGTCGTCGGTCCACGAACCGCCCGGTTTTCCGGTCCGCCGGTTCTGTTGAGTTGTTTGCACCCTACGCATGTTCGGCAAACCGTTTCATGGAGCCGTCACATCGCTGTCACTTCGAGGGAGTGTGAGGGTTACAGTTCGCGCCACCGCGCGAGCCGTCGTGCGCCCGGCGCCGCCACCCCCGCGTACCGGGGCGAAAGGGCCGATCACGAGGGCGGGAGGCCCGACCGGACCCTTCGGCGGTTCGACGGTGGCCCGAACTCCGCTTCCCCGGTGCGCAGTTGGCGCATCGCGTCACACCGGGGCGCACGGCGGTGGTCGCGTCCGGGGGTTCCCGCGCACACGGGGCTGATGTGCGCCGGGCCAGCGGGCCCCCTCCGGGGCGGGCCGGTGCGGCGGCCCCGCGGCGGACGGCCCGGCCCGGGAGCGCTCCCGGCGGGCACGGCCGCCGGGAGCGCCACGGTTGTCCGGAACTCTCCCGTACGTCAGTACGCGGCCACCGGCTCCGTCGCCCGGGTGTACGGACCGGCGTCCACGTGTGCGGACCGGCCGGCGCGCGGGCGGCCCGGCGAGGCGCGGGCTCCGGGAACGCCACGAGGCTCGGGCTCCGGGAACGCGGTGAGGGGTGGTCCCCGTCGTCCGGTCGAACCGACCCTGACGACGGGGACCACCCCTCGGGGTGAACCGCGTACCGCGCGCCCCGTGCTCCGCGCGATGACGGCCCGCCTTCTACCGCGGAGTCATCCGCCGCACGACGTCCTGGTGCTTCTCGACCCACGCGGCGACGGCCTGCTCCTCGTGCCCCTGCCCGTGCTGCCTGATCTCGCTCTCCAGGCCGCCGAGTTCGGACTCGCTCATCCGGAAGTTCCTGATCCACCGCGTGAGCTCCGGGTACCGGCCGGGGAACTCGTTGCCGGCGATGGTCCGGATCGTGTTGCCCTCGCCGAACAGCTTCTTGTCGTCGGAGAGCTTGGTGAGCCCGTACTGGCTGTACGCCCAGTGCGGCGACCAGAGCACGACCGCGACCGGCTCCTTCTTGGCGTACGCGCGCTTCAGCTCGGCCAGCATCGCGGGCGTGGAGCCGTCGACGACCTCGTACTCCTTGTCCAGGCCGTAGCCCGGAAGCACCTTCTTCTTGAGGAGGTTCATCTCGCCGGTGCCCGGCTCGATGCCGATGATCTTCCCGCCGAAGGTCTTCGACCTGCCCTTGAGGTCGGCGAGGGACCTGACGTCCTTCACGTACCAGGGGACCGCGATCTCCAGGGAGGTCGGGCTGTACCAGGAGCCGAGGTCCCTCAGGTCACTCTTGTGCTGGTCCCAGTAGTTGGACTGGGCGTGCGGCAGCCAGGCGTCGAAGTTGAGGTCGAGGTCACCGGAGGCCAGGCCGGTGTAGACCGGGCCGACGTCCATCTGCTTGAGGTTGACCGTGTAGCCGCGCCGGGCCAGCACGTTCTTCCAGAGGTAGGTGACGGCGACGTCCTCGTCCCAGGGGAACCAGGCGACGTCCAGCGGGCGCTTCGCCTCGGCCGGCGCGGCGGCGGAACCCTTGACGGGGGCGAGGTCGCCGACGACCGAGGGGTTCTTCTTCAGCCAGGCGCGCACGGCGTCCTGCTGCCTGCCCTTGCCGGCCGTGTTGATCTCGGCTTCGAGACCGGTCAGCTGCTTCTCGGTCATCCGGAACTTCTTCAGCCACGCGCCGACGACCGGGTCGTCCTGCGCGAAGCCCTTGCGGGACAGCGTGTGCACGCCGTCGCCCTTGCCCCAGGCGCCCTTCGGGTCCTTCAGCTTCTTCAGCTTGTAGTCGCTGTAGGCCCAGTGCGGCGACCAGAGGGTGGCGACGATCGGCTGCTTCTTGGCGTACGCGCGCTTCAGCTCCGCCAGCATCGCGGGCGTGGAGCTGTCGACGACCTTGTACTCCTTGTCGAGCCCGTACGCCTTGAGCACCTTGCTCTTGAGCAGGCCCATCATTCCGGCGCTGGGCTCGATGCCGGTGATCCGTCCGCCGAACTTCGCGGACTGCCCCTTGAGGTCGTCGAGGGAGTCGATGCCCTTCATATAGGCGGGCACGGAGAGTTCCAGGGACGTCGGGCCGTACCAGGAGCCCAGGTCGTCGAGCTGCTTGCCGTACTTCTTCCAGTACTCGGCGTGCGTGGTCGGCAGCCAGGAGTCGGTCTCGAAGTCGATGTCCCCCTGGGCGAGCGAGGTGTAGAGCGGTCCGGCGTCGAACTGCCTGGCCTCGACCTGGTAGCCGCGCTGTTCCAGGATCTCCTTCCAGAGGAAGGTGGAGGCGACGCCCTCGTCCCAGGGGATGTAGCCGATGGTGATCTTCTTGCCCTGCCCGACGTCCTGGCCGTCGGCCGCGGTGGCGGGCGTGCCCGCGCCGCCGAACAGGCCCATACCGCCCGCGACCAGGGCGAGGACGACGACCCCCACCAGGGCGAACGCGGGACGGGGCCGGTACGACCAGAGCTTCACACCCTGCGCGGCCCGTGCGCGGGCGGCGGCGCGCCGGCCGAGCGGGGAGACCTGGGTGCCGAGCGCGCCGGTCATGCGGTCGAGGTAGATCGCGAGGATGACGATGGCGACGCCCGCCTCGGAGCCGAGGCCCACGTTCAGCTGGCCGATGGCCTCGTTGACGTCGCCGCCGAGACCGCCGGTGCCGACCATGCCGGCGATGGCCGCCATGGACAGGCCCAGCATGATCACCTGGTTGACGCCCGCCATGACGGTGGGCAGGGCGAGCGGCAGTTGGATGCGCAGCAGCGTGGCGCGCGGGGTGGTGCCGAACGCGTCGGCGGCCTCGACCAGTTCCTTGTCGACCTGGCGGATGCCCAGTTCGGTCATGCGGACGCCGGGGGCCAGCGCGAAGATCAGGGTCGCGACGATGCCGGCGGGGGCACCCGTCCCGAAGAACAGGATCGCCGGGATGAGGTAGATCATCGCGGGCAGCGTCTGCATGAAGTCGAGGACCGGCCGGACGATGCCGCTGACCCGGTCGGAGCGGGCCGCCCAGATGCCCACGGGCACGGACACGACGAGGGCGATCAGCGTCGCGACGAGGACCAGGGACAAGGTCGTCATCGCGTCCTCCCACAGTCCGAGGGAGTCGATGAAGGCGAATCCGGCGAAGGTGAGGACACCGGCGGAGGTGCCGCGCAGCCAGAAGGCGACGACGGCGAGGATGCCGGAGAGGAGCAGCGGCTGAGGCGCCTGGAGGACGGCGTCGATGCCGTCGTAGGTGCCGGAGAAGACGGTCTTGAGGAAGTCGAAGAGCCAGGCCATGTGGTTGAGGAGCCAGTCGACCGCGCTGTTGACCCAGTCACCGAAGGGAACCCTAGGCATGGGCCTTCACCCCCGTGTCCCGTCCGCCGGGACAGTTCGCGGGGGCGATCCGCTCGTCGCCGAGGAAGCCGAGGAGCCGCTGCCAGGGGACGACACCGACGAGGGCGTGCCCGGCGTCGAGGACGGCGACCGGGTGCGGGAGGCGGGAGGCGATCGCGCAGAGGTCCACGAAGGGGGTGTCCGGCCTGGCCTTCTCACAGGCGCAGTCGGCCTCGTCGCCACGCACGTCCGTGTCCATGACGGCGCCGGCGGTCAGCACGCGCGAGCGGTCGACGTCCTGGGTGAAGGAGGCGACGTAGTCGTCGGCGGGCCGGACGAGGATGTCCTCGGCGGTGCCGGTCTGCACGATGCGGCCGTCGCGCATGACGGCGATGCGGTCGCCGAGGCGCATGGCCTCGTTGAGGTCGTGCGTGATGAAGACGATGGTCTTCTCGAGCTTCTTCTGGAGCTCGATCAGCTGGTCCTGCATGTCGCGGCGGATCAGCGGGTCGAGCGCGCTGAACGACTCGTCCATCAGCAGCAGATCGGCGTCGGTGGCGAGCGCGCGGGCGAGACCCACCCGCTGCTGCATGCCGCCGGAGAGCTCGTCGGGCCAGGACTTCTCCCAGCCGGCGAGTCCGGCCAGTTCCAGGGCGGTGGCCGCCCGTTCCCGGCGTTCGGCGGCCGGTACGCCCTGGACCTCGAGGCCGTACCCGGCGTTCTCCAGCACGCTGCGGTGCGGGAACAGCGCGAAGTGCTGGAACACCATGCTGATCTTGCGCGAGCGGACCTCGCGCAGTTCACGCGCGCTGAGCGCGGTGAGGTCCTGGCCGTCGAAGCGCACGTGTCCCGCGGTGGGCTCCAGCAGACCGTTGAGCATGCGCAGCAGCGTCGACTTGCCGGATCCGGACAGGCCCATGACGACGAAGATCTGCCCCGGTTCCACCGTGAAGGACGCGTCGATCACGGCGGCGGTGGTGCCGTCGGCGCGCAGTTCCTCACGGTCGGCCCCCTGACGGAGCCGCTCCACGGCCTCTTCCGATCGTCTTCCGAACACCTTGTAGAGATGGTCGGCCTCAAGCCTGGATGACACAGGTACCTCTCTTCGGGGCAGGGGCACACGCTGGACGGGCGGTTCAGGTGGTCCCGGCTGCCGGTGACGGTTGAATACGTTCCATATGCAACCGAGTTCGTTCAGAGGCCGCGCCTGCCCCCGCTTACACGGAGCAAACGGGGGAGTGGTCCAGGTCACTGTCCGTGGCGTACGGCATGATGCGGAGCGTGACAGCTCAGACGCGACGACTCATGCTCCTCGACACCGCCTCGCTGTACTTCCGCGCCTATTTCGGCGTGCCGGAATCCGTGAAGGCCCCGGACGGCACACCGGTGAACGCGGTGCGCGGACTGCTGGAGTTCATCGACCGCCTGGTCAAGGACCACCGGCCGGACGATCTGGTGGCCTGCATGGACGCGGACTGGCGTCCGCAGTGGCGGGTCGACCTGATCCCGTCGTACAAGGCGCACCGGGTCGCGGTGCCGACCGAGACCGGCCCGGACGAGGAGGAGGTGCCGGACACGCTCTCCCCGCAGGTGCCGGTCATCGAGGAGGTCCTGGACGCGCTGGGCATCGCGCGCGTGGGGGTCGCCGGGTACGAGGCGGACGACGTGATCGGCACGTTCACCGGACGGGCGAGCGGCCCGGTCGACATCGTCACCGGCGACCGCGACCTGTATCAACTCGTGGACGACAAGCGGGGCGTGCGCGTGCTGTACCCCCTCAAGGGCGTCGGCACGCTCCAGCTGACCGACGAGGCCTGGCTGCGCGAGAAGTACGGCGTCGACGGCCCGGGGTACGCGGATCTGGCGCTGCTGCGGGGCGACCCGAGCGACGGGCTGCCCGGGGTGCCGGGCATCGGGGAGAAGACGGCCGCCAAGCTGCTGGCCGAGTTCGGCGACCTGGCCGGGATCATGGCCGCGGTCGAGGACCCCAGGGCGAAGCTGACGCCCTCGCAGCGCAAGCGGCTGGACGAGTCGCGCCCGTACCTCGCGGTGGCGCCGACGGTCGTCAAGGTGGCGGGGGACGTACCGCTCCCCGAGGTGGACACCGCGCTGCCGCACGCCCCGCGGCGTCCCGCCGAGCTGGACGAGCTGGCCGCGCGCTGGGGTCTTGGCGGCTCGCTGAACCGTCTGCTCACGACTTTGGAGGCATAGATGAACACTTCTGGCGTGACCGATACCGGTTCATGCATGGTTACCGCACACGAAGAGGTGCTAACTTAGGTAAGCCTAACCATGTGAACAGGAGGCAGTGATGGCAGAGCGCCCGGAACGCAAGCCCCGGAAGCCCCACTCCGCGAAGGTCGTGCGGACCGAGCGGCTGACCCCTCACATGCAGCGCGTGGTGCTGGGGGGCGACACCCTCGCCGGCTTCGCCACGAGCGGCAGAACCGACCACTATGTGAAGCTGCTGTTCGGACCGCCGGGTGTCACCTATCCCGAGCCCTTCGACCTGGAGCGTGTCCGCGAGGAGTTCCCGCGCGAGCAGTGGCCGGTGACACGGACGTACACGGTGCGCGCCTGGGACCCCGAGACACGTGAGCTGACCCTGGACTTCGTGGTGCACGGGGACGAGGGGCTCGCCGGGCCGTGGGCCCTTCGGGCGCAGCCGGGCGAGGCCGTGCGGTTCATGGGCCCCGGTGGCGCCTACGCCCCCGACACGGACGCCGACTGGCATCTGCTCGCCGGTGACGAGAGCGCGCTGCCCGCCATCGCCGCGGCGCTGGAGTCGCTGCCCGACGCCGCCACGGTCCGTGCCTTCGTCGAGGTCTCCGGTCCCGAGGAGGAGCAGAAGATCGACTCCGACGCGGAGATCGTCTGGCTGCATCGCGGCGACCGGCCCGTCGGCGCCGCCCTCGTGGAGGCCGTACGGGCCCTGGAGTTCCCGGAGGGCCGGGTGCACGCGTTCGTGCACGGCGAGGCGGGCTTCGTGAAGGAACTGCGGGCGCTGCTGCGGGTCGAGCACCGGATTCCGCGTGAGGACCTGTCCATCTCCGGCTACTGGCGCCTCGGCCACAACGAGGACGGCTGGCAGGCCGCGAAGCGCGACTGGAACGCCCGGGTGGAGGCGGAACAGGAGACCTCGGCCTGACGCCGGCTCCTTCCCCGCACCCCCCGTCAGGAGGCGGGCCCGCGTCATGCGGGCCCGCCTCCTGACGTCTGCGCGGGGTGCCCTTCGCCCGGCACCTGGGCGTCCACCGGCGGCACGAGCGGTACGACCGGAAGCCGCCGCCCGGCCGCCTGGCCGCCCGGCCGCCTGGCCGATGGCTACACCGAGCGCTGGTACGACCGGAAGGTGCGGATCGACAGCCAGACCGCCGCCACCGCGAGCGCGAGCAGCGCGCCCGTCCGGCCGAGGACGACACCCCAGTCGGGGTCCGCGGACATCGCCGAACGGCCCGCGACCATCGCCCAGTCGAGCGGGTTGAAGTCGGCGATGTGCCGGATCCAGTCCGGCATCCGGGACGGTGGCATGAAGGCGCTGGAGAGGAAGGTCAGCGGCAGCAGCAGGAAGGTGTTGATCCCGATGATCGACTCCCGCTCCCGCACCAGCATGCCCAGCGCGTTGGACAGCGCCCCGAACAGCGTGCCGAGCAGCACCGAGGCGAGGACCAGGACGGCCACGCCACCGACGCCGCCGGGGTAGTCGGCGCCCCCGGCCAGCCCGAGCAGGACGATGACGACCGACTGGAGGGCGGTGATCAGGCCGTTGTTGACGACGTTGCCGTTCATCAGCGCGGCCCGGCTGACCGGGGTGGTCAGGAACCGGTCCAGGGTGCCCCGCTGGATCTCCTCCAACGTCCCCATGCCGGCCCACATGTTGGAGCTGAGCGCGCTCATCACGACCACCCCCGGCACCAGGTAGTCGAGGTACGAGGTGGTGCCGAACCCGCCGAGCTCGACGACGTTCTTGAAGAGGCCGCCGAACAGGAACAGCCAGATCACCGGCTGGATGAGGGTGATGATCGCGTAGGCGGGCTGACGGGCGAACACCATCAACTGGCGCTGCGTCATGTACCAGGTCTGGGAAACGGCCGCGCTCATCGGGCACCTCCGGCGAGGACGAGGGAACCGGTGGCGTCCGACCCGGCTTCGGAGTAACGGCGGCCCGCGTAGCGGAGATAGACGTCGTCGAGCGAGGGACGGGCCACGGTCGCGGACACGACCGCGGTCCCGGCCCGCTCCAGCGCCCCGAGCAGCGCGGGCACGGTGGCTCCGCCGTCGTCGGCGCGGACGCTGATCCGCCGTCCGTCGAACAGGACTTGATGCACGCCCGGCAGTTTCCCGAGGGCGCCCTGGAGGAGCGTACGGCCGGCTTCGCCGACCGCCTCGGCCAGTTCCACATGGACGGCGTCGCCGCGGAGTTCGCCCTTGAGCGCGTCCGGGGTGCCCTCGACGACAACCCGTCCGCGGTCGACGATGGCGATCCGCTCGGCGAGCCGGTCGGCCTCTTCCAGGTAGTGCGTGGTGAGCAGGATGGTCAGGCCGTCGTCGCCGGCCAGCCTCGCGATCTCGTCCCACATCGCGGTGCGGGCCTCGGGGTCGAGTCCGGTGGTGGGTTCGTCGAGGAAGAGCACCTCGGGGCGGTGGACCAGCCCCAGTGCCACGTCCAGGCGCCGCCGCATACCGCCCGAGTACCCCTTGACCGGGCGCCGCGCGGCCTCGGTGAGGGTGAACCGCTCCAGGAGTTCGCCGACCCTGCGGTCCAGGTCCGCGCCCCGGAGGCCGTGGAGCCTGCCCTGGAGGCGGAGGTTCTCCCGGCCGGTCGCCACCGGGTCGGCGCCCGAGTTCTGGGCGACGACGCCGATCGCGCGCCGCACCCGGTCCGGGTGGCGCAGCACGTCGTGGCCCGCGACGGTGGCCGTGCCCGAGTCGGGGCGGGCCAGCGTGGTGAGGATCTTGACGGTGGTGGACTTCCCGGCGCCGTTCGGGCCGAGGAGGCCGAAGACGGTGCCCGGTTCGACGGTGATGTCCATGCCGCTGAGCGCGGTGACGTCACCGGAGTAGGTCTTGATCAGCTGACGCGCCTCGACCGCGGGCGCACGCGTGTCCGTCATGACGACTGCTCTCCCAAGTGAGCGGATTCCCGGCCGGGGGCCGGGTGATCTCGGATTCCCGGGTGGTACCGGGTGACTGCCGGGCCGCCCGGCGTGAAGCCGGGTGGTCCCGGGTGGCCGAGCCGCCCGGCATGAAGCCGGGTGATCTCGGGTGACTGCCGATCCGATCCGCGTGAAGAGCGCCGGGCTATCCTGGGTGTGCCGCACCTCGATCGCCTGGAGCCGCCGCACGGCGGATTCGGTCCGGGGTTCGAGACCCTGGCGGGACTGCTCCAACAGTCCTGCCGGGGTCTTTTTCCGGGGTCACTTCTCGAAGCCGCGTTCCTCCAGGTCCTGGAACTCGGGCGGGATCTCCCCCGTGTCGTGGAAGGTCCGCCACGCCTCGACGCCGGGCAGTGTGCCGTCCCTGAGTTCCGCGAGGAACCCCCGGACCCAGTCCGCCTGCGCCTCGATCATGTGCAGCTGGTACTCGGTCTCCACGAGGAAGAGCCGGGGCAGCGTCTCGTACAGCTTCGTCAGGCCGCCGCGGGCGCTCGCGGCCTGTACTTCCAGGGAGTTGAGCCGCTCCGCGAGCAGGCGCGCGACCTCGTCAGGAGGCAGCACCCCCATCAGGGACAGCGCGGTCTCGAAGATCGGGTACTCGCGCGCGGGGAGCGCCATCAGATCGGAGAGCCATTCGGTCATCTCCTCGCGCCCGGCCTCGGTGATGCCGTAGATCGTGCGCTCCGGACGGTTGCCCTGCCGCTCGACGTCGGTGACCTCGACGAAGCCGTGCTTCTCCAGGTTCTGCACGACCGTGTACAGGGACCCGTAGTTGATCTTCGTGCTGGTGTCCTTGCCCTGGCGGCGCAGCGTCCGGGCGATCTCGTACGGATGCATCGGCTTCTGCCAGAGCGTCGTCATGACGGCGAGCGCCAGCGGGTTGCTCAGCTTGCGCCGCTTCACCGCCATCACCTCTTCCGCCCAGGTCGCCTCGCGCCCGAATATCCGTAGCCGAACATATCGCGTGTCGACGAGAGGCGTCAAGACACACGATGTATCGCGTTTGAATGAACGCGGCAGGGGCGTACGGACGCGCGGGCAGCAGCCACGTAAGGAATTGGGCCCGTCGCCGATACGGCCGCGTCACGCGGGTGAAACAGCGCCTCCCTAATTTCTGTCACCCGACAGGAATCCCGATCGCCCTTCGCGCCGAAGGCAGGTGCCGCCGTGACCACCACCGCCCCCTCCGACGTACGTCCCGATCCGCCCGCGTCCCCGGACGACCGCTCCCTCACCGAGTTCGGCTACCGCCAGGAGCTGCACCGCAGCCTCGGCCGGTACGCCTCGTTCGCCGCCGGGTTCTCCTTCATCTCCGTGCTCACCACGGTCTTCCAGTTCTTCGCCTTCGGGTACGCGTTCGGCGGCCCGGTCTTCTTCTGGACCTGGCCGGCCGTGTTCGCCGGCCAGCTCGCGGTCGCCGCGTGCTTCGCGGAACTCGCCGCGCGCTATCCGATCTCCGGCGCGATCTACCAGTGGTCCTCACGGCTGTCGACCCCCTCCTTCGGCTGGTTCGCCGGCTGGATCATGGTGATCGGACAGATCGTGGTGGTCGCGGCGGCCGCGCTCGCCCTCCAGATGGTGCTCCCCGCGATCTGGTCGGGCTTCCAGCTGATCGGCGACGACCCGGCCCCCACCAGCGCCGACGGCGCGGCCAACGCGGCCGTCCTGGGCGTCGTGCTGCTCGTCCTGACCACCGTGGTCAACCTGCTGGACAACCGCGTGATGTCCGCGGTCAACCGGATCGGCGTCACCGCCGAGATCATCGGCGCGGTCCTGATCGCCGTGCTGCTGTTCACCCACTCCGAGCGCTCCCCCGGCATCACCTTCCACACCGGCCCGGGCGGAGGCACCGGCCTGTTCGGGGCGCTGATGGTGGGTTCGTTCATGGCCGCGTACGTGATGATCGGCTTCGACAGCGCCGGGGAGATGAGCGAGGAGACCCATCACCCGAGGCGCACCGCGCCCCGGACGATCCTCACCGCGCTCGGCGCCGCGGGCCTGCTCGGTGGGCTGATCGTGCTCGGCGGTCTGCTCGCGGCCCCGAGCCTGACCGACGGCCGGCTCGGCGTCGACGGACTGAGTTACGTGCTGACGAGCAGCCTCGGCGACGGGGTGGGCCGGGCACTGCTCGCCGATGTGGTGGTGGCCGTCGCGGTGGCGACCCTGGCGATCCAGACCGCCGCGAGCCGCATGCTCTTCTCGATGGCCCGCGACGGCCGGCTCCCGTTCTCCGGACGGCTCGCGAAGGTCGACCCGAGGACCGGCATGCCGGGCGCTCCCGCGCTGGTCGTCGGTGTCCTCGCGGCGGCCCTGCTGCTGCTGAACTTCGCCTCCCCGGACGCGTTCCTGGCCATCGGGACCACCTGCATCGTGATGCTGTACCTCGCGTACGCGATGGTCACCGGGCCGCTGCTGGTGCGCAGGCTGCGCGGACGGTTCGCCGCGGAGGGCACCGACGAGAACGGCGCCCCGCTCTTCTCCCTCGGCCGCTGGGGCGTCCCCGTCAACGCGCTGGCCCTCGCCTACGGCCTGTTCATGACCGTCAACCTGGCCTGGCCGCGGGCGGCGGTGTACGACCCCGCGGGCGGGCACTGGTACTTCCGCTGGTTCACCCTGCTGTTCCTCGCCGTGACGCTGGTGACGGGCGCGGCGTACCGGGTGTTCACGGCGCGGGCAGCGCGGGGGCGGACGTCCGAGGCGGCCGAGGCCTCGTACGCTTGACCGCGTGAGACGCAAGCCCCGGATTCCGCCCGCTCCCCTCCCGCAGCGCCACGGGGTCGACCCCGTACGGATCAGGCTGCCGCGCGAGGGGAGCTGGGCCACCGCCCGGGCCTATCTGGTGGACCGGCTCGCGGCGGGCGACGGAGTCGTCGACGCGATGATCGGCGAAGGTCTTGTCGTCCGCGAGGACGGCCGGCCCCTCACCGCCGAAGCCGCGTACGCGCCGGGCATGTTCCTGTGGTTCCACCGCGAACTGCCCGACGAGGAGCCGGTGCCGTTCCCGCTGGACGTGGTGTACCGGGACGATCACATCGTCGTGGCCGACAAGCCGCACTTCCTGGCCACCACACCGCGCGGCAGTCATGTCGCCGAGACGGCCCTGGCCCGGCTGCGCCGGGATCTCGGCCTGCCGGACCTGGGCGCGGCGCACCGGCTCGACCGGCTGACCGCCGGGCTCGTGCTGTTCACCGTACGGCCCGGGGAACGCGGCGCGTACCAGTCGCTGTTCCGTGACCGGCTGATCGGCAAGGAGTACGAGGCCCTGGCGCCGTACGAGCCCGGTCTGTCCCTGCCGCGCACGGTCAGCAGCCGCATCCTCAAGGAGCGCGGGGTGATGGCCGCGCGGGAGGTGGCGGGCGAGCCGAACGCGGTCACGGGGGTCGAACTGGCCGAGCGCCGGGACGGTCTCGGGCGCTACCGGCTGACGCCCAGGACCGGGCAGACCCATCAGCTCCGGGTGCACATGAGCGCGCTGGGCGTGCCCATCCTGGGTGATCCGCTGTACCCGGTGGTGACCGGGCCCGTCCCGGCCGGTGACTTCCGGCGTCCGCTGCAACTGCTGGCGCGGACGCTGGAGTTCACCGATCCGGTGACCGGCCTGGCCCACCGGTTCGTCAGCGGGCGGACGCTGGAGGCGTGGACCTCGTACGACTCCTGGTCGGTCCGCGGCGCCGGGGATCAGTAGCCGCGCCACCAGCGCAGCAGGCGCTGCCATGCGCTCGGCCCGCGGACGGGTTCGGGGGCGACGGCGGGGGCGGGTCCTGGGGTGGCCGGCTGCGGGGCGGGCGTGGCCGGTGCCCTGCCTTCGGTGGTCACCTGCCAGTGGGACCGCTGAGCGGGCAGGGCGCGTACGGACGGTTTCTGGGTGACCTCCTGCGTCGGCTTGGGCTCGAACCGCACGGGCAGATCGACGAGGTGGCGCGAGGACATGGTGCTGCGCCAGCGCAGATCGCTCTCGTCGCAGTCGAGTTCGACGTCCGGCAGCCGCAACAGCAGGGCGTCGACGCCGACATCGGCGATGGCACGGCCGATGTCCTGTCCCGGGCACTCGTGCGGGCCGCCGCCGAAGGCGAGGTGGGAGCGGTTGCCCTGCATGCTCGCGGCCAGGTCGGGGCGGATGCGCGGGTCGACGTTGCCGGGCGCGATCCCGAACAGCAGTCCGTCGCCCTTGCGGATGCGCCGGCCGCCCAGTTCCGTCTCCTGCTTGGCGAAGTAGCCGAGGACGGCGCTGAACGGCGGCTCGTTCCACAGCGACTGCTCGACCGCCTCGGGCACGGTCATCTGCCCGCCGTTGAGCTGGGCACGGAAGCGCGGGTCGGTGAGCAGCATGCGCAGCACGTTGGCGATGAGGTTGGCGGTGGCTTCGTAGGCGGCGAGCAGGACGAGCCGCAGGTGCTGGGCCACCTCGTCGTCGGTGAGCCGGGCCGGGTGGTTGATGAGGTGGCTGGTGAAGTCGTCCTCGGGCTCGGCCCGGCGCCGCAGGGTGTGCTGGGTCAGCACGCTCATGACGTACTCGTTGCTGGCGATGGCGGTGTCGGTGCCCTTGAGCAGATCGCGGGTGGCCTGCACCATGCGGTCGTTGTAGTCCTCGGGCATGCCGATGATCTCGCAGAGCACGGACATCGGCAGATGCTCGGCGAACTGGCCGACCAGATCAGCCTCGCCGAGCGGGCAGAACGCGTTGACCAGCCGCTGGGTGGCGCGGTTGATGTAGCGCCGCAGACTGCGGAAGTCGATGGTGGACATGGCGCCGGTGACCGCGCCGCGCAGCCTGAGGTGCTCGTCGCCCTCGGCGTGGGAGCAGATGGGCTGCCAGGCGATGTGGGGGGCGAGCGGATGGTCGGCTCCGGCCGTGCCGTCCTGGACGGCGGTCCACAGCCGGCTGTCGCGCGCGTAGTGCGCGGGGGTGCTGACCACGTGCAGGTTCTCGGCGTGGCCGAGGACCACCCAGATCGGTACGTCGTTGTGCAGCAACACCGGTGCGACGGCGCCGTGTTCGGCCCGCAGCTTCTCGTACAGCGCGCCCAGGTCCTCCGCCTCGGGCCCGTACAGGCGGCGCAGTCCGCCCGGGCCCACACCGGGTCCCATGGCGTGGGCGGGGCAGCCGGGCGGGGGGCCGAACGCGGGGTCTTCCGTACCTGCGGGGGAATGGGATTCGGTCGTCACAATGATCGCTCCGAAGCTCAAATACGTTCTGTGTATGGGTAGTTGGCGTACGGATGCTGTCTTCACCGTACGGTGTTCAGCGGTGCGCCGACGTCATCGCCAGGGAATGCAGGAACCGCATCAGGGTCATCAGGGTGTCGCGGCTCGACGCCCTGCGGCGGGCGTCGCACCGCACGATCGGGATCTCCTCGGCGAGGTCGAGCGCGGCCCGCAGATCCTCGACCGGGTACCGGGGCGCGTCGGGGAAGTCGTTTATCGCGACGACGAACGGAACGCCTCGCTCCTCCAGGCGTCCGATCACGTCGAAGCTGACTTCCAGACGGCGGGTGTCGATCAGGACGACCGCGCCGAGCGCGCCCTCGAACAGGCCGTTCCACAGGAACCAGAAACGCTCCTGGCCGGGGGTGCCGAACAGATAGAGCACCAGCTGGTCCGTGATGGAGATCCGGCCGAAGTCCATGGCCACGGTGGTGGCCGTCTTGGTCTCGGACCCGTAGTTGTCGTCGATCCCGATGCCGGCCTGGGTCATGGTCTCCTCGGTCGTCAGCGGCTTGATCTCGCTGACGGCGCCCACCATGGTCGTCTTGCCGACGCCGAAGCCGCCCACGATCACGATCTTCACGGCCGCCTGGGCGGTGTGCGGGAGGTGGTCCTCGGCACGAGGGCCCGTGATGGTGTCAGAGCTTTTGAAGTCCATGCATCACCGCTTCGAGGAGGGAACGGTCGGGGAGCGCCTGACGGACGATCGGGGCGCGCGCCCTCACCAGTTCTGCCGCCAGCAGCTCGGTGAGCAGGACGGTCACCACGCTGAACGGCAGATGGAGATAGGCCGAGATCTCGGCCACGGACAGGGGGGTCCTGCACAGCCTCAGCAGCGCCGACTGTTCCGGCGGGGTGGCGGGCGGCGGCGTGGCGTCACCGGCCACGACCAGCGTCACGAGGTCGACCTCGGCCCTGTCACCGCCGTCGCCGCCGCCCGTGAGCACGTACAGGCGCTCCGGGTTCTTCGGTTTGCCCTGGCCGTCCTCCCCCGCGGAGCCTTCCGGGTCCGCGCGGGGGGACGGCGGCGCGGGAGGTTCCGGGGGCCGCTCCCTGGGTTGGCGCCGTCGGCGTTGCGGAGGAGTCATACGGTCTGCCCGTTGCGGCGGGGCGGACTCGTGAGATGGGCGCCGATCCGTACGACGAGGTCGCGCATGCGGTTGCTCATCAGCCCGGGTTCCGCGGTCTGGTTGGCGAGCACGGCCAGGTAGGCGTTGGGGCCGGCCGACATCAGGTAGAAGTAGCCGCCGTCGATCTCGATGATGACCATGCGCATCCGGCCGTCGCTGCGGGGGATCTCCCCCGCGACGGCTCCCGCGAGGCTCTGGAGGCCCGCACAGGCGGCGGCGACGCGGTCGGCCGCGTCGGGGTCGCCGCCGTAGCGGGCGATGCGCAGCCCGTCGGCGGAGAGCACCACGATCTGCTGGATACCCGGCACTCCGTCGGCGAGTTCCTTGAGCATCCAGTCGAAGTTGGCTCGCTGCTGGATCACTTGAGGTCCCCCTCGTCGTCGCCCTCGGCCGGGGCCGGCTGGTTGTCCGTGCTGAATGCGGTCGGGTCCGGGTCGCCCTTGAGTCCGTTCATGAACGCCTCGACCCACAGCCCGGGTTCGGGCTCCTTCTCCTGCGGCTCGGGGTCGGGATGCCACGGGGAGGCAGCGCCCCCGGCCTCGGCGGCCTCCTGTTCGGCGCGGGCCTCGGCGTACCGCTGACTGAGCGGGACCTTCATGCGGCTGCGGCGCTGCGGAAGACCGCCGGGCGTCCATTCCGTGACGACCGGGACGTCGTCGTCGAGGGGGTCGCCGCCCGGCGAGGGGATGCGGGGTCCGGCGGTGGGCTTGCGCTTCTTGGGCTTGCGCGCCGGGCCCTCGACACCGCCGTTGTCGATGCCGGCCACGGAGCTGGCGCCGACACCGTGCGCGAGGCCGGGGGCGAAGTCGGTGGTGAGCATGTTCCGCGGTGCGACGAGGACGGCGCGGACACCGCCGTACGCGGACTGCCGCAGCGAGATCTGCATGCTGTACATCTCGGCGAGTCGTCCGACGACGGCCATGCCGAGCCGGGGTGCCTGGCCCATGGTGTTCGGGTCGACGCCGGCCGCGGCCAGCCGCAGCAGCTCCTCGATCTTGCCGCGGGCCTCGTCGCTGAGGCTGACCCCGCCGTCCTCGATCTCGATGGCGATGCCGGTCTGCACCTCGATCGCGGTGACGTGCACCTTGGTGTGCGGCGGCGAGTAGCGGGTGGCGTTGTCGAGGAGTTCGGCCAGGGCGTGGATGAGCGGTTCCACGGAGACACCGTTGACGGCGATGTCGACGATGTTGTGCAGCTCGATGCGGCGGTACTCCAGGATGCGGGACATCGCGCCGCGCAGCACGCTGAACAGCGGTACGGGTTCGGGCCACTGGCGTCCGGGACGGCCGCCGCCGAGCACGGCGATGGAGTCGGCGAGCCGGCCGATCAGCGCGGTGCCGTGGTCGATGCGCAGCAGGTCGTCGAAGACCTCGGGGTTGCGCCCGTGGTCCTCCTCCATCTCGCGCAGTTCGTTGTTCTGCTGGTGGACGATGGCCTGGACGCGCCGGGCGATGTTGACGAAGGAGCGCTGGGCGGCGTCACGCATCGACTCCTCAGTGTCGATGATCTTGATCAGCTTCTTCAGCAAGTCCTTCTGGGACTTGGGGAGCTCGTCCAGGCCCGGGTCGTCACGGCCCAGGGTGCGCATGACCTCCGAGGGGGAGCCGCCCTCGTGCAGCCGGTCGATCGCGTACGGCAGGATCTCGCGGGTGAAGCGCACGATCTCCTGATCGTGCCCGGCGAGACGCTGCTCCAGGGAGGCGGTGCGGCGCGCGAAGTCGGCGCGCAGGTCACGGATGACGCGACCGCGGCGGACGGCTTCGCCGCCGATCGCGATGACCAGCAGGGTGGCGAAGCCGCCGCACAGGGCCACCGCGCCCCGGGCGGGCTCCGTCACGACGGCGACGGCCGCGCCGGTCGCCACCGCCATCAGTACGGCCGGCAGCAACAGCACGCGCGCGTAGGGAAGTTCACTGTCACCGGGAGGCGATTGAACACTCACCATGTATGCCCTCTGAGACAAATCGGCTGGGGGGTGGGGGAATTTTGTGGGGGAATTCGACACGGATCGGTATGGGTCAAACCAGATCTTCGGAACTTTTGGGAACAAGCGCACGAATACATCTCAACTCGGTGCGCTGCGGGCGAGCTTAGTCCGACCGGATCAACGCTGTGTCATATTCAGCAAGCACCTGAAACCGCCCATAAGACTGGAGTACCCTCAGCCCCATTTACACGCTGCGCCCTCGTTCGCACACGGTGCGTGATGACGTACGGGCGCGCGACATCCCTGGCGGTGAGGGCTCAGACTCCGGCGACGCGCAGCGCCGCGTCCGCGGCGGCCTCGGCGAAGGCCGGGACCGGGCGCTGCGGATCGGAACGGCTCACCAGGATGACGCCCTCGATCAGCCCGAACAGCAGATCCGTCCGCAGATCGAGCTCACTCTTGGCGAGCACGCCACCGGGCGCCGTGGCGGCGAGCAACTGACGGTAGGTGTCCTTGAGTTCGGCCCGCACCGCGTGAAAGCCGGCGAAGCGTTCGGTGCGCACCTCGGGCAGCAGATACAGGACGCCGAGGTTGTGCGGTCCTCCGCAGAGCACCTCGACGTCGGCGCGGCACAGCTCCCAGAGCCGCCGCTGCGCGGGGGCCGTGTCATCGGCGAGGAGTTCACGCGCGTACGCCAGGGAGGGGGTGACCGTGGACTCCAGGAGCTCGGCGAGCAGCTCCTCCTTGCCGGTGACGTAGTGGTACATGGACGCCTGGCGCATCCCGGCCCGCTCGGCGACGGCCCGGGTGGTGGTGGCCGCGTACCCCCGTGTCGTGAACAACTCGGCGGCCGCGTCGAGCAGTTCGGCGCGTGGCGTCAGTCCGCTGTCCGGCCGCTGCGCGGCCCGAGGCCTGCCGACCCGCCGCCCGCCACCCGTTCCCATGCGTTCGATCCTCGCACATACGGCACGCCCGGACGGGGCGGCACGGCCCGCGCCGGCCCCGCGCCCCGCGTGAGGGACAGGTAACCCCGCGGCAACACACGGGACACGGCGGCGACCCACCCCGCGCCTAATTTCTGTCGCGCGACAGAAATTACCCAGGAGCCGGAGGACCCGCGATGGCGACAGCGACCACCCACGGAGCACGCGAGCACGCCCGTGCCCAGCAGGGAACCCGCGCCGAGACCATGCCCGTGGTCCCCGCGGCCGACTGGCAGGACCCGCCGCGCGAGGCGGGCCCGCTCGTCTGGGCCGAGACCGTGGCGGGCGGGAACTACACGCACAAGGTGCTGGCCCGGGGCACCGAACTGCGCCTGACCGACCTCGCCGGCGACGCCTGCGCGCACCTTCTGCTGTACGTCGCCGACCGGCCGTGGGAACGCCTGAACGTCGCCGACACCGTCAAGGTCCAGTGGAACGCCTACCTCGGCACGGGACGGCTGCTCCTCTCCGACCAGGGCCGGGTGCTCGCCTCGGTGGTCACCGACACCTCCGGACGCCACGACGCCCTGTGCGGCACCTCCACCCTCGTACGCAACACCGGGCGCTACGGCGACGGAACCCCGCAGTCCGCGTCCCCCGCCGGCCGGGAGCTGTTCAAGCTGGCCGCCGCCAAGAACGGGCTCGGGCCCCGCGATCTGCCGCCCTCGCTCTCCTTCTTCCAGGGCGTGGAGATCACCGAGGACGGCGCGCCGCGCTTCACCGGCTCGGCCGGACCCGGCGCCCACGTCACCCTGCGCGCCGAGCAGGACCTCACCGTCCTGATCGCCAACGTCCCCCACCCGGCCGACCCGCGCCCGGAGTACATCAGCACCCCGCTGGAGGTACTGGCCTGGCGCGCGCGGCCGACCGCGGCCGGCGACCCGCTGTGGGAGGCCACGCCCGAAGGCCGCCGTGCCTTCCTCAACACCGCCGAATTCCTTGCCACGAGGGGGCTCGCATGACCCACGTCACCGTCCCGGCCCGGGCCGCCTGGTCCGCCGTCGTCCGCGCGGGTCGGACGCTCACCGTCACCGACCTGCACGGCAACCAGGCCGTCGACTTCCTGGTGTACGACGCGGCGGACACCGCCGTCCGCTACAGCGCCCCCGACACGATCCAGGCCCAGGAGAACATCTTCCTGACCACGGGCAGCGTGCTGATGTCCAACGAGCACACCCCGCTGATGACGGTCGTCGAGGACGAGGTCGGGCGCCACGACACGGTCGGCGGCGCCTGCTCCAAGGAGTCCAACACCCTGCGCTACGGTCACCACACCTGGTCCCAGCACGCCTGCGTGGACAACTTCCTCGCCGAGGGCGCCCGTCACGGCCTGGGCAAACGCGATCTCGTGTCGAACATCAACTGGTACATGAACGTGCCGGTCGAGAAGGACGGCACCCTCGGCATCGTCGACGGCATCTCCGCCCCGGGCCTGAGACTGACCCTGCGCGCCGAACGCGACGTGATCGTGCTGGTCTCCAACTGCCCCCAGATCAACAACCCGTGCAACGGCTTCGAGCCGACGGCGGTCGCCATGACGATCGGGGACTCCGCATGAGCTTCGACACCCTTCTGGTCGCCAACCGCGGCGAGATCGCCGTCCGGATCATCCGCACCGCCCGCGAACTGGGCCTGCGCACCGTCGCCGTGTACTCCGACGCCGACCGCGCCGCACCCCACGTCCGGCTCGCCGACGAGGCCGTACGGCTCGGCCCGGCCCCCGCCAAGGAGTCCTACCTCGACGCCGACCTCGTCCTGAAGGCGGCCAAGGACACCGGAGCCGGGGCCGTCCACCCCGGATACGGCTTCCTGTCCGAGGACGCGGCCTTCGCCCGGCGCTGCGAGGACGCCGGGATCGTCTTCGTCGGGCCGACACCGGATCAGCTGGAGCTGTTCGGCGCCAAGCACACGGCCAGAGCGGCGGCCCAGGCCGCAGGGGTGCCGCTGGCACCGGGCACGGGGCTGCTCCCCGGCCTGCCCGAGGCCCTGGAGGCGGCCGGCCGCATCGGCTATCCCGTCATGCTCAAGGCCACCGGCGGTGGCGGCGGCATCGGCATGTCGGCCTGCCGGTCCGCCGCCGAACTGACCGACGCCTGGGACCGGGTGCAACGCGTCGCCGCGGCCTCCTTCTCCTCGGCCGGGGTCTTCCTGGAACGCCTGGTCGAGCACGCCCGCCATGTCGAGGTACAGGTCTTCGGCGACGGCCGGGGCCGGGTCGTCACCTTCGGTGACCGCGACTGCTCGCTCCAGCGCCGCAACCAGAAGGTCCTCGAAGAGGCGCCCGCACCCGGCCTCCCCTCCCTCGTACGCAAACAACTCGCCTCCGCAGCACGCGACTTGTGCGCCTCGGTGGGGTACCGCTCGGCCGGGACCGTCGAGTTCGTCTACGACGCCGCCCGCGAGGAGGCCTACTTCCTGGAGGTCAACACCCGCCTCCAGGTGGAACACCCGGTCACCGAGGAGATCTACGGCGTCGACCTGGTCGCCTGGATGCTGCGCCTGGCCCGGGGCGAGTCCGAGGTCGTCCGGGATCCGGGGACACCCCGGGGCCACGCCGTCGAGGCACGCGTCTACGCCGAGGACCCCTCGCGCGAACACCGGCCCAGCGCGGGCCTGTTGACCCGGGTCGAGTTCCCCGCCGGGGTCCGCGTCGACGGCTGGGTCGAGACGGGCACCGAGGTGACCACCTCGTACGACCCGATGCTCGCGAAGGTCGTCGCGTACGGGACGGACCGGGCCGAGGCCCTGGAGCGTCTGGACACGGCACTGGCCGCGACCCGGGTCGACGGGATCGAGACCAACCTCGGGCTGGTGCGGGCCGCGCTCGCCGAACCCTCCTTCCGGCGGGCGGCGCACTCCACCGCCACCCTGGCCGCGGTGAGCGATCCCACCCCTCGGGTCGAGGTCGTGTCCGGCGGCACGCTCACCACCGTGCAGGACTGGCCGGGACGCAGGGGCTACTGGCAGGTCGGGGTCCCGCCGTGCGGCCCGATGGACGACCTCTCGTTCCGGCTCGGCAACCGCGCGCTCGGCAACCCCGAGGGCGCGCCCGGACTCGAATGCACCCTCCAGGGACCGGCGTTGAGGTTCAGCCACGCCACGACGGTCTGTGTCACCGGCGCCCCCGCGCCCATCACCGTGGACGGGTCCGCCGTCGCCCAGTGGGAGCCGGTGACCGTCCCGGCCGGGGCGGTGTTCGAGGTCGGGGCACCTTCCGGGCACGGTCTGCGCACCTACGTCCTGTTCGCGGGCGGCGGCCTGGACGTGCCCGCCTTCCTCGGCAGCGCCGCCACCTTCACCCTCGGCCGGTTCGGCGGCCACGGCGGCCGGGCCCTGCGCACCGGTGACGTCCTGCACGGCGGCACGGCCACGGCGTCCGGGGCACCCGTGCCTCCCGCGGAACGCCCCGCCTTCACCGCCGCGTGGCGCGTCGGCGCGCTCGAAGGACCGCACGCGGCACCGGAGTTCTTCACCGAGGAGGACATCCACGACTTCTACGCCGCCGACTGGAAGGTCCACTTCAACTCGGCCCGCACCGGAGTGCGGCTCGTCGGGCCCAAGCCCCGCTGGGCCCGCGCCGACGGCGGCGAGGCCGGCCTGCACCCCTCCAACATCCACGACACCCCGTACTCGGTCGGCGCCGTCGACTACACCGGTGACATGCCGGTGCTCCTCGGCCCGGACGGCCCCTCCCTCGGCGGCTTCGTCTGCCCGGCGACGGTCGTCAGCACCGAACGCTGGAAGCTCGGCCAGCTCCGCCCGGGCGACACCGTGCGCTTCGCGCCCCTGGCCGACGACGGTTCGGCGCGGGCCGCGATCGTCGACGGCGGGATCCTCGCCCGGGACGGCGATGTCACCTACCGCCGCAGCGGCGACGACAACCTGCTGGTCGAGTTCGGGCCCATGCAACTGGACCTCGCCCTGCGCATGCGCGTCCACGCCCTGATGGAGGCGGTGACGGCCGCGGACCTCGACGGCGTCACCGACCTGACCCCGGGCATCCGCTCGCTCCAGATCCAGGCCGACCCGGGCCGGCTCCCCCAGCGCGCACTCCTGGACGCCGTACGGCACACGGTCCGCGCCCTGCCCCCCGGCGACCAGCTCGTCGTCCCCTCCCGCACCGTCCATCTCCCGCTGTCCTGGGACGACCCGGCCACCCGCGAGGCCATCGCCCGCTACATCGCCGGTGTCCGCGACGACGCCCCCTGGTGCCCGTGGAACATCGAGTTCATCCGCCGCGTCAACGGCCTGGACTCGGTGGACGACGTGTACCGCACGGTCTTCGACGCCGAGTACCTGGTCCTCGGCCTCGGCGACGTCTATCTGGGCGCGCCGGTCGCCACTCCGCTCGACCCGCGCCACCGCCTGGTCACCACGAAGTACAACCCGGCCCGCACCTGGACCGCGGAGAACTCGGTCGGCATCGGCGGCGCCTACCTCTGCGTCTACGGCATGGAGGGCCCCGGCGGCTACCAGTTCGTCGGCCGTACGACCCAGGTGTGGTCCCCCTGGCAGCAGCGCGGCGCGTTCGAACCGGGCTCGCCCTGGCTGCTGCGCTTCTTCGACCGGATCAAGTGGTACCCGGTGGAGGCGGACGAACTCCTGGAGCTGCGGGCCGACATCATCTCCGGCCGCTTCGTGCCCCGCGTCGAGGAGGGCACCTTCTCGCTCGCCGCGTACGAGACCTTCCTCGCCGAGAACGCCGGTTCCGTCGCGGAGTTCCGGTCCCGGCAGGGCGACGCGTTCTCCGCCGAACGGGACGCCTGGGAGGCGGCGGGCGAGTTCGCCCGGGCCGAGGCGGCGGCCGTCCCGCCGGCCCCGGCCGTCGAGGTGCGGGTCCCGGAGGGCGGCCGGCTCGTGGAGGCCGAGTTCGCCGCCTCGGTGTGGCAGCTGAACGTGGCACCGGGCGACCAGGTCACCGCGGGGCAGCCGTTGCTCGCCCTGGAGGCGATGAAGATGGAGTCGCGTGTCCCCGCCCCGATCGACGGCGTGGTCCGGCAGATCCTCACCCGGCCGGGCGACCAGGTGGAGGCGGGCACGGCCCTGCTCGTCCTCGCGCCCCTGGAACCGTCGGCATCCTGACCCCACGCCCCGCCCCGGCCGCCCACCTCCACGGCCTGCACCCCAGCCCCCGTACGACCTCCGTCCCGAGGAGTCCGATGTCCGCCCTCACCCGAGTCCGCGCCGCGTACGCCCGTATCGAGGCCGTGGACCGCCCCGAGATCTGGATCGGCCTGCGCCCCCGGGCCGAGGCCGAGGCCGAGGCCCGCGCCCTGGACGAGCGGGTCGCCGCCGGCGAGCGTCTTCCGCTCGCCGGCCGGCTCCTGGCCGTGAAGGGCAACATCGACGTGGCCGGCCTGCCCACCACCGCCGGCTGCCCGGACTACGCGTACACCCCGCGGGCCGACGCCCCCGCGGTCGCCCGGCTCCGCGCGGCCGGAGCCCTCGTGCTCGGCACCGCCAACCTCGACCAGTTCGCCACCGGCCTGGTCGGCACCCGCTCCCCCTACGGCGCCGTCAGGAACGCCCTGGACCCCGAACGGATCAGCGGCGGCTCCAGCTCGGGATCGGCAGTGGCCGTCGCCCTCGGCATCGCCGACCTCGCCCTCGGCACGGACACCGCGGGCTCCGGCCGCGTGCCCGCAGCGTTCAACGGCATCGTCGGCCTCAAGCCGACCCGCGGCCTGGTGCCGGCCACCGGCGTCGTCCCGGCCTGCGCCTCCCTGGACTGCGTCACCGTGTTCGCCCGCACCCTCCCGGAGGCCGAACAGGCCCTCGCCCACCTCGCGTCCCCCTCCGCGCGCGAACTGCCGCCCCTGGCACAGCGAGCACCGGGACCCTGGCGCGTGGCCGTCCCGCCGACGGCACAGCTCGGCGAACTGGACGAGGGCTGGGCCGAGGCCTACGAGGCGGCGGTGGACCGGCTCGTCGCGGCGGGGGCCGAGGTGCGCACCCTCGACCTCACCCCGTTCACCGAGGCCGCCGCGATGCTCTACGAGGGCGCGTTCGTCGCCGAGCGCTACACGGCGGTCGGAAGCTTTGTCGACAAACAGACCTCGGAGGGAGGTGCCGGACTCGACCCGGTCGTCGCCGGGATCATCACCCGCGCCCGGGACATCCCGGCCCACCGGCTGTACGTGGACCAGGAGCGGCTGGCCTGTCTGCGCGTCCGGGCGCTGGCCGAACTGGCGGACGCCGACGCGCTGTTCCTGCCCACCACGCCCGGTCATCCCACGCTCGCCCAGGTCGCCGCCGATCCGCTGGGCGCCAACGCCCGGCTCGGCCGCTTCACCAACTCCACGAATCTCTTCGACCTGGCCGCCGTCGCCGTACCGGCCGGGCGGACCCCGGCGGGGCTTCCCTTCGGCGTGATGCTGATCGGACCGGCGTTCACCGACGAACGACTCGCCCGGATCGCCCGTTCCCTGGAGCCCGAAACCCGCCTCGCCGTGGTCGGGGCGCATCTGTCGGGCCAGCCGCTCAACCCCCAGCTGCTCTCGCTTGGCGCCCGCCTCGAACGGACCACCACCACCGCCGCCGTCTACCGCCTGCACGCCCTGGCCACCAGCCCGCCCAAGCCGGGCCTCGTCCATGCCGGCGCGGGCGGCTCGGCGATCGAGGCCGAGGTGTGGAACCTGCCGGCGGACGGCCTCGGACGCCTGCTGGCGGCACTCCCCCGCCCTATGTCCCTGGGCAGCGTCCAACTCGCCGACGGATCGCACGTGCCCGGCTTCCTGTGCGAGCCGGGCGCGGCGGCCGGGGCGCCCGACATCACGTCGTACGGCGGCTGGCGCGCGTACCTCAGCCGCTGAAACAGGTGCGGCCGGTGGTGCGACGGCCCGGCTCCGCGAGGGCCGGGCCACGGTCGGTCAACCTGTCATGGGCCTCAGCCCACCGACGAGTAGGCCACCACTCCGCGCAGCAGGGCGTCGACCGCCTTGCGGGCGTTCTTCGCGACCGTGGACTTCTCACCGCCCGAGACCGGTGCGGCGGCCGCGATCTGGCCGAGGACGTCGATGACCTGCTTGCACCAGCGCACGAAGTCACCGGCGGGCATCTCGGCCTCGCGCAGCACCTCGTCCAGGCCCTTGCCCGAGGCCCACTCGTGGGCGGCCCAGGCGAAGCCGAGGTCCGGCTCGCGCTGGCCCACGCCCTCCGTCTGGCTGATCCGGAAGTCCTCCTCCAGCGCGTCCAGCCGGCCCCAGATGCGCACCATCTCGCCGAGCGCGGCCTTGGCCTTGCCCGACGGCACCTTCGGCGCCATCGCGTCGTCGGCGACCCGGGACTCGTAGACCAACGCCGAGACACAGGCGGCCAGTTCGGCCGGGGAGAGGCCGTCCCAGACACCGGCCCGCAGACATTCGCTGGCCAGCAGGTCGAGTTCGCCGTACAGGCGGGCGAGCCGCTTGCCGTGCTCGGTGACCTCGTCGGCCCGCAGATAGTCCAGCTCGGTCAGCAGGGCCACGATCCGGTCGAAGGTACGGGCGATGGTGTTCGTCCGGCCCTCGATCCGGTGCTCGAGCTGCGAGGTGTCCCGCTTGAGCCGGTGGTAGCGCTCGGCCCAACGGGCGTGGTCCTCGCGGTCGTTGCAGCCGTGGCAGGGGTGTGCGCGGATCTCCGTGCGCAGCCGGGCGATCTCCCGGTCGTCGGCCGCCTCGGCACGGCGCTTGCGGTGCCGGTCCGGCACGATGTGCCCGGCCTTGGTGCGCAGGGCGGAGGCCAGGTCCCGACGGGACTGCGGGGAACGCGGGTTGAAGGACTTGGGGATCCGCATCCGGTCGAGCGCCTCGACCGGCACCGGGAAGTCCATCGAGGCCAGCCGCTTCACCTGGCGCTCCGCGGTCAGCACCAACGGGCGCGGCCCGTCGTGCTGCTCGAAGCCGCGGTGGCCGTTCGAACGGCCGGCCGGCAGCCCGGGGTCCAGGACCAGCGCGAGTCCTGCGTACTTGCCGGTCGGCACATGGATCACGTCACCCGGCTTCAGCCTCTCCAGGGCGACGGCCGCCTCGGCACGGCGTTCCGACATCCCCTGCCGGGCCAACTCGGTCTCGCGGTCCTTCAGTTCGCGGCGCAGCCCCATGTACGCGTCGAAGTCCCCGAGATGGCAGGTCATCGACTCCTTGTAGCCCTCGAGGCCCTCCTCGTTGCGCTGGACCTGACGCGAGATCCCGACGACCGACTTGTCGGCCTGGAACTGCGCGAACGAGGTCTCAAGGAGCTCGCGCGAGCGGTGCCGGCCGAACTGCTCGACCAGGTTCACCGCCATGTTGTACGAGGGCTTGAAGCTGGAGCGCAGCGGATAGGTGCGGGTGCCCGCGAGTCCCGCGAGGTGCTCGGGGCTGAAGCCGCGCTGCCACAGCACGACCGCGTGACCCTCGACGTCGATGCCCCGGCGGCCGGCCCGGCCGGTCAGCTGGGTGTACTCGCCGGGCGTGATGTCGGCGTGCTGCTCGCCGTTCCACTTGACGAGCTTCTCCAGCACCACCGAACGCGCCGGCATGTTGATGCCGAGCGCGAGGGTCTCCGTGGCGAAGACGGCCTTGACGAGGCCGCGGACGAAGAGCTCCTCGACGACCTCCTTGAAGGTGGGCAGCATGCCCGCGTGGTGGGCCGCGATCCCGCGCTCCAGGCCCTCCAGCCACTCGAAGTAGCCGAGGACGTGCAGGTCCTCGTCCGGGATGGAGGCGGTGCGCTCCTCGACGAGTTCCCGCACCCGGGCGCGCGCCGCGTCGTCGTTCAGCCGCAGCCCGGCGTACAGGCACTGCTGGACGGCGGCCTCGCAGGCCGCGCGGCTGAAGATGAACGTGATGGCGGGCAGCAGCCCCTCGGCGTCCAGCCGCTCGATGACCTCGGGCCGGCCGGGCGTCCAGATCCGCGAGCGCTGTCTGCGCTCACGCTCCCGGTCGGCCTCGCGCATCGCGCGGCCCCGTCTGCGGTCCTGGTACGAGGGCCGGCTCGCCTCCATGCGCGCCATGCGCGTGAGGTCGGGGTTGACGGCCCTGCGCTGGCCCTCGCCCTCCTCGAAGAGGTCGTACATCCGCCGTCCGGCGAGCACGTGCTGGAACAGCGGGACGGGCCGGTGCTCGGAGACGATCACCTGGGTGTCGCCGCGCACGGTGTCCAGCCAGTCGCCGAACTCCTCCGCGTTCGACACGGTCGCCGACAGTGACACCAGGGTCACCGACTCGGGGAGATGGATGATCACTTCCTCCCAGACGGCGCCGCGGAAGCGGTCGGAGAGGTAGTGCACCTCGTCCATCACCACATAGCCGAGTCCGAGGAGGGTCTGCGAGCCCGCGTACAGCATGTTCCGCAGGACCTCGGTGGTCATGACGACCACCGGGGCCTCGGAGTTGACGCTGTTGTCGCCGGTGAGCAGACCGACCTTGTCCGCGCCGTAACGGCGGCACAGGTCGGCGTACTTCTGGTTGGAGAGCGCCTTGATCGGCGTGGTGTAGAAGCACTTCTTGCCCTGCTGGAGGGCGAGGTGGACGGCGAACTCGCCGACGATCGTCTTGCCCGAACCGGTGGGCGCGGCCACCAGCACACCCTTGCCCGCCTCGAGCGCCCGACAGGCCTCGATCTGGAAGGGGTCGAGGCCGAAGTCGTACATCTCGCGGAAGGGCGCGAGCGCGGTGGCCTGCTCGGCAGCGCGCCTGCGTGCTGCCGCGTACCGCTCGGCCGGTGAGAGATCCTCTGTCATCGTGCTTTCGAGACTACCGGGAGGCACTGACACAAGGACGATCATTATCCGGATCGGGACCTGTGAAACCCCGGATCCCCGCAGCTCAGGGAAGTGCGACGCGCACGGCTGCCCGAACGCACTCCGCGGTGAGCGGCAACGGGCCGAGCGGCTCGCCGTCCGCGTACCCGGTGACGCCCTCGGCGAGGAGCTCGACCCGGGCCGCCCGGTGCACGCTCACCACGGGATGACCGACGTGCGTGCCCCGGTAGACCCGGGGGAAGATCTTGAGCAGCGTCGCGCGGGAGCACTCCCCGACCACCGTGATGTCGAACAGTCCGTCACCGAGGCTGGCGCCGGGACATATCCTCATGCCGCCGCCGTACGACGATCCGTTGCCGACGGCCACCAGCGTCGCCTCGATGTCCCGGATCTCGCCGTCGTCCAGCGTGATGCGGTACGGGACGGGCTTGAACGCGGCCAGTTCGGCGACCATGGCGACGTCGTACTTGAAGCGGCCGACGGGCAGGCGCATGCGGTTGCCGCGGTCGTTGACCCGGGAGTCGAACCCGGAGGCGAGGACGGTGCCGAACCAGGTGCCGTTCACCCGGCCCAGGTCGACCTCGCGCAGCCGCTCGCCCCTCAGCGCCTCGGCGATCATGCGGCCCGCGGCCGCGGGGTCGCCCACGGGCAGGCCGAGGGCCCGCGCGAAGTCGTTGCCGGTCCCGGCCGCGACCAGTCCGAAGGGCGTACGGGTCCCGGCGACGGCCTGGAGAGCCAGGTTCGCCATGCCGTCCCCGCCGACCGCGACGAGGGCGCCGGTACCGCCGGCGACCGCGCCGCGCGCCCGTGCGAGGGCGTCCGCCGCGTCCTCGCCCTGGACGGTCTCGACGGAGAAGCCCGCGGCGCGCAGAGCGGAAGCGGCCGGCAGCGCCGCTCGGGCGCCCCGGCCGCGGCCCGCGGTGGGGTTGACGATGAGGGTGATCTCGCTGGTCACAGGGTGACCCTACGAGGTCCCGGGCTCCGTCAGGTCACGTCGTCATAACCGTTGACCCGGTCCGTGGTGGCCTGCTCCGGAAGGACCCGGCCGGCACCCACGTTCTCGACGTCACCGATCTCCTCGGGAGTGAGGTCGAGGTCGGACGCCTCGTCGTCGGCGAGTCCCGACTCGTCACGCCGACGCTTGCGCCGGTCGTTGTAGAGCGAGAAGACGACCGCGCCGAAGTACAGGATCCAGATCGGTCCGGCCAGCGCCAGCATGGTCAGCGGATCGGTGCTGGGCGTGGCGACGGCCGCGAACACCGTGATGCCGACGATCATGCCCCGCCACCAGCCGAGCATGCGCTTGCCGGTGAGGATGCCCGTGAGGTTGAGCATCACCAGCAGCAGCGGCAGCTCGAAGGAGAGACCGAAGACCACCACCATGCGCGTGACCAGGTCGAGCAGGTCGTCCAGCGGCAGCAGGTTGCTGACGCCGTGCGGGGTGAACGTGAGCAGGACCTTCGCCGTGGTGGGGAGCACCTTGTAGGCGAAGAAGGCGCCGCCGAAGAACAGCGGGACGCCCGTGCCGACGAACGCGTACGCGTACTTCTTCTCGGTCCTGTGCAGACCCGGGGCGACGAACGCCCAGAGCTGGTAGAGCCAGACCGGCGAGGCGATCACGACGCCCGCCATCAGGGAGACCTTCAGCGCCAGGGTGAACGGCGCGAGCAGACCGTTGATGGTGATCTGCGCGCACTGATGGTTCTTGGGCTGCTTCGCCAGTTCGGCGAAGGTCTCCGGGCATCCGACGGAGTCCAGGACCGGTTTGGTGAAGAAGTTGATGATGTCGTTGTAGTAGAAGGCGGCGACGATGGTCACGATGACGATCGCCAGCACCGCCTTCGCGAGCCGGTTGCGGAGCTCGCGAAGATGGTCCGCGAGGGGCATGCGCCCCTCGGGGTCCTTCTCCGTGTTGCGGGCAGACTTGAGCAACCCACGTCCTCATCTCATGCGGCGGGCCGGGTGTCTCCGGCCCTGCGTCAGCGCTGGGTCGTGTCCGTGGGCTCGTTGACCGGGCGCGAGCTGGTCACGTCGCCGGGAGCGGCCTGGATGGTGCGCTGCGCGGGGGGCTGCTCGTCGCCGGTGGCCGGGGCGGGGGCCTGGGTGCTGCCGCTGCCCTCCTCCTTCATCGCCTTCGCCTCGCTCTTGAGGATCCGGGCGGACTTGCCGAGGGAGCGCGCCATGTCCGGAAGCTTCTTCGCGCCGAACAGCAGGATGATGACGACGAGGATGAGAATGATCTCGGGAGCTCCGAGCCTTCCGAACATAAGTCTTTACCTTCTCACCGAGGCTGCATGGTCGGGGTGCTGGCCGATCGGTCGGACATGTGTCCGAGCGTCGTAGTGTCAGCGATCGTAACGCTCAGGGGTGAACGCGGGGCAATCCCTGTGCGTACTCCCAGTTCGCGGCCCGCGCCTCATTCTCCGGGCCGCGCCCCTGAGCGTACCTGGCCCCGGCATGAAGTCGACAGGCCGACGTGACGCATCGCGCATCACGGACGGCTCACACCGTGTCCACGGAGCGCGCGGCCCGGACCGCGGCCTTCTCCAGGTCCTCGGAGGCGGCACTGATACGGAGCGCGGAATCGGCCACCTGGCGGCCCAGACGCCCCGCTTCCAGGAAGACACGCACGGCGAGAACGCCCAGAACCGAAATTCCGAGGAAACCCGCGGCGATCGCAAACATCGGCCAGAACATGACGACGACCCTAGAGGGTGGAGTGCAGCCGCAGCGTGCGGACCCCGCCCCCGGTGAGAAGTTCGACGATGCGCTCTCCGGCCGGCTTGCGGACGGCGGAGCCGCACGCGGGGCAGGTGAACGAGTAGAACGTGGTGCGGCTGCTGGCCCCGATGGCCAGGCGCAGGGCGCCCGGGGTGAGCTCGAAACCGGCCCGGCAGTCGGGGCAGGCGGCCTTGAAGATCACCTCGACGACGCGGCGCATCCCGGCGAAGGCGGTCCCGACCGACATCTCCGGGCCGCCCGCGGCCGAGGCGGCCCGTCCCGGCGTGCCCGAGGGCGCCGCGGTCCGTCCGGGCACCCCCGCCCGCCGCACCGCACCCGGCTTGTCCGGGGCACCCGGCCTTCCCTGCGCACCCGGCATCGACGGCGTCCTCAAAGCCCTTGCTCCCGCCTCTCGTACGGCCTGTCCAGGACCTCCGCGAGCCCCTCGGGCCCGTCATAGGCGGCGAGCGCCTCACGGGCCGCGGCGCGGGCGCTGTCCGCGAGACCTTGCGGCGAGACGATCCGGCCGTCACCGCCGAGACGCAGGGCCAGCCGCCGCAGCGAGGCGGGATCGGGTGTCCGCAAGGTGATACGCAGCCCGCCGTCCGGCAGCTCAACCGCGCTGTCGTGCGGGTAGTACTCGGCGACCCAGCGCCCGCCGGGACCGACCTCGACGACCACCTCCGGGTCCTCGGCCGCGGGCTGCACGAGCCCCTCGGACAGATCCCGCAGCTCGATCTCGGGCGGCGCGGACGGCTCGTCGAGAATGCGGATCTCGGCGACCCGGTCGAGCCGGAAGGTACGGCGCGCCTCCGAGCGGCGGCACCAGGCCTCCACATACGTGTGACCCACACTGACCAGGCGGATCGGGTCGATCTCGCGCTCGCTGAGCTCGTCCCGCGAGGGCGAGTAGTAGCGGATCCACAGCCGCCGCCGCTCCGAGATCGCCCGGTCCACGTCGGCGAAGACCCCGCCCTCGGACTCGAAGGTCACCGACAGCCGGGAGCTGGCGCCCGCCGCCTCGCCCGAGGCGGCCTCCACCTTGGCGGTGGCCCGCAGCAGCGCCTGCCGGTCGCCCTCGCGCAGACCGGGCAGGGTGGACACCGCGCGGGCGGCCACCAGCAGCGCGGTCGCCTCGTCCGCGGCGATCCGCAGCGGTTCGGCGACGTCGTCCGGGTTGTGCCACCAGATCCGGTCGCCGTCCGTGTCGATGTCGAGGAGATCCCCGCCGCGGAAACTGGTGCCGCACAGCGGCAGCACGTCGAGGTCGGAGATCAGCTCGTCCTCGGTGATCCCGAAGGCACGGGCGACATCGCTCACGCGCGCGCCGGGACGCTCGCGCAGATACGTCACCAGGGAGAGCATCCGCCGGGTCTGGTCGATCGCGTTCGTGGGCCTGGCCGGTTTTCCTGCCACTTTCTTACTTTTCCCCTCAGCCCTTGGCCACGGAACGCAGCCGGTCGATCACATCGGCCCGCAGTTCGGCGGGTTCCACGACCACGACGTCCGGCCCGAACTCCACGAGCAGGGCGTCCAGACCGTGCCCGTACGGAATCTCCAACTCGTCCCAGCCCTCGCCCAGTTCCCGCACGGAGACGGCCTTGGCGCGCAGCGGGTAGCCCGCGCCGGAACGCAGCCGGATCAGCGCCGAACGGTCGGTGATCTCCCCTGCCCAGCCGGCCACCGTCTCGCGCACGGTGACGACGTCGGGGACCTCGGCGGTGTAACGGCCCGCACGCGCGCGGACCTTGCCGGTGATCCGGGAGAGCCTGAAGACCCGCTCGGCCGCGCGGTCGCGGTCCCAGCCCGCGAGGTACCAGTGCCCGCGCCAGCACTCCAGGGCCCAGGGCTCGACGTGCCGGGTGCCGGGCTGCGCGGCGTTCGCCTTGCGGTAGTCGAAGACGACCGGGCGACGGTCGCGGCAGGCGAGCATCAGGGGCTCGAAGGCGGCCTCGTGGACGGGGATGTGGGGTTCGAGGGCACCGTGGGAGCCGTACGGGTCCACGTCCTCGGGCAGCCCCGCGGCGCGCAGCTTCTGGAGCGCGCCGCTCGCCGCGCCTGCCAGACGGGCCTGCTGCCAGACCTTGGCGGCCAGACCGAGGGCGGCGGCCTCCTCGGCGTCGAGGGTGATCGGCGGCAGCCGGTTGCTGTCGCGGCGGGCCAGATAGCCGACCTCGCCGTCGAGGTTCTCCACCGTCTCGATGACCAGGCCGAGTTCGCGCAGATCGTCCTTGTCGCGCTCGAACATCCGGTTGAAGCTGTCGTCCGATCCGGCTTCCAGATAGGCCTCGATGGACTCGCGGAGTTCCCGCTTGCTGAGCGGCCGCCGCGTCCCGAGCAGACACAGTGCGAGGTTCATCAGCCGCTCGGCCTTGGCAATGGCCATCGACGCCCTTCCTATGGTGCTTCCGACCGATGACCGTACCGCTCCGGAGTGTCGCGGCAAAAGCCGAGGGCCCATGCCCGGACGGGCATGGGCCTCGGATGATCGGATCCAGGCCGGATCCGGTCCGTGCTGATCAGACGGCGATCAGGTCGACCACGAAGATCAGGGTCTCGCCCGGCTTGATCGCCGGGGTCGGGCTCTGGTCGCCGTAGGCGAGGTGGGCGGGGATGGTCAGCTGGCGACGGCCGCCGACCTTCATGCCCTGCACACCCTTGTCCCAGCCCTTGATGACACGGCCGCCGCCGAGCGGGAAGCGGAACGCATCCCCCCGGTTCCAGCTCGCGTCGAACTCCTCACCCGTGCTGAACGCCACACCCACATAGTGCACCGTGACGTTCTGACCCGACTTGGCCTCGGGGCCGTCGCCCTCCCAGATGTCCTTGATCTCAAGGTCCGCCGGCGGCTGGCCCTCGGGAAAATCGATCTCGGGCTTCTCGATGCTCACGTCTTTGCTCCTGCTTGTGTACGTAAGGACAACACGGACAGTCTCGCATCCCCGGAGGGATTTACATCTTCGCCAGGATGTCGACCGAGAAGACCAGCGTGGAGTCCTTCTTGATACCGCTGCCGGCCGGCGGCTTGTCCGCGTAGCCGAGCGCCGGCGGAATCACGATCAGCACACGGCTGCCGACCTTCTTGCCCGTCAGCCCCTGCGCCCAGCCCTTGACGACCTGCTGGAGCCCGAACGAGGCCAGCTGACCCCGCTTGTACGTCGAGTCGAACTCCTTGCCGCCGTCCCACAGCACACCCTCGTACTGCACCAGGACCGTGCTGTCCGCCGTGACCTCGGGACCGTCGCCCTCGATCACGTAGTTCGCCACGAGCTTCGTGGGAGCGGTCTTCTTCGGCACCGTGATCTTGGGAGCCGAACCGTCCGTGTTCGTGCCGACCGTCGGCAGCGCGGAGTCCTTCTGCGCGACGTCCTTGCCCTTGGCGGAGCTCTTCGAGTTGAACGTGTCCTCGATGTCCACCACGAACACCAGCGTGTCGGTGCCCTTGATGCCCGCCTGCGCGTTGCCCGACGAGCCGTAGCCCCAGGTCGGGGGAACCGACATCTCGACCCGGCTGCCGGCCTTCTTGCCGGTCAGGCCGTAGCGCCAGCCGTCGATGATGCCGCCCTGCGCCAGCTGGATCACCAGCGGCGTCCCCCGGTCGTAGGAGTTGTCGAACACCTTCGCCGTGGCCCAGATCTGCCCCAGGTAGTTGGCCTGGATGTAGTCGTTCTCCGCGACCGTCTTGCCGTTGCCCGCGATCACCGTCCTGACCGCCAGATCCTTCGACGGCTCCCCCGAACCCTTGGCCACGGTCGGCTTCTCACCGAACTTCGTCCCGGCCGTGATCGCCGGGAGCGGACCGTCGACGATCTTCGGCGGCGGCGGCGCGGACGCCGCGGCCGAGGCCGAGGGCGACGGGCTGTCGCTGGACTTCGCCGTGTCTGACTTGCCGTCGTCACCGCATCCGGCGAGCGTGACCAGTCCAGCGGGTACGGAGAGAAGGAGTGAGCGTCGGCGCACGGTGGGAGCCTCGTATCGGTCGATCTTGGTGGATGGCGTGCGCGCAACTCTACGACGTGAGAAGGGCGCCGTACGGAAAACGTACGGCGCCCCGCGTTGCGTTCCGCGTCACCACCGGAACCGCCGGCTCACATCCCCGCGATCAGCTTCTCCACCCGGTCGTCCACCGAACGGAACGGGTCCTTGCACAACACCGTGCGCTGCGCCTGGTCGTTCAGCTTCAGATGGACCCAGTCGACGGTGAAGTCCCGCCGCTGCTCCTGGGCCCGCCGGATGAAGTCGCCGCGCAGCCGGGCCCGAGTGGTCTGCGGGGGCACCGACTTGCCCTCGAAGATCTTCAAGTCGTTGCAGATCCGCGCGGCTTGTCCCTTCCTCTCCAGGAGGTAGTAAAGACCACGACGTCGGTGGATGTCGTGATATGCGAGGTCTATCTGCGCGACCCTGGGATGCGACATGGTCATGTTGTGCTTCGCCCGATACCGCTCGATGAGCTGGTACTTCATGACCCAGTCGATCTCCGTGCCGATCCGGTCGAGGTCCTCGGCCTCGATCGCGTCGAGCGTGCGGCCCCACAGTTCGAGAACCTGTTCGACCGTCCCCGTACGGATACCGCGGCGCTCACAGAAGTCCACGGCCTTCTCGAAGTACTCACGCTGCACCTCGAGCGCGGAGGCCTCACGACCGCTGGCCAGACGCACCTTGCGCCGGCCCGTGATGTCATGGCTGACCTCACGGATCGCCCGAATGGGGTTCTCCAGGGTGAGGTCCCGCATGACCGTGCCCGCCTCGATCATGCGCAGCACGAGATCCGTGGCACCGACCTTGAGGAGCATCGTCGTCTCGGACATGTTCGAGTCGCCGACGATGACATGCAGCCGGCGATAGCGCTCGGCGTCCGCGTGCGGCTCGTCACGCGTGTTGATGATGGGCCGGGACCGCGTCGTCGCGGAGCTGACACCCTCCCAGATGTGCTCGGCCCGCTGGCTGACGCAGTACACGGCACCGCGCGGCGTCTGGAGCACCTTGCCCGCACCGCACAGCAACTGCCTCGTGACGAGGAACGGAATGAGGATGTCCGCGAGCCGCGAGAACTCCCCGTGCCGGGCCACCAGATAGTTCTCGTGGCATCCGTAGGAGTTTCCGGCCGAGTCGGTGTTGTTCTTGAACAGATAGACGTCGCCCGCGATTCCTTCCTCGTGCAGGCGTCGTTCTGCGTCCACCAGGAGACCTTCGAGAATGCGCTCGCCGGCCTTGTCGTGGGTGACGAGCTCCGTCACGTTGTCACACTCGGGTGTCGCGTATTCCGGATGTGATCCCACGTCGAGATAAAGGCGGGCACCGTTCCGCAGAAAGACATTGCTGCTGCGGCCCCATGACACGACACGGCGGAAGAGGTACCGCGCCACCTCGTCGGGAGACAGCCGGCGCTGTCCCCTGAACGTACACGTGACGCCGTACTCGTTCTCCAGCCCGAAAATGCGGCGGTCCATGACTGAACATTACGCCCGATCCCCTGAGCTGAAACGGGGTTCGACGGCTCGGTTTGGATCATTTTCCGATGACGCCGCAACAACCCCGCCCTTCCCGGCGGCCGCGAGGACCCTGCCCGTGGCCAGCAGAACCACCAGAGCGGCGGCACCCGCGACCCCCGGAACGGCGAACCCCCGAGCCGCACCGCCCCACTCGACCACCGGCCCCGCGAGGCCCGTTCCCACCGAGGCACCCACGGTGAACGTCGTCACGAGCCAGGAGAAGGCCTCGGTGACCGTACCGGCCGGAGCGTGCCGGTCCACCAGCACGAAGGCACACGCGATGCTCGGCGCGAGGAACACTCCGGCGAGCGTCGCCAGAGCGGTCATGGCCACCGGACCGGGCACCAGCATCAGCGGGACGTAACACACCGCCAGAAGGCCCACCAGCACCCGCAGTCGCCGCTCCGGCGCCCCGCCCCAGCGGCGCGCGCCGTAGACCACACCGCCCGACAGCGCGCCGAGCCCGATGCCCGCCATCAGCCAGCCGTACACCGCGTCCCCACCGTGCGCGTCGGCGTACGACATCGCCGCGACCGTGATCGAACCGAGCGCGATCCCGATGAACAGGAAGGCCCCGAGCAGGGCCAGCAACCCCGGCGAGCGCAGCGCACCCAGCCAGTGCGCCTCGCGCGGCGCCGAACGCCACGCGCGCGAGGGCTCCGAGAGGACCACGGACAGGGCGCCCAGGACACCGATGACGCTCAGGATCAGCAGGGCGGCCTGCGCGGACCACAGCGACACGCACAGCGTCACGAACAACGGCCCCACGGTGAACATGACTTCCTGCGCCACCGCGTCCATCGCGTACGCGGTGTGCACCTGCTCCTCCTCGCGCAGCACCGAGGGCCACAGCGCCCGCAGCCCGCCCTCCAGGGGAGGCGTGAACAGTCCGGCCACCGCCATCGCGGCGCAGCCGAGCGCCACCGGATCCGTACCGGCCAGCGCGAAGACGACCATGCCGAGTGCCGAGACGACCGCCGCGGGCAACTGCACCCGGGGCTGGCCGTACAGGTCCACGAGCCGGCCGAGCAGCGGCTGCCCGACCGCGTTGGCCACCCCGTACACGGCCGCGAGCGCGCCCGCCAGGCTGTACGTGCCGCCCTCGGCCCGCACGAACAGCACGACGGCGATGGCCGCGGTGGCGTTCGGCAGCCGCCCCACCAGTGTCCCGGCGAGGAGCCGGGTGGCGTGCCTCGCCCTCAGGATCTCCAGGTATCCCGCAGCCATGGCCTGCCCTTCCGGTAGCGCGTGACGTCGAAGTGTTACGTATAACGTCTTCCTCAATACGTACCATGTGCGCTGACCGCGAGTCCAGACGAAGGAGCAGGCCCACGGTGGCAAGAGGTAGCACGCGCCCCACCAGCCGGGACGTCGCCGAGGCCGCCGGGGTCTCCCAGGCCGCCGTCTCCCTCGTGCTCGGCGACAAATGGCGCGGCCGCGTCTCCGCCGCCACCGCCGAACGTGTCCGCGACGCCGCCCAGGAACTCGGCTACCGCCCCAACCTGGCCGCCCGCAACCTCCGCCTCGGCCACACCCGCACCGTCCTGCTGGTCGTCCCCGCGCTCACCACCGAGTTCTTCGCCGGCGTCTACACCGGCGCGGCCCGCGTCGCCGCCGAGCACGGCTTCGGAGTCGTCCTCTACCCCTCCCCCGAAGGCATCGGCCCCGCCCGCGACCCCTTCGGCTCCGCCCAGGCGGCCCTCGACGGCGTCATCGCCTCCTCCATGGCCGCCGACGCCCTCACCGCCATCCGCGGCGACCAGCTCCCCCTCGTCATGCTCGACAGCGACCCCGCCGGCAGCCAGGGCGCCGCCACCGTCAACCTCGACATCCCCGACGGCGTGCGCCAGGTCACCGACCACCTCCTGGGCCTGGGCCACCGCCGCTTCCTCCACCTCGCCGCCGACATCCCCTCCTGGACCTTCGAGGTCCGCGGACGCGAGATCGCCTCCTGCCTGGTCGAGGTCCCCGGCACCAGCCTGCGCGTCGCACGGGCGCCCATCTCCTTCGAGGACGCCCTCGCCGCCGCCCAGACGGCACTCTCCGCCCCCGGCCCCCGCCCCACCGCCGTCATCTGCGACGACGACAAACTCGCCGCCGGCGCCTACAAGGCCGCCCGCCGCCTCGGCCTGCGCATCCCCGACGACATCTCCATCACCGGACTCGACGACCTCGCCCTCGCCCGCGCGCTCGACCCCGAACTCACCACGATCCGCCTCGACGCCGAACGCTTCGGCGAACAGGGCATGCAGGCCCTCCTCGCCGTCCTGGACGGCCGCACGCCACCCCAGGAAGACATCCCCGTCGATCTGGTCGTACGCGGCTCCACGGCCCCTCCTGGCCCCTAGAAGCAGCCCCCGGGCCCGACTCCCGCCCCTGGCGCGCATACGGAAGGGACCGCACCGGTCTGCACCGGAGCGGCCCCTTCCCTACGAGCACCAGCCGAACGAATACGCCGTCCGACCGACGACTCACTCGTCGTCGGCGTCCTCCGCCTCCGTGGCGGTCTCCGCTCCCCCGACCTCCAGCAGCCGGGACAGCTGACGGCCCGTGATCCGCTTGAACTTCCGCTTCTGCGGCCGCGTCCGGTCCAGCACCGCCACTTCGAGACGCTCCGCCGGAATCTCCCGCTCACCGCCGTTCGGCTCCCGGGACAGCGACTGGACGGCCAGCTTCAGCGCCTCGGCCAGCGACATGCCGTCCCGGTGCTGCGTGTCCAGATAGGTGCTGATCTGCTCGGCGTTGCCACCGACGGCGACCGAACCGTGCTCGTCCACGATCGAACCGTCGTGAGGCAGCCGGTAGATCTGGTCCCCGTCCGGCGTCTCGCCGACCTCGGCGACCACCAGCTCCACCTCGTACGGCTTCTCCGCCGCCGAGGAGAAGATCGTGCCCAGCGTCTGCGCGTACACGTTCGCCAGACCACGGGCGGTCACATCGTCACGGTCGTACGTGTAGCCGCGCAGGTCGGCGTACCGCACACCGCCGATCCGCAGGTTCTCGTACTCGTTGTACTTGCCGGCGGCCGCGAAGCCGATCCGGTCGTAGATCTCGCTGAACTTGTGCAGCGCGCGGGACGGGTTCTCGCCGACGAACACGATGCCGTCGGCGTACTGGAGCACGACCAGGCTGCGGCCACGGGCGATGCCCTTGCGGGCGTACTCCGCCCGGTCGGCCATCGCCTGCTGGGGTGAGACATAGAACGGCGTCGACACCGGCTATCCGTCCCTTTCTGTCGAAGTCACTGGATCACCTGGGAGAAGGGACCGGTCTCAGAGCAGCGCGGCGCGCGGGCCGTCGGGCTGCTGGAGTCGCCTCTCCAGGATCACGCGCGCGATCTCGGAGGACTCCTCGTCCGTGAGCCGGCGGAAGCCGCTCTCGGTGATCACGGTGACGATCGGGTAGATCCGGCGCGCGACATCGGGACCACCGGTCGCCGAGTCGTCGTCGGCCGCGTCGTAGAGGGCCTGGATCACCAGCGTGGTGGCCTGGTCCTCCGTCAGATCGTTGCTGTAGAGCTTCTTCATGGCACCGCGAGCGAAGATCGAGCCGGAGCCCGTGGACGCGTAGCCGTGCTCCTCGGAGCGGCCGCCGGTGACGTCGTAGGAGAAGATGCGGCCCTTGCCGCGGTCCACGTCGTAGCCCGCGAAGAGGGGGACCACGGCGAGGCCCTGCATGGCCATGCCGAGGTTGGAACGGATCATCGTGGACAGGCGGTTCGCCTTGCCCTCCAGGGAGAGCTGGGCGCCCTCCACCTTCTCGAAGTGCTCCAGCTCCAGCTGGAACAGCTTCACCATCTCCACGGCCAGACCCGCCGTGCCGGCGATGCCCACCGCCGAGTACTCGTCGGCCGGGAACACCTTCTCGATGTCGCGCTGGGCGATGACGTTCCCCATCGTGGCCCGCCGGTCACCGGCGAGGACGACTCCGCCGGGGAACGTGACGGCGACGATCGTCGTCCCGTGCGGGGCCTCGATCACGCCCTGGACGGGCGGCAGTTGCCGCTTGCCCGGGAGCATCTCCGGCTGATGCTCGGACAGGAAGTCCATGAAGGACGACGACCCGGGCGTCAGGAAGGCAGCCGGTAGACGCCCGGTGCTACGAGTGTTGGCTTCCACGCGTTTCCTTCCAGGTAGTCGGCAGCTCGGTATGCAGCTTCGGGGTCGTCCCTCAACAGACCGAGGCCTGAATTGCAGTTGAAGCACAGTACGCCTCGGACACTACCCGTCTTGTGGCAGTGATCCACCTGTGTGGCCGGCGCCGACAGACAGATACAGCGGACGCCACCCTGGGAGGCGATCAACTCGTCACGTTCGGCCACGGTGAGGCCGTACTTCCGCTTGAGACGGCTGACCTCGTTGCGCTGCGCACGACATGGTCGGCAGTAGCTCGCCCAGCCGTCCGACGTGGAGTTGTTCCGCTCCCAGTCGGAATGAGGCTTGACCTCGCTGCACTGCGGACACCGCTTGCGCCCCAGCGAGACAGAGACCTTCTCGCGCACCTTCTTACCCTTGGCCTCCTGGCGCTGCTGGTAGTTCTCAGCAGAGCACTCCCGGCAGTACGCCTGGAGACCGTCGGGCATGGACTTGTTGCTTGCGAACGCCACTCTCGGCAAGCCCTGCCGGCACCGTGAGCAGCGACGCAACTCCAGCTCTTCGTTCACTCAGGGAGCCCCCGACCTCACCTTCGAATCAAAGGTGAAATCACTCGCCGCCCTTCTGAACGAAGGAGCGCACGAAGTCCTCGGCATTTTCCTCGAGTACATCGTCAATTTCGTCAAGAACCGAGTCGACATCGTCGCTCAGCTTCTCCTGGCGTTCCTTGAGGTCGTCGGTCGTCTGCGCGTCCTGCGACTGTTCCTCGACCTCCTCGGTGGAACGCGTCGCCTTCTGCTGTCCGCCGCCGGTGTCCTTGGTCGCCATAACCCTCACCCCGCTCGGTTCGACGTTCTTGATCAGACCCTACAAGCAGGGTCCGACATCGGCCCCGCAGTTGCCACAACGTACGGGGACCACCTCGATGATTCCCGTAACGCCGGGTATTCCACCCTGTCCGGCGTGTGCCGTCCGGGGGGAAGTTCAATTGCCCGAAAGAACCCTGACCAGGTCCTCCGCCGTCCGGCAGCGGTCCAGGAGCTCCTTGACGTGATTACGCGTTCCGCGAAGGGGCTCCAGGGTTGGGACGCGCTGGAGCGAGTCCCGGCCCGGCAGATCGAAGATCACCGAGTCCCAGGAGGCCGCCGCCACGTCGTCCGCGTACTGCTCCAGGCAGCGCCCGCGGAAGTAGGCACGGGTGTCCTCCGGCGGGGTCGTACGGGCCCGCTCGACCTCGTTCTCGTCCAGCAGGCGCTTCATCCTGCCCCGGGCGGCCAGCCGGTTGTAGAGGCCCTTCTCGGCGCGCACGTCGGCGTACTGGAGGTCGACCAGGTGCAGCCGGGCCGCGTCCCAGTCGAGGCCGTCCCGGCGCCGGTAGCCCTCCATGAGCTCCCGCTTGGCGACCCAGTCGAGTTCTCCGGAGAGGCTCATCGGGTCGTGCTCCAGCCGGTTCAGAGTGTCCTCCCAGCGCAGCAGGACGTCCTTGGTCTGTTCGTCGGCGTCCGCCCCGAAGCGCTCCTCCACGTACTTGCGCGAGAGCTCGAAGTACTCCATCTGCAACTGCACCGCGGTGAGGGTGCGCCCGCTGCGGAGCGTGACGAGGCGCTTGAGGGTCGGGTCGTGGGAGACCTGATGGAGGGTGCGTACGGGCTGGTCGACGGCCAGGTCGACGGCGATGAAGCCGTCCTCGATCATGGAGAGGACCAGGGCGGTCGTGCCGAGCTTGAGGTAGGTCGAGATCTCGGAGAGGTTGGCGTCCCCGATGATCACGTGGAGCCGGCGGTACTTCTCGGCGTCGGCGTGGGGTTCGTCGCGGGTGTTGATGATGGGGCGCTTGAGGGTGGTCTCCAGGCCGACCTCGACCTCGAAGTAGTCGGCGCGCTGGCTGAGCTGGAAGCCGTGCTCGTGCCCGTCCTGGCCGATGCCGACGCGGCCCGCTCCGGTGACGACCTGGCGTGAGACGAAGAACGGCGTGAGGTGGCGCACGATGTCCGAGAAGGGGGTCTCCCGCTTCATCAGGTAGTTCTCGTGCGTGCCGTAGGAGGCGCCCTTGTTGTCGGTGTTGTTCTTGTAGAGGTGGATCGGCTGGGCGCCGGGGAGCTGGGCGGCGCGTTCCGCGGCCTCGGCCATGATGCGTTCGCCGGCCTTGTCCCACAGGACGGCGTCGCGGGGGTTGGTGACTTCGGGGGAGCTGTATTCCGGGTGTGCGTGGTCGACGTACAGCCGTGCCCCGTTGGTGAGGATGACATTGGCGAGGCCGATGTCCTCGTCGGTGAGCTGGCTGGCGTCGGCGGTCTCCCGGGCGAGGTCGAAGCCTCGCGCGTCCCGCAGCGGGTTCTCCTCCTCGAAGTCCCAGCGGGCGCGGCGCGCCCGGTGCATCGCCGCCGCGTAGGCGTTGACGATCTGGGACGAGGTGAGCATGGCATTGGCGTTGGGGTGACCGGGGACGGAGATCCCGTACTCCGTCTCGATGCCCATTACTCGCCGTACGGTCATGCGGCCCTCCTTGCCCGGCGGCGCCCTCGGTCGGGGGCGCTGCTCAAGTACCGCTGGCGCTCCGGTGCGTGTGCGGTGCCCGTCCCCGCACTGCGCGACTCGGCGGTACGAAAGAGCCTAGAACGCCACTGCGCTGGTGGGGAGATCATTTGCGTCATTGCTTGGTCCGGCGGTGACCGGAAAAGCAGGCGGCTGCGGATACCCGTGAAGGGGACCCGCAGCCGCCCTGTCTTTTACAGGTACTGACCGGTGTTGGCCACCGTGTCGATGGAGCGTCCGGTGTCCGCGCCCTGCTTTCCGGTGATGAGCGTTCGGATGTATACGATCCGTTCGCCCTTCTTTCCGGAGATCCTGGCCCAGTCGTCGGGGTTGGTGGTGTTCGGCAGGTCCTCGTTCTCCTTGAACTCGTCCACGCATGCCTGGAGGAGATGGGAGACCCGGAGGCCCTTCTGACTGTGTTCCAGGAAGTCCTTGATGGCCATCTTCTTGGCGCGGCCCACGATGTTCTCGATCATGGCGCCGGAATTGAAGTCCTTGAAGTAGAGGACTTCCTTGTCACCGTTGGCGTAGGTGACCTCCAGGAAGCGGTTCTCCTCGGATTCGGCGTACATCTGTTCCACGGCGGTCTGGATCATGCCGTGGACGGTGGCCGCCCTGTCGCCGCCGTGCTCTCCGACGTCCTCGGGGTGCAGGGGGAGGCGTTCGGTGAGGTACTTCTGGAAGATGTCCTTGGCCGCTTCGGCGTCCGGGCGTTCGATCTTGATCTTCACGTCGAGCCGGCCGGGCCTCAGGATGGCGGGGTCGATCATGTCCTCGCGGTTGGAGGCTCCGATGACGACCACGTTCTGGAGGCCTTCGACACCGTCGATCTCGGCGAGCAGCTGGGGGACGATGGTGTTCTCCACGTCCGAGCTGACGCCGGATCCCCGGGTGCGGAAGAGGGATTCCATCTCGTCGAAGAAGACGATGACGGGGGTGCCCTCGCTGGCCTTCTCCCGGGCACGCTGGAAGACGAGGCGGATCTGCCGTTCGGTCTCGCCGACGTACTTGTTCAGGAGCTCGGGGCCCTTGATGTTGAGGAAGAAGCTCTTGCCAGTGGCCTGGCCGGTCACTTCGGCGACCTTCTTGGCCAGTGAGTTGGCCACGGCCTTGGCGATGAGCGTCTTACCGCATCCGGGGGGCCCGTAGAGCAGGACACCCTTGGGGGGCCGCAGTTCGTGTTCCTTGAAGAGGTCGGGATAGAGGTACGGGAGCTCGACGGCGTCGCGGATCATCTCGATCTGGCCGCCCAGACCGCCGATCTGCTCGTAGCCGATGTCCGGGACCTCTTCGAGGACGAGTTCCTCGACCTCGCTCTTGGGAACGATCTCGTAGACATAGCCGGAACGGGGTTCGAGGAGCAGGGCGTCCCCGGGACGGATGTTGACGTCCAGGAGCGGCTCGGCGAGCCGGACCACCCGTTCCTCGTCGGTGTGCCCCTGCACGAGGGCGCGCTCGCCGTCCTCCAGGATCTCCTTGAGGGTGACGATGTCACCGACGCTCTCGTACTCCATGGCCTCGACCACGTTGAGAGCTTCGTTGAGCATCACTTCCTGGCCGCGCCTGAGCTCGTCGAGCTCGACGCTGGGGCTGACGTTCACCCGGAGCTTGCGGCCCCCGGTGAAGATGTCGGCGGTGCCGTCCTCGTTCGCCGTGAGGAAGACTCCGAAGCCGGCCGGCGGCTGTGCGAGCCGGTCGACCTCCTCCTTGAGGGCCACGATCTGGTCGCGGGCCTCACGGAGCGTGTTCGCCAGTCGTTCGTTCTGTGCGGACACGCCTGCCAGGTTGGTCTGCAACTCGACGATCCGCTCTTCGAGAATCCTCGTGTGTCGCGGAGAGTCGGCGAGCTTGCGTCGCAGGACGGCGATCTCCTGCTCAAGGTAGGCAATCTGCCCGGCGGGGTCATCGGACCCTCTTCCCGGGCGGATGCCGCGGTTCATGTCGTCGTCGTGGGCTGCCACGGTCCTCACCTCCTCCAAGGGGAGCTGGACGCTTCCAGACCCTACCTGGGTGGGTGTCGATTGAAACCCCTAGATCACAAAGACTGTCGGGGTGTGTCCGATCTTCACCCTTGCGCTCTCCCTCACGCCAGGGGAATACCCACCGAACATGATTGGGAAGCGGGCGGAGGTAGGGTCGAAGTGTTCAACACCCGTCAGAGCTGGCCCGATTCCCCAGTCTTCGGTTCGCTCGACGCAGAAAACGGCAGGAGAAATGACCGTGCAGCAGGAGGCCGGAGTCAGCGGCGAGGCGCTTGAGGTCTGGATCGACCAGGATCTCTGTACCGGCGACGGGATCTGCGTCCAGTACGCGCCCGAGGTCTTTGAGCTGGACATCGACGGTCTGGCGTACGTGAAGAGCCCCGAGGACGAGCTCCTCCAGGCCGTGGGCGCCACAACGCCCGTGCCCCTGCCGCTTCTGCGTGACGTGGTGGACTCGGCGAAGGAGTGTCCGGGGGACTGTATTCACGTCCGTCGCGTTTCGGACAAGGTCGAAGTCTTCGGACCCGACGCGGAGTGACCGTCCGGGCACCCCGCGTCATCAGGTGACCGGTTTCCCACACCCTCCGCGGCGCGGAGGGTGTTGCCTTTTGTCGGGGTCTCGCGCCGGGGGCGCGTTCAGGCACCGAGTGCTTCGGACGGCGTCGAGCGGATGAACGCGCCGTTCTTCCACTGCCACTTGGCGTTCTGTTTCAGGTCCGGGCAGCAACTGGGTACGTCGGCCGAGGAGTAGCCGAGGAGCGTGGCGGTGACCGCTCCGTCGCGCACCGCGAAGTCCGTGACGCTGAGGCGGTCCTTGGGGTCGATCAGGGTCGCCACGACCCTGGGCCTCGTGGCTCCGTCGGCCTGGGTGAGGACGTAGACGCCGTTGGGCGGGGTGCCCGAGCCGGCGTCGCAGCGGACGACGGCGACGGTCTCGGGGCGGCCGTCGCCGTCCAGGTCGCCGGACGCCTTCTTCTCCACGAGGACCTTGGTGGGCCCGCAGTCGATCGGGTAGTCCACACCGGCCGGGTCGGGGGCCGCCGCCGTGACCGCCGCCGTCTTCGGTCCGGCGCCGGGCTGGGCCGCTCTCGCCGGGTCGGGATGGATGACCGAGGACAGGGCCACGACTCCGGCGATGGCGGTTGCCGTGGCGACCCACTGGATGGGGCTGGTCTGCGTATGCGCCAGTTCCGGGACAACGGAATGCTGCACTTGGGGTGTCTCCCGCGAGGGCTGTGCCGGTGGGGTGGGTGTCCCGCATGGTGCCACACGTCACAGCCTGGTGGAACGGCGGGGTCCGGACTCGTGACGCGTTCCGCCGGGGTTTCCGGCGGGGGCCGTACGAAGCCCCTGGCGGGCAGCCGTGGCCGCGCTGTCCGGAGTCACGGGAAGGCTCTGCGCACCGGCCCCGGCCGAGCCGCCTCGGCCTCCCCGCATCGGCACATCGGCCTCCCCGGCACAGGCGTATCCGCCTCCCCCGCCCCGGTGTCGTGGCCTCCTCCGCACGACCGTCGTGGCCCCGGAACACGACTGTCGCGGCCTCGCCGCACAGCCGTCGCGGCCTCGCCGGGCAGCCGTGTTCCGGGGCAGCCGAGGGTCCGCGACCCCGCTCTCATCGAGCCGTCGCGAACCCCGTCATGCGCCCTGTCGTCCGCCCCGGCCCACGCTCCGGAGGCGCGGTCGCCGTCGTGACTGCGGTCCGCTCAGCGGTTTCTGGTGGTGTGTCAACGGGAAAGCGTTGTGGCCGAGTTCCCGGAGGGGTCCGGGAACTCGGCCACAGATGTGGTGCGTTGGGTATGTCAGCGGGTGGCGCCGCCGTCGGCGTTCGGGCCGGTGTAGTCCTCGCCGTACGAGCCCTTGGAGGGGCGGCGGCGGCGCATGGGCGGCTCGACGCCGTCCGCGAGGCGGCGGGCGGTGAGCAGGAAGCCGGTGTGGCCGATCATGCGGTGGTCCGGCCGGACGGCCAGGCCCTCGATGTGCCAGTTGCGGATCATCGATTCCCAGGCGGTCGGCTCGTTGAAGCAGCCGATCTCGCGGATCGACTCGACGGTCCGCGCGAGCTGGGTGGTGGTCGCCACGTAGCAGCAGAGGATGCCGCCGGGGACGAGCGCCTTGGAGACGGCCTCCAGGCACTCCCAGGGAGCGAGCATGTCGAGGATGACCCGGTCGACGTCGGTGTCGCTCAGGTTGTCCTGGAGGTCGCCGACGGTGAGCTGCCAGGCGGGGTGGGGTCCGCCGAAGTAGCGCTCCACGTTCTGCTGGGCGATCTCGGCGAAGTCCTCGCGGCGCTCGTAGGAGTGCAGCATGCCCTGGTCGCCGATCGCGCGCAGCAGGAAGCTGCTCAGCGAGCCGGAGCCGACTCCCGCTTCGACGACGCGGGCGCCGGGGAAGATGTCGGCGAAGGCCAGGATCTGCCCCGCGTCCTTGGGGTAGACCACGGCGGCGCCGCGGGGCATGGACAGGACGTAGTCGGGGAGCAGGGGGCGCAGCGCGAGATAGGCGACGTTCCCCGTGGTGCGGACAACGCTGCCCTCGGGAGCGCCGATCAGCTCGTCGTGGGGGAAGGAACCCTTGTGGGTGTGGAAGTTCTTCCCGGCCTCGAGCGTGAACGTGTAGTGGCGGCCCTTGGGGTCGGTCAGCTGAACCTGGTCCCCGACCTTGAAGGGCCCGCGCCTGCGGGCGGCACCGGTCGGTTCGGACATGTGAACAGCGTACCGGTCCCGGGCGGGGCCGCCGACCACGGTCAGGAGGGGCGGGCCATGGCCTTGACGAAGGCGCGTTCCACGTCGGCGGCGGACAGGACGCCGTAGATCTCGCCGGAGTCCTCGACGACGAGGTATTCGGTGGCGGGGCTGGCGCGCAGGACGTCGAGGAGGTCTTCTCCGGCGAGTTCGGCGGAGACGCGCATGCCGTCGGTGAGGTCCTGGGCGAGGCCGCTGACGGCGACCCAGGGGCGGCGGTGTTCGGGGACGCCGACGATGGCGGCTTCGCGGACCAGGGAGAGGGGTTCGCCGTCGGCGTCGACGACGACGAGGGCGCGGGCGCCGACGTCGTTGGCGCGGCGGAGCGCTTCGGACAGCGGGGTGGTGGTCTCGACGGGCACGGCGCGGCGGGTGAGGCTGCGGGCGCGCAGTTCCGGGAGGTGTTCGCGCAGGCGGGCCATGCGGAGGCTGTTGCCGGCGCCGGTCCAGATGATCGCCGCGAGGATGGCGGCGAGCAGGGCGTCGGTGATGGTGTCCATGCTGCCGGTGTTCTCGGGGGCGGTGCCGAGTGCCGAGGACTGGGTGAGCAGGGGGAGGCCGATGAGTACGGAGACGGCGAGGGCGCGGCCGACCCAGGCGGCGGCGACGGTGCCGCTCATGGCTCTGCCGGTGATCTTCCAGACGACGGCGCGGAGCATCCGGCCGCCGTCGAGGGGCAGGCCGGGGAGCAGGTTGAAGGCGGCGACGATGAGGTTGGAGATCATCAGGCCGCCCAGCAGGACGCCGGGGACGGTGCCGGGCTCGACGGGCAGCATGGCGAGGTAGAAGAGGCCGGAAAGGACCAGGGAGAGGAGGGGGCCGACGAAGGCGAGGACGAACTCGCGGCCGGGGGTCTCGGCTTCCTTCTCGATCTCGGAGACGCCGCCGAAGAACTGGAGCTGGATGCGGCGTACGGGGAGTTTGAAGCGGAGGGCGGCGACGGTGTGGGCGAGTTCGTGGACGAGGACGGAGGCGTAGAAGGCTACGGCGAAGAAGAGGGAGACGAGGTAGCGGGCGGCGCCGAGGTCGGGCAGGACGCGGTCGAGCTGGCCGCCGAAGACCCAGGTGATCAGGGCCGCGACGAGGAACCAACTGGGGGCGACGTAGACGGGGACGCCGAAGGGGCGGCCCATGAGGAGTCCGCCGCCGGGTTCCTTGGCGCGGCGGGGCGGGCGTCCCGCGGTGCCGGTGCGGGCGCGGGTGCGGTGGGCTCCGGCGGAGGCGTCCTGGTCGCGGTCCTGGTCGGGGCCGTCGGTCGGGGGTGTGGGTCCGAAGGGCGCGGAGGGCTCTTCGTCGGGTGCGTCGTCGCCGGTGCGCGCGGTGGGGGCGAGGGTCTTCGCCTGCGGGTCGGCGGGTGCCGGGGCCTCGGGTGCGGGGTTCGCCTCGGGTCCGGGCTCCGGGTGGGGCAGGGGGCCGTCGGACGGGTGGGAGGTGGCGTCGTCGTGCGGGTGAGAGATGGTGCCGTCCTGCGGGTGGGGGGTGCCCTCGGGCCGTGCGGGGGGTTCGGTCGGGTCCGGGGTGCCGGTGTCCGTGTCGGGCCGCTTCCGGGAGTCGTGACCGGAGGTCGTGGCATCAGGCCCGGTGGTCTCGGGCGTTGCCGGTCCGGGGTGCGCGCCGGAGGCCGGACCGGTGGAGGCCGGGGGCCTCTCGTGGTGCTCGGTCCTCTCGCCGGTTCCGGACCGCGGCTGCCCGCTCCCGCCGCTCTCGTCCACGATGTCCCCTCGTTCGAAGCGTCCCCCGCCCCCCGGTCGATGTGGAGCGGGAGGGTCTGGGGTCGATGGTATGCGGCCGTCGCGGCGCGTTCCGCCCCGGCACCCCTTCTGTTTTCCGTGCCGTCGTGCCCGCCGGGACCGGTTCACTGTCGGTGGCGGGCCGTATGGTCTGTTGTCATGGAAACCAGCACCGAGGGCGCCGTGCCCGAAGAACCGGCCGTGTCCGGCGGGGCCGTCGTGGACGGGGCCCTCGTGGGCGGGGCCGTCGTCGGCGGAACCGTCGTGGACGGTCCGGCTCCCGCGGTCGCGCGCGCGCCCGCCTCGCTGTCGCCCTCGCGTGCCAGTGACTTCATGCAGTGCCCGCTGCTGTACCGGTTCCGGGTGATCGACAAGCTGCCGGAGAAGCCGAGCGAGGCGGCGACCAGGGGGACTCTGGTGCACGCGGTCCTTGAGCGGCTGTTCGACGCGCCGGCCGCGGACCGGACGGCCCCGCGGGCCAAGTCGTTGATCCCGGCGCAGTGGGACCGGCTGCGGGAGACGAAGCCCGAGGTCGTGGAGCTGTTCGCGGACGATCCGGAGGGTGAGCGGCTCGCGCGCTGGCTGTCCGAGGCCGAGCGGCTGGTCGAGCGCTGGTTCACGCTGGAGGACCCGACTCGGCTGGAGCCGGCCGAGCGGGAGCTGTTCGTGGAGGCGCGGCTGGATTCCGGTCTGACGCTGCGCGGGATCATCGACCGGGTCGATGTGGCGCCGTCGGGCGAGGTCCGGATCGTCGACTACAAGACGGGGAAGGCGCCGCGGCCCGAGTACGCCGAGGGCGCCCTGTTCCAGATGAAGTTCTACGCGCTGGTGGTGTGGCGGCTGAAGCGGGTGGTCCCGCGCCGTCTTCAGCTCGTCTATCTCGGCAGCGGTGACGTGCTGACGTACGACCCCGAGATCGGGGACCTGGAGCGGGTCGAGCGCAAGCTGCTCGCTCTGTGGGAGGCGATCCGGGAGGCGACGGAGACGGGTGAGTGGCGGCCGCGCCCCACCAAGCTCTGCGGCTGGTGTGATCATCGAGCGGTGTGTCCGGAATTCGGTGGTACGCCCCCGGCATATCCGCTCCCGGTCAGGGCGCCCGGGTCGGGTGCGGGTGAGCAGGGCAGAATGGGGCCGGACTAGCGAAGGAGACTTACGTGGCCATCCGCGTCCTACTGGTCGACGACCAGCCGCTGCTGCGCACCGGCTTCCGGATGATTCTGGAGGCGGAGCCGGACCTCGCGGTCGTCGGCGAGGCCGGTGACGGTCTCCAGGCACTCGATCAGGTGCGTGCGCTCCAGCCCGATGTGGTTCTGATGGACATCCGTATGCCGCGGATGGACGGTGTGGAGGCGACGCGGCAGATCACCGGCCCCGGCCGGGACGGTCCGGCGAAGGTGCTGGTGCTGACGACGTTCGACCTCGACGAGTACGTGGTGGAGGCGCTCCGGGCGGGTGCCAGCGGTTTCCTCCTCAAGGACGCGCCGGCCAATGAACTGGTGCAGGCGATCCGGGTGGTGGCGGGGGGCGAGGCGATGCTCGCGCCGAGCATCACGCGTCGGCTGCTGGACAAGTACGCGGGTCATCTGCCGTCCGGGGACGAGCCGGTTCCCGACACGCTGCACACGTTGACCGACCGCGAGGTCGAGGTGCTGAAGCTGGTGGCGCGTGGTCTGTCGAACGCGGAGATCGCGGCCGATCTGTTCGTCAGCGAGACCACGGTCAAGACGCATGTGGGGCATGTGCTGACGAAGCTGGGGCTGCGCGACCGGGTGCAGGCCGCGGTGTACGCGTACGAGAGCGGGCTGGTGCGTCCCGGCGCGCAGTAGCCGCCGGGCCCGGCTTTCCGGGAGAACGCCAGAGGGCGCCCGTTCCGCACAGGAACGGGCGCCCTTCGGCTTGCCGCGGACGAGGTCGGCCCCGACTCTGGGCCACCGTGCGTGCGTTCGCCGGTCCAACCCGAAAGACCCGGGACCGCCGGGTCCCGGGTCTTGGCCCGGGGCCTGTCGGCCCCGGGTCGAACGCTTAGGTCACTCGCTGACGCCGCGACCGAGCTCCCACAGCTGAAGAGTGGAGGACGAGTTGAGCGCCCACTCCGAGCCCGTGATGTCGTCACGCGCGGCTATGTACTGCTTGCCCTGCCAGAGCGGGATGACCGGGACGTCGTTGGCGACGATGTCCTGGATGGTCGTGAGGCTCTTGGACGCGGTGGCACGGTCGGCCTCGCGCCGCGAGTCCGGGATCAGGGTGTTGCTGATCCTGGGGTTCGAGTACGGCGAGCCGAGGAAGTTGTCCTTGTCGAGGAACGGCGCGAGGTAGTTGTCGGCGTCGGGGAAGTCGGGGAACCAACCCATGCCGTAGACCTCGTAGTCGCCCTTCTGCTCGGCGGGGCGGAACTTGGTCCACGGCGCGCCCTGGGTGGTCACGTCGAACAGACCGCTCGCGTTGAGCTGCTTCTTCAGGACCTGGAACTCCTGCGCGGTGACCGCACCGTAGTGGTCGGTCGTGTAGTGCAGGGTCAGCTTGACCGGAGTGGTGATGCCGGCCTTGTTCAGCAGCGACTGGGCACGGCTGACGCTCGGGTCGCCGTACTTGTTGAAGAACGCGTTGGCGTGACCGGTGATGGTCGCCGGGACGAGCGAGTAGAGCGGCTCGGCCTGGGTTCCGTAGACCTTGGAGACGAGCTCGCCGCGGTTGATCACCTGGGCCATCGCCTGGCGGACGGCGGTCGACTTCACCGACGGGGCGTTGGTGTTGAAGGCCAGGTAGCGGATCTCGAGGCCGGGCATCTCGTTCAGGTTGATGTTGCCACCCGAAGCGTTGTCCAGCTTGTTGATCTGCTCCGGCGTCATCGAGCGCGTCATCAGGTCGATGTCGCCCTTGTCGAGGGCCGTGCCCATGGCGTCGGCGTCCGCGAAGGAGCGCAGCTCGACCTTGGAGTTCTTGACCTTCAGCTGTCCCGTGTAGTGGGAGTTCTTCGTGAAGACGGCCCGGGTGACGGTGTCGTCCTTGGACTCGATCTTCACGGTGTAGGGACCGGAGCCGTCCACGGAGAAGCCGTCGCGCAGGTGGTTCTTCTCGTAGTCCTTCGGGCTCACGATGCCGGCGACCGGGGTCGACAGCTTGAACGGGAAGGTCGCGTCGGCGATCTTGAGGTGGAAGATCACCTCGCGGTCGCCTCGGGTCTCGACGGTGTCGATGGTGGACAGCAGGGCCGCCACACCACTGTCGGCCTTGATGGCCCTGGCACGGTCGATGGAGAACTTGACGTCCTTGGCGGTGATCGCGTCACCGTTGGAGAACTCCAGGCCCTCACGCAGCGTGCACGAGTAGCGCTCGTTGCCGCTGTCGGTGAAGCCGCACTTCTCGGCCGCCTCGGGCTGCGGTTCACCGTCACCACGCGGCTGGACCATCAGCGTCTGCACGGTCTGACGGAGCACGTTCCAGGTGCCGACGTCGTAGGCGTACGCCGGGTCGAACGGTGCCGGGGCATCCTTCGACGCGGTGAACTGGTCCGTGGTACCGACAACGATGGCATCGCCGCTGTCGCCCCCGCTGGCGGACCCGCCGCAGGCGGCGAGCACTGGGGCGAGCAGGCCGACCACGGCCGGCAGCACCAAAGTCTTGCGGTTCATGCTCGTGTTTCTCCAGAGCTGTAGGTTCCGCGAACCGGCATGCAGGGGTGGCGCGGCGGTCACGGGGTTACGGCGATGTTCTCGCGATGACATTAGTCCGCACCACAAGGTCGGCCATACCGGTGCGCGAACGGTCTTCCGCTCACGCTGCGAAACCGGGCGCGGACGCACCGATAACCCGACACGGGAAGGATTAGTGCAGGCTTTCATCAATCGGGACACAAGGGCACGCCAAGCCTTCACACATGGGTGGTGCGGGCACAATCCGGTCCGACTGTCGACCCTCCGTCACGTGGCGAACGTCACACCGTAAAATTGATTGAGGAGTACCGGAATTAGTGGTTCCGCCCCGATTTGCATTCCGGGAGCCCCTCGCCCGCGCTTACCACACGCAAGGGCCGCGACTTTCCCGCATATGCGGATCCGCGCGCGTTCCCGCACGCCGCGTCACGGCCCCTTCGGCGTTCGGTGATCATTCAGAGCGCTTTTGCCATCACCCGGTGGAGAAAGGGCAGGTCGACCTCTTCGAGGGAACGCACCACGGTGCGACGGGCGGCCGGGCTGATGGGGGCGACCGAGGGCACGGCGATCACCTGGCAGCCCGCGGCCTCGGCCGAGGCGACGCCGGTCGAGGTGTCCTCGATGACGGCGCAGCGTGCCGGTTCGGCGCCGAGCCGCGCGGCCGCGAGGAGGTAGGGGTCGGGGAACGGCTTGGTCCGCTCGACCTCGTCGCCCGCGACGGTCAGGGCGAAGAAGTGGGAGCCGACGGCGCCCAGGACGCGGTCGATGATCCGTCGGTGCGAGGCGGAGACCAGGGCGGTGGGCATCTCGTGCGCCGCGAGTTCGGCGAGCAGTCTGGCGGCGCCCGGCATCAGCGGCAGGGAGCGGCCGATGCGTTCCTCGAAACCGTCGTTGAGCAGCACGGACAGCTCGGGCAGGGTGATGTCGGCGCCGGTGGCCTCGATGAGGAATCCGGCGCTGCGGGTCATGGGGCCGCCGACCACCACATGGCGCCAGGAGTCGTCCAGCGCGTGCCCGAGGGCGGCGAAGACCGCGACCTCCACGTCCCACCAGAAACCCTCGGTGTCCACCAGGGTTCCGTCCATGTCGAGGAGTACGGCCTGAAGGGCTGAGCCCTCGGCCGTACGGGTTCCGAGCGCGGGGACCGTACTGGTCATCCTGGCGCACCTCCTTGAGGGACGATCAGGCCGGCCACCCCCTGTACGCCAGGGGACGACCGGCCTGCGATGGACCGACCAGTGTACGACTTATCCGATCAGTGTGCGTCGTGCCGTGTGCCACGGCGCGTCGGGCCGCTCACCGTGCGTTGAAGTACTTCGCCTCGGGGTGGTGGATCACGATGGCGTCGGTCGACTGCTCGGGGTGGAGCTGGAACTCCTCGGAGAGGTGGACGCCGATGCGTTCGGGTTCGAGGAGCTGGGCGATCTTGGCGCGGTCCTCCAGGTTCGGGCAGGCGCCGTAGCCGAGGGAGAAGCGGGCGCCCCGGTACTTGAGGGCGAACATGTCGTCGATCGCGGCGGGGTCCTCCCCGGCGAAGCCCAGCTCGGAGCGGACGCGGGCGTGCCAGTACTCGGCGAGGGCCTCCGCGAGCTGGACGGACAGGCCGTGCAGTTCGAGGTAGTCGCGGTAGGCGTTGGCCTCGAAGAGCTTGGCGGTCTCCTCGCCGATGCGGGAGCCGACGGTGACGACCTGGAGGCCGACCACGTCGGTCTCCCCCGACTCCTCCGGGCGGAAGAAGTCGGCGAGGCACAGCCTGCGGCCGCGGCTCTGGCGGGGGAAGGTGAAGCGGGTCCGCTCGTTGCCCCGGTCGTCCAGGATGATCAGGTCGTCGTCCTTGGAGACGCACGGGAAGTAGCCGTAGACCACGGCGGCCTCCAGCAGGTTGTCCCGCTGGAGCCGGTCCAGCAGACCGCGCAGCCGCGGCCGGCCCTCGGTCTCGACGAGCTCCTCGTAGGTCGGGCCGTCGCCGGCGCGGGCCTGCTTGAGACCCCACTGGCCCTTGAACAGGGCGCCCTCGTCCAGCCAGGAGGCGTACTCCTTGAGCTGGATGCCCTTGATCACGCGGGTGCCGGTGAAGGGGGTCTTCGGTACGGGGTTGTCGACGGAGACGTCGGAGCGGACGTGTCCCTCCTGCGGACGTTCCTCGGTCTGTACGGAGGCGGTCGCGCGCACCCGGCGCTGCTTGAGCTCGGGCAGGACCGCGCCGGGCACTCCGCGCTTGACGCCGATGAGGGCGTCCATCAGGCGCAGTCCCTCGAAGGCGTCGCGGGCGTAGCGGACCTCGCCCTGGTAGATCTCGTACAGGTCCTGCTCGACGTAGGCCCTGGTCAGGGCGGCGCCGCCGAGGATGACGGGGTAGTCGGCCGACAGGCCCCGCTGGTTCAGCTCCTCCAGGTTCTCCTTCATGATCACCGTGGATTTGACCAGGAGTCCCGACATGCCGATGACGTCGGCCTTGTGCTCCTCGGCGGCGTCCAGGATGGCGGAGACCGGCTGCTTGATGCCGAGGTTGACGACGTTGTAGCCGTTGTTGGACAGGATGATGTCGACGAGGTTCTTGCCGATGTCGTGGACGTCGCCGCGGACGGTGGCCAGGACGATGGTGCCCTTGCCCTCGGCGTCCGACTTCTCCATGTGGGGTTCGAGGTAGGCGACGGCCGTCTTCATGACCTCGGCGGACTGGAGCACGAAGGGCAGCTGCATCTGGCCGGAGCCGAAGAGCTCGCCGACGACCTTCATGCCGTCGAGCAGGGTCTCGTTGACGATGTCGAGGGCGGGGCGGTCCTGGAGGGCCTCGGCGAGGTCGGCTTCCAGTCCGTTCTTCTCGCCGTCGATGATGCGCCGCTTGAGTCGCTCGTCCAGCGGGAGCGCGGCCAGTTCCTCGGCCTTGCCCGCCTTGAGCGACTTGGTGGTGGCGCCCTCGAACAGGGCCATGAGCTTCTGGAGCGGGTCGTAGCCCTCGGCGCGCCGGTCGTGGATGAGGTCGAGGGCGGTGGTGACCTCCTCCTCGCTGAAGCGGGCGATCGGCAGGATCTTGGAGGCGTGGACGATCGCGGAGTCCAGGCCGGCCTTGACGCATTCGTCCAGGAAGACCGAGTTGAGCAGGATGCGGGCGGCCGGGTTGAGGCCGAAGGAGATGTTGGACAGGCCGAGCGTGGTCTGGACGTCGGGGCGGCGGCGCTTGAGCTCGCGGATCGCCTCGATGGTCGCGATGCCGTCCTTGCGGGACTCCTCCTGGCCGGTACAGATCGTGAAGGTCAGGGTGTCGATGAGGATGTCGGACTCGTGGATGCCCCAGTTGGTGGTGAGGTCCTCGATGAGCCGTTCGGCGATGGCGACCTTGGTCTCGACGGTGCGGGCCTGGCCCTCCTCGTCGATGGTCAGGGCGATCAGCGCGGCGCCGTGCTCGCGGGCGAGCCGGGTGACCTTCGCGAACCGGGACTCGGGTCCGTCGCCGTCCTCGTAGTTGACGGAGTTGAGGACCGCGCGTCCGCCGAGGCGCTCAAGGCCCGCGCGGAGCACCGGGACCTCGGTGGAGTCGAGCACGATCGGCAGGGTGGAGGCGGTGGCGAAGCGGCCGGCCAGCTCGTCCATGTCGGCGACGCCGTCGCGGCCGACGTAGTCGACGCACAGGTCGAGCATGTGCGCGCCCTCGCGGATCTGGTCGCGGGCCATCTCCACGCAGTCGTCCCAGCGGGCCTCCAGCATGGCCTCGCGGAACTTCTTGGAGCCGTTGGCGTTCGTGCGTTCGCCGATCGCCATGTAGGCGGTGTCCTGGCGGAACGGGACCGTCTGGTAGAGGGAGGCGGCGCCGGGCTCGGGCTGCGGGCTGCGCTCGGGGGGCGTGAGGCCGTTCACCCGCTCCACGACCTGGCGCAGGTGCTCCGGGGTCGTGCCGCAGCAGCCGCCGATGAGGGACAGGCCGTAGTCCCGTACGAAGTTCTCCTGGGCGTCGGCGAGTCCCTCGGCGTCGAGCGGGAAGTGGGCGCCGTCCTTCGTCAGGACCGGCAGACCGGCGTTGGGCATGCACAGCAGGGGGATGCGGGAGTGGCGGGTGAGATAGCGCAGGTGCTCGCTCATCTCGGCGGGGCCGGTCGAGCAGTTCAGGCCGATCATGTCGATGCCGAGGGGTTCCAGCGCGGTCAGCGCGGCGCCGATCTCGGAGCCGAGCAGCATGGTGCCGGTGGTCTCGAAGGCCATCGAGACCAGCAGGGGCACGCGGACGCCGGTCGCCTCCATGGCGCGGTGGGCGCCGAGGACGGAGGACTTGGTCTGGAGCAGGTCCTGGGTGGTCTCGACGATCAGGGCGTCGGCGCCGCCGGCGAGCAGGCCCTCGGCGTTGGCCTGGAAGCCGTCGCGCAGGGTGGCGTAGGGGATGTGGCCGAGCGTGGGCAGCTTGGTGCCGGGGCCGATCGAGCCGAGGACCCAGCGCTGGCGGCCGTCGCGGGCGCCGAACGCGTCGGCGACCTCGCGGGCGATCCTGGCCCCTGCCTCGGAGAGTTCGTGGACGCGTTCGGCGATGTCGTACTCGGCCATCGCCGAGTGGTTGGCCCCGAAGGTGTTCGTCTCGACGCAGTCGACGCCGACCTCGAAGTAGGCCTCGTGGACGGAGCGCACGATGTCGGGGCGGGTGATGTTGAGGATCTCGTTGCAGCCTTCGAGGTCCTGGAAGTCCTCGAGGGTGGGGTCCTGCGCCTGGAGCATCGTGCCCATCGCGCCGTCGGCCACCACGACACGGGTGGCGAGCGCTTCTCGAAGGGCGTCGGTTCGCTGCGGGCCTTCGAAAGGACCGGACGAAAGGGACGGGTTCGGCAACGAGGCCATGAAGGTGCTCCCTGGAGTGCGACGGCTGTCGGCTTTGCGCTTCCCATGGAAGGCGCACGCCGTCAGGGTAGCCCGGAGCACCACGGATCGGTCCTGGGCGTCCACGAGGCGGACGGGTGTGGCGCGGATGACGTCGGCGTGGAGAGGGACGGAACGTGGGGCGACCACCCATTGGCGGGAGATCGGTGGCGACCGGTAGTGTTCGACATTGCCGAACGGCAGCGGGGTAGTCGCGCCGGCGGTCGAAGGGGACGGAGGCAGCACGGCGATGGCACGGAACATCCAGTCGCTCGAGCGGGCGGCGGCGATGCTGCGGCTGCTCGCGGGCGGCGAGCGGCAGCTCGGCCTGTCGGACATCGCCTCCTCCCTTGGCCTGGCCAAGGGTACGGCCCACGGCATCCTGCGCACCCTCCAGCAGGAGGGGTTCGTCGAGCAGGACGCGGTGTCCGGGCGCTATCAGCTGGGCGCGGAACTGCTGCGTCTCGGCACCACCTATCTGGACGTGCACGAACTGCGGGCGCGGGCCCTGGTGTGGACCGACGACCTGGCGCGTTCCAGCGGTGAGAGCGTGTATCTGGGTGTGCTGCACCAGCAGGGCGTGCTGATCGTGCATCACGTCTTCCGGCCCGACGACAGCCGTCAGGTCCTGGAGGTCGGGGCGATGCAGCCGCTGCACTCCACGGCCCTGGGCAAGGTGCTGTCGGCGTACGACCCGGTGGCGCACAGCGAGGTCCTGGAGGTCGAGCGCAAGGCGTTCACCCCCCGCACCATCAGCGAACTGGACGACTTCGAGGGCGTCCTCGACATGACCCGCGCGCGCGGGTACGCGGACGACGTCGAGGAGACCTGGACGGGCGTCGCCTCGGTCGCCGCCCCGATCCACAACCGGCGGCGGATGCCGGTCGGCGCGGTGGGCATCACCGGGGCCGTGGAGCGGGTGTGCAAGGACGGGGAACTGCGTCCGGAGCTGATCGCGGCGGTGCGCGACTGCGCCCGCGCGGTGTCGCGCGACCTGGGCGCCGGGCGGTTCTGACGCGAACGGCGTTCGCGGTGCCCGTACGGGGCCGCGAACAGCGCTGACGGGTCCGTACGGGCGAGCACACCGTCCATGGGCCGTCCCTGGCGTCCGCGTCCGCGACCTCGGGCGCCGGCGCGTACGGCTCCGGCGGAGCGCGGTGGCGCGCCGGCCCCCGGCCGGACTCACCGTCGCGCACGCCGGCCGCCCCGTCTCACGCACCGGTCGGCCGTCTTTTTCACATACGTCGGTCCCGTTTCGTACGGGCCGATGTCCGGGATCCACAGGAGTCGAGGCCGGGAAGCGGAATGCTTCCCGGCCTCCTTCGTATGCCCTCGGACGTGCGACGACGCATCGATAGCACACAGCAATCAATAACGATCCCGTTTTCGATAACCGAACCCTTGACGAGGTGGTGAACCGAGAGCAAGACTCCCGTCCATCGGTCGACATTGTCGAACACCTACCGGCAATAGGCGTTAGGGTGTGGCAATGCCAGGGCCGAGATCGCTCTCACTCCCCGAGAGCACGAACCACCGGAGGGACCCGGGGTTCGGCTTCCCCTGGACGAAGGACAAAGGAGTCGCGGGTGTCCAGCTCCGACATCTTCATCGGCGAGACCATCGGTACCGCCGTTCTCATCCTGCTGGGCGGTGGCGTGTGCGCCGCCGTCACGCTGAAGGCATCCAAGGCGCGTGGCGCCGGATGGCTGGCCATCGCCTTCGGGTGGGGCTTCGCGGTCATGACCGCGGTCTACATCTCGGCGCCGCTGTCCGGCGCTCACCTCAACCCGGCCGTGACCCTCGCGCTCGCGATCAAGAACGACGACTACAGCAACCTCGCCACCTACTGGGGCGGCCAGCTCCTCGGCGCCATGATCGGCGCGGCACTGGTCTGGGTCGCCTACTACGGCCAGTTCCTCGCGCACCTCACCGACAGCGAGATCGTCGGCGGCCCCGAGGAGCGGACCACGAAGGCGGTCGAGGCCGAGGAGCCGGGCGCGGGCCCGGTGCTCGGTGTCTTCTCCACCGGCCCCGAGATCCGCAACGTGGTGCAGAACCTCGCCACCGAGATCATCGGCACCGTCGTCCTGGTCCTCGCGATCCTCACGCAGGGACTGAACAACAACGGCGACGGCCTGGGCGTCCTCGGCGCGCTGATCACCGCCTTCGTCGTGGTGAGCATCGGTCTCTCCCTCGGTGGTCCCACCGGCTACGCGATCAACCCGGCCCGTGACCTCGGTCCGCGCATCGTTCACGCCCTGCTCCCCCTGCCCAACAAGGGTGGTTCCGACTGGAGCTACGCCTGGATACCGGTCGTCGGCCCGCTCATCGGCGGCGCGATCGCAGCAGGCATCTACAACGTCGCCTTCGCCTAGGAGCCCCCGCTCCAGCACGCTTGGAAGCCGCGCCCCATGCACCATGAGCCGCACAGCACCGCTTTGAAGCACCGCGCCGTACACAGCCCCTCATCCACGGACACCAGGAGCACACCGTGACCGACGCACACACCGCCGGCCCCTTCATCGCCGCCATCGACCAGGGCACCACCTCGTCGCGCTGCATCGTCTTCGACCGCGACGGACGCATCGTCTCCGTCGACCAGAAGGAGCACGAGCAGATCTTCCCGAAGCCGGGCTGGGTCGAGCACGACGCCACCGAGATCTGGACCAACGTCCAGGAGGTCGTCGCCGGAGCCATCTCCAAGGCTGGCATCACCCGGGACGACATCAAGGCCATCGGCATCACCAATCAGCGCGAGACCACGCTGCTGTGGGACAAGAACACCGGTGAGCCCGTCCACAACGCGCTCGTCTGGCAGGACACCCGCACCGACGCCCTGTGCCGGGAGCTCGGCCGCAACGTCGGCCAGGACCGCTTCCGCCGCGAGACCGGCCTGCCCCTCGCGTCGTACTTCGCCGGACCCAAGGCCCGCTGGCTGCTCGACAACGTCGAGGGGCTGCGCGAGCGCGCCGAGGCCGGGGACATCCTCTTCGGCACCATGGACACCTGGGTCATCTGGAACCTGACCGGCGGTGTCGACGGCGGCAAGCACGTCACCGACGTCACCAACGCCTCGCGCACCATGCTGATGAACCTGCACACCCTGGCCTGGGACGAGAAGATCGCCGAGTCGATCGGTGTCCCGCTGGCGATGCTGCCCGAGATCCGCTCCTCCGCCGAGGTGTACGGCGAGGTCACCGGCGGCCCGCTCGGCGAACTGCTCGGCGGCATCCCGGTCGCCTCCGCGCTCGGCGACCAGCAGGCGGCCCTGTTCGGCCAGACCTGTTTCGCCGAGGGCGAGGCCAAGTCCACCTACGGCACCGGCACCTTCATGCTGATGAACACCGGTGACAAGATCATCAACTCGTACTCGGGCCTGCTGACCACGGTCGGCTACCGGATCGGCGACCAGGAGCCGGTCTACGCCCTGGAAGGCTCCATCGCCGTCACCGGCTCGCTCGTGCAGTGGATGCGCGACCAGATGGGCCTCATCCAGTCCGCCGCCGAGATCGAGACACTCGCGTCCTCGGTCGAGGACAACGGCGGCGCCTACTTCGTACCGGCCTTCTCCGGTCTGTTCGCCCCGTACTGGCGTCCCGACGCCCGCGGTGTGATCGCCGGCCTGACCCGGTACGTCACCAAGGCGCACATCGCGCGCGCCGTCCTGGAGGCCACCGCCTGGCAGACCCGTGAGATCAGCGACGCCATGACCAAGGACTCGGGCGTCGAGCTCACGGCGCTCAAGGTCGACGGCGGCATGACCTCCAACAACCTGCTGATGCAGACCCTGGCCGACGTCCTGGACGCACCCGTGGTGCGCCCGATGGTCGCCGAGACCACCTGCCTCGGCGCCGCCTACGCCGCCGGTCTGGCCGTCGGCTTCTGGACCAACACCGAGGACCTGCGCGCCAACTGGCGCCGGGCCGCGGAATGGACCCCCAACATGGCCGCGGACGTCCGCGACCGTGAGTACAAGAGCTGGCTCAAGGCCGTCGAGCGGACCATGGGCTGGATCGAAGACGAGAACTGACGAGGAGTAAGAACCCGCAATGACCAGCCAGTCCACCACGCAGTCCGTGCCTGCCCTCGGTACGCACCCGGCCTCCGGCTCGAACCCGAGCCGTGCCGAGACCCGGGAACAGCTCTCCAAGGCGACGTACGACCTCCTCGTCATCGGCGGCGGCATCCTGGGCATCTCCACCGCCTGGCACGCCGCGCAGTCCGGGCTGCGGGTGGCTCTGGTCGACGCCGGCGACTTCGCCGGCGCCACCTCCTCCGCATCCTCCAAGCTCCTCCACGGCGGTCTGCGCTACCTCCAGACCGGCGCGGTGAAGCTGGTGGCGGAGAACCACTTCGAGCGCCGTGCGGTCTCCCGCCAGGTGGCACCCCACCTGGCGAATCCGCTCACGTTCTACCTCCCCGTGTACAAGGGCGGGCCGCACGGCGCGGCGAAGCTCGGAGCGGGCGTCTTCGCCTACTCCGCCCTGTCGGCGTTCGGTGACGGCGTGGGCCATCTGCTGAGCCCCTCCAAGGCCGCTCAGGACGTGCCCGAGCTGCGCACCGACAACCTCAAGGCCGTGGCCGTGTACGGCGACGACCAGATGAACGACTCCCGCATGGCCCTCATGACGGTCCGCGCGGCCGTCGAGTCGGGGGCCGCGGTCCTGAACCACGCCGAGGTCACGGGCCTTCGCTTCACCCGGGGACGGGTGACGGGGGCGGAACTGCGGGACCGGCTGTCCGGCGAGGAGTTCGGGGTGAACGCCCGGCTCGTGCTGAACGCGACCGGCCCGTGGGTCGACCACCTGCGCAGGCTGGAGGACCCGAAGGCGGCTCCCTCGATCCGGCTGTCCAAGGGCGCGCACCTGGTCCTGAAGCGCACCTCCCCGTGGAAGGCCGCGCTGGCCACCCCGATCGACAAGTACCGCATCACCTTCGCCCTCCCGTGGGAGGACATGCTCCTGCTCGGCACCACGGACGAGGAGTACGAGGGCGACCCGGCGGACGTCTCGGTCAACGAGAAGGACACGGCCCAGATACTCGACGAGGCCGCGTTCTCCATACGCGACCAGCAGCTCTCGCGCGACCTGATCACGTACTCCTTCGCCGGTCTGCGGGTGCTGCCCGGCGGCCCCGGCGACACGTCGAAGGCCAAGCGCGAGACGGTCGTCACGGAGGGCCGGGGCGGGATGCTGTCCGTCGCGGGCGGCAAGTGGACCACCTTCCGGCACATCGGCCGCACCGTCATGAAGAAGCTGGAGTCGCTGCCGGGCCACCCGCTGGGCGAGGACTTCGAGCCGATCTCCGAACTGCCCAAGAGGATGCCGCTCCCCGGCGTCGCCAACCCGCGCGCGGTCGCGCACCGCCTCCTGGTGGACGGCCCGGCGCCCGGTCCGCGCATGGCCGCCGACACGGCCAGGCATCTGGCCACCCACTACGGCTCGCTGGCCTTCGACATCGCCCGCCTGGCGAACGAGAACCCGGCGCTCGGCGAGCGCGTCCACCCGGACGCCCCGGAGATCTGGGCGCAGGTCGTCTACGCCCGGGACAACGAGTGGGCCGAGACGGCGGACGACGTGCTGCGCCGCCGTACGACGCTGACGATCCGGGGTCTGGCCACGGACGAGGTCCGCGGCCGGGTCCAGGATCTGCTCGACGACAAGTAGGCACCCGTCGACGGGTGAGGGGCGGCTCCCACGGGGGGGTGCCGCCCCTCACCCGCGCGCGGGCGGCGCGCGTTCTCGCGGGGCCCGTCCGGCGCGGCAATGGGTGCCGTCGCCGGGCGAGTTGACCGGTGGCGGCGCGGGCGGGTGCGCCGGGCGGGGTGGCCGGCGCGCGTGTTTCCGGGGCTTCGACGGGGCAGTGATCCGTTCACTCCCCCGTGCAAGGGGGCTGCGGAGGTCCCCTCGGCACGCCGTAAGGTTGAGGCGTACGCGAGGGCACATCGGAAGGAGGCGCTGGGTGATCGAGCTGGAGGGGGTTCCCGAGCTGATCGACCCAGTCATGGTGGCCGCGTTCGAGGGCTGGAACGACGCCGGCGACGCCGCCTCCGCCGCGGTCGCGCATCTGGACCGGGAATGGAAGGGCGAGGTGTTCGCGGCGCTGGACGCCGAGGACTACTACGACTTCCAGGTGAACCGGCCGACCGTGTGGCTGGACGCCGGCGTACGCAAGATCACCTGGCCGACCACGCGCCTGTCCGTGGTCCGGATCGGCGGCGAGAAGCCGCGCGATCTGGTGCTGGTCCGCGGTATCGAGCCGTCGATGCGCTGGCGCTCTTTCTGCAACGAACTGCTCGGCTTCGCGCACGAACTGGGCGTGGAGCTGGTGGTGATCCTGGGCGCGCTGCTCGGCGACACCCCGCACACCCGTCCGGTGCCGGTCAGCGGGGTCACCTCGGACGCCGATCTGGCGCGCACGATGGATCTGGAGGAGACCAAGTACGAGGGTCCCACGGGCATCGTCGGCATCCTCCAGGAGGCGTGCACGCACGCGGGTGTGCCCGCCGTGTCCCTGTGGGCGGCCGTACCGCACTACGTGTCGCAGCCGCCCAACCCGAAGGCGACCCTGGCACTGCTCAACCGTCTGGAGGACCTCATCGACCTGCGCATCCCGCTGGGCGAGTTGCCCGAGGACGCGCGGGCCTGGCAGCTGGGCGTCGACCAGCTCGCCGCCGAGGACAGCGAGGTCGCCGAATACGTGCAGACGCTGGAGGAGGCCCGGGACACCGCCGAGCTGCCCGAGGCGTCCGGCGAGGCGATCGCCCGCGAGTTCGAGCGCTATCTGCGCCGCAGGGACGGCGGCGGTCCGGCCGCGGGAGCCCCGGGCCACGCCACGGAGAGCGGCGAGCCGGCCACGTACCTCCGGGACAATCCCGGGGGCTTCACCCGGCCCCCGCTGACCCAGCGGCCCGAGTCCGGCAGCGGGCAGGAGGCCGGGGCGGACGCCCGGGACCACGATCCGGGCAGCGCATCCGGCACCGGGTCGGACAGCGAATCCGGCACCGAGGGCGGGGCCGAGTCCGGTTCCGAGGAGGGCTCGGACACATCGAGGACGCGGAACACGCCGGAGTCCCCGGACACTCCGGACGCCTCCGGCACCTCCGACCCGGAGGACTCCTCCGGGGACTGAACTGCGCTCCGGTCCCGGGGAATCGAGACCGCGGACCAGGCTGACGGCCGATCGGGAAGGGGCGGTACGCACACGCGTACCGCCCCTTCCGGCTCCCCGGCACCGGAGCGTTCCGAGGGTCGGCCACCGCTGCCGTCCCGGCACATGACACCCGTATCCACAGCCTTCGGCCGGAATTCGGCGTGACATCTGTTTCAGGACGGATTGCACACGTTGCCCAATTCAACTTGTTCTCAAACCAAGTTGGCGAATTCGGGGTGGACGGGATGCCGGGGGCGTGCCAGGTTGTGCGTCGAACGGCACACGCAGGGACCGGCACCCCAGGGATCGAAGGGAGCGGTACGCGATGACCGACCAGGTACAGCCGGCACGGGACCCGGGAACGTCCGGGCCGGGGCCCGACGGAGCGGGATTCACCTACCGAGGAGCCGAGCAGGAGCTGATCGTCGTCGCCCGTCCGGAGGCCAGGCTGCGCGCACGGGCCGAGGGCGTCCACTCGGCGGCGGGCGCCGACGTCTCGGCCCTCGACATGTTTCTCAGTGACGAACAGCTCGTCCTGGAGCCCCTGTTCGGCAGCGAGGAACGGCTTCGGCAGTCACCCACGGACACCGGGAACGGGCCCGGCCTCGCGCTCTTCTACCGGCTGCGCGGCACCCGGAACCGCGCCCAGGAACTGCGCGCGCGGATCGCGGCGCTGCCGGGGATCGAGGCCGCGTACGTGAAGCCCGGTGCCGTACCCGCGTCGCCCGAACCGGCGCCGTGGTCGGACCGGAGCACCGACGGCGGCGGGCGGCTGAAGGAAGGGACGCCGGTCACCCCGGACTTCACCGGCAGGCAGGGTTATCTGCGTCCGGCGCCCGAGGGCGTCGACGCGTACTGGGCGTGGCAGCGGCCGGGCGGTTCGGGCCAGGGTGTCACCGTGATCGACGTGGAGGGCGCCTGGCAGCTCGGACACGAGGATCTGTCGTCCAGGCTCGCGGGTGTCGTCGTCGGCACACCGCACACCGATCTCGCCTGGCGCAACCACGGCACGGCCGTCATCGGGGTGCTCGGCGGCGACCGCGACGAGCGCGGGATCACCGGAATCGTGCCGGACGCGGTGACCGCGGCCGCGTCCTTCCAGGGCATCGGGACGGCCGCGGCGATCCACGCGGCGGCGGAACGGCTGAGCCCGGGCGACATCATCCTGGTCGAACTGCACGCTCCGGGACCGCGGTTCGACTTCGAGGAGCGCGACAGCCAGGCGGGGTACATCCCGCTCGAATGGTGGCCCGACGACTTCGCCGCCGTCCAGGACGCGACCGCCCGGGGCATCGTGGTGGTGGCGGCGGCCGGCAACGGCGGCGAGTCGCTCGACGACGCGCTCTACGAACGGCGGCCCGCGGAGTTCCCCGAGTGGTGGCGCAACCCCTTCAACCCCTCGAACCCGTCCTCCGGGGCGGTCCTGGTCGGGGCGGGAGCGCCGCCTCCCGGCACGCACGGCCGCGACCACGGGCCGGACCGTTCACGGCTCGCGTTCTCCAACTACGGTGCGCGCCTGGACGCGCAGGGCTGGGGTCGCGAGGTCACGACCACCGGCGGCTTCTGGGACCGGCCCGGAGATCTCCAGGGCGGGGCCGAGGAGATCGCCTGGTACACGGACACGTTCTCGGGGACCTCATCCGCCTCCCCGGTGGTGGTCGGCGCCCTGGCCTCGCTCCAGGGCATGCTCAGGGCCGCGGGCCGGGCGCCGATGTCCTCGGAACGTGCGCGTGTCCTGCTGCGGGCGACGGGTTCCCCGCAGCAGGACGCGCCGGGCCGACCCGCCTCCCAGCGGATCGGCAGCCGGCCGGACATCAGGTCCGCGGTCACCCGGCTGCTGCCGGAGGCGGTCGGCTCGGGCCGGGCGGAGCGGTACTGGGACGAACTGCTGCCGTATCCGCGTGAACTCCCGCCGAGGCTCCGGCTGTACGTGTCCGGTGCCTGGCGCAGTCTCGACCGTCCGTCCCCCGAGATCCGCCAGGCGGTGCACTCCGCCTTCGCGCGGGGACGGCACGACGTGCGGGTCTGGTTCGCGGACGACGAGATCGTCGGCCTGGTCGTCACGGGCTGAGGACGTGGTCCCGACGGGCCCGACCCGACGGAACGCAACCAACCATGAACGGAAGGTGGCACCCAGCATGAGCACGATCCCGCAGATGAGCCAGCAGGGACAGCAGGGGCACCAGCAGTACCCGAGCACCTCGCCCTACCAGCAGCAGGGCTTCGGCCAGCAGATGCCCATCGGCCAGCAGATGCCGATGGCACAGCAGCAGATGCCGATCGGGCCGCAGACGCAGCAGCCCTTCGGGCGGCACGAGACCGGGCAGCAGATTCCGCAGCACCTCCAGCAGCAGATCCAGCAGCTCGGTCAGCAGCAGCCCTTCCAGCAGCTGCTCCAGCAGCTCGGCGGCCAGCAGCAGCACCAGCAGATCCAGCAGGGCGAGCCGCTGATCCTCCAGAGCGCCGTCGAGACCCGGTCCCTGGCCATCGGCACCGCCCAGCACTTCCAGGACGTCGTCACCCCGCTCCCCGGCCAGCCGCAGGCCCTCTACCTGTTCATCGACAACGGCTGGCGCAGGCTCGTGCACCCCGACCCGGTCACCCACGAGGTGGTCCAGCGGGCCTTCGCCTTCGGGCAGCAGGTCCACGGGATCTACGACACCGGCACCGGTGCCCTCCAGTCCGTCATCGTGACCAGGTAGGGGCGAAGGCTCCAGGAACGTGAAGAGTGCCGGGCGGAGGATCTCCGCCCGGCACTCGGGTGTCCCGCCCCGCCCGTGGAGCGGTGGGGGACGCGGGGTCCTACAGGGCGACGCCGAGGAGGGCGTCGACGGCCCGCGAGACGACGCCGGGGGCGCCCTCGTCGGTGCCGCCCGACGCGTGCTGGAGCGCGGCCCAGCGGTCGACCGCGGCGAGCGCGGCGGGTGCGTCGAGGTCCTCGGCGAGCGCGGCGCGGATCTCCTCGACGAGCGCCTCGGCGGGCGGCCCGTCGGGGCGGGACACCGCGGCCCGCCAGTCGGCCAGGCGCGCGACGGCCTCTTCGAGGACGCCGTCCGTCCACTCCCAGTCGGAGCGGTAGTGGTGCGCGAGCAGCGCCAGGCGGATGGCGGCGGGGTCGACGCCGTCGTGGCGCAGCCGCGACACGAAGACGAGGTTGCCCTTGGACTTCGACATCTTCTCGCCGTCCAGCGCGACCATGCCGGCGTGGACGTAGGCCTTGGCCATGGGGAACTCGCCGGTCAGCACCTGGGCGTGCGAGGCGCCCATCTCGTGGTGCGGGAAGGCGAGGTCGGAGCCGCCGCCCTGGACGTCGAAGCCCATGCCCAGGTGGTCGAGGGCGATGGCGACGCACTCGATGTGCCAGCCGGGGCGTCCGCGGCCCAGTGAGCCGCCGTCCCAGCTCGGCTCGCCGTCACGGGCGGCCATCCACAGCATCGGGTCGAGGGGGTTCTTCTTGCCGGGCCGGTCCGGGTCTCCGCCGCGTTCCGCGGAGAGCAGGCGCATCGTGGCGGCGTCCAGGTTGGACACCTTGCCGAAGTCGGGGTCGGCCTCGACGGAGAAGTAGACGTCGCCCTCGAGTTCGTAGGCGGCTCCGGCGTCGCGCAGCCGCTCGACGAGCGGCACGATGCCGGGTATCGCCTCGACGGCGCCTATGTAGTGGCGCGGCGGCAGCATCCGCAGGGCGGTCATGTCCTCACGGAAGAGGGCGGTCTCCTTCTCGGCGAGTCCCACCCAGTCGACGCCGTCGCGCTCGGCCCGCTCCAGCAGCGGGTCGTCGACGTCCGTCACGTTCTGGACGTAGTGAACCTGCCGCTTGGTGTCGAGCCACACGCGCTGCACCAGGTCGAACGCGTTGTAGGTCGCCGCGTGTCCCATGTGGGTGGCGTCGTACGGCGTGATGCCGCACACGTAGATACGGGCGACGGGACCGGGGTCGAGGGTGACGAGCCCCCCGGTCGCGGTGTCGTGGATCCGGAGGTCGCGGCCCTCACCAGGCAGGGCGGGGACCTCAGAAGCGGGCCAGGCATACATGTCATGAGCCTAACCGGACGGGACTTCCGTATACGAACCGGGCAGCGGTCGAGGGCCGTGAGACCCGTCCCACCGTGGCCCGCCCGCGTCCTGCGGACCGGGCCGCCGCGCTACACCGGGGGCCAGGGGATCGCGGGCCAGTCCCCGCTCGGCTCCGGGTGTCTCCCCGAGGCGAGCATGGCCAGGACCCGCGCGCGTGTGGCCTCGGTCTCGGCCGGGGTGACGAGTTCGGCCAAGCGGGTGGCCAGCGGGCCCCCGGGCGCCAGCGCGTCGCGGAGGGAGGCCAGGACCTCCAGTGCCTCGTCGGTGAGCGGCTCCCCCGCCCATCCCCACAGCAGGGTGCGCAGTTTGTTCTCGGCGTTGAAGGTGACGCCGTGGTCGATGCCGTAGAGGCGGCCCTCCGGCGTGGGCAGCAGATGGCCGCCCTTGCGGTCGGCGTTGTTGATCACGGCGTCCAGGACGGCGAGCCGCCGCAGCCGGACGTCGTCGGCGTGCACGAGCAGGGCCGTCTCGCCCTCGCCGACCTCGGCGAATCCGATGGCCTTCCAACCCTCGGCGGGCTCCTCGCCCTCCACGAGCGCGAGCAGTCCGTCCCCGTCCTGGTCGGCGGAGGGCTCGATCCACATCTGGCACATGCCCTCGCCGTACGGCCCGTCGCGCAGGACGGTGGTGGGCACGAGCCCCCAGCCGGTCGCCTCGGAGACCTCGTAGGCCGCGACCTCGCGCTGGGCGAGCGTGCCGTCGGGGAAGTCCCACAGGGGCCGCTCCCCGGCGACGGGTTTGTAGACGCAGAAGGCCTCACGGCCCTCGTAGGCCACGGAGCAGTACAGCACCGCGTTCGAGGCCTCGCGGATCTGTCCCCGTACCTTCAGCTCGCCCCGGGCGAGCAGCTCGGCGGTGGTCACGCTCCGCGGCGGTATCCGTTCTGGCGCGGACATACGTGTCCTTCCGGGTCGAGCGGGAGGCTGCACAGCGGGCAGGGGGGCCGGCCGGCGTTGACGACGTCGAGGGCGCGCTTGGCGAAGGCCCTGGCCTGCGCGCCGGTGAGCCGGACGCGGAGCATGGGCGGGCCGTTCTCCTCGTCCTGGAGGAGCCGTTCCTCGGCCTCGGCGAGGTCCTCGTCGGACTCCGCCTCGACCTCGACGAGGGCCTGCGCCTCGACGATCATGCGCTGTTCCTCGCCGTCCCAGGCCAGCGCCATGGTGCCGACCCGGAACTCCTCCTCGACGGGGGTGTCGAGGGGCGCGGTGTCGGACACCTCGGTCGGGGCCATCGCCGGGACCGGGGCGCTGCCCCCGGTGCGCCGGACGACCTCGTCGAGGAGTTCGTCCATCCGCTCGGCGAGGGCGGCGACCTGGGTCTTCTCCAGAGCCACGCTCGTCACCCGGGGGCCGGAGGATGCCTGGAGGAAGAAGGTACGGCGTCCGGGCAACCCGACCGTACCGGCCACGAAACGGTCCGGGGGGTCGTAGAGGAACACCTGACGGGACACGTCCTGTCTCCATTGAATCGGCATGAGGGCCGGCTGACCGCGCCGGCCCGCATCGGCTGAGAACGGGTTGACAACTGCTGTGCTGGTTCGACCGCTTCACCCTACTGCGGCCGACGATCACGGTGCGCCCGCACCGCCCCCGACCGGAGCGTCGCCGCCCGGGGTTTCCTCGCGCGGGGCCAGGGAGGCGAGATCACCGGTGTCCCCGAGACGCACGAGAAAGGGCCTGAGACGGGTGTAACGGATCGCTGTGATGGAACACGGTTCGACAGAGATCCGCTGAAAGAGGTCGAGATGAAGTCCGAGTGCGTCGGCGACGAGCGACTTGATGATGTCGCCGTGCGAACACATGAGGTAGACCGCGTCACCGCCGTGGTCGCGCTCCACGCGCGCGTTCCACTCGCGTACCGCCTCGGCGGCGCGGGTCTGCATCGCCCGCATCGACTCGCCGCCCGGGAACGCGGCCGCCGAGGGATGCGCCTGGACGACGTCCATCAGCGGCTCGTCCTTGAGCTCGGCGAGCTTGCGGCCGGACCAGTCGCCGTAATGCGCCTCCCCTATGCGTTCCTCGGTGTGGACCGGGACCTCGGGGCGGGCCTCCAGGAGCGGCTGGACGGTCTCCTGGCAGCGCTGGAGGGGGCTGGTGACGACCTCGGCGATCGGCAGCCCGGCGAGCCGGCCCGGCAGGGCGGCGGCCTGTTGCGTGCCGCGCTCGTCGAGGGCGACGCCGGGCGTCCAGCCGGCGAGCAGTCCCGCGGTGTTGGCGGTGGAGCGTCCGTGCCGGACGAGGATCAGGGTGGGCATGCGGCCCAGCGTAGACGGAGGGCCCCGGGAGGCGGCGGGCCCTGTGGAAAGCGGTCCCCGGGAGGGGGCGGGGCCTGTGGACAACGGTCCCCGGGAGACGGCGGGGCCCGGGCAAGGCGGTCCCCGGTGTGCGGGGGGACCATGGCGGCGGGAGAATGCGCACCGTGATCGTCGACTGCGCCATCTACCGCGACGGCCGCCGTACCGAGGGCGCCGACGACTTCTCCGACGCCCTGGCGCAGTGCCGGGCCGGTGGCGACTCCTTCGTCTGGATCGGCCTGCACGAACCCACGGAGGACGAGTTCGACCTGGTCACGCAGGAGTTCGGGCTCCATCCGCTGGCGGTCGAGGACGCCCTCAAGGCCCATCAGCGGCCCAAGCTGGAGGTCTACGAGGACTCGCTGTTCGTGGTCCTCAAGCCGGTCTCGTACGAGCCGAAGGGCGACACCGTCACCTCCGGCGAGGTCATGGTCTTCGTGGGCGACTCGTTCGTGGTGACCGTGCGGCACGGCGAGGAGTCGCCTCTCAAGGGGGTGCGGCGCCGTCTGGAGTCGGATCCCGAGATGCTGCGGCACGGGCCGACGGGGGTGCTCTACGCGATCGCGGACGACACGGTGGACCACTATCTGGAGGTGGCCACGGAGCTGGGCACGGACCTGGACGAGCTGGAGGCGGAGGTGTTCTCGCCGCAGCTCGGCGGGTCGCGCAACACCGCGTCGCGGATCTACGGGTTCAAGCGGCAGGTCCAGGAGTTCCGCCGGGCGACCGTGCCGCTGGCGGTGCCGCTCGGCCGTCTCTCGGGCACGGGCCTGAAGGGGGCGGCGGTGCCGTTCGTGGACGAGAAGGCGCAGCCGTTCTTCCGTGACGTCAACGACCATCTGCTGCGCGTCAACGAGTCCGTGGAGGCACTGGACCGGCTGGTGTCCGACATCCTGTCGGCGCATCTGGCGCAGATGAGCGTGCGGCAGAACGACGACATGCGGAAGATCTCCGCGTGGGCGGCCATGGCCGCGGTCCCCACGATGATCGCGGGGATCTACGGAATGAACTTCGACCACATACCCGAGCTGCACTGGCTGTGGGGGTATCCGGTGGTGATCGGGGTGATGGTCGTCCTGGAGATCCTGCTGTTCCGGCTCTTCAAGCGGCGGGGCTGGCTGTAGGCGCGCGGTTCAGGCGAATTCCGGTGCGGTGGTGACGGGGCCGTCGAGGGCTCCGCGCCGCTCGGGCATCTTCAGGGTGACCATGCGGCGCCAGCCGGCGGCTCGCTCGTAGGCGTACACGGCGTGGATGCCCGCGGCGAGGACGGCGGTCTTGGCCCGGGACCAGCCGAGGAGCCGGCCCATGCGGGCCATCACGGCGAGGCTGACGTCCCGGTAGATCCTGATCTCGGCGAGCGCGCACTCGCGCAGGGCCCCCTGGATCGCCCGGCCGTGGCCGGCGTGGGCGAAGCGCAGCAGTTCCTCGTGGCAGTAGGCGAGGTGGTTGTCCTCGTCGGCCGCGATCATCCTGACCGCGCGGCCGATGTCGGGGTGGCCGGCGAAGTGCCGGCGCAGCAGGTCCATCTGCTCGGAGGCGCGCTGTTCGGTGACCCGGCTGTGGGCCAGGTAGGTGACGATGTCCCGCACGGTGAGGGGCTGCTCGCCCTTGAGCCTGTCGTGGGCCAGGCCGATGCCGTGGCGCTCCAGGAGCATTGTGTAGTCGGTGTCGGGCGGTACGTCGACGGGTTCGAGGCCACGCTTCTTCAGGAGGGCGGTGAAGATCCGGCCGTGCTTGTCCTCGTCGGCGCCGTGCCGGGCGATCCTGGGGGCCAGCGCGCGTTCCCCGGCCGGGACCAATGCGGCGATCCGGGCGTTCTCCCAGCCGCCCTGGGACTCTCCGCTGGCCGCGATGGAGCAGAAGAGGCGGTACGACTCGTCGTGGTCGAGGATCTCCTGGAACAGGCTCTTGGCGGACAGCATCTTTGACACCCTCTCTCCGGAGTTGCGCAGAAAACGAGTCAAATGGGTTGTTCGCGACCCGGCAACCGATGTGTCCGACAAATCGGCCGAACGATGGACGACGGAGCGGGTCCGGATGCGTAACCAAGGGGCTGTCGGCGCGTTGTTCTCCGTGACGGCCGTGGCGGGGAAGACCCCCGAGCCCCCACCACGGCCGCAGAACTTCCCGGCGGGCCCTCGGCCGGGGTTACGCGAGTCCGGCCCGCTCCATGGCCTCGGAGCCGGCCCGCAGCGAGGCGAGCCGGTCGTCCAGCGTGAAGCCCGCGGGGGCCAGGGTGAGGGTGGTGACCCCGGCGGCGGCGTACGCCTTCATGCGGTCGGCGATGCGGTCCACGGAGCCGAGCAGGGTCGTCTGGTCGATCAGCGCGTGCGGGATCGCGGCGGCGGCGCCGTCCTTGTCGCCGGACAGGTACTTGTCCTGGATCTCGGCCGCTTCCTTCTCGTAGCCCATGCGCTGGGCGAGCTGGTTGTAGAAGTTCTGCTTGCGGCTTCCCATGCCGCCCACGTACAGCGCGGTGTACGGGCGGAACGTGTCGGCGAGCGCGGGGACGTCCTTGTCGGCGCCGACGGCGAGCGGAAGGGTCGGGCAGACGTCGAACCCCTCCATCGTCCTGCCCGCCTTCTCCCGGCCCGCGCGCAGATGCCGGATCGCCGTGTCCTCCAGGTGCTCGGCCGAGGGGAAGATGAGCAGCGCGCCGTCGGCGATCTCGCCGGTCTGCTCCAGGTTCTTCGGGCCGATCGCGGCGATGTACAACGGGATGTGCTCGCGCTCCGGGTGCACGGTCAGCTTGAGCGGCTTGCCAGGACCGCCCGGCAGCGGCAGGGTCCAGTGCTCGCCCTCGTACGACAGCCGCTCGCGCGTCATCGCCTTGCGCACGATCTCCACGTACTCGCGGGTGCGGGCCAGCGGCTTGTCGAACTTGACGCCGTACCAGCCCTCGGAGACCTGGGGTCCGGAGACACCGAGGCCGAGGCGGAAGCGGCCGCCCGACAGCGAGTCCAGCGTCGCGGCGGTCATCGCGGTCATCGCCGGCTGACGGGCCGGGATCTGGAAGATGGCCGAGCCGACGTCGATGCGCTCGGTCTGGGCCGCGACCCAGCTGAGCACGGTGGCCGCGTCGGAGCCGTAGGCCTCGGCGGCCCAGCAGACGGCGTATCCGAGCCGGTCGGCCTCCTTGGCCACGGCGAGATTGTCCGCGTCCATTCCGGCGCCCCAGTAGCCGAGATTGATGCCGAGCTGCATGGCCGATCCCCTTACTGATCAGTAACGTCCCTTGTGCCCGAGACCCTAGCGTGCGGGCACCCCGGGCGGGGAGCCCGTCCCGCGTGGCCTTCGCCGGGATTTCCGTTGTCCACAGGCCCCCACACCGCCGGTGCCGGACAGTAATCTCGGCGTCCATGGAGCAGAGGCATCTCGGCCGTACCGGCCTGCGTGTTTCCCGGATCGGACTCGGCACCCTCACCTGGGGCAGCGACACCGACGAGCATGACGCCGCGGACCTCTTGAAGACGTTCTGGGAAGCAGGCGGGAACCTCGTCGACACGGCGGACGTGTACGGCGACGGGGAGGCCGAGTATCTCCTCGGACAGCTGATGGAAGGGCTCGTTCCGCGCAGGGATCTGGTCATCTCGACGAAGGCGGGGAGCGTGCGCGATCCGGACCGCCGCTTCGACGGCTCGCGCAGTCATCTGCTGTCGGCCCTGGACGCCTCGCTGGCCCGTCTGGGCACCGACCACGTGGACGTGTGGCACGTGCACGCCTACGACCCCGAAACTCCCCTCGACGAGACCCTCCAAGCCCTCGACCTGGCCGTCAGCAGCGGCCGTGCGCGCTACGCGGGCGTGTCCAACTTCTGCGGCTGGCAACTCGCCAAGGCCGCCACCTGGCAGCTCTCCGCGCCCGGCATACGCACCCGGCTGGCCAGTACGCAGATGGAGTACTCCCTGCTTCAGCGCGGTATCGAGCGGGAGGTGCTGCCCGCCGCCCTGGACCTGGGCATCGGCCTGCTGCCCTCCTCGCCGCTCGGGCGCGGTGTGCTCACCGGCAAGTACCGGGGCGGCACACCGGCCGACTCCCGGGGCGGTTCGGAGCACCTGGCGCCCTTCGTCGCGCCATATCTGGACGACACGGCGAGCGGCGTCGTGGAGGCGGTGACGACCGCGGCGGACGGTCTCGCCGTGAGCGCGCTCCAGGTGGCGCTCGCCTGGGTCCGCGACCGGCCCGGGGTCGTCGCCCCCATCGTCGGCGCGCGCAACGCGCGGCAGCTCGCGGCCGCGTTGTCAGTGGAGACGCTTAGTCTTCCTGACGAGATCTGCCGGGCGCTCGACGACGTGTCGGCCCCGGTGCACCACTATCCCGATCACGACTGGAGCACGCTGTGAGCACGGAGCCCGAGACCACTCAGGACGCGGAGCCGGGGACGCCGGGCGCGGACACGGCCACCGACGCCCCTGAGCCGACGGGCGACGACGCGGACCGGGCGGACGCGCCCTCCGGGAACGCGGACGACTCCGACGGCGAGAGCGGCGAAGGCGGCGACACGGAGACGGACGCCGGGGCGGCCGGGACCGGCGAGGGCGGCGAAGTCGCCGCGCAGGTGACGGAGGCCGCCGCCGAGCTGGCCGCCCAGCGGGTGGAGCGGGAGCGGATCGAGCGGCGCAAGGCGGAGAAGCAGTCGCCGATCGAGGCCGGTGGCAAGCTCAGCGGCACGGCCGCGGACCTGCTCGCGGCGGTGCGGGCCGTGGAGAGCGGCGAGAAGCCCGTGGCCACCGCCTTCCGCGAGCCGGATCCCGCGCCGCGCAGGGCCGCGCCGGAACCCGTACGGCGGCCGCAGCCGGCCCCGGAGCGGACCGCACCGGCACCGGGCGCGGCACCCGAAGCCGTCGCCGCCGTCCGCTCCGTGCTGGCCGGGGGCGGCGCCCCCGAAGCGCTCGCGGCACCGGTCGTCGCGGTTCTGGGCGAGGGCGCCGACGGCGTGCTGCGGGAGGACCCCTGGCAGCTGCTGCGGGTGCCGGGGACGCGGCCCGAGCAGGCCGACGGGTTCGCCCGCGCGCTGCTCGGCGCGGAGTGCGGCCCGGACGACGAACGCCGGGGCACGGCGCTGACCGTGTGGCTGCTGGAGCAGGCGGCCGTCGCAGGACACACCGCGCTGGACGCTCCGGCGCTCGCCGCGGCGCTGTCCCAGCACGCGGTTCCGGACCCGGACACGGCCGTGCAGAGCGCCCTCGCGGAGGGCGAGGCCCTGGTCTTCCAGGACGCGCTGGACAGCGCTCCCCCGGCCCCGCCGGCCCAGGACGAGGAGGAGGAGCCGCAGGAGCGCCCGGTGCGGATCCTGATCGGCCTGGAACGGTACGCGCTGGCCGAGGAGAGCCTCGCCGACGGACTCGCCCGGCTGATGAACTCGGTGCCCAAGGAGGACGGTTCGGCCGCCGACTGGGAGGAGGCCGCGTCCTCGGCACCCCGCTCCGCGGCGGAGCTGGTCCGCGCGGCCGGCGCCCACGGTCTGGTGCTGCACACCGGCGGCGAGGCCTCGCGGTCCGAGGCGGAGGCACTGCTGCGCGCGGCACGCGCGCTCGGTCTGCGCGGCTGGGCCGCCGCGCACACCTCGGGCGGACGCGACGGCTTCGCGGCCCGGTTCGAAGGGGCCGAGGACTCCGCCGGCCCCGCCACCGGGGCCGCCACGGTCACCGGGCTTCTTTCCGGCGCCGAGGGCCCCGGCCGGGACGCGGACGGCGCCCTGGACCTGGACGTCCTGGTCGTCCTGGACGCGCCGCAGCTCGACGTGGAGACGGCGGCCATGCTCGTGGAGTCGCTGCCGGACGGGGCGCGCCTCGTGCTGAGCGGTGATCCGGGTGTGCTGTGGTCGGCCGGCCCCGGCCGGGTCTTCGCGGACCTGCTCGCCGCCCGCGCCTGCCCGCAGGTGGCCTCGCGGACCCCCGACCCCGGACCCATCGGGGAACTGGTCTCCGGGATCGGCATCGGCGAGCTCAACCAGGTCGAGGCGCCCGGCAAGGAGGTCGTGATCGTCCCGGTGCGCGACGCGGGCGAGGCGGTCCACCGCACGGTCCAGCTCGTCGCGGACTCGGTTCCGCGCGCGATCGGCGTCCCGGCCGAGCAGACGCAGGTCATCACCCCGGGCCACGGGGGCGCGGTCGGCACCCGCGCCCTGAACGCGGCGCTCAAGGAACGGCTGAATCCCGGTCCCGGCCGCTTCGGCGGCTTCGACCCCGGCGACCGGATCGTGCACTCCCCCGCCCCTGGCCGTGCGCTGCCGGGCCGCGTCGTGAAGGCCGACGCCGAGGGACTGCACCTGGACTGCCCGGACGGCCCCGTGGTCGTACCGAAGGAGCGGGTGGAGCAGACCGTGCGGCACGGCTGGGCGCTCACCGCGCACCAGGCGGTGGGGCTGCGCTGGCCGGCCGCGGTCGTGGTGCTCCCGGGGGACGCGGCGGCGGCCCTGACCCGGCCCTGGGTCTACACGGCCTTCGGACGGGCCGAGCGTCACCTTTCCGTCGTGCACGGGGTGGAGCAGGCGCTGCCGCACGCGGTGGCGGAGGTCCCCCAGAAGCCGCGCACGACGCGCCTCCAGGCCCTGCTGAAGGCACAGACGCCGACGGCGGACTGAACCGGCACCGGGCTTGCGTGGGGTCCCTGAGGCGAAAACGCGCGGGTGGCGGTCACCGGATCGGTGACCGCCACCCGCGCGAACCGTGCCGGAGCGCTCCGTGCCGGACAGGCCCGGCCCTCACGGACAGGGCCGAGCCGGGCGGGGCACCTCTCAGCGATCCGCGTCCAGCGGGTCGAGGGAGTCGGTCTCCCCGTCGGGGCCGAGGTCGTCGTCCAGATCGTCGTCGTCCGCGTCCTCGTCGAACACGGCGCTGACGTCGAAGCGGCAGACGACCCGCTGCGGATCGATCGACTCGAACGGCGTCTCCAGCCACTCCCCCGGCTCGGCGGGTTCGTCGGCGGCGGTCACCCAGAGCGTGGAGTCACCCTCCTCCAGCCCGAATTCCTTGTGCCGGGTGGCGATCTCGTCCGGCTCGAACTCTCCGAACAGGACCCCGAGCGCGCCGTGAACGGTGCCGGCCGCCGCGTCGAAGCCCTCACTGACGGTGGCGCCGTCCTCCTCCACCGCCTCCACCCGCTGGGCCTGCGCCAGAAGTCGCTGCGGCTCCACCACGGCGTAGTCCCGGCGGATCACCACGCTGAGCGCGTTCGGCTCCTCGGGACCGGTGTACGGGGGCAGGGTGTCGTCACCACCGGGGATCTCGAAGGGCGTGACCTCGTCGTAGCGGTCGTAGAGGAGCTCGTCGTACTCCTCGGCGGCCGCCGCGAGCTCGTTGAAAGCCTCGTAGACGTCCGGGTCGTCGTCGCCCGTCCTGCGCTCGACCGCGGCCAGGTGGCGGTCGAGTGCGGCCTTGACAGCCTCGGCGGCGGCGCGTACCTCGGCAGCGGTGGGCTGCACAGCATCAGACATAGTGCAGACGCTATCCGTACCGGGCCTCTGCCCGCACAATAGATGCGATGCCGGAATACGAATTTGTCGACGTGTACGTACCTCGCGGGGTCTCCCGCAAGGAGACGACACGTCTGCTGACGGACCATGCCGAGTACGGACACTGGGAGTTGGACCGCCTGAGCCTGCTCCGTGACGGCAGCCGCAGAGTGCGGTTGCGCCGACGGATCATTCGTCAGGTACGCGCCACGTGGTGACAGACGGTCGCTGAACCGGTGCGGACCCCGTCGTCGCGGGGCCCGCACCGTCGCTCACGTCACGGGGAGGACCGTGGCGCCCCGGCCGCGACCGAGCCGCGCTGAAATCGCGGCTGCGCGCGCCGGGTCATGCCCACACCTCGCCCCCCGATGCGATCATCACACCGCCCTCGCGTCACGCCGCGGCGCGCGCCCGGCGGTAGAGCACGGCGCCGGCCAGCAGCGCGGCGGCTCCCGCCGGTACGACCGCTCCGATCGGCAGGTCGCTGCCCGTGTGGGCCAGCTGGGCCGCGCTGTCCGCGGCCGGTGTCCGCACGACGGCCCGCGCGCCCGGCCGTCCGACCTGGACGACACCGCCGCGGTGCTTGCCGCCGCCCGAGGTGGAGGTGCCGGGGTGGGCCGGGGTTCCGGGGGTGCCGGGCGTTCCGGGCTGGCCAGGGGTCCCGGGGTGGCCGGGGTGGCCGGGGTGCCCAGGGTGGCCAGGCTCTCCCGGGTGACCCGGGTGACCGGGGTGTCCCGGATGACCCGGGTGCCCGTGGTGTCCCGGGTGCTCGCAGTGACCGTGGTGGCCGGGCTGACCCGGGTGTCCCGGCTGGCCGGGGTGACCCGGGTGTCCAGGGTGGCCGGGGTGACCCGGATGTCCCGGCTGACCCGGGTGGCCTGGGTGGTGTGTCCCGTGGTCGCCCGTGGACGAGCCGTTCGCGCAGTTGTCACCCCCCGCCGCGTTGCCGATCCCCACGACGTTCACGCTGTTGCCGCAGGCATTGACCGGGACGTCGACCGGAACCTGTACGTGGTTGCCGGAGCCCACTCCGGGCGAGTGAGCTGTGCCGCCTCCGGCCCGCGAGCCACCGCCCGAGCCGGTCCCCCGGTGGTCGGACGAGCCGCCGCGGCCGCCGTGGTTGACACAGGTGTTGCCCATCGCCGGGTTGAGCAGCCCGACCACGTTCACGGTGTTTCCGCAGACGTTGACCGGCACGTGCACCGGAGCCTGCACCGAGTTGCCCGACAGCACGCCGGGAGAGTCCGAGGCGGAGCCGAACGCGCCCGAGTCGGCGTGTGCGGAGACGGCGGTGACCGCGAGTACTCCACCGGCCGCGGCCACGGTCATCAGGCCCTTGCGGGTGACCTGTCGCATAGCTGAAATCCCTGCCTTGAGTCCTTGGGACGTGGACCAACAGTCCTGGGGACGTGGACCATCGAGAACACGCGCACGCCACCTGACGTACGCGGGAAGCCGGTCGGCCCCGGAGCGCATGGCGCGCACTCCGGGGCGGACGGCTCAGACCTTCACGAAGTGACCCTCACGAGGCAACCCATGGGACTCATGGGCCTCACGGGATCCCCCCTCATGGGATGAGGCGACGTCAGTGGTTGAAGCAGGTGTTGCCGAAGGCGGGGTTCAGCAGTCCGATCACGGAGATCGTGTTGCCGCAGACGTTCACGGGAACGTGGACGGGAACCTGAACGACGTTGCCGGAGGCGACACCCGGGGAACCCACAGCGGCACCCTGCGCACCGGAGTCGGCGACGGCCAGACCCGCACCCGCGAGAACCAGACCACTCGTGGCGACGGCGGCGGCGACGATCTTCTTGATCATTATTCCTCCTGGTAGGCAAAACGCGGTCCAAAGCAGCGGATCGCAACACCTGTAACGAGGAGGGAGTAGTAGAGCTATGGGCTTATGGTCGCATTCACCCGTCCCGGGCGATCTCCGCACGCGCGGGCGAATGACCGCGTCAACACGCCGTTCCCGCCCGGCGGGACGAGGGCCCGACCCGGCGGCACGACGGCCCGAGCCGGCCGGCGGCACGGTGGTCCGGCCCGCCGGTGCGGGCCGGGGCGTGCCGCCGGCGCCCCGTCAGGACGCGTCGATGAACCGGCCGAGGACGCGGACGCCGAACTGGAGCGCGTCCACCGGCACCCGCTCGTCGACACCGTGGAACATGCCCGCGAAGTCCAGCTCCGGGGGCAGCTTCAGCGGCGCGAAGCCGAAACAGCGGATACCGAGATCGGCGAACGACTTGGCGTCGGTGCCGGCCGAGAGCATGTAGGGCACGGCACGCGCGATCGGGTCCTCGGCCGAGAGCGCGGTCTGCATGGCGTCGACGAGCGCACCGTCGAAACCGGTCTCCAGCGCCTTGTCCGCGTGCACGTCCTCGCGCTTGACCCGGGGGCCGAGGATCCGGTCGAGGTCGGCGAGGAACTCCTCCTCGTAGCCCGGCAGATACCGGCCGTCGACATGCGCGGTGGCCTGCCCCGGAATGACGTTGACCTTGTAGCCGGCGCCCAGCTGGGTCGGGTTGGCCGTGTTCTGGAGGGAGGCACCGATGAGCTTGGCGATACCGCCGAGCCTGGCGAGCGTCTCGTCCATGTTCTCCGGGTCCAGCTCGGTTCCCAGTGCGTCGCCGAGCTCGTCGAGGAAGTGCCGCAGGGTCTTCGTGACCCGCACCGGGAACTTGTGCCGGCCGAGCCGCCCGACGGCCTCGGAGAGCTCGGTGATCGCGTTGTCCTTGTGGATCATCGAACCGTGCCCGGCGGTGCCGTCCACGGTCAGCTTCATCCAGTGCATGCCCTTCTGCGCGGTCTCGACGAGATACAGCCGCAGCTTCTCGTTGACCGTGAAGGAGAACCCGCCGACCTCGCCGATCGCCTCGGTGACGCCGTCGAACAGGTCCGGGTGCTTGTCGACCAGGTGCCGGGCGCCGAACGTTCCGCCCGCCTCCTCGTCCGCGAGGAAGGCGAGGACGATGTCACGCGGCGGCTTGCGGCCGCTGCGCATCCGCTCCCGTACGACCGCCAGCGTCATGGCATCCATGTCCTTCATGTCGACCGCGCCCCGGCCCCAGACCATCCCGTCGGCGATCTCGCCCGAGAAGGGGTCGTGGGTCCAGTCCGCCGCGTTGGCCGGTACGACATCGGTGTGGCCGTGGATGAGCAACGCGGGCCGCGAGGGGTCCTCGCCCTCGATACGGGCCACCGTGGAGGCACGCCCCTGGTGGGACTCGAAGATCTGCGGTTCGAGTCCGACCTCGGCGAGCTTCTCGGCGACGTACTCCGCGGCCTTGCGCTCGCCGGGTCCGGAGTGGTCCCCGTAGTTGCTGGTGTCGATCCGGATCAGCTCACGACAGAGGTCCACGACCTCGTCCTCGCCCGTGACGTTCCTGGTCGTGCCGCTCTCGCTCACGCTGCTTCCTCCCGCTGTCGCCGCTGGTGGTCCCCCTCATCCTCTCCCCGACCCGCCCCCGGACCCAAGGGCGGGCCCCTCCCGTCACGTGCCGTTCACGCCGCGAGGGGGTGATCGGGGCCCCCGGAAAGCCTGGTAATGTTTCACCTGTCGCCGCGAGGGAAACCCCGCGCGAAAGACACCTTGTCCGGGTGGCGGAATGGCAGACGCGCTAGCTTGAGGTGCTAGTGCCCTTTATCGGGCGTGGGGGTTCAAGTCCCCCCTCGGACACCAGCGGGACCCCACTTCGGTGGGGTCTTTTGCGTTTCCGGGTCGCACTCCGCCCACTGGGCCCTCATCTCGCCCCTCACCTCCGGTCGAACGATTCGGGGAGTCTTCGAAAGTTTCGAAGACTTGATGAGGTCGCATTGATCTTGACAAGCGGGCCTTCACTGAACAGCCGTTACCCGGCGGGGCATACAACCCGTCTGAACAGGCATTACACCCCCCATAACCCTTACCGGGCGTGACGAATGTTTCGACTATCACGTCGAAACTATTGACACTTGACAGGGCCAGTTCAACACTGTGGGCGATTCGCAGCGCGCCACCTCACGAGGACGAGGAGGAAGAACGCACATGATCGACGCACCCGCACCCCCGCCGCGCCGCCGTAGCGCTCGCGCCGGGACGTTCCGTCGGTTCAGGCTGCTCATCAGCGGCGTCTGCACCATGCTGCTGGTCGCCGTGGCCGCGATGACGCTGCCCGGCACGGCCCAGGCGGACACGGTCATCACCTCGAACCAGACCGGCACCAACAACGGGTACTACTACTCGTTCTGGACCGACAGCGGCGGGACGGTGTCCATGAACCTGGGCTCCGCCGGCAACTACGGCACCTCCTGGAGCAACACCGGGAACTTCGTCGCCGGAAAGGGCTGGAGCAACGGCGGACGAAGGAGCGTCACCTACTCGGGCAGCTTCAACCCGTCAGGCAACGCCTACCTGTCCCTCTACGGGTGGACCTCCAACCCGCTCGTCGAGTACTACATCGTCGACAACTGGGGCACCTACCGGCCCACGGGGACGTTCATGGGCACCGTCACCAGCGACGGCGGCACGTACGACATCTACAAGACGACACGGACCAACGCCCCCTCCGTCGAGGGCACCCGCACCTTCGACCAGTACTGGAGCGTCCGCCAGTCGAAGCGGACCGGCGGGACCATCACGACGGGCAACCACTTCGACGCCTGGGCCCGCGCCGGAATGAACCTGGGCAGCTTCAACTACTACATGATCCTCGCCACCGAGGGTTACCAGAGCAGCGGGAACTCCAACATCACCCTGGGCGACTCCGGATCGGGCGGTGGGTCCGGGGGCGGCTCGGGCGGCGGCTCCGGCGGGTGCGCGGCGACCCTGTCGGCCGGGCAGCAGTGGAGCGACCGGTACAACCTCAACGTCGCCGTCACCGGCTCCAGCAACTGGACCGTGACGATGAACGTGCCGTCCCCGGCGAAGATCCTCTCGACCTGGAACATCAGCGCGAGCTACCCCAGCGCCCAGGTCCTGACGGCCAAACCCAACGGCAGCGGCAACACCTTCGGCGTCACCGTCCAGTCCAACGGCAACTGGACCTGGCCCACGGTCTCCTGCACCACGAGCTGACCCCTGCCCTCCCCCAAGGCACTAGGAGCACCTCGCATGAGATTCCGCACGAGATCCGGACGACTCGGCTCGTCACGCACGCTGGTCACGGGACTGGCCGTGGTGGCGTCGGCCGCCGCGGGCACCCTCGCCCTCGGCACCGGACCGGCGCGGGCCGCCACCTGCAACGGGTACGTCGGACTGACCTTCGACGACGGGCCGTCCAGCACCACGTCGGGCCTGCTCAACGCCCTCAAGCAGAACGGGCTGCGCGCCACCATGTTCAACGAGGGCCAGTACGCGGCGTCCAACCCCGCGCAGGTACGGGCCCAGGTCGACGCCGGCATGTGGGTGGGCAACCACAGCTACACCCATCCGCATCTCACCCAGGAGAGCCAGGCCCAGATCGACTCGGAGATCTCCCGGACCCAGCAGGCCATCGCCGGTGCGGGCGGCGGCACCCCGAAACTGTTCCGCCCTCCGTACGGAGAGACCAACGCGACGCTGAAGGCGGTCGAGGCCAAGTACGGTCTCACCGAGATCATCTGGGACGTCGACTCGCAGGACTGGAACGGCGCGAGCACCGACGCGATCGTGCAGGCGGCCGGCCGGCTCACCAGCGGCCAGATCATCCTCATGCACGACTGGCCCGCCAACACGATCGCCGCGATCCCGCGCATCGCTCAGGGACTGGCCTCGCGCGGCCTGTGCGCCGGGATGATCTCTCCACAGACCGGCCGCGCCGTGGCACCCGACGGTGGCGGCACGGGCGGTGGCGGTGGCGGCGGATGCACCGCGACGCTGTCCGCCGGGCAGCAGTGGAGCGACCGGTACAACCTCAACGTCGCCGTCACCGGCTCGAACAACTGGACCGTGACGATGAACGTCCCCGCTCCCGAGAAGATCCTCTCGACCTGGAACATCAGCGCGAGCTACCCCAGCGCCCAGGTCCTGACGGCCAAACCCGACGGCAGCGGCAACACCTTCGGCGTCACCGTCCAGACCAACGGCACGTGGACGTGGCCGACGGTCTCCTGCGCCACGAGCTGACCCGGGCGGAACCGCACCCGGGCCACACCTGGACCGCACCGAGGAACAGCGCGCCCCGCGTCACCCGGCACGCCCTGCGAGGGCTCCGATCACCGGATCGGGGCCCTCGCTCGCTGTGTTCACGGAGTTACGGAAAGATGTGGGGCAGATCTCGTCACGCTGACGTATTCCCACGTCACAGCGCTGCGGGAGAGGACCTGAGGACCCTCTCGGGAGGGCCTCGCATCGCTGATCCCCAGGTCAGAAGCTAGCGTCGTACTAAAATTGCAGGCTTGTTCGGAGCTGGACCGGAATATCCCCAGGCGTACCTGCGGGCCCACCGGCTCCCCGGAGTATCCGGGAACAACACGTGAGGACCCGATGGCAGCCCTCCAGCAAAGCCCCGCACTCGCGTTGTCCGACGACGAGGTGCGTGCGGAGCTCGGTGACCAGGCGCGCTTCTCCGCAGCCTCGGCCGCCTCGCCGCGCACGCTCGTCGACATCCTCGACGCCTCCGTACGGGCGTACCCCGAGGAGCCCGCCCTCGACGACGGCCGGCGCGCCCTCACCTACCGGGCCCTGGCCGCCGAGGTGGAAGGCGTGCGGTCGAGGCTCGCGGCGGCCGGGGTCGGACTCGGCGACCGGGTCGGCGTACGGGTCCCGTCCGGCACGAACGAGCTGTACACGGCGATCCTCGGCGTCCTCGCGGCCGGTGCCGCCTATGTCCCGGTGGACGCCGAGGACCCCGACGAGCGGGCCGAGCTGGTCTTCTCCGAGGCCGGGGTGCGCGCGGTCGTCGGCGCCGGGCACGAACTGACCGTGAACGGCCGCTCCGGGGTTCTGGCAGGGCGGCCGGGCGTCGAGCACGACGCCTGGATCATCTTCACCTCGGGTTCCACCGGAAAGCCCAAGGGCGTGGCGGTGAGCCACCGCAGCGCCGCCGCCTTCGTGGACGCGGAGGCGAGCCTCTTCCTGACCGAGGAGCCGATCGGGCCCGGTGACCGGGTCATGGCGGGCCTGTCCGTCGCCTTCGACGCCTCCTGCGAGGAGATGTGGCTCGCGTGGCGGTACGGGGCCTGTCTGGTGCCCGTACCGCGCTCCCAGGTGCGCAGCGGCGCCGACCTCGGCCCCTGGCTGGTCGAGCAGGAGATCACCGTCGTCTCCACCGTGCCCACCCTGGCCGCGCTGTGGGAGCCCGAGACCCTGAACGAGGTCCGGCTGCTGATCTTCGGCGGCGAGGCCTGCCCGCCCGAGCTGACCCAGCGCCTGGTGACCGAGGGCCGCGAGGTGTGGAACACGTACGGGCCGACCGAGGCGACCGTGGTGGCCTGTGCCTCGCTGCTGACCGGTGAGGAGCCCATCCGGATCGGGCTGCCGCTGAACGGCTGGGAGCTCGCGGTGGTCGACGAGGCGGGCGAGCCGGTGCCGATGGGCGGCAGCGGCCAGCTGGTGATCGGCGGGGTCGGGCTCGCCCGCTATCTCGACGCGGAGAAGGACGCGGAGAAGTACGCGCCGCTCCCGTCGCTCGGCTGGGAGCGGGCGTACCGCAGCGGTGACCTGGTCAGGGCCGAACCCGAGGGGCTGATCTTCCTGGGGCGGGCCGACGAGCAGATCAAGCTCGGCGGCCGCCGGATCGAACTCGGCGAGGTGGACGCGGCGCTCCAGGCGCTGCCCGGGGTCGCGGGCGCGGCGGCCGCCGTACGGACCGCGCGTGGCGGCAATCAGCTGCTGGTCGGCTATGTCGTCACCCAGGAGGGCTGGGACCAGGCGGCGGCCGTCGAGAAGCTGCGCGCCGAACTGCCCGCCGCGCTGGTTCCGCTGATCGCGCCGGTCGGGGACCTGCCGACCCGTACGTCGGGCAAGGTCGACCGGAACGCGCTGCCCTGGCCGCTGGAGGGTCTGGAGAGCGCCGGCGCCAAGGAGGAGCTGTACGGCACCGAGGCCTGGCTCGCCGAGCAGTGGAGCGAGGTCCTGGGCATCCCGGTGGGGGGCGCGGGCGACGACTTCTTCGCGATCGGCGGCTCCAGTCTGGCGGCCGCCCAGCTCACCACCCGGCTGCGCGCCCGCTACCCGAGCGCCGCCGTGCTCGACGTCTACCAGCAGCCCGTGCTGCGCAAGCTGGCCCGGCATCTGGAGAGATCCGGTCAGGACGACGGGGCGGAGCGGGTGATCGCGCCGGTCCCGGTGCGGGCCAAGCTGGTCCAGCTGCTCGTCCTGGTTCCGCTGTTCGCCCTGCTCGGACTGCGCTGGACGGTGGCCCTGGCCGCGGCCGGCAACGTGCTGCACCGGTTCGGCCCCTATCCGTGGGCGCCCGGCGCCTCGTGGTGGCTGGTGGGCGCCGGCGCGCTCGTCCTGTACAGCCCGCCGGGGCGGCTCGCCGTCGCCGCGGGCGGTGCGCGGCTGCTGCTGCGCGGGGTGAAGGCCGGCCGGTATCCGCGGGGCGGGAGTGTCCATCTGCGGCTGTGGACGGCCGAACGGCTCGCCGCGTTCAGCGGCGCGACCTCGCTGACCGGGTCCTGGCTGGAGCGGTACGCCCGTGCGCTGGGCGCCCGGATCGGTCAGGACGTGGATCTGCATTCGCTGCCGCCGGTGACCGGCATGCTCAAGATGGGCCGGGGCGCCGCCGTCGAGTCCGAGGTGGACCTGTCGGGGTACTGGCTGGACGGCGACCGGCTGGAGATCGGCCCGGTCAAGGTGGGCGCCGGTGCCGTGGTCGGGACGCGCAGCATCCTCTTCCCGGGGTCCCGGGTGGGCAAGCGTGCCGAGGTGGCGCCGGGTTCCGCCGTGACGGGCCAGATCCCGACCGGGCAGCGGTGGGCCGGGGCGCCCGCGGTCAAGCTCGGCAAGGCGAAGCGCGCGTGGCCCAAGGACCGGCCGCGGCGCGGCACGTACTGGCGGGCGATGTACGGCGCGGCCGGGTTCGGGCTGAGCGCGCTGCCGGTGCTGGCCGCGGTCGCGGCGCTGCTCGTGGCCCGGGTGTTCGTGAGCGCGGACGCCGGTCCGGGCGCGGCGCTGCGGGGTGCGGCGCTCGCCCTGGTCCCGGCGACGCTCGTGTTCGGGCTCGTGTACGCGCTGATGCTCCTGGTGGCCGTGCGGCTGCTGAGTCTCGGGCTGCACGAGGGCACGCATCCGACGCACAGCCGGATCGGCTGGCAGGCATGGACCGTCACCCAGCTCATGGACCGTTCCCGGGAGACGCTGTTCCCGCTGTACGCCGGGCTGATCACGCCGGTGTGGCTGCGGCTGCTCGGCATGCGGATCGGCCGGGGCGCGGAGGTGTCGACGGTGCTCGCGCTGCCGAGTCTGACGACGGTCGGCGACGGCGCGTTCCTCGCGGACGACACCCTGACGGCTCCGTACGAGCTCGGTGGCGGCTGGATGCGCATCGGGCGGGCGGAGATCGGGCGGCGGGCCTTCCTCGGCAACTCGGGGATGACGGCTCCGGGCCGCAGCGTGCCGGACGGGGGCCTGGTCGGGGTGCTGTCGGCGACGCCGAAGAAGGCGAAGAAGGGCAGTTCCTATCTGGGGCTGCCGCCGATGAAGCTGCCACGTGCGGCGCAGGGCGGCGACCAGAGCCGTACGTACGAACCGCCGGCCCGGCTGCTGTGGGCGCGTGGTCTGGTGGAGCTGTGCCGGCTGCTGCCGGTGTTCTGCTCGGCGGCGCTGGCCGTGCTGACGGTCGCCGCGCTGTGCGCGCTGGGTCCGTGGGCATGGGCGTTCGCGGGTCCGGTGCTGCTCGCCGTGGGGGTGCTCGGGTGCCTGGTCTCCATCGTGGCGAAGTGGCTGCTGGTCGGGCGGCACCGTGCCGGTGAGCACCCGCTCTGGAGCAGTTTCGTGTGGCGCAACGAGCTGGCCGACACCTTCGTGGAGGTCGTGGCCGTGCCGTGGCTGGCGGGATCCGTGCCCGGTACGCCGCTGATGACGGCGTGGCTGCGGGGGCTCGGCGCCAGGATCGGCCGGGGCACCTGGGTCGAGAGCTACTGGCTGCCCGAGTCGGATCTCGTGACGCTGGGCGACGCGGTCACGGTGAACCGGGGCTGTGTGCTCCAGACCCACCTCTTCCACGACCGGATCTTGCGGACGGATACTGTGGTCCTCCGTGAGGGCGCCACTCTGGGTCCGGGCGGAATCGTCCTGCCCGGCAGCACCGTCGGGGCCCGCTCCACCCTGGGTCCCGCGTCGCTGGTGATGGCGGCGGAGTCCGTTCCCGACGACACCCGCTGGCTGGGCAACCCGATCGAGGCGTGGCGTTCCTAGCAGAATCGACCTGATCGGACAGGAAGGGCGGTACAGCGGTACGTCGAGCACAGGGCAGGGAGCAGTCGCAGCAGTGAGCGTTCAGCAGACAGCGGGACCGGACCCCTATTTCCCGGCCAACGGAGATCCCCGTTACCGGGTGCACCGGTACGAGCTCGCGCTGGACTACCGCCCCGGCCCGAACCGGCTGTCAGGCACCGCGCGGATCAACGCCATAGCGGGCCGTTCCGCGCTGACCGAGTTCCAGCTGAACCTGGCCGACTTCCGGATCGGCCGGGTCCGTGTCGACGGCAAGGCCCCGCACTACACGCACCGGGGCGGCAGGCTGCGGATCCGTCCGCCGAAGCCGCTGCGGGCCGGTACCGCGTTCACCGTCGAGGTGCACTGGTCGGGCAACCCCAAGCCGGTGAGCAGCCCCTGGGGCGGGCTCGGCTGGGAGGAGCTGGAGGACGGGGCGCTGGTGGCGAGCCAGCCGGTCGGTTCGCCGTCCTGGTACCCGTGCAACGACCGGCCGGCCGACAAGGCCGCGTACCAGATCTCGGTGACGACGCCCTCCGCCTACGCGGTGGTGGCCGGCGGGCGGCTGCTGACACGGACGACGAAGGCGTCGACGACGACCTGGGTGTACGAGCAGCCCGCCCCGACCTCCAGCTATCTGGTGGGCCTGTCGATCGGCAAGTACCAGACGGTGCTGCTCGGCGACCCGGGCCTCGGGGGCGTGCCGCAGTCGGGGTATCTGCCCGCTCAGCTGCTGCCGGAGTTCTCCCGGGACTTCGCGCGGCAGCCCGCGATGATGGAGCTGTTCCAGGGCCTGTTCGGGCCCTACCCGTTCGGCGAGTACGCGGTGGTGGTGACCGAGGAGGAACTCGACGTCCCGGTCGAGGCGCAGGGTCTGTCGCTGTTCGGCGCCAACCATGTGGACGGGGCGCGGGGTTCGGAGCGGCTGATCGCGCACGAGCTGGCGCACCAGTGGTTCGGCAACAGTGTGACCATCGCGGACTGGCGGCACATCTGGCTGAACGAGGGGCTCGCGAAGTACGCCGAGTGGCTGTGGTCGGAGCGCTCCGGCGGACGCCCGGCGCGTCAACTGGCCGCCGCCGCGCACCGGAAGCTGGCCGCGCTGCCGCGGGATCTGCTGCTGTCGGACCCGGGCCGCAAGCTGATGTTCGACGACCGGCTCTACCAGCGCGGCGGGCTCACGGTGCACGCGATCCGCTGCGCGATGGGGGACGAGGCGTTCTTCCGCATGCTGCGCGGCTGGGCGACGCTGCACCGGGGCGGCACGGTCACCACGTCGGTCTTCACCGCGCACGTCTCGCGCTACGCGGCCGAGCCGCTGGACGAGCTCTTCACGGCGTGGCTGTACGAGACCGCGCTGCCGCCGCTGCCTGAGCCCGCCCCGCAACTGCCCGAGGCCGCACGTCGGTTGCCGGCCCGGCCCGCCTATCCGCCCACCTTTCCGCCGCCGGGCGCCGACCCGGCGCGGGTCCGGGGAGAATGACGCGATGACCAGCCGATCCTGCCCCTGCGGGCTCGCCGAGCCGTACGCGCGCTGCTGCGGGCGCTTCCATCGCGGTGAGGCCGCGGCGCCGAGTGCCGAGGCGCTCATGCGGTCGCGTTACAGCGCCTTCGTGCACGAGGACGAGGGATACCTGCTGCGCACCTGGCATCCGCGGACCCGTCCGGCCCGGGTGGAGTTCGACCCGGGGATGCGGTGGAGCGGTCTGGAGATCCTGGAGACGGGTCAGGGCTCGGCCTTCCACACCACGGGGACCGTGACCTTCCGGGCCTCCTACCGGGGCGGCTCCCTGCACGAGCGGAGCCGGTTCGAGCGGGTGGACGGGGCCTGGGTGTACGTGGACGGGGAGTTCCTGGACTGAGCCCCGCCGCGCGCCGGGCCTCAGGGGGCCAGCACGTCCAGTTCCTGGAGCGCTCCGGCCGTGATCTCCCGGGTCAGCCGCTCGGCACGTGGGGCGTCGCCCTCGCGGACGGCCTCGGCGAGCTGGACGTGCAGGGTGACGGCGGCGGGGTCGGGGTCCGCGAACATGACGTCGTGGTGGGTGCGGCCGGAGAGGACCTCCGCGACGACGTCCCCGAGGCGGGCGAACATCTCGTTGCCCGACGCCCTGAGGATCACCCGGTGGAAGGCGACGTCGTGGACCAGATAGCCCTCCAGCTGGTGCCCGCGTGAGGTGGCGACCATGCCGAGCGCGCACTCGGTGAGCTCCGCGCACTGCTCCGCGGTGGCGTGCCGCGCGGCCAGGCCCGCCGCGACGGGTTCGATCGCCGAGCGCAGGACGGTGAGGGATCGCAGCTGGTGGGGACGGTCGGCACCGGCCAGCCGCCAGCGGATGACCTGGGGGTCGTAGACGTTCCACTCGGACTTGGGGCGGACCGTCACGCCCACACGGCGGCGGGACTCGACCAGGTACATGGATTCGAGCACCCGGACCGCCTCGCGCATCACGGAGCGGGACACCTCGAAGCGCTGGGCGAGTTCGTCGGTGCGTAGAACACTCCCCGGCGGGTAGTCGCCCGCCGTGATCGCCGGCCCGAGGGACTCCAGTACGTGTCCGTGCAGCCCCCGGTCCCGTGTGGTCATGAGGTCAGGGTACGAGGCCGACGTCACGATTAAAAAGTCAGACTTATACGTCACACACTCTTGAATTTGTCGTACCTAATGCGTTTCAGTGGCGTCGACGTCAGATGTCGACGAAGACAGCGAGAGCGCGATGCAGCACAGTCCCACCCCCCATGTCGTCGTGGTCATGGGTGTCGCAGGCACCGGGAAGACCACCATCGGCCCGTTGCTCGCGGCCCGGCTCGGCGTTCCGTACGCCGAGGGCGACGACTTCCACCCGCAGGCCAACATCGCCAAGATGTCGGCCGGGACGCCGCTGACCGACGAGGACCGGTGGCCGTGGCTGGACGCCATCGGGCACTGGGCGCACGAGCGGGCCGGGCTCGGCGGGGTGGTCAGCAGCTCGGCTCTCAAGCGCGCCTACCGGGACCGGCTGCGCGCGGTCGCGCCCGGGGTCGTCTTCGTGCATCTGACCGGTGACCGCGAGCTCATCGAGAACCGGATGTCGCACCGCAAGGGGCACTTCATGCCCACAGCGCTCCTGGACTCGCAGTTCGCCACGCTCCAGCCGCTGGCGGCCGACGAGGCCGGGGTCGACGTGAACGTGTCCGGCGGGCCCGCGGAGATCACCGAGCGGGCCGTGACGGCGCTCGGCGCCCTCGAACCGCCCCGCCCGTAACACCCGGGCGCCGCCCCGGCCCCGGAGTACCCCGGGCTCCGACGCCCTACCCCGTGCCCTACCCCCGTGCCCGTGCCCGTGCCCGTGACAACGCTGTCCTGCGGGCGACAGCGCGCACCACCTTCCCCACGACCGTTTCTCAAGCAAGGGACAACCGTGACCAGACTCAGTGTCGAGATGCTGGCAGCGGACGCCGTCGAACCGATCACGTCGGCGGGCCACGCTCAACTGGGCATAGCCGTGCTGGCGGGCATCGCCGTCATCGTCCTGCTCATCACGAAGTTCAGGCTGCACGCCTTTCTCGCCCTGACCATCGGCTCGCTGGCGCTCGGCGCGTTCGCCGGCGCCCCGCTCGACAAGGTCATCGTCAGCTTCACCACCGGACTCGGCTCGACCGTGGCCGGTGTGGGTGTCCTGATCGCCCTCGGCGCGATCCTCGGCAAACTGCTCGCCGACTCGGGCGGCGCCGACCAGATCGTCGACACGATCCTCGCCAAGGCGGGCGGTCGCGCCATGCCCTGGGCGATGGTGCTGATCGCCTCGGTGATCGGCCTGCCGCTGTTCTTCGAGGTCGGCATCGTGCTGCTGATCCCGGTGGTCCTGATGGTCGCCAAGCGCGGCAACTACTCGCTGATGCGCATCGGCATCCCGGCCCTCGCGGGTCTGTCGGTGATGCACGGTCTGATACCGCCGCACCCCGGTCCGCTGGTCGCGATCGACGCGGTCCACGCGAACCTCGGCATCACGCTCGCCCTCGGCGTCCTGGTCGCGATCCCCACGGTGATCGTCGCCGGTCCGGTGTTCTCGCGGTACGCGGCCCGCTGGGTGGACGTCCAGGCGCCCGACCGGATGGTCCCCGCGCGAGCCTCGGAGGATCTGGAGAAGCGTCCGAGCTTCGGCGCGACCCTCGCGACCATGCTGCTGCCCGTGGTGCTGATGCTGGCCAAGGCCCTGGTGGACATCATCGTCGACGACCCGGCGAACATGACCCAGCGCGTCTTCGACGTCGTCGGGGCGCCGCTGATCGCCCTGCTCGCGGCCGTGATCGTGGGCATGTTCACGCTGGGCCGGGCGGCGGGCTTCACCAGGGACCGCATCTCGACGACCGTCGAGAAGTCCCTCGCGCCCATCGCCGGCATCCTGCTCATCGTCGGCGCGGGCGGCGGCTTCAAGCAGACGCTGATCGACTCCGGTGTGGGCCGGATGATCCTGGAGATCTCCAAGGACTGGTCGATCCCCGCGCTGCTGCTGGCCTGGCTGATCGCGGTGGCGATCCGGCTCGCGACCGGCTCGGCGACCGTCGCCACCATCTCGGCGGCCGGTCTGGTCGCGCCCCTGGCGGCCGACATGTCGACCACCCACACGTCCCTGCTCGTCCTCGCGATCGGCGCGGGCTCGCTCTTCTTCAGCCATGTCAACGACGCCGGCTTCTGGCTGGTGAAGGAGTACTTCGGCCTGGACGTCGGCCAGACGGTGAAGACCTGGTCCGTCATGGAGACGATCATCTCGGTGATGGCCGGAGGACTGGTGCTGCTGCTGTCGCTGGTTCTCTAGGACCGCTGTCCCCCCGGCCGTGTCCGACCCGGCTGACGACGGCGAACGGGCCGCGGGAAGAACCTGGACCGGTTCTTCCCGCGGCCCGTTCGCCGTCGTCAGCGCGTGCTCACGGCCGCCACAGCGGATGTTCACGCTCGGCCCACCGGCGGCTCACCGATCCCGTACGCAGGCCCCGCCTGGCCTCCGGATCCGCCAGCGCCATACCGATGTGGCCCCCGAGCACGATCCCGACGGTGAGGGCCAGCCAGTCGTGGACGAAGGTCGCCGAGGTGCGCCACATCAGCGGGGTGAGGTGGGTGAACCACATCAGCAGGCCCGTGCCCAGCATCACCAGCGTGGCGCCGGAGATCCAGGCGGCGTAGATCTTCTGTCCGGCGTTGAACTTGCCCGCGGGACGGGAGCCCGGATCCCTGTCGCGGCGCAGCGCCGCCCGCAGCCACACCCGGTCGTGCGGGCCGAAGCGGTTCAGGAAGCCCAGGTCGCGCCGGAACGCACGGGAGGCCAGGCCCGCCAGGACCGGCAGCGGAAGCATCACACCGGCCACCTCGTGGACCCGGACGACGAGTTCGCGGCGGCCGACGAGCTCCGCGAACTGGGGGATGTAGAGGCAGGCGGCGGTGGCCACGCACACGCCCATGAGCGCGCCGGTGACCCGGTGCACCCAGTGCTCGGCGCGGGTGAAGCGCCGTACGTGGGAGGAGTGCGCGGAGACGGCCGGGGATCCGTCAGCTCGTGGGTTCATCGTCGCGTCCGTTCGAACGGCCGACCCAGGCGTCGACGTCGTACCCCCGGTTCTCCCAGTACCCGGGACGGACGTCCTTGGTGACCGTGATGCCGGAGAGCCACTTGGCGGATTTGTAGAAGTACATCGGGGCCACGTAGAGCCGGACCGGGCCGCCGTGGTCGTGGCCGACGGGCTTGTCCTGCATGCGCAGGGCCACCAGGACGTCCGGGCGGTAGGCCTGGCGCAGGCTGAGGCTCTCCGTGTAGGTCCCGTCGAAGCAGGTGAAGCGGATGGCCCCGGCCGAGGGGCGCACTCCGGCGGCGTCGAGCAGCTGCGACAGGCGTACGCCCTCGAAGGGGGTGCCCGGCACGCGCCAGCCGGTGACGCACTGGACGTCGTGCACCAGCCGGGTCTGGGGCAGGGTGCGCAGGTCCGCGAGGGTGTAGTCGGCGGGGTGGTCGACCAGGCCGTCGACGGTGAGCCGGTAGTCCGTCTCGTTCTTGTGGGGGACGGAGGCGGCCACCGAGTAGTAGCGGAACCCGCCGCCGTTGGGCAGCAGTCCCGTCAGGCCCGTGGGGTCGCGCTGGGAGGCACCGGCGAGGAAGGCGTCCGTCGCGCGCTGGAGCGTGGGCGCGGCCAGGACGCCGAGGGCGCCGAGTCCGAGCGTGCCGAGCAGGACCCGGCGGCCGATGGGCCTGCCGTGCGCCTCGGACGCCTCGTGCTCCACGTCTCCGTGCTCCGCGTCGGTCTGCTCGTGGTGCTCCGGGCGCTCTTCGCGCTCGTGGTGCTCCGGGCGCTCCTCGTGCCCGCGCTGCTCCAGGGCTTCCTGGCGCCCCGAGCCTTCCTGGTGCTCCCGGCCGTCCTCGTGCTCCTGGCGTTCCTCGTCCTCGGGTTCCCGGGGCCGCTCTCGCTCCGGGTCCGGTTCCCCGGGCCTTTCAGTGTTCACCCCTTGATTCGAGCACCCGCGACCCCCAAAAAGCCAGCGGCGGCGGGTGCTCGTCAGCGTTCCGTCATTTCTTCTTACCGACGGTCCGGAATCAGCGGCTCCGAAGAGGACGGCGGGGCCGCATCAGGAGGCGGACTCGGCCGCCTTGTCCAACTGGAACGCCTCGTTCCCGAGGCCGATCCGGGCGTGCGCCTCGGGCTTGCGGGAGCGCAGCACCAGACCCTGGACGAGACCGGCGACCAGTGCGAGGCCGATGACGGCCGGCAGAGCCACGTTCAGGACCGAGTCGGGACCCGAGCCGACGAGCACGTCGAAGTCCTTGACGGTGTAGACCGCGATGACGAGCAGGGCGAGGCCCGCGATCGCGGAGGTGACCAGGCGCCAGGACTGGGCACGGGCCGCGCCGCGGCGGACGAAGAAGACGATGACCGAAAGGGAGGCGGCCGCCATCAGCAGGGTGACACCGAGCGCTCCGACGTTGCCGCCCCAGGTGAACAGCCGGAGCACGGGCGCGGTCGGGTCGCCGGCCGGCTTGTCGTCGGAGAGGGCGAAGCCGCCGACCACGATGAGGGACACGACGGTGTGCAGGAGCGAGCCGGTGCCGGGCGCGCCGCTGGCCTCGGAGGTGCGGCCGAAGGCGCTGGGCAGCAGGCCCTCGCGGCCCATGGCGAAGGCGTAGCGCGCGACCACGTTGTGGAAGCTGAGCAGCGCGGCGAACATGCCGGTCACGAACAGCACGTGCAGGACGTCGGTGAACGTGGAGCCGAGCCGTGACTCGGTGAGGAAGAACAGCAGTCCGGCGCTCTGCTTCTGGGACGTCCCGACGATCGCCGAGGGGCCGGTGGCGACGGTGAGCGCCCAGGAGCTGATGGCGAAGAAGACGGCGACGAAGCCGATCGCCAGGAACATCACGCGCGGCACGAGGATGTGCGGGCGGCTGGTCTCCTCGGCGTAGACCGGGGCCTGTTCGAAGCCGGTGAAGGCCGCGATGCAGAAGCACAGCGCGGTGCCGACGCCCGCTCCGGTGAGGGTGTCGGGGTTGAAGGCGTGCAGCGACAGGCCGGCCTTGGCGGGGTCGCCGACGGCCGCGACGTCGAAGACGACGACGAGGGTCACCTCGATGACCAGCAGCACGCCGAGCACCCAGGCGTTGACGTCGATCTTGAGCCAGGCCAGCGCGCCGACGACGAGCACGGCGGCCAGCGCCGGTATCCACCAGAGGAGATGGGTGTCGAGGTAGGTGGCGAACAGCCCGGAGACCTCGAAGCCGAAGAGGCCGTAGATGCCGACCTGGAGCGCGCTGTAGGCGACGAGGGCGACGGCGGCCGCGCCCGCGCCGGGGGTGCCGCCGAGTCCGCGCGAGATGTACGCGTAGAAGGCGCCCGCGTTGTGGACGTGCCGGCTCATCTCGGCGTACCCGACGCTGAAGAGCACGAGGACGATGCCGAGGATGACGAAGAGCAGCGGCTGTCCGACGATCCCCATCACCGCGAATGTGGTGGGCATGACACCCGCAACCACCATGAGCGGAGCGGTCGCCGCGAGGACGGACAGCAGGAGGCCCGCCGCGCCCAGCCGGCCGGCGCGCAGGGCCCGGTCCTGCCCCTTGAACGTGCTGATGCCGGCGCCGTCGGCGTCGGGTCTTCCCGTGCTCGACGTACTCGGTGTGCTCGAACTGCCCGTCGTCATCGCGGGGTCGTCCTTTCGGATGTCGGTCTTCGGGGGGCGTTCACACCGTGCCGAGCACGCGGTCGCGCGCGGCACGGAAGGCCTGGTACCCGTCGCGGTCCGGGTAGGACCACGGAGCCGCGGTCGGGTGCTCCGCGATGCGCAGGAACAGGGCGGCGGCCTCGCCGTCCCGGCCTTCGCAGATCTTGGCGTGGGCGAGGTAGTTGAGGTCGACGAGCCGGCGCGGGTGGTCGCCCTGCTGCCATTCGAGCCACCAGTCGAAGGCGGCCTTCATCACCTGGCGGGCCCGGCGCCCTGCCCAGTGTCCCGAGGTGACCGGGTCGGGGGCCTCGCTCCCGGCGCCGGCGAGCACCCGGTAGCGCTCGGCGTGCGCGACGACCGGAAGGATCGCGAGCGGCGAGTCGTCGGGCGCCTGCTCGGCCGACCAGTTGGCGAAGTCGTACACCTCGTGCAGCGGGTCCTGGCCCGCCGCGGCGCGGCGCTCGGCGAGCCGGGCGACCATCAGATGGTGCGCGTGGTGGTGGACGGCGTGCCGGTGGCGCACCTCGTCGAAGAGGCGGACCACGTCGTCCTCGGCGCCGAGGACGCGTTCGAGGAGCAGGAGCCCGAGCCAGGGGGTGGGGTCGTCGGGGACGAGGTCCGCCGCGCGACGGCAGGCCTCGCGGGCGCTGTCCGGGCGCTCCTTGCCGTGCAGGGCGCGTTCCACGGTGGCGCAGCCGAGCAGCACGGCGGCGTCGGCGGACTCCGGTTCGGCGAGCTGCCAGTCGCGGACCCAGGCGAGCGTCGCGGGCTCCTGCGCGAGGACGGTCACGCGGTGCCCGCGGCGGTCCCAGTCGTCACCGGTCGCGGCGAGCAGGTCGCGGACGTCGGTCCACCGCCCCTGGTTCAACGAGGTACGTGCGGCAACGAGTTCGGCGTCGTCGAGAGCGGCGTCGAAGGCCTGGGACGTCCGCTTGCGGCCGCGGCCCAGGGGAGGTGGGGGTGGTGACACCGCTGCTCAACCTCACAGGCGCGGTTCGTCAAAGGGTGATCACACACAGCAAACCCGGAGCCAGGCATTCAAGTCAAGCTCAGGCCAAGTCGCTACACGTGTCAACTGCTCCCGTGTACAGGCCAGTTACTCTCGCGCCGTCCCACAAAGTCCTGAACAGGCACCTTTTCCACCCGACTTGGGCCGTGCCGCTGCCCCGGAACGTCGGCGGGCCGCCGTTGTCCTGATGGCAACGGCGGCCCGTGTCCGACGACATGGACGTCGGCCGTGATCAGCCGAGCGCCTCGGCCGCCGCCCGGCCCGCCGTGCGGCCGGAGAAGAGGCAGCCGCCGAGGAAGGTGCCTTCGAGCGACCGGTATCCATGGACACCGCCGCCGCCGAATCCGGCGGCCTCACCGGCGGCGTACACACCCTCCAGCGGGTCGCCGCCCTCGGTCAGCACCCGCGAGGACAGGTCGGTCTCCAGACCGCCGAGGGTCTTGCGGGTCAGGATGTTCAGGCGTACCGCGATCAGCGGGCCGGCCGCGGGGTCGAGGATGCGGTGCGGGGGCGCCGTGCGGATCAGCTTGTCGCCGAGGTAGTTGCGGGCCCCGCGGATCGACATGACCTGGAGGTCCTTGGTGAACGGGTTGGCGATCTCCCGGTCCCGCGCGACGATCTCGTGGCGCAGCGCCGCCTCGTCGATGAGCGGCTTCTCGGTGAGCGCGTTCATCCCGCGCACCAGCGCGCCGAGGTCCTTCTCGACGACGAAGTCGACGCCGTTGTCCATGAACGCCTTGACCGGTCCTGGCACGTCCGCGCGGGCCCGTCCGATGACGCCCCTGATGGACTTGCCGGTCAGATCGGGGTTCTGCTCCGAGCCGGAGAGGGCGAACTCCTTGCCGATGATCTTCTGGTCCAGCACGAACCAGGTGTAGTCGTACCCGGTCCTCATGATGTGTTCGAGGGTGCCGAGCGTGTCGAAGCCCGGGAAGAGCGGGACCGGCAGCCGGTTGCCGCGGGCGTCCAGCCACAGGGAGGAGGGGCCCGGCAGGATGCGGATGCCGTGCTTGTCCCAGATGGGGTTCCAGTTCTGGATGCCCTCGGTGTAGTGCCACATGCGGTCGCGGTTGATGAGGCGGGCGCCGGCCCCCTCGGCGATCCCGAGCATGGCGCCGTCGACGTGCGCGGGCACACCCGAGATCATCCGCTCGGGCGGGGTGCCGAGCCGCTCGGGCCAGTTGGCCCGTACGAGGTCGTGGTTGCCGCCGATGCCGCCGGAGGTCACGATCACGGCCTGGGCGCGGAGCTCGAAGGAACCGGTGACCGCACGGCTGCTGGCCTGGCCGCGCTCGATGCCGGACGGCTCCAGGACCTCCCCCGTGACGGTGTCGACGGAGCCCGCGCTGCGGGACAGGCCGGTGACCCGGTGCCGGAAGCGCAGCTCGACCAGTCCGCGGGCCACGCCTTCCCGTACCCGGCGCTCGAAGGGAGCGACGAGGCCGGGACCGGTCCCCCAGGTGATGTGGAAGCGGGGCACCGAGTTGCCGTGCCCGTTGGCGTCGTAGCCGCCGCGTTCGGCCCAGCCCACCACCGGGAAGAAGCGCACACCCTGCGCGTGCAGCCAGGACCGCTTCTCGCCCGCCGCGAAGTCCACGTACGCCTCGGCCCAGCGGCGCGGCCAGTGGTCCTCGGGCCGGTCGAAGCCGGCCGTGCCCATCCAGTCCTGGAGGGCCAGCTCGTGCGTGTCCTTGATCCGCATGCGGCGCTGCTCGGGCGAGTCCACGAAGAAGAGCCCGCCGAAGGACCAGTGCGCCTGGCCGCCGATCGACTGCTCGGGCTCCTGGTCGAGAAGGATCACCCTGCGGCCGGCGTCGACGAGCTCCGCGGTCGCCGCGAGGCCCGCGAGCCCCGCTCCGATGACGATCACATCTGCGTCGTAGGCCATGGGCCCGTCCTCTCGCATTCCGACGGGTCTGACCGGGCCGGCGTCACGGGGACGACCTGATGACGTTTGTCACGAACCGATCGGCGGCGTCGCTGGTTGGTGAGACATTGGTGGTGACGGTGGTGGTCGACCGCGCGGCCGACCAGCACTTGTTACTGATCGGTCCGAATACTCGGCAAGAAAGGTGACCGAGTCAACCGCCTGGTTCCGGTTACTCCCGGGGCGGGGCCCCGGCCCTTGGCACTACAGTCGGCGGCATACGCACCACTGGCCCGCCCCGACTCCTGACGCATCGAGGTACCCAGCGTGTCGGTACTGGTTCTGGTCCTCTCGGTGAGCGCCGCCTGCTGTCTCGGCTTCGGCTTCGTGCTCCAGCAGAACGCCGCCTCGCACGCCCCGCTGAGCGACTTCCTCTCGCCCCGCATCCTGATCGACCTGATCCGTGTCCCGCGCTGGCTGGGCGGCATCGGGCTCATGGTGTGCGGCATGGTGCTCGGGGCGATCGCGCTCGGCAACGGCGAGGTGTCGCTGGTCGAGCCACTCCTGGCGACCAACCTGCTCTTCGCGCTCGCTCTTTCCCGGCATCAGACCAAACAGCCGCTCGGCCGGCAGGGCTGGGCCGGGCTCCTGCTGCTCGCGGGCGGAGTCTCGGCGTTCATCGTGGCCGGGCAGCCACAGGGCGGGGAGGCCATCGACGACCCGCTGCGGCACTGGCTGATCATCGGGATCGTGGTCGGTCTCGCGCTGCTGCTCACCACCTTCGCGAAACGGTCCCGGCTCAGCGCCGGCCCCGTCCTCCTCGCCACCGCCGCGGGGCTGCTCTACGGCCTCCAGGACGCCCTCACCCGGGTCAGCGGCCAGCGGTTCAGCGCGGGCGGTATGGGCGAGCTGCTGACCGGCTGGCAGCCGTACGCGGTGCTCGTCCTCGGCGTGAGCGGGCTGATCCTCGTCCAGAGCGCCTTCGAGACCGCGCCGCTGCGGATGTCGCTGCCCGCGCTCACCGCCGCCCAGCCGCTCGCCGGGATCGTCTGCGGGGTGGGATTCCTCGGGGACCAGCTGCGCACCGACCCCGGCGCCCTCGCCTGGCAGGCCGCGGGGCTCGCGGGCATCGTGACGGGGATCATCCTGCTGGGCATGCACCCGGCGATGCCCTCGGGCACGACGGAGCCGGAGCGCTCCCGGGACCTCCAGCCGCACTGACCGGCCCCCGGGCCGCCGGGAGCTGCTTGGATGGATCCCATGAGTGCCGCTGACGAGATCCTCGACATCGTGGACGAGAACGACGAGATCATCGGGCAGTCCCCGCGCGGGGAGGCGTACGCGCGCGGGCTGCGCCACCGGTGCGTGTTCATCGAGGCACGGGACGCCCAAGGCCGGGTCTTCGTCCACCGGCGCACCGCCACCAAGCTGGTGTTCCCCTCGTTCTACGACATGTTCGTCGGCGGGGTCGTCGGCGCGGGCGAGTCCTACGACGACGCGGCGCTCCGCGAGGCCGAGGAGGAACTCGGCGTCTCCGGGCTCCCGCGCCCGACCCCCCTGTTCACGTTCCTGTACGACGACGGGGCCGGCGCGAGCTGGTGGTCGGCCGTGTACGAGGTCCGCTGCGAGCTCCCGGTGAACCCGCAGGCCGAGGAGGTCGCCTGGCACGACTTCCTCACCGACGACGAGGTGGAGCGCAGGCTGGACGAATGGACCTGGGTGCCGGACGGCCTGGCGGCCCGCGAGCGGCTCAGGGACTACCGGGCGATGGACTGATCCGTCCGGCCGAACGCGGCCGGGCGGGATCAGGGACGCCCGCGCCGGGCTTCCCGTACGGGCACCCGGGGAGCCCCGCGCCGGGCTCGGCGGTAGGGTCCTGGGCGTGATCGAACTCGTGCGCAACGTCCGGATGTGGTTCGCGCCGCGGGAGATCCGGCACGAGGGCACGACCCCGGACTACCGGTTCTCCCTGGCCAACGAGCGGACCTTCCTGGCCTGGCTGCGCACCGCGCTCGCGCTCATCGGCGGCGGCTTCGCCGTGGACCAGTTCCTGCCGGACCTGCGCTGGGCCTGGCGCGCGGGCCTCGCCCTGGCGCTGCTGGCCTCGGGCGTGCTCTGCGCGCTGCGCGCCGTGAACCACTGGGTGCGCTGCGAGCGGGCGATGCGACGAGGCGAGGACCTTCCGGTGTCACGGTTCCCGGCGGTGCTGAGCATCGTCGTCGCGATCGTCGCGGTCGCGATGGTCGTCGTCGTCCTCGTCGGCTGGGCGGGATGAGCCCGCCGCCGAGGGACGAGCGCGACCCGGGCCTCCAGCCGGAGCGCACCCGGCTGGCCTGGCGCCGTACGACCCTCTCCTGCACCGTCGCCGCCGTGCTCGCCGCGAGGGCGGCCCTGCACGAGCGGCACTCGGACGCCGGGATCGTGGCCTTCGCGCTCTGCTGCCTTCTCTGGCTGCTGTTCCTGGCCCTCGCCCATCGCCGCATCCGCGCCCTGGCGGCCGCCGGCCCGGCGGGGCCGTCCGCGCTCACGCCCGGGCACACGGCGGCGGCGGCGCTGTGCACGGTGGCGCTGGCCGTGTGCGCGGCGGCGCTGGTGTTCTAGGCACGACACGAGGCGTGTTCCGGGCCGAGGTCCGCTTGATGTATTCCGATATGGGAATACGATGGCTGCCATGGCACGAGCAGCGACGACGTCGGACGCGTTCAACGCGATAGCGGAACCGCAGCGCCGGGACATCCTGGTGCTGCTGCGGGCGGGTGAGCGGCCGGTGACCGATGTGGCCCAGGAGCTGGGGATGAGCCAGCCGGGGGCGTCCAAGCATCTGCGGGTGCTCCGGGAGGTGGGGCTGGTGCGGGTCCGCGAGGCGGGCAAGCAGCGCCTCTACGGCCTCGACGCCCGCGGGCTGCGGCCGATCCACGAGTGGGTCGGCGGCTTCGAGCGGTTCTGGAACGAGAGCTTCGACCGGCTCGACACCTATGTGCAGGACCTCAAGCAGACACGGCAGGAGGACTGACCGATGACGGGAACAGGGCGACAGGCGCGGGCGGAGTCGGCGACGGCCGACCGGGAGATCGTGATCTCCCGGGTCGTCGACGCCCCGCGGGAGCTGGTGTTCGAGGCGTTCACCGAGGTCCGGCACCTGGCGCGGTGGTGGGGTCCGGAGGGGTTCACCACCACCACGCGGTCCTTCGCGTTCCGCGAGGGCGGGGAGTGGGTCTTCGTGCTGCACGGGCCGGACGGGACCGACTACCCCGAGTGGATCCGCTGGGTGCGGATCGTCCCGCCGGAGCGGATCGAGCTGCTGCACGGCGAGCGCCGCGACGACCCGGACGCCTTCGCGTCGGTCCTGACCTTCGCGCGCAACGGGGCGGGGACCCGGATCGTGATGCACACGGTGTTCCCGACGAAGGAACTGCGCGACGAGGCGGTCGAGAAGTACCGCGCGGTCGAGGGCGGCCGGCAGACCCTGGGCAACCTGGCCGCCTATGTCACCGAGACCCTCGCGAAGGGAGCTGAGGACTGATGGCCGGGAAGGTGTTCTTCAGCGTGTCGATGTCGCTGGACGGCTTCGTCGCGCCCGAGCCCGTCCCCGTCGAGAACGAGCTCTTCTCGCCGGACCGGCAGGACGACCCCGACGTCCGGCGCTGGATGGCGCAGTGGATGGAGCTCCAGCAGTGGATCTTCCCGCAGCGGTTCTTCCGGGAGAACCTGGGGCTGGGCGAGGGCGGCGAGGAGGGCGTCGACAACGACATCGCGCGGGAGACGTTCGAGCGCACCGGCGCGAGCGTCATGGGCAGGCGCATGTTCGATCTCGGCGAGCGGTCATGGCCCGAGGACGCGCCCTTCCACACCCCGGTCTTCGTCGTGACGCACAGCCGGCGCGACCCGTGGGAGCGGCCCGGCGGCACCACCTTCCACTTCGTCGACGACGGCGTCGAGCACGCCCTCGACCGGGCCCGCGAGGCCGCGGGCGACCGCGACGTCCGTATCGCCGGCGGGGGCGCGACGATCCTCGAGTACCTGAACGCCGGCCTGGTCGACGAGTTCTCGGTCACGGTGTCTCCGGTGCTGTTCGGCGCCGGCACCCGCCTCTTCGACGGCGTGGACGCGTCCCGGATCGCGCTGGAGCCGCTCCGCTCGGAGCCGTCGTCGCGCGTGACGCACCTGACCTACGCCGTACACCCGCGGTAGCCGCGCCACCGCTCCGCCCGGGCGAGACGCCGATCACGTTTCGGTCAGCCGCTGGACGACATACCGACTGGTCGGCATCATGGTCGATGTCCCGTTCCCGTGTGCTGAGGAGCAATGATGAGCCCGGACCACCCGCCAGGTCTCGATCTCGACCGGCTGCGCGGCCTGCTCGACCGTGAGCGGCCCGGACTCGTGACCGGTCCGCTGACCGGCCGGCTGATCGAGGGCGGACGGTCGAACCTCACCTACGCGGTCACCGACGGCACCGGCCGCTGGGTCGTACGACGGCCCCCGCTCGGCCATGTGCTGGCGACCGCGCACGACATGAGGCGCGAACACCGGGTGATCAGCGCGCTGCACCCGACGGCCGTGCCGGTCCCCGACCCCGTGCTCCTGTGCGAGGACGAGTCGGTGCTCGGCGCCCCGTTCTACGTCATGGAGTTCGTGGAGGGCACCCCGTACCGCACCGCCGACCAGCTCGCCCCGCTCGGCCCGCAGCGCACCCGCGACGCGGTGCTCGGCCTGGTGGACACCCTGGTCGAACTGCACGCGGTGGACCCCGCCGAGGTCGGACTCGCCGACTTCGGCCGCCCTGAGGGCTTCCTCGACCGGCAACTGCGGCGCTGGGGAAAGCAGTTGGACGCGTCGCGCAACCGCGAGCTGGCAGGCATCGACGAACTGCACGCCGCCCTGGGCCGCGAACTGCCCACCTCCCCCGCGCCCACCGTCGTCCACGGCGACTACCGGCTCGACAACGTGCTGATCGGACCCGACGACCGGATCAGGGCGATCCTGGACTGGGAGATGTCCACGCTCGGCGATCCGCTCACCGACCTCGGGCTGCTCGTCATGTACAGCACGCGCCTGGAACTGCCCGACTCCCCCATCAGCACGACCGCTTCGGCCGCCGGGCACCCCGAGGCCGCCGAGATCGTCGAACGGTACGCCGCGCGCTCGGGGCGCGACGTCTCCGCGGTCTCCTGGTACACGGCCTTCGCCTGGTTCAAGCTCGCCGTGATCCTGGAGGGCATCCACTACCGCTACACCAAGGGGCAGACGGTCGGCGGCGGCTTCGACCGCATCGGCGAACTGGTCCCCGCCTTCATCGAGCACGGCCTGACCACCCTTCAGGAAGGCTGACCCGCAATGGACTTCGCATTCGACGCGCGCACCGAAGAGCTGCGCGGGAAGCTGCTCGCCTTCATGGACGAGTACGTGTACCCGGCGGAGGCCGTCGCCGAGGAGCAGCGCGCTCTGCTGGCCTCGCCGTGGGACACGCCCGCCGTGGTCGGCGAGCTGAAGGCCGAGGCCCGCAGGCAGGGTCTGTGGAACCTGTTCCTGCCGGACTCCGAGTACGGTGCCGGGCTGACCAACCTCCAGTACGCGCCGCTCGCCGAGATCACCGGCCGCAGCCCGCATCTGGCGCCCACCGCGCTGAACTGCGCCGCCCCGGACACCGGGAACATGGAGGTGCTCGCCCAGTTCGGTGACGAGGCGCAGCGCAAGCAGTGGCTGGAGCCGCTGCTCGCCGGGGAGATCCGTTCCGCGTTCGCGATGACGGAGCCCGAGGTCGCCTCCTCCGACGCCACGAACATCACCACGCTGATCGAGCGGGACGGTGGGGGAGAGTACGTCGTCACCGGCCGCAAGTGGTACATCTCCGGGGCGATGAACCCCGACTGCAAGATCTTCATCGTGATGGGCAAGACGGACCCGGACGGCGCGGACATCCGCCGCCAGCAGTCGATGATCCTGGTCCCGCGCGACACGCCGGGCCTGGAAGTACGGCGTGCCATGCAGGTGTACGGCTACGAGGACCACTCGCACGGCGGGCACGCCGAGGTCGTCTTCGACCACGTCCGGGTCCCGGCGAGCAATCTGATCGGCGAGGAGGGCGGCGGTTTCGCCATCGCGCAGGCACGGCTCGGTCCGGGCCGGATCCACCACTGCATGCGGCTGATCGGCATGGCCGAGCGTGCCATCGAGCTGATGTGCCGCCGGGCGGTGTCGCGTACGGCGTTCGGCAAGCCGCTGGCCCAGCAGGGTGTCGTGCAGAACTGGATCGCCGATGCCCGGGTCACCGTCGAGCAGCTGCGACTGCTGGTCCTGAAGACGGCCTGGATGATGGACACGGTGGGCAACAAGGGGGCCCACACCGAGATCCAGGCCATCAAGATCGCCACTCCGCGCGCGGTCGTGGACATCCTCGACAAGGCGGTCCAGCTGCACGGTGCGGGTGGTGTCAGCCAGGACTTCCCGCTGGCCGAGCTGTGGGCCGCCGCGCGGACCCTGAAGCTCGCGGACGGCCCCGACGAGGTCCACCAGCGCTCGCTGGCCCACCGGGAGATCAAGAAGCACGTGTGACGCCGGTGGGGGCGGAGGGGAGAGTTCTTCGCCCCCTCCGCCCCTGCCCGACCCGTACCCGGGGGCGCTGCCCCCGGACCCCCGCTCCTCAAACGCCGGAGGAGCTGAATTCTCTCCTCCGGCGCCGGAAAGTTTCAGCCCGTCCGGCGATCGAGGACAGAGCTTGCTACGGGCGCAGGGCGCGGAGCAGCAGGTCGGCCAGGTGGTCGGCGACCTCCTGGGGAGCGAGGGGGCCGTCCGGGCGGTACCACGTGGACAGGTGGTGGACCGAGCCGAAGTGGTAGTCGACGACCAGGTCGGCGGGAGTGGCCGTGGAGAAGACGCCCTTCTTCTGGCCCTCCTCGACCAGCGCGCGGAAACGCTCGTGATAGCGGCGCCGCTCCGATCGCACCTGCTTGAGCTTCTCGGGCCCGAGCTGATGCATCGACCGGAAGAAGATCGAGGCGTCGTCGAGGTTGTCGATGGTCGTGACGACCACGTCGGCCGCCGCGCGCCGCAGCCGCTCCTCGACGGGCGCGTCCGCGTCGGCGAACGCGTCGAGCCGCTCCTGCTGGAGGCGCAGCACGCGGGCGTAGACCTCGTGCAGGAGGTCGTCCTTGGAGCCGAAGTAGTGGTAGAGCGCCCCCTTGGTGACGCCTGCCGCCTCGACGATCTCCTGCACCGACGTGCGGTCGTAGCCCTGCTCCGCGAAGAGCCGGGTGGCGGCGGCAAGGAGTCTCTGCGGGACAGGAGTCCCGTCACCGTCCGTCGTCCTGGGCACTGCCGCCACCTGCTTTCCGTGCGTTGGGTCGAACGTCGTCTGTCGTCCGCGAGGAGTCCTGGAGACTACTGGGAGTCCCGTGGCCGGGAACGCAGCTCCCGCCGGAGGATCTTCCCACTCGCCGTCTTCGGCAGTTCGGGCAGGATCTCCACCCGCCGCGGATATTTGTACGCGGCCAGTCTCTCCTTGCAGTAGGCGGCCAGCGCCTCGGGATCCTCGGTGGCTCCGGGCCGCAGGCTGATGTACGCCATGACGGTCTCCCCCCGGTAGCCGTCCGGGATCCCGACGACGGCGGCCTCGCGGACCGCCGGGTGGGTGTGCAGGACGTCCTCGACCTCGCGGGGCCAGACCTTGAAGCCGGACGCGTTGATCATGTCCTTCTTGCGGTCGACGACGTAGAGCCAGCCGTTCTCGTCCATGAAGCCGATGTCCCCGGTGCGCAGTTCGCCGTCCGGGAAGGTCTCGGCGGTCGCCTCGGGGCGGCGCCAGTAGCCGGGCACCACCTGCGGACCGCTGACGAGGATCTCGCCCTGCTCGCCGAAGGGGACCTCCTCGCCCAGGTCGTCGACGATGCGGACGACGGAGTCCGGTCCCGGCACGCCCACGGCGAGGGTCCCGGAGGCGGGGTCCACCGGCGCTTCGAGACCCGGTGGCACGGAGGCACAGGGCGCGGTGCACTCGGTGAGCCCGTAGCCGTTGCGGATGTACGGCCCGAAGCCGGCCCGGAACCGTTCGACGAGGGCGGGCGGCAGCGGGGCACCGCCGGAGGAGATGTTGGCGAAGGACGAGAAGTGGTCCGGTGTGACGTCCGGGTGGGCGGCCAGGGCCATGAAGGCGGTCGAGGGGCCGACGGTGTAGAGCGGCCGGTGCTCGGCGAAGGCCTCCAGGACGACCCCGGCCTCGAAGCGGTAGGCGAGGACCAGGGTGCCGGCGCTGTCGAGGCAGGCGGCGAGCTGGCAGACCATTCCGGTGATGTGGAACAGCGGCGCCAGCGCGAAGTACACGGGCGCCTCGGGCAGCGCGAGGCCGGTCCGCTGGCGTTCGGCGTTGTACATGATGTTGCCGTGCGTGTTGGTGGCTCCCTTGGGGGTGCCGCTGGTGCCCGACGTGTAGCTGATCAGCGCGATGTCCGACGGGCCGAGGACACGGTCGCCGGGCGCCTTGTGCCCCTGCCGGGCGACGGCGAGGAGGTCGTCGGCGGCCTCGTCGAGGGGCAGGCGCTCGAAGGTCAGGACGCGCGGGTCGTTCCGGGTCTGGAGGTCGAGTTCACAGGCCGTGAGGACGACGCGTACGGGCGAGTCGGCGGCGGTCTCGCGCAGATAGGCGTCCCAGGCGCGGTCGGAGCAGACGAGGGCGGCGACCTCGGCGTCGTGCAGGACGTGCCGGACCTCGCCGGACTTGTACATCGGGTTGACCGGTACGACGGTCGCGCCGGCCTTCCACGCGCCGAGCAGGGCGATCACGAAGTGCGGGGAGTTCTGGAGCATGACCGCGACCCGGTCACCCCGTTCCACGCCCCGGGCGGCGAGGTGCCCGGCCACGGAGTCGCTCAGCTCGTCGAGTTCGCGGTAGTCCGTCCGCCCGTCGAAGTAGGCGAGCGCGGTGCGGTCCGGGGTGCGGGCGGTCACCTCCGCGAGGGCGTGCACCAGGGTGTCGGCGGGGTTCACCGGGCCGCGCTGCGCCTCGCTGAGCAGCGCGGTCCAGGGCCGGTCCGCGTAGCGGGTCATTCGGCGGCCTCCCACTTCTGCTGGAGGTGGTTCATGTTCGTCATCCAGCGGTCGGGGTCGGCGGCCCGCGCCTGGTAGTAGGCGGCGACCTCGGGGTGCGGCAGGACCAGGAAGCGGTCCTCCTCGATGCCCTTCATGAGCGCGTCGGCGACGGCCCCGGGCTCGATGGCGGTCGGCTGGAGCACCAGGTCGCCCGCGCTGCCGGTGGCCTCCAGCATGTCGGTGCGCACACCCTGGGGGCAGATGGCGTGCACCTTCACCCCGCGGTGGCGGTAGGTCAGGGACAGCCACTCGGCGAAGGCGTAGGCGCCGTGCTTGGTGACGCTGTACGGGGCGGCGCCGATCATCGTGAGCAGTCCGGCGGCGGAGACGGTCGAGACGAACCGGCCGCTGCCGCGCTCCAGCCAGTCCGGGAGCAGCGCGTGGGCGGCGCGGACATGGGCCATCACGTTGACGTCCCAGGCCAGGGCCCACACGCTCTCGTCGGCGGCCTCGGAGCCGCCCGAGCCGACGCCCGCGTTCGCGCAGTAGACGTCCACGGTGCCGCCGAGTGCGTCCCGGGCCTCGGCCACGATCCCGGAGGCGTCGCCGACGACCGCGATGCCGCCGATCTCGTCGGCCACGGCCTTCACCCTGCCGGCGTCGAGGTCGTTGACCACCACCCGCGCTCCCTCGGCGGCGAATCTGCGGGCCAGCGCGGCCCCGATCCCGCCCCCCGCTCCGGTGACGACGACTCCCGCACCCTGCATGGCTTCCACCACGGGTCTCCTTCGACGCGACGTGACACGGCTCTGCTGCGATGCCAGACTAACCAGTCGGTATGTAGCAAGGGAAGGGTTCCAGGCCGCCGCACGAGCGGCCTGCGTCACGTCCGCCCCGGCAGCCCCGCACGGAGCCGCGACAGGCCGACGGTGTTCGTGCCCTACGAACTTCCCCCGCAAGCGCCTAGCGTGCTCGTGCCAGCCTTCCGCGATCACGGAGGTCCCACCATGCGCCTGTCCCGACGGTCACTGCTCACGGCCGGCACCGCCGCGGCCGCCCTGACCCCGCTGCCCGCCGAGGCGGCGGGGCGGGCCGCGAACCCCGGCACCCGGCTGCGCACCGGGTTCGAGCGCCTGGCCGGGAACGGGTACGCGCGGCTCGGCGGGCGGCGCGTCGGGATCGTCACCAACCCCACGGGCGTCACCCGGGACGTCCGGCACATCGTCGACGTCATGCACGCCGACGCCCGGGTGGACCTGACGGCCGTCTTCGGACCCGAGCACGGTTTCCGGGGCACCGCGCAGGCGGGCGGATCCGAGGGCCGTTACGACGACCCGGCGACCGGACTGCCCGTCTACGACACGTACTTGAAGAGCGGTCAGTCCCTCGCCGACGTGTTCACCGCGTCGGGCGTGGACACCGTCGTCTTCGACATCCAGGACGTGGGGGCGCGCTTCTACACGTACATCTGGACGCTGTACGACTGCATGGAGGCCGCGCGGCTCGCCGGGAAGCGGTTCGTGGTCCTCGACCGGCCGAACCCGGTGACCGGCCGCTCGGCCCGAGGGCCGGTCCTGCACAGGGAGTTCGCGACGTTCGTCGGGCGGCAGCCGATCGCGCAGGCGCACGGGATGACGGTGGCGGAGCTGGCCCGGCTCTTCAACGGGGAGTTCCTGACCTCACCCGTGGAACTCGACACCGTGCTCATGTCGGGCTGGAACCGCGGGGACTTCTACGACGCCTCGGGCCTGCCCTGGGTGCCGCCGAGCCCGAACATGCCGACGGCGGACACCGCGTTGGTGTACTCCGGGACCTGTCTGTTCGAGGGGACGAACCTCTCGGAGGGGCGGGGCACGACCCGGCCCTTCGAACTGCTGGGCGCAGAGGGCCTCGACGGGCGCTGGGCCGCCGCGGCCGGTGAACTGGGCCTTCCCGGCGTGCACTTCAGAGAGGCGTACTTCGCCCCCACCTTCTCCAAGTTCCAGGGCAAGACCGTCGGAGGCGTCCAGATCCATGTGCACGACCGGGCCGCCTACGAGCCCGTACGCACCGGAATCGCCCTCCTGGTGACCGCGAAGAAGGTCTGGAGCGGCTTCGCCTGGCGCTCCGACGACTGGATCGACAAGCTGACGGGCTCGGCGCTGGTGCGCACGATGATCGACGCGGGCGCCGGCACCGACGAGGTCGTGGCGGCCTGGCAGGACGAGCTGGAAGCCTTCCGCGCGGTCCGCAAGCGCTACCTCATCTACAAGTGATCGGGGGCCCTCTTGCACGAACGAGTGACTTGTGCGTGACGGATAGGTCGTGACGTATGGCCAACTTTCCCCGCAGGGTGGACGATGCGCCCCAATCGCATCGCCCGCGGGGTCAGGGGGCCAGACATGACGGAACCGGCAGTGAGCGTTTCTCCCTACTGGGAGCTGACCTTCGACGCGGACGGGGACGCGGACGTCCGGGAACGGGACCGATGGCTCCAGGAGGTGCCACGGCGCGGGGTCCGCGACCTGATCGTCTTCACGCACGGCTGGAACAACGACCGCTCCGCGGCCACCAGCCTCTTCAGCCAGTTCTTCGCGCCTATCCCGGAACTCGCTCCCACCGCGCGCCTCGGCTACGTCGGAGTGGTGTGGCCCTCGATGCGGTTCTCGGACGAACCGATCCCCGACTTCCCCGCGTCGGCCGCCGCCGCCCTCACCGACGACAGCGCCTCGCCGCTCGGCAAGAACACCCGGCACGCCCTGCTGGAGGTGTTCCCCGGCCGCGCCACCGTGGTCGAGCAGATCGCCCGGCTGCTCGACCAACAGCCGGACGAGGGAGCCTCGTTGGAGGAGTTCGGCCGTCTGGTGCGGCTGCTCGTCGAGGTCCGTCCGCAGGGCCCGCAGGCCTCCTTCGCCGCGGACACCCTCGCGGAGGGCGTACCGGAGAGCGATCCCGAGATGCTCTTCGGGGACACCGCGACGGTGTGCGCGGAGTTCGCGCAGGCGCTCGCCGGGGCGCAGGCCCCCGGCTTCGCGCTGCCCCGGCTGTGGGACGGGGCACTCGAACTGCTGCGCCAGGCCACGTACTACGCCATGAAGAGACGCGCGGGCACCGTCGGCGAGCGCGGGCTCGGGCGGGCGGTGGGCCTGCTCGCGGCGGCGGCACCGGAGGTGCGCGTGCATCTGGTGGGGCACAGCTTCGGCGGCCGGCTGGTCTCCTTCGCCCTGCGCGGGCTGCCCCCCGGGGTCCACACGGTCAAATCGGTGACGCTGCTCCAGGGCGCCTTCTCGCACTACGCGTTCTCCCCACGGCTGCCCCACGACCCGCGCGCGAGCGGTGTGCTGGACGGGCAGTACCACCGGATCGACGGCCCGCTGGTGTGCTGCTACTCCCACTTCGACTCGGCGCTGGGCACGGTCTACCCGCTGGCCTCCCGGATGGCGGGGGACGACCGGTCGGTGGTGGCGGACTTCGGTATCGGCGGCATGCTCGGCGCGCAGTGGGGCGCGATGGGCCACGACGGGGTGCAGGCGGTGCCGGGGACGGCGTCGTTCACGCTCGCCGAGGCCCTGCGCACCCGGCTGCCGGTCTCGGGGTGCGTGAACGTCGACGCCGCCTCGGTGGTGTGCCGAGGCGGCGCGCCCGCGGGTGCGCACAGCGACATCTGTCATCGTGAGCTGGCCCGGGTGGTGCTGGCGGCGGGCCGCGTCCACTGACCCGCCGCCGCTTGGGAACCGGCCGGTTCTAGGAGCGGTCCCTGCGCTCCCCCGGCGTGCTCACCGGCGTGCTCACCGGTGCGAGGTGTACTCGACGACCTGCTGGAAGGTCGGCCGGTTCTGCCAGGTGATCTTGCCGTGCTTGATGCCGCCGAGCGTCCGCTGGACGATCGAGTCGGCGCACCACTGGTCACCCGCCGAGCACTGGTCGTCGCCGGGGTAGACGGTCGACGCGCTCTTGCCCGCCGCCTCCTTCAGCGAGCTGATCAGGGCGTCCCGGCAGGCACTGAGGCTGCCCCCGCCGCAGTACGTCCGCGGCAGGGGGCCCTGCACGGACTGTCCGAGCACCGACCGGATGTCCTTGTCGACATAGCTCCACCAGCCGAACTGGAAGGAGCTTCCGGCGTGCGAGCCGGTCGGTCCGTGCCCGGCGGACGGCGCCTCGTCCACGGGGAGGTTGCTGCCGAGCGCGGTGTACAGGTCGCTGCCGAGCCCCGGCTGGAACTCCGCCTTCACCAGCAGCGGCCACCAGGCGTCCAGGATGCGGATCGCGTCGGCGTCGGCGTAGGTGTGCGAGCCCGCCGAGGTCTCGGTCCGCTTGGCGCCCGCCGTCACCCAGGCGGACAGCTTGCTCACCGCGGCCGCGGCCGCGGTGTCCGTGACCGGAGAGCTGTTGACGACCTTGAGCAGGTTCGGGAGCACGTCCTCGGCCCGCAGATCGGCGACCGACGCGTCGGCCATCGCCTTCACCAGCGCGGATCTGGTGACTCCGCCCGCCGCGACCAGCTTGGAGACCCGGTCCTCCAGGAGGTCGCCGCGGTGCACCGAGCCGTCGCCCCAGGAGGCCGTGGTGTAGTCCTTGGCCTGTTTGTTGTTCCAGGAGATGTAGTAGTCCTGGTCGACCGAGTTGGGGTGCGCGGACGCCGGGGTGTAGGCGGCGGTGTTGGTGGCCGGGTCCCAGCCCTGCCATTCGTAGGCGGCCTGCGCCCACACCGGGAACTCGGCGTCGACGCCGTTCGCCCGCACCGGGTTGTCACCGCTGTTGTAGTAGGCGGTGTGCGCCGAGTCGGCGTAGAACCAGTTGAAGGTGTAGTTGATGTTCTGCACCGCGCTCTGGAAGGTCGCCGGACTCTTCACGTAGTCCGGGTCGTTGAGCATCTGGAAGCCGATGATCGAGTCGGCCTCGTGCATGAAGGAGCTGCGCAGGGTGGTGTACGCGACCTTCTTGCCGCCCACCGTCGCGCGGTACTCCACGGGTCCGTACTTGGTCCGGTAGACCTGCATGCGGTACGAGCCGGCCGCGGTGCCGTCGGCGGTGGTCGGCTTCCAGGAGTTGGTCCGCTCGACCTTGTCCATCGCCGTGCAGGTGCCGTGGTACAGGTAGTGGTAGTCGTCCTGGCACAGTTCGACGGCGTACGTGTCGATGATGTCCTGGCCGGAGGTCGTCGCGCTCCAGGAGTAGTCCTGGCCGCGCCCGAGTTCGACGTACATGCTCAGGCCCGCGAAGGAGGCGCCGCGGGCGCTGATCCCCGGACCCTGGATCTCCTGGAGCATGAGCAGCTGTGGCGCGAAATAGCCGGTCTGCGGACCGAAGACGGCGATCGGATGGCCGCTGGCGGTGTACTTGCCGCTGACCACGAGGGCGTTGGACATCCCGCGCCTGGCGGAGGTGAGCGAGGTCCTGGCCGCCGTGGCCGAGGCTCTGGTGGCGCTCGCGGTGGCCGCGCTGCCGGTGCGGTCGTAGACCAGCGGCTCCGAGGTCACCGAGCCGGCGTCGGGCAGGGCCTCGCCCTGCGGGGTGTCGGGCCGCGCGGCGTACGGGAAGCTCTCGCCGTTGTGCACGGTGAGCGCCGCTTCCGGGTCGTTGCGCTCGCGGAAGGACTCCCAGACCTTGGTGCCCTCGGTCACTCCGTACTGGTTCTGTGCGGCGAGCAGCGAGAGGGCGTTGTTGACCTCGCCGCCGCCTCCGGAGCCGAACAGCGAGCCGATGACGGAGGCGAGCGCGACCAGGTCTGTGAGCTTGAAGTGGTCGATGGTGCCGGCGTTGGTGATGGAGTCCTTGTGGCCGGTCAGGACGTATTCGCCGGGGAAGTAGCGGCCGCTGTCGGAGGCGTCGATGTAGGCGTTGATGCCGTCGAGGTAGGCGTTGGCGTCGGTGAGCGCCAGGGCGCCACGGGAGCCGGCCCTGCTGGTCGCCTCGTCGATCTGGGCCTGGAGATCGGCCTCGGTGTAGGGCGCGTTGCGCCAGAACTCCTGCTCCAGGCCCTGGTTGGAGGCCGCGCCGCCCGCGAAGCTGGTCAGCTGGCCGCGTCCGACGTGACGGAAGACGTCCATCAGCCACAGCCGGTCCTGGGCCGCGGCGTAACCGGCGCCGTACTCGGTGCCGTAGCGGGTGGTGCCGGTGATGTGCGGGACGCCCGTCTTCTTGTCGCGGACGATCGTCACGTCGGTGCGTCCGCCGGGCTTGGTGGTCGATTCGACCTGGCCCGAGGCGACGCCGAAGGAGGCGTCGTTGAAGAAGTTGTTGATCTTCGCGTCGGTGAGCCCGGAGTAGCCGGAGGGCAGGTTGCCGTACAGGCCGAGCTGGTCCTCGGCGTGACCCGGCTGGGTACCGAAGACCTGGTTGAGCAGGATCTGGGCGAGGGTGGCGTTGCCGTTCTCACCGGGCGGCAGGATGTCGGAGCACTGACCGCCGCAGTAGTCGTTCGCGGCGGCCGCCGTCGAGGTGTCCGCGGCGGCCGCCTGGGAAAGCGGCGACAAAAGACCGGCAATGAGCACGCATAGGGATGCTGCCCTGAGGAACTTGGGGAATCTGCGGGGAGTTCTCAGTCTGTCCAGGGTGGTGCGTGGGGTGCTCGGTGGCATGTCGGCTCCTACCGATGGGGGTGGCCGGACGTTACCGCCGGTATCCCCGAGTTTGAAGATGAACATGCGTCAGTTTTTGGGATTCACAACGAGTGATGGTGCGCCGGGCGACCGGCGTGATGGCCGGCCGGCGGTGACGTGAGGCGGGCCCTCGGCACTCGGCGGGAGGCTTGAGGGGGCATCGGAAAATTGGATGGAGCCGAATCGCTTGTCGATACGTCTACTCGACGACGTCCGTACGGGACGGCGCCGAAGTGACCGGAGTTCAGGTGCAGGTGTGACGGAGGTGCAGGACGATGGCCGGTTTCCGGAGTCTGGCGAGACAGACGCGAGATCCGAGGTGTGATCTGGCGCTGCGGCGGTACTCACTGCGCAAGTGCCTGGAGAGGTTCGCCCCTTACGGGCATCGGGCGACCTGGGACCATCTGTGTTCCCGGGCCGGATTCGACCCCGAGGACCGTTCCCCCGACCCGGCGCGGCTCGTGGCCGCACTGGACGAACTGGAGGAGGCCCGCTCCGTCTGGCTCGCCTACGAGGCCGAGTTCGCCGAACGCCGCAAGAAGGAGAAGCACGACGGGCTGCGCAGGCCGGGCAGTGTCGACGACTGGCACCGGCTGACCTGGGGCGGTTTCGGCGTCGCCTGGTGCGACAACCCCCGCGTCCACCCTCATGAACCGCTGGCGGAGGTGCTGCGCCGGCTGATCGCCGCGCTGGAGCGCGCACCGGGCGCCCTCTGCCCGGTGTGCGCCGGAGAGCGCCTCCTGTGGTTGTACGACCTGGCCCACGAACCGTCGTCGGGTCCCGTCTGCACGAGCTGCGGAATCGTGGTGCCGCGGCCCGTCCTGACCCCGGAGGCGCTGGCCGGCGCCCGGCGCGGCCGGCTGCTCGTGTCCGCGTGAGCGCCCCGCCCGCCCGGCCGGGGCCGGGCGGCGGAACCAGGGGGTGAACCCTCGGCCGCGGTAGGCCCGTGGCCAAAAGCGCGGTGCGCGGCGCGGGGGCAGTCGGGGATGTCCCGCGCCGACGGGGGCCGACGCGGACTGTCCGAGCGGCGCCCGGATCGGCACGGCGGTGCCGTCGTGCCGATGCGGCGCGGTGACCGTAGCAGCCGTAAATCGATGGCTCCAGCCGTTTGTCCTCGGGAGAGTTGGGGGCGATGCAGAACCGCTGAGCACCCCGAGGAGTCCCCCATGTCGACGCTGCGTGTCACAGCCGAGGCGCTGACCGTCCACGAGCACCCGAACGCCGACGCGCTCGAACTGGCCCAGGTGGGCCTGTACCGCGCCGTGGTCGCCAAGGGGGCCTACCGCACCGGCGAGTGGGCCGTGTACATCCCCGAGCAGTCCGTGCTGCCGGCCCCCCTGATCGAGGAACTGGGGCTGACCGGACGGCTGGCGGGGAGCTCGTCGGACCGGGTCAGGGCGGTGCGGCTGCGCGGCGAGCTGTCGCAGGGCATCGTCTGCCGCCCGACCGCGCTGGCGGACGTGGACCTGGCACGGGCGGCCGAGGAGGGGACGGACTTCGCGGAGCTCCTCGGCATCGTGAAATGGGTGCCGCCGATCCCGCCCACGATGAGCGGCGACGTCGAGGCGGCGCCCGATCTGCTGCCCTGGGTCGACATCGAGAACATCCAGCGCTACCCGGACATCTTCATCGCGGGCGAGCCCGTCGTCGTGACCGAGAAGCTGCACGGTTCGGCCTGTCTGCTCACCTACTTCGCCGACGAGGACCGCGTCCAGGTTTCCTCGAAGGGCTTCGGCTCCAAGTCCCTTGCGCTGAAGGAGGATCCGCGCAATCTGTACTGGCGCGCGGTGCACGGGCACGGGGTCGCGGAGGCCGCCGCCCGGATCGCCGGGCGCCTCGGCGCGCGCCGCGTCGGCATCTTCGGCGAGGTGTACGGGGCGGGGGTGCAGGATCTGACGTACGGCGCCGACGGGCGACGCGAGACGATCGGCTACGCCGTGTTCGACGTGTCCGCGGAGATCGACGGCGAGGTCCGCTGGCTGGACGCGCAGGAGCTGCTGGCGGGTGAACTCCCGCTCGTACCAAGGCTGTACGCGGGTCCGTACGACGTCGAGCGCGTCCTCGCGATCGCCTCCGGCCGGGAGACCGTGTCGGGCCGCGGACTGCACCTGCGCGAGGGCGTCGTGATCCGCCCCGGGGCCGCCGCCCCCGGCGGCCCGGAGGGGACCTTCGTCGCCGCCGAGCGGTACAGCCCGGTGACGGGCGGACGGGCCGTGGCGAAGGCGGTCAGCCCGGCCTATCTGACCCGCAAGGGCGGCACCGAGTACGAGTGAGCGGGACGGCGGCAGGGGGACGGTTCGTCAGCGGCAGTCCCCCGCCGCCCGTTCCCCGCGCGGCCCGGGTTCGCACGCGATCGCCGCCGCCGTCTGCCTCGGCTCCGGCTGTGCGCCTGCCTGCTCCACCATGAGCCGGGAGCCGGCCCGGCGCTCGCCGAGCACGTCGTCGGGGTTGGAGAGCACACAGGTCTCCAGGGAGAGGCAGCCGCAGCCGATGCAGTCCGTGAGGTGGTCACGCAGCCGGCCGAGCTGTTTGATGCGCTCGTCGAGTTCGGAGCGCCAGGCCCGGGACAGCCGGGCCCAGTCCTCCCGCGTCGGGGTGCGTTCCTCGGGGAGTTCGGCCAGGGCCTCGCGGATGGTGGCCAGCGGGATGCCGACACGCTGGGCGGCCCGGACGAAGGCGACCCGGCGCAGCGCGTCACGGTGGTAGCGGCGCTGGTTGCCCGAGGTGCGGCGACTGCTGATGAGGCCCTTGGACTCGTAGAAGTGCAGGGCGGAGACGGCCGCGCCACTGCGGGCCGACAACTGTCCGACGGTCAGCTCATGGACCGTCTCGGGGATCTGGGGCACCCGTCCAACCTACCCACCGCACCACCCGTGCGGTCCGTTGACATGCGCCGCCCGGCGGACCATGCTAAGCAGTCGCTTAGACTATGAGATGCGGGAGGCCAGGGACATGGCAGAGCCGAGGACGTTCGCGACCGTCGACGAACTGCGGGGCGCCGTGGGCGAGCAGCTGGGCCACACGGACTGGGTCGAGATCGAGCAGAAGCGAATCGACCTGTTCGCGGAGGCGACCGGCGACCACCAGTGGATCCACGTCGACCCCGAGAAGGCCGCGGCGGGTCCGTTCGGCACCACGATCGCGCACGGCTATCTCACCCTGTCGCTGCTGCCGCTCTTCGCCCCGCAGCTGATCAGCGTCGAGGGCGTGAGGATGGGCGTCAACTACGGGACGAACAAGGTCCGTTTCCCCGCCCCCGTGCCGGTCGGCTCGCGGCTGCGCGCCACCGCGACGATCACCGCGGTGGACGACGTGCCCGGCGGCGTGCAGGTCTCCGTGGCCTTCACCGTCGAACGCGAGGGCGGCGACAAGCCGGTCTGCGTCGCCGAATCGGTCTCGCGCTACTACGTGTGACCTTTCGGGGCGGGCCGGGGTCTAGCCCTTGAAGCCCACCATCCGCCGGACCAGGTCGGCGTACAGCGAGCCGACCTCGTCCGGTGTGCGGGGGCCCTCGACGTTGAACCAGCGGGCCACGTCGATACACAGGGACAGTACGGCGACGGTCGTGCCGGGGACGTCCGGGACGTCGAACTCGCCCGTCGCGACACCGTCCTGGATGATGCCGCGGACCTCCGCGTCGACCTGGCGGCGCAGCCCGATGATCTCCGCGCGCGCGTCGGGCCCGAGGGCCTCCAGCTCGTACTGGACCACGCGGGCCGTGGTGTGCTGGCCCGCGTGCCACCGTACGAAGGAACGCACGGCGTCGGAGAGCCGCTCGGCGGGGGCGCCCTCACCCGCCGCCGCGGTGCGCACGATGTCCAGCGCCTTGTCGTGGCCGATCCGGCTGATCCGGTGGAGCAGCTCTTCCTTGGTCTTGTAGTGGATGTACAGCGCGGCCGGGCTCATGCCCGCGCGGCCCGCGATGTCCCGGGTCGTCGTCGCGTGGTACCCGCGCTCGGCGAAGGCCTCCACCGCGGCGATGAGCAGCCGCCTGGCCGCGTCCGGGGTGACCTCGGCCCACGGCTGCATCTCGCCGCCGGGCGTCTCCTGCGCCGTACTCATCGCTGTTCGCCCCTTCTCGACTGACAGGGTGAACACCATACCCCCGAACCTGAGCGATCGCTTAGCGCCCTCGGGCCGGATCTCGGCGGCCGCGGGACCCTCAGAGCTTCTCGAACGGGTCGTACACCCGGCCGCCGGACCGGCCGCCGTCCTGGCGGTCGCGGATCACCTTGGCCAGCGTGAAGGCGGACGTCACCAGATAGAGGACGGCGACGGCCAGGAAGCCGCGCACCCAAGCGTCGGCCCGGAGCTTGAAGATGCCGATCGCGGTGGCGGCCATGGCGACGGAGAAGGAGGCCACGGCCTGGCCGTAGAAGGCGGCCGTGTTCTGCTGCTTGACGGGTGTCTCGGTCATGGGACCAGGATCGGCGGACGTGGCCCGCGCCACATCCGCCGTCGTACTCAGGGACGTACTCAGCGTCAGAACGCCGAGACGCCCGTCAGAGCGCGTCCGATGACCAGTTTCTGTATCTGGCTGGTGCCTTCGTAGAGGGTCATGACCCGGGCGTCGCGCAGCAGCTTGCCGACCGGGTACTCGTCGATGTAGCCGTAACCGCCGTAGACCTGGAGGGCGTTGTTCGCCGCGCGCACCGCGGCCTCGGAGGCGAAGAGCTTGGCCTTGGAGGACTCGGTCGCGAACGGCAGCCCGCGGTCGATGAGGTCGGCCACCCGCCAGGTCAGCAGCCGCGCCGCGTCCACGTCGACGGCGATGTCGCTGATCAGTTCCTGGACGAGCTGGTGGTGCGCGATCGTCTTCCCGAACTGCTCCCGCTGGGTCGCGTACGTCACCGCCGCGTCCAGGGCGGCCTGGGCGATGCCGACACAGCCGGCGGCCACCGACATCCGGCCCTTCGCGAGCGCCGACATGGCCACCGCGAAGCCCTTGCCCTCGGGCCCCATCATCGCGCTCGCCGGTACGCGCACGTCCGCGAGGGCGAGTTCGGCGGTGGCCTGGCCGCGCAGCCCGAGCTTGCCGTGGATGGCGCGGCGGGTCAGACCGGGGGTGTCGGTGGGCACGAGGAAGGCGGAGACGCCCTTGTGGCCCGGGGCGTCGGTGGAGCGGGCGAAGAGCAGCACGACATCGGCCCAGGTGCCGTTCGTGATGAACATCTTGCTGCCGTTGATGACGTAGTCGTCGCCGTCGCGCACGGCCCGGGTCGAGAGCGCTCCCGCGTCGGAGCCGGTGCCGGGCTCGGTGAGGCCGAAGCAGCCGACCTGCTCGCCGGCGGTCAGCCCCGGCAGCCACCGGCGCTTCTGCTCCTCGCTCCCCCAGTGCGCGATCGTCTTGGCGACGAGTCCGAGCGAGACGGAGACGATCCCGCGCACCGAGGAGTCCCCGCGCCCGAGTTCCTCGGTGACCAGGCAGTACGCGAGGTGGTCGCCGCCGCTGCCGCCGTACTCCTCGTCGATGGTCAGGCCGAGGAAGCCGACCTCGCCGAGCTTCTTCACGATCGACCGGTCGACGTCCTCCGCGCGGTCCCACGCGACCACGTGCGGGGCGATCTCGCGGTCCACGAAGTCCCTGGCGAGCTGCCGGACGGCGGTCTGCTCATCGCTGAGCCCGAGGTTCATGCCGGGTCACCCCACAGTTGGCGGACTTTGAAAGCCGTACATTTAAATTAGCACTGCTAGTTTCATGGTGCAGCCCTACTATGTGCGCCATGGCCCGACCGCGCAAGCCCCTCCTGAGCACCGACCGCATCGTCGCGACGGCACGGGCGCTGGTGGACGCCGAGGGCCTGGCGGCCGTCTCGACGCGCCGGCTCGCGGCCGAACTGGGGGTGAGCGGGCCCTCCCTGTACAACCACTTCCGCACCAAGGACCAGATCCTGGAGGCGGTCGCGGACTCGGTGAGCGCCCAGGTCGAGCTGTCGATGTTCGAGGACGGCCGCGACTGGCGGACCGCGCTGCACGACTGGGCCGTCTCCTACCGCGCCGCCCTGCGCGACCACCCGAACATCGTCCCGGTCCTCGCGCGCGGGCCGGGCCGCAGACCGGCCGGGCTGCGGCTGGCCGACGCCGTCTTCGGCGCCATGGTCCGCGCCGGCTGGCCGCCGTCCCAGGCCACCTCGATCGGGGCGCTGATGCGGTACTTCGTCATGGGGTCCGCGCTGGGTTCCTTCGCCGGGGGCTTCGTGGACGACGAGAGCGCGTACGACCCGGCCGACTATCCCCATCTGGGACAGGCGCACCTCCTCGCCGACCGGCAGGACAAGATCGACGAGCGGGCCTTCGAGACGGGCCTGCGCGCACTGCTGGACGGCCTCGCGGTGCAGTACGCGGGGCTGGTGCGGGACGCCTGAGTGGGACGGTCCCGGCGCGGCGGCGGGCTCGGTCGCACAGCCAGCTCCCCGTCCGAAATCCGCGCGCCCGGCGGGAGCGGCCCGCTTAGCCTCGGAAGCATGATGAACACCTCTCCCCTCACACCGCCCGGCCGACGTGCGGGGTTGCTCGCCGCCTGTGCCGCGACCGTCACCGTCGGGCTGTGGGCCTCCGCCTTCGTCGCGATCCGCAGCGCGGGCGCCGCGTACTCGCCCGGCGCGCTGGCGCTCGGGCGGCTGCTGGCCGGCGCCCTGGTGCTCGGTGCCGTGTGCGTCGTACGGGGTGAGGGGCTGCCGCCGCGCGCCGCCTGGCGCGGCATCGCGATATCCGGGGTCCTGTGGTTCGGCTTCTACATGGTCGCCCTGAACTGGGGCGAGCAGCAGGTGGACGCCGGTACGGCGGCGCTGGTGGTGAACATCGGCCCGATCCTGATCGCCCTGCTCGGCGCCCGGCTGCTGGGGGACGCGATGCCGCCGCGGCTGCTGGCCGGCATGGCGGTGTCGTTCGCGGGCGCGGTCGCGGTGGGGCTGTCGATGTCCGGCGGCGGGGGTTCCTCGATGCTCGGGGTCGTCCTGTGCCTGCTCGCCGCGATCGCGTACGCCGCGGGGGTGGTCGCGCAGAAGCCGGCGCTCGGGCGGGCGAGCGTGCTCCAGGTGACGACGTTCGGCGCTCTCGTCGGGGCCGTGGTGTGTCTGCCGTTCGCGGGACAGCTCGTCCGGGACGCGGCCGCCGCCCCGGTCTCCGCGACGCTCGACATGGTCTATCTGGGCGTCTTCCCGACCGCGCTGGCCTTCACGACCTGGGCGTACGCCCTGTCCCGGACCAGTGCGAGCCGCATGGGCGCGACGACGTACGCGGTGCCCGCCCTGGTGGTGCTGATGTCCTGGCTCTTCCTCGACGAGGTCCCGGGGATCCTGACGCTGGCGGGCGGGGTGCTGTGTCTCGCGGGCGTGGCGGTGTCGCGCTCCCGGCCGCGCCGGGAAGCGGCCCCGGCGAAGCAGCCCGTGCCCGGTGCGACCGCCGTTCCCGCAACCGCCGCCGGACCGGGCGCCGCCGTTCCCGCAACCGCCGCCGGGCCGGCCGCCGCCTTCCCCGGTGCGCCCTCCTGGTCGGCCTCCGTGCCGGGAGCGGCCCCCGCACCCGGCACGGACGCGGCTTCGGCCGGCGTTTCGGGGCCCGCGCCGGGCGCGGAGTCGGGAAGCGGGACCGAACGGGCCTGACTCCGGTCCGCCTCACGGACTGCCGCGCCCTTCCGGGGCGGCCCGGCGGCCGGGCGGGGCCCGCGCCTGTCCGGCCCCTGCGTGTCGTCGCCCGGAGTGTCGCCGGGCGGACGGGGACGGTCGGGCGGGCCCTAGAAGATCACCAGGGCCCGGCCCCCCTTGCCCGCGATCATGTTGTCGAAGGCCGCCGGGATGCCGTCCAGGGCGATGCGGTCGGTGACCAGGCCGCCGAGGTCGAGGCGGCCCGCGCGGACGTGCTCCGCCAGCACCGGGAGATCGCGCGCCGGGTCGGAGTCGCCGTACACACAGCCCGCGAGGGTCCTGCCCCAGTGGAAGATCTCCAGGGCGTTGAACGTGACCTGCTGGTCCTTGCCGCCGATGCCGACCACGGTGGTACGGCCGCCGCGCCGGGTCGACTCCCAGGCGGTGCGGATGGTCACGGCGCGGCCGACGCACTCGACGGCGACGTCGACGCCGTGGCCGCCGGTCAGGGCGCGGATCTCACGGGCGGTGGTGCCGGAGGCGACGACGTAGTCGGTGGCCCCGGCCTCACGGGCGAGCCGCTCCTTCTCCGGCGAGACGTCGACCGCGACGATCGTCGAGGCACCCGCGATCCGGGCGGCCTGGAGGGCGGCGAGCCCGACCCCGCCGGCCCCGAACACGGCGACGGTCTCGCCCGGCTGGACCCGGGCTGAGTGGTGGACGGCGCCGTAGCCGGTGAGGACGGCGCAGCCGAGCAGGGCGGCCTCGGTGAGCGGGATGCCCTCCGGGGCGGGCAGGACGCAGGACACCGGCACCACCGTCTCCTCCGCGAACGCGGCGACGTTCAGACCGGGGTGCAGATCGCTCCCGTCGGAGGCACGGCGGGCGTACACGGTTGCGGCGCCGGTGAGCGCGTTCGCGCACAGCCACACCTCGCCCAGCGAGCAGGCGTGACAACTCCCGCAGGAGGGAGCCCAGTTGAGGACGACCCCGGAGCCGGGGGCGACCTGCGTGACACCCTCGCCGACGGCGACGACGGTGCCGGCGCCCTCGTGGCCGAGCACGGCGGGCACCGGCACGCGCATGGTGCCGTCGGTCAGGGACAGGTCGGAGTGGCAGACCCCGGCGGCGGCGAGTCTCACCCGGACCTGGCCGGGGCCGGGATCGGGGAGTTCGATCTCGGTGATCTCCAGCGGGGCACCCACGGCGGGAAGGACGGCGGCGCGAACCACGTGAACGCTCCTAGAACTGGAGGGACTTGGTCTGGAGGTACTCGGACAGGCCGTGGGAGCCGAGCTCGCGCCCCACGCCGGACTGCTTGTAACCCCCGAAGGGGGCCCGGGGGTTGAAGCGTCCCCCGTTGATGTCGACCTGGCCGGTGTCGAGCCGCCGCGCGAAGGCGACCGCCTCGGACTCTTCTCCCGCCCACACCGCGCCCGCCAGCCCGTACACGGTGCCGTTGGCGATCCGCAGGGCCTCCTCCTCGTCCTCGTAGCGCAGGATGGACAGGACCGGGCCGAAGATCTCCTCCTGCGCGATCGTCATCTGCTCGGTGACGTCGGCGAAGACGGTGGGAGCGATGAAGTAGCCCTGCTCGCGCGGGGATTCGGGGCCGCCCGCGACGAGCCGAGCACCCTCGGCGACGCCCTTCTCGATGTAACCGCGCACCCGGTCCCGCTGCTTGGCGTTGACGACGGGGCCGATGCGGTCGCCGTACTTCTCGGCGGCGGCCGCGGCCAGTTCGACCGCCTCGTCGTAGCGGTCGGCGGGGACCAGCATGCGGGTCCAGGCGCTGCACGTCTGGCCGGAGTTGGACATCACGTTGGCGACGCCGACGTTGACGGCCTTGGCGAGGTCGGCGCTCGGCAGGATGACGTTGGCGGACTTCCCGCCGAGTTCGAGGGCGACGCGCTTGACCGCGGCGCCCGCGACGGCGCCGATGCGCCGGCCGACGGCGGTGGAACCGGTGAAGGAGACGAGGTCGACGTCCGGGTGCTCGGCGAGCGCCTGGCCCGCGACCGGGCCGAGGCCCGTGACCAGGTTGAAGACACCGGCCGGGATACCCGCCTCGGCCACGGCCTCGGCGAAGAGCTGGGCGGTGAGCGGGGTGTCCTCGGCGGGCTTCAGCACCACCGTGCAGCCGGCCGCGAGCGCGGCGGCCACCTTCGCGACGATCTGGTGGAGCGGGTAGTTCCAGGGAGTGATCGCGCCGACGACGCCGACGGGCTCCTGGTGGACGGTCGAGTTGCCGACCTTCTCCTCGAAGGCGTACGTCGCCGCCAGCTCGGCGTACGAGCCGGCGACCAGCACCGGGACGCCCGCGTGCACGGCCCGGGAGAACGCGAGCGGCGCTCCGAGCTCGGCGGTGACGGTCTCGGCGATCTCGTCCGCGCGGGCGGCCAGGACGTCCCTGAGGGCGGCGAGTCGGGCGGCCCGCTCGGCGGGCGGGGTGGCGGCCCAGCCGGGGAACGCGGCGCGCGCGGCGCGTACGGCGGTGTCGACGTCCAGGGCCGTGCCCGCCGGGACATGGCCGATCACCCGCTCGTCGGCCGGGTTCACGACCTCGATCGTGTCCCCTCCGGCGGCGGGGCGCCATGCCCCGTCGATGTACATGCCGTCATGTGCCTGCATCGTGTTCCTCCCGGGCGGGGCGACGTCGTCCGGGACCTAAACTAGCGATGATAGTTTTGCGGCGCCAGGGTGACCTGCCGTACGGCGCGGCCCGTCACCCCGCGCAGGCCCGTGCCCCGGGCGTGCCCCGGGCCGTCACTCGTCCAGGTCGGGCAGCCGTTCAGGTGCCGGACAGATGCGTTCGCCGCTGCGGTCGAAGACGAACAGATGGGCGAGATCCACCAGGAGCGGGATCTGCATGCCGTGGCGCAGTTCGATGTCGGGGGTGGTGCGCACGACGAGATCGCCGGGCAGCCTGCCCTCCGGTGGCGTGGCCCCGAGGTGATCGGCCTCGCCGTCCGCGGGATGGTCGAGGACGACGACCGGTCCGGCCCGCAGGGTCCCGGCGCGGCCCCGCAGCCGGTCGAGGACGGTGCCGCCCTCGCGGCGCCGCCGGCGCGTCGGCCGGGTCGGGCGCGGGGACTCCAGCTCGGGTACGAGGGCGGGCCGTGAACCGGTGTTGAAGTGGACGAGGACCTCGTGCCCCTGGAACTCGACGTGCTCGACCAGGCCGGTGATCGCCACCTCGCCCGGCCTGGCCTCGGACGGCCGGGCGAGCCGTACGGCCTCGGAGCGCAGTCCGACGATCACCTCGCGGCCCTGCTGCACGCGGAGCAACTGGTGGTCGAGGCAGAGCGGTTCGGGCAGCCGCAGGAACTGCTTGCCGAGGCTGATGGTCATGGCGCCGTCGAGCGGGGCCCGGACGACTCCGCGCAGCAGGTTGATCCGCGGGGTGCCGATGAAGGCCGCGACGAAGACGTTCGCGGGCAGCGCGTAGACCGTGCGGGGCGTGCCCAGTTGCTGGAGGACTCCGCCGCGCATGACGGCGACCCGGTCGCCGAGCGACATGGCCTCGGCCTGGTCGTGGGTGACGTAGACCGTGGTGGCGCCCAGGTCCCTGGTCAGCTTGGAGATCTCGGCCCGCAGATGGTTGCGGAGTTTGGCGTCGAGGTTGGAGAGCGGTTCGTCCATCAGGAAGGCGGAGGGGTGGCGCGCTATCGCCCGGCCCATCGCGACGCGCTGCCGCTCGCCGCCGGAGAGCTGGTTGGGGAAGCGGTCGAGGAGGTCCTGGATGCCGAGCATCCGGGCGGTGGCGTCGACCCGGGCCCGGGGGTCCTCGCCGGGCGCCTCGATGCGCAGCGGGAAGCCGATGTTGTCACGGCTGGTCATGCTCGGGTAAAGGGCGAAGTTCTGGAACACCATCGCCATGTTCCGCTCGGAGGGCGGCAGGTCGTTGGAGTACTCCCCGTCCAGGTGCACCTCCCCCTCGGAGACCTCCTCCAGTCCCGCGATCATCCTCAGCACGGTCGACTTGCCGCAGCCCGAGGGGCCGAGCAGGACCAGGAACTCGCCGGGCCGGATGTCCAGCGAGAACCGTTCCACCGCGCGGGGCCCGCGGGCGTACGACTTGCTGACGTGGTGCAGGGAGATGGCGCGTGTCATGACAGGTGCCCCCGGGGGCGTGCAAGGCGCTGGTGCTCCGCGGCCGGTCGTCCCGCACGGGTCGTACGGGACCTTGAGTCACGGAAGCTAACGGACCGCGCACGTCCGGGGGAAGACACGGGGCGGTATCGGACGGCCGGGTTCGGTACGGGCGGAAACGGACGATCGGATACCGGTCGGGGCGGGGCCGGGTGCCGGGCGTTCCGGCCCGGCGCCCGGTCCGCCCTCCGGCCGTTCGTCTCAGTGGGCGCCGGCGCGCCCGCCGATCTGCGTGAGGTGGGCGAAGGCGATGACGTTGGCCGCGTAGCCGGTGCTGTGGTCGTAGGCGCCGCCGCAGGTGATCAGCCGGAGTTCGGGGCGCCCCCGGTCCCCGTACACCTCCTGGTCGGGGAAGTGGGCCTTCGCGTACGTGCGTACCGCGTAGACCGTGTAGACGGCGGTCCGTCCGTCCACGCGCCGCGCCTCGACGCGTGCGCCGGTACGGATCCGTTCGAGCGGGGCGAAGACGGCGGGTCCCGTCCGGGTGTCGCGATGGCCGACGACGATCGCCGTGCCGCGTTCGCCCGGCGTGGGTCCTTCGGTGTACCAGCCGACGGGTTTCGGGTCGTCCACGGGCGGGGCGGTGAGCCGGCGCCCCCGGTCCAGCCGGAGGCCGATGACCGGGGCGTCGACGCCCAGGGAGGGGATGCGCAGGGAGGTGGCCCGGGAGCGGGGCAGCGGGGCGGGCGGGGGCGCGGTCCGGGCCGGCCGGACGGCGGCCGGGGACGGGTGCCGCGGGCCGTGCGCCGCGCCGCCGGGGCGGGCGTCCGCCGCGTGCCCGGCCGGGGCCCGGGAGGCGGCACCGTCGTCGCGTACGGCGCCGGACGCCACCGTCCCGGCGGGCTCGTCGTCCCCCGCCCACCAGACGCCGCCCACCACCAGTGCGACGGTGACCGTCAGGGTCCTCGTCAGGCGGTAGGCGCGCGTCCGGTACCAGGGCCTCCGTCGTCTACGCGGCGCCATTGCTGCGTCGGCGCAGCCGCAGGAACACGACTCCCCCGGCCACCACGAGACCCGCGGCCGCCGCACCGGCCACCGGGGAGAAGTCCCGCGCGTGGGCGAGACCGCCGCCACCCGCCGGAGGCCCTCCGTTGGGGCCGACGGGGCCACCCTGCCGACCGGGGGCACCCTGCTGCCCGGGGCCGCCCTGCTGTCCGCCGGGAGCGCCGGGGGCACCCGTCCGGCTCGGACCGGGTGCGCCGCCCCGGCCGCCCGGACCGTTCTGCTGACCGGGCGCCGTGCTCGGCCCGCCGGTCGTGGACGGCGACGGGGTCGGGGCGCTGACCGGGCAGTCGACCTTGAAGACCTTGGTCTTGCCCGCGCCGTTCTCGCCCTGGAGGTTCCAGGTCAGCTTGTACTGGCCGTCGGGCAGCGTCAGGTCGCCGGTCCGGCCGCGTCCGGTCGCGGACGTGAACAGCGTGCCCGCGAGGGTGGCGCCGCCCGCGATCTGTGGCTGGGTCGCGACCGACCAGGCGATCCGCTGTCCGCCGTCGAAGGCGAATCCGTCCAGATAGAAGTGGCAGACCTTCGGATCGTCCCGCTGATCGTCGAACGGGGTGTTCGCGTCGTGGACCTTGACGTCACCGTTGTCGCCGGGGGCGGCGACGGCGGCCGGGGCGCCGAGGAGGGCGGTGCCCGCGACCGCGAGGGCGGCGAGTGCGCCGGCGCCGCGACGTGGCGCGAGGTGGGACGAGGTGGACATGCGGGACTCCTCCGAGTCAGATGATTTTCATACAAATCTCCGGTCATCTGACTAGTTCTCACAGAAGATCCACGAAGGGGCGCAACTGCGCCCGGTCCCCCGCCAGGGACCGCCCGTCCGGCGCAACAACGCCTTCAGGCCGACGGGCAGGCCGTCAGCTCCACCGGCACTCCGTTGAGGACCGCCGTCCCGGACAGCGGGTCGAGCAGCGAGCCGTCGAGGAGCTGGTTGACGTTGACCCCGGGGTCCAGGGCGGCGTGGCTCATCCGGGTGCCGGGACGGTCGTGCCCCCAGCCGTGCGGAAGGCTCACCACTCCGCGCCGGACGGTGTCGGTGAACTCCACCGGGGCGGTCACCTCTCCCCCGGCGCCCTTCACGCGCACGGCCGCCCCGTCCGCGAGCCCGAGCCGGGCGGCGTCCTCGGGGTGGATGTGCAGGGTGCAGCGGTTGGAACCACCGGTCAGCGCGGGAACGTTGTGCATCCAGCTGTTGTTGGAACGCAGGTGACGGCGGCCGACCAGGACGATCGCCGCCGGGCGCTCGCGCAGCGCGTCGCGCAGACGGGGCAGGTCGCCCGCGATCGGCGCGGGCAGCAGCTCGATCTTCCCGCTGCGGGTCCTCAGCCGGCGCGGCAGGCAGGAGGCGAGCGGCCCGAGATCGATGCCGTGCGGGTGCTCCAGCAGCCTGTCCAGGGTCAGGCCGTCGGGACGCGCGCCGAAGCCGTCGCCGTACGGGCCGAGGCGCAGCATCATGTCGAGCCGGCGCTCGGGGCCGTTCTCGCCGGTGAGGGCGGCGGCGAGTTCCCCCGGGTCGCGCCCGAGCACCGGCGAGGCGGAGTCCCGGACCGCCTTGCCGAGGGTGCCCTCGACGACCATCGCGTCCACGGCGGACGGTTCGGCGCCGTGCATGCCGGTCGCGGCCAGGACGAGCCGGGCGAGGATCTCGGTCTCCGCCATCCGGCCCTCCTCCAGGGGGACGGCGGGGCGGTTGTAGCGGACCTGGTTGCGGACGGCGAGGGTGTTGAAGGCGAAGTCGTGGTGCGCGCCGCGGGAGGGCGGGGGCGGGGGCAGCACGACGTGGGCGTGGCGCGAGGTCTCGTTCAGATAGGGGTCGACGCTGACCATGAAGTCCAGTGATTCGAGGGCCTTGTCGAGACGCAGGCCGTCGGGCGCGGACAGGACGGGGTTGGCGGCGACGACGATGACGGCGCGGATCGGGCTGTCGTCCCCGGTCGGGGTGTCTATCTCCTCCGCCAGTGCGGCCAGGGGCAGTTCGCCCTTGGCCTCCGGGTGCCGGCTCACCCGGCTGTGCCAGCGGCCGAGGGCGAAGCCGCGCCCGGGACCGGGCGGACGGGGGGTCCGGTCGGTGGCGGCCGTCGGGAAGAGCGCGCCGCCGGGCCGGTCGAGGTTGCCGGTGAGGATGTTGAGGACGTCCACCAGCCAGCTGGCCAGGGTGCCGTGCGGAACGGTGCAGCTGCCGATGCGGCCGTAGACGGCGGCGGTCGGCGCGGCGGCCAGCTCGCGCGCCAGCTCCCTGATGGTACCGGCGTCCACGTCGCAGGCCGCGCCCGCCGCCTCGGGGGTGAAGTCCCGCAGCGCGTCGGGGAGTTCGTCGACCCCCTGGACGTGCGGGGCGAGTGCGCCGAGGTCGACGAGCTTCTCCTCGAACAGGACGTACGCCATCGCCGCGAGCAGCATGGCGTCGGTGCCGGGGCGGATGGCCACATGGCGGTCGGCGAGCTTGGCGGTGCGGGTGCGGCGCGGGTCGATGACGGTGAGCGTGCCGCCGCGGGCCCGCAGCGCCCGGAGCCTGCCGGGGAAGTCGGGGGCGGTGCACAGACTCCCGTTGGACTCCAGCGGGTTGGCGCCGATCAGCAGCAGGTGGTCGGTGTGGTCCAGGTCCGGGACGGGGATCGCGTTGGCGTCGCCGAACAGCAGGCCGCTCGACACGTGCTTGGGCATCTGGTCGAGCGTGGAGGCGGAGAAGACGCTGTGCGTGCGCAGGGCGCCGAGCAGGACGGTGGGATAGAGGGCGCCGGCCATGGTGTGCACGTTCGGGTTGCCGAGGACGACTCCGAGGGCGTGCGGCCCGTACCGCTCCACGACCGGGCGCAGTCCGGCGGCCACCGCGTCGAAGGCCTCCTCCCAGGTGGCCTCGCGCAGCACGCCGTTCTCGCGGACGAGGGGGCCGCCCAGGCGGTCGGGGTCGCTGTCGGCGGCGCCGAAGGAGGCGCCCTTGGGGCAGATGAAGCCCTTGCTGAACACGTCGTCGCGGTCACCGCGGGCGCCGGTCACCCGGGTGCCCTCGATGGTCAGCGTCAGCCCGCAGGTGGCTTCGCACAGGGGGCAGACGCGCAGCGCGGTTCGGGAGTCGGGGGTGGTGCCGGAGGTTCGGGACACGGGTCCTCCCGGAGGGGCGGTGACTTGGGCGCACAGGGACGCGAGCGAGCATACCGACCGGTACGCATGACGGGGAGGGCATGCGCTGGTCCCGTCGGATTTCCGCGCGCGGACGGCAACGGCTCCCGGGAGCGGACGGCCGGGGCGCCCGCGGCGGAGCCCTGCTAGTCGAGAACCCGGGCCAGGTACGCCCGCAGCAGTTCGCGTGTCTCCTCGATGATTCCCGCGTCCCCCTCGGGATCGACGCGGAAGGCGAGGTGGACCAGGGTGTCGGCGCTCTCCACGGCGACCAGGAAGCAGCGGCGCAGTGCGTCGTCCGGCTCCCGGTCGAGATAGCCGGAGAGCAGGTCGGTGAGGCGGTCGGCGACCCGGGTGTTGGGCTCGGCGTACCGGGCGCCGACGGGAATCTGGTTGCCGAAGTCGACCAGGGAGAAGCCGGGCGCGGTGCGCTTCATGGCGAGGTACTCGTCGAGCACCGCGTCCATCGCGGCCCGCCAGCCTCCCCCGTCCGCCTCGCGCAGGCTCCGGGTGACGCGCTCGGTGTAGAGCTCCAGGTTGCGCTGGGCGAGCGCGTCGGCCATGGCCCGCTTGTTGCCGAAGAAGCGGTAGACGGAACCGATGGGCACACCGGCCCGCTGGGCCACGGCCCGCGTGCTCAGCCCGTCGTAGCCCACCTCGTCGAGGAGGTCGGCACACGCGTCGAGGATTCTGGTCAGTCGTTCCGCACTACGCCGCTGTACGGGCGCTCTGCGGAGCGAGGTCGCATGGGGCACGCTCTTCATGATGCCTTTCCGCCGGGGTCCGGTGAACCTCGCCCATCAGTACGGGGCTGCGTGCCGTGACCACTCATTTCCGGCGGGCGGGTCCGTGCCGTGACCACGCGCCTGCCCCGCGACCGCCTCCCGCGAGGTCGCCGGTGTCAGCCCTGCCCGGCGGAGCCCGAGGCCGTGATGTCGGCCGTGCTCTCGACGGGCTTGCCGTGGACGGCCCACACGGTGCCGTCGTCGGCGTACAGCCGTGCGGTGAGGTGATGGGTGCCGCGCGGGACCAGCCGGCCGGCCAGGCGGTACTCGGCCGTGCGCAGCCGGGCGACGGCGCGGCCGTCGACATAGAGCCGGGCGACCCCACGCCCGGCGACCGGGACGGGCCGCGAACCCGCGGGCGAGAAACGGAAGTTGCGGACGGTCAGCCGTACGTCCCAGCCGTCGTCGGAGTCCGGCTGGATCTCGATCGCGACCTCGGGCGCCCCTTTCCTGCCCACCTCCCGATAGAGCCGTCCGTCCTCGTCCATCCCGTCGAGCAGGGAGCCCACGGGCGAGGCCGAGACGGTGGTCCCCCGCTCGCGCGCGTCACCGGCGCCGCACCCCGTGGCTCCGCCGAGCAGGGCGCAGACCGCGAGCGCGGCGAGCAGTCCACATGTCCAGCGCATGTCCGGGAGCGTAGAACAAGCCCCCTCATGGCCGGATCCCCCTGGAGTCGGGTTCTTGGACCGCCAGCACGGCCTCAGGGACTAGTCCCCTGGCAAATCCGGCCAACCCTCGCCGCGCCCGCTGCGGCCTCTTGCGCGGGGCGGCCCGGAATCCTACGGTGATGCATAGGAATCAGGCGCGAGGGAGCGATCATGAGCGGGGACGCGAGGAAGACGGCCGAGGGGCTGGCCTACCTCTCCGGATTCGGCAACGAACACAGCTCGGAGGCGGTCCCGGGGGCCCTGCCGCACGGCCGCAACGCGCCGCAGCGGGCACCGCTCGGCCTGTACGCGGAGCAGTTGAGCGGCTCGGCGTTCACCGAGCCGAGGGCGTCCAACCGCCGTTCCTGGCTGTACCGCATCCGGCCCTCGGCCGCGCACCCCGCGTTCACCCGCACCGACAACGGCACGCTGCGGACCGCGCCGTTCACGGAGACCGTGCCCGACCCGAACCGGCTGCGCTGGAACCCCCTTCCGGAGCCCCCCGCCGGCACGGACTTCCTCGCGGGCCTGTGGACCCTCGGCGGCAACGGCGACGCCGCTCAGCGCACCGGGATCGCGGTGCACCTCTACCACGCCAACGCCTCGATGGAGCGGGTGTTCAGCGACGCCGACGGCGAGCTGCTCATCGTCCCGGAGCGCGGCGGACTGCTGCTGCGCACCGAGTTCGGGCTGCTGCACGTGGAGCCGGGCCGGGTGGCGCTGATCCCTCGGGGGGTGCGCTTCCGGGTGGAGCTGCTCGACCCGTCCCCGGCGGGCGGCCCCGGCTCCCGGGGCTATGTGTGCGAGAACTACGGAGCGCCGTTCCAGCTGCCCGACCTCGGCCCGATCGGCGCCAACGGCCTGGCCAACGCCCGTGACTTCCTGGCTCCGGTGGCCGCCTACGAGGACGTCGAGGGCCCGGTCGAGGTGGTGAACAAGTTCTGCGGCAACCTCTGGCGCGCGACGTACGACCACTCGCCGCTGGATGTCGTCGCCTGGCACGGCAACCATGTGCCGTACGTCTACGACCTGCACCGCTTCAATGTGATCGGCTCGATCAGCTACGACCACCCGGACCCCTCGATCTTCACGGTGCTCACCTCGCCGTCCGACACCCCGGGTCTGGCCGGTGTCGACTTCGTCGTGTTCGCCCCGCGCTGGCTGGTGGGCGAGGACACGTTCCGGCCGCCGTACTTCCACCGGAACGTGATGAGCGAGTACATGGGGCTCGTCGAGGGCGCGTACGACGCGAAGGCGGAGGGCTTCGTCCCGGGCGGCGGCTCGCTGCACAACATGATGTCGGCGCACGGACCGGACGAGGAGACCTTCGCGCGCGCCAGCGCCGCCGAGCTGAAGCCGCAGAAGATCGACGACGGTCTGGCGTTCATGTTCGAGACGCGCTGGCCGGTCACCGCGACGGCCCAGGCGGCCGGGGCGGAGCACCTCCAGCGCGGCTACGACGAGGTGTGGAAGGGGCTCGGGCGCCACTTCCGTCCGGCCGGCTGAGCAGCACCGGCCGTTGCCTTCCCCGCCCGCGACCGGTACGGATACCCTCGTGACCTCCTTCGCTCCCGATTCGATCGTCCTGAACCGCAAGCTGCCGCTGTGGTATCAGGTGTCGCAGTCCCTGCGTGCCTCCATACTCGGCCGCACCCCCCAGGACCCCCTGCGCCTGCCCACCGAGGAGCAGCTCGCGGGGCACTACGGGGTGAGTGTGCTGACCATGCGGCAGGCGCTCAAGGAGCTGGAGGTCGAGGGACTCATCACCCGGCACCGCCGGCGGGGCACGTTCATCGAGCCGAGCGCCCGGCGGGGCGCGCCCGTGCGGCTGCTCGGCTCGGTGGACGCGATCGTCGCCCAGCAGTCGGGCATGACGACCGAACTGCTGGACCAGGGGAAGACGCCCGTCTTCGGCGAACTGGCGGAATTCTTCCCGGATGTGGACGAGGTGGCGACGTACCACCGGCTGCGCAGCGACGAGACGACGGGCGAGCCGACGAACCACGCGCGCAACTACCTGCGGCCGGAGCTGGCCGACCGCATCGACCGGGAGGATCTGATCCGCTGGCCGATGACCAAGGTGCTGCGGGACGTGCTCGGGGTCGGCATCAGCCGGATCACCGACACGGTGGAGGCCACGCTCGCGGACCCGGAGACGGCACGGCTGCTCCAGGTGCCGCTGCTCAGCCCGATCCTGCGCTACACGGGCGTCATCCACGGCAAGGACGGTCAGGCGCTGGACGTCGCGGTCATCCACTACCGGGGCGACCGCTTCTCGTTCACGGTCACCCTCGACGCGCACTGACGATGGCGTACGGGGACGGCGGGCGGCGCCCGCGTCGTACGATGCCGAGCGTGACGCCCGACGCCGCTCCGCTGCTCGCGGACCTCATGCCGTGGTCCGTCGCACCGCCGAGGCTGGGCCGGAGGTGGCCGGCGGCCCCCGACGCCGCCTCCCTGAAGGCCCGCTGGGACGCCCTCGTACGGGCCGAAGGGGCGGACCGCGAGGCGCTGTTCGGGCCGACGCGGGCACGCACGACGCACTCCGCGGTGGCCCAGCTGCCGGGTCAGTCCGGCGGGACGGGCCGTCTCGCGCGGGCGTCGGACCCCTGTCCGCCGCCGGTCCGGGTGCTGAGCGCCCCCTTCGACGAGCAGTGGCTGATTCCCGATCACCGGCTGATCGACGCGGCCCGCCCCGAGCTGTGGCGGGTGGCGGGCGAGGAGCAGGTGTTCGCGGTCGAGCAGACGCCCGCGCCCGAGACCTCCGGTCCGGCCCTGCTGGCCGCGTCCGTGCTGCCGCTGAGCGCCGGGCGCGGCGGGCGGGTCCGTCCGCTCTACCGACGCCCCGGCGGCCGTGAACCGAACCTGGCCCCGGGCCTGTTGGAGCATCTGGGCTCCCGCCTCGGCCTCTCGCCCGACCCCGTCGACGTCCTCGCCTGGACGATGGCGGTCGCGCGGCGGGGCCGGGACGGCTGCGTGGTCCCGCTCACCGCCGACCCCGAAGTGTGGTCGTACGGCGTCGAGTTGGGCTGGCGCGTGCTGCGGCTGATGCGGCGCGACGGCGAGCGCCCCAAACTCCCCGGCGGCCGGCGGCCCTATGTGCGCGCGCCACTGACCACGCCGCCCCAGGCGGCACGGCCCGCTTCGGGCCCCTTCCTCACCGACCCGTACTACGACCGCGACGAGGAGTCCCTGCACCTCGGCGAGGGCAGGATCTCACCCGTACCGCCGGAGGCCTGGGACTTCGAGGTGGGCGGTGTGCGCGTGCTGGAACAGTGGTTCGCGGCGCGGACCGGGGCGGCGGAGCCGGGCACCCTGGAGGCGATCGGCCCCGCCGGCTGGCCGCAGGCGTGGACCTCCGAGCTCCTCGAACTCATCACGGTGCTCGCGCTCCTCGCCGAACTGCGGCCCCAGCAGGACGCGTTGGAGGCGAGATCACCGATCACCCGGGCGGACCTGCGCACGGCCGGGGTGCTCCCCGTCCCGGACGCGGCCCGCCGCCCCGCCTCGGTGCTCGACCACCACGAGGAGGGCCCCGAGGGCCAGTTCGTGCTGATCTAGGCGGGTCCGCACCGTCTCGCCTGTCCGGCGACGAAGGACGAGCGGCGCCGGTCGGCAGGCCTCACCGAGGCCGGTCGGCACGCCTCGCAGAGGCCGGTCGGCACACCGCACCCAGGCTGGTCGGCACACCGCACCGGGGGCGGCCGGCCCGCTCCGGGGAAATCAGTGCATGACAAATGTATGTCCAGGGTCCATGATCCATCGCATGCAGCCAGAGCCCCTGCCCCTCGAAGGCATCACCGTCGTCGCCGTCGAACAAGCCGTCGCCGCACCCTTCGCGACCCGGCAGCTCGCCGATCTCGGCGCCCGGGTCGTCAAGGTCGAGCGGATCGACGGCGGGGACTTCGCCCGCGGCTACGACACCGCGGCAAAGGGCCTGGCCTCGCATTTCGTGTGGTGCAACCGGGGCAAGGAGTCCGTCGCCCTGGACCTCAAGGACCCGCGCGGGCTCGACGTCGTACGCCGGCTCGTCGCGGAGGCGGACGTGTTCGTGCAGAACCTCGCCCAGGGCGCGGCGGCCCGTCTCGGGCTGGACGCGGCGACGCTGTGCGCCGAGCATCCCCGGCTGATCGCCGTGGACATCTCCGGCTACGGGCCGTCGGGGCCGTACTCCGGCAAGCGCGCGTACGACATGCTCGTCCAGTGCGAGGCGGGGCTCGTGTCGGTGACCGGGACGCCGGGGCAGCCGGTAAAGGCCGGCATCCCGGCCGCGGACATCGCGGCGGCCATGTACGCGTTCTCGGGGGTCCTCGCGGCGCTGGTGCGGCGCGGCACGACCGGACGCGGGGGCCCGGTCGAGGTGTCGATGCTGGACGCGCTCGCGGAGTGGATGGGGCATCCGCTGCACCACGCGATGCACGACGGGACCCCGCCGGAACGCACCGGCCTCGCCCACGCCGTCATCGTTCCCTACGACGTCTATTCGACGGCTGACGGCCGGCACGTCCTGCTGTCGGTGCAGAACGACCGGGAGTGGCGGCGGCTCGCGCAGCAGGTGGTCGGGCGTCCCGCGGCGGCGGACGATCCGCGCTTCGCCACGAACGCGGCGCGGGTGGCCAACCGGGAGACGGTGGACGCGCTGGTGGGGAAGGCGCTCGGCGCCCTCGGCGCCGACGAGGCGGTGGCCCGTCTGGAGGCCGCGGGCATCGCCTGCGCACGGCTGCGGGATGTGACGGAGGTGGCGGAACACCCTCAGCTCGCGGCCAGGAACCGCTGGCGGGAGGTGGGGTCGCCGGCCGGGCCGTTGCGGGCGCTGCTGCCCCCGATCACGCTGCCGGGCGGGGAGGAGGCGCGCATGGGGTCCGTCCCGCGGCTCGGAGAACACACGGGCGTGGTGTTGCGGGCGCTGGGCATGACGGACACGGACGTCGCCGAGCTGCGGCGGGACGGGGTGGTGCGCTGAGCCCTCAGGGCTCGGTGAAGGTGGTGACCCGCGCTCCGGATGTGGTGATCACCGGGCGCCGCTGCCCGCCGTGGGGATGACGGACGCGGAGGAGCAGCGGTGCGCCGGTTCGGTGGAGCCGCCGGAGCGCGGGTCGAGAAGGCCGGTGCCGACAGCCGGTCAACGGTCGCCGAACAGCGAGCGGCGCAGCCGCCTGAGCGGCGCGAACAGCGAGACCCGCCGCACGCGCGCGACCCTGGAGCCGCTGTCGTGCGCGCGGTCACGGTTCGTGAGCTCACGCATCAGCGAGGTCGCCTCGACCGTCTCGCGCTGCGGTATGGCGGGACCGCCGAGCACGGCGAGATGTCGGTCGAGGCGCGAACTGGTCGCGCTGCTCCCGCACGTGATCGCAGGGACGCGTGCCCTGCTGCGCACTGTTATCTGTTCCATGTCACTCCCCACCCGTACAAGTCCACCCGGCCCGGGCAGACTAACCCTATCGCCCCCTCGTGGCGCGCGTGTATCTCGGACAAAGGATTCACCTTCCCCACAAGGGGGTTGACGGTCACTCTCCGAATCCAAGCGTTTCCAGGGCGAGTTGGACAACGGGCGAGGTAGTGGGCTGTTCTGAGCCCCCGTGAGGCTCGACCGTCACTGCGAGTGACGTCGCGTTCCGGTCGAGTCCGTCGGCGACGAGGGGCGTGTCGCCGGTGAAGAGACCGAGAGAACGCGGTTTCTCCTTGGGGCGCATGAGCCACAGCTGATGGACGCGTCCGCCGGGGGGCGTGCCGAGCCCGCTCAGTGTCACGACGGCGCGCCGCTGCGACGCGGAGGCCACTACTCCGATTCCCTGGCCCCGCGCGTCCCGTTCACCGGTCGCCCGCGCGTCCGGAGCCGACAGGACGTGGGCGATCTCACGTGCCTGGGCACGCTCCTGGTTCAGATCGTCGCGCGCCTGGGTCGCCTGCACCGCGAAGAGCGCCGCGACGACGAGGGCCGCGGCGGCCGTGGTGGTGGCGAGCGGTGCGAACAGCGGACGGAATCGCGGGGCACGCGCGCGGGTGGGCTGCTGGAACCCCCGGGCGCGGGGCAGGTCCCGGGCGGCGGCCGGTTCCTGAGGGGTCGTCCGTACGGCGGCCAGCACCCGTTCGCGCAGCGCGGCCGGCGGGGCCGCGGCGGTGGACCAGGCGAGCCGTACCGCGTCCTCGGTCAAGGTCCGTACCTCCTCGGCACAGCGGTCACAGCCTTTCAGATGGCGTTCGAAGCGGCGCCTCTCCTCGCTCTCCAGCGCGTCGAGGGCGTAGGGGGCGGCGAGGGAGTGCAGATCGCGGCCCAGCAGTCGGTCGAGGACGCTCATGCGGCACCCCCCTCTCTTCCGTGCGGATCACGGCCCGGCAGGCGGTCGTCGACGATCACGCGACCCCTCCCAGGCAGTCGCGCAGGCGGGCGAGCCCGTCGCGCATACGGGTCTTGACGGTGCCCAGCGGCAGGGACAGCCGCTCGGCGACCTCACGGTAGGTGTAGCCGTCGTAGTAGGCGAGGGTGACGGACTGCCGCTGGAGAGCGGTGAGCCGGTCCAGACAACGGCGGACCCATTCGCGTTCGAGCCCGGCCTCGACCTCCTCGGCGACCTGGTCGAACGCGGGACGGTGGTTGCGCTGCCCCTCGCGCTGCTCGCGCTCGGTGGCCGCGCGGGCGCTGCGCACCCGGTCCACGGCACGACGGTGCGCGAGCGTGAGGATCCAGGACAGGGCGCTCCCCCGCCGGGGGTCGAACCGCGGTGCGGAGCGCCAGAGTTCGAGCAGGACCTCCTGCGACACCTCCTCCGACTGTGCCGGGTCCCGCACCACGCGGCGCACCAGTCCGAACACCGGCCCGGACACCAGTCCGTACAGCTCCTCGAACGCGTACTGGTCACCTCCGGCCACCAGTACCAGTAGTTCGTCAGCCTCCACCCGTCCCCCTCTCCGGCCGTGCACGGCCCGTCCTTTCCCCTACGTCTTCGCAGCGAACCTGTCTCTGGATGGGTTACGGATCGGCGAGCCGAAAACGCGTGTCCGGCTGGGATCAGTTCGTGTGTTCCGCGACCGGTCCGTCCCCCCTCCGACCTCCGGAGCGCACGCCCGTCCCCGGCGGGCCGATCGGGGAACCGCCGGCGAAGAAGCCGGGGCGCCGATGAAACAACCCGCGACAACCGCCGTAAAGACGTTTGGGATTCGACCAATCCACCCCGGCGACCGCTCCGAATGGCGTGCGTCAGGCAAGTTGGACAGAGGACGGACGGCATGACACCTATCTCCAGGAGCGGCGCGGGTCGCAGGACTCTCGTGACCCTCGTATGCGGTGCGCTGGCTGCCGGGGGGCTCGCGGCCGCCGGTGCGACGGCGCTGGCGCCGGGGGCGGCCTCCGCCTCCAGCCACCGAGAGGCACCGCTGATCTCGGGCACTCCCCAGTACGACAACACGGACGTGTACGCGTTCGTCAGCCCGGACAAGCCGAACACGACGACGATCGTGGCGAACTGGATCCCCTTCGAGGAGCCCGCGGGCGGCCCGAACTTCTACACGTTCGCCGACGATGCCCAGTACGACATCCACATCGACAACAACGGTGACGCGCAAGGTGAGTTGATCTACCGCTACACCTTCAAGACGCATCGCAAGAACGGCAACACGTTCCTGTACAACACGGGTCCGGTCAGCAGCCTCGACGACCCCGACCTGAACATCACGCAGACGTACGACATCGACGTGCTGCGGTTGCACAAGCAGCGGCTGGTGTCGCGGACCAAGATCGCGGACGATGTCCCGGTCGCTCCGTCCAACGTCGGCAAGGCCTCGATGCCGGACTACGCCAAGCTGCGCCACCAGGCGGTGTCCAAGCTCGCCGGCGGCTCTACGACGTTCGCCGGCCAGGCCGACGACCCGTTCTTCCTGGACCTGCGCGTCTTCGACCTGCTGTACGGCGGCAACCTGAGCGAGGTCGGCCGGGACACCCTCAAGGGCTACAACGTCAACTCCATAGCCCTCCAGGTCCCGAACGACATGATCCGCGAGTCGGCCGGGCAGCCGATCGTCGGCATCTGGTCCACCACGCAGCGCAGGGACGCGAGCGGCCGCTACCGCCAGGTCTCGCGTCTCGGCATGCCGCTGGTCAACGAGGTCGTCAACCCGCAGAAGGACAAGGACAAGTTCAACGCGTCCGCGCCCTGGGACGACGCCCAGTTCCTGAAGAACGTCACCAACCCCGAGCTGCCGAAGCTCATCGAGTCGATCTACAAGATCAAGGCTCCGGCCGAGCCCCGCAACGACCTGGTCGACGTGTTCCTGAAGGGTGTGAAGGGCCTCAACCAGCCGCCGCACGTGCGTCCGGCGGAGGAACTGCGCCTCAACACCTCGATCAAGCCGGCCATGCACCCCAAGCGGCTCGGTGTCCTCGACGGCGACAACGCGGGCTTCCCGAACGGGCGCCGGCTCACGGACGACGTGATCGACGCCTCGCTCCAGGTCGTCGAGGGTGAACTGGTCGGCTCCAAGAACGACTTGGGCGACGCGGTCGACAAGAACGACAAGAGCTTCGAGAAGTCGTTCCCGTACGTCGCCGAGCCGACCTCGGGTTCGCGCGGCGCGCTCGCCAAGGGCACGACCAGCGGGACCGATGTCCGCAGCCAGCTCGGTGACGCGCTCCAGCCCGCCGGGACGAACTCCGGCGGCGGGACCGACACCGTGCTGATCGCGGGCTCCGCCGCGGCGGGTGCCGCCGGCATCCTGCTCATCGGCTCCGGTCTGCTGTGGTGGCGCCGACGGATGTACAACCGGGCCTACTGACCCGCTCCCCGACTGGCGCGGCCCGCACGCAGTATTCGACCCCCCACGGTGCGGGCCGCGCCGCCCCCCACCCCCCACGACGACCGTTTCGCCAAGGACTTTGAGGAGAGGGCATGTCCCCGCGTACGAACGACAACGCGACGCCGGACGCCGACGAGGCCACGCCCGAGGAGAACCCCGCGGGGGCCACGCCCGACGAGAACACCGCGGCGGCCGGATCCGCAGTGCCCTCCGCGGAGGCCGCGCCCGCCGAGGATGGGGCCGGCCCGCGGGTCGATGCCGAGCGGGGGCTCTCGCCGTCGCAGCGCCGCTGGCGGGCCGCTCAACTGGGCTTCTGCGCAGCCGCGTTGGCCGTCGCCATGACGGCGGGGGCGGTGGTGCTCGGCGCCCTGAGGGACGGAGCGACGACCCCGGCCGTCGCGACCGTGTCCAACGGCGTGTCACCGCAGCTCCTCGCGAGCGGCGACCTCGACGCGAGCATCCTCTCCCTCCAGACCCATCTCCGCACCCAGCCCAAGGACTTCGGCGGCTGGGCGACGCTCGGTCTCGCCTATGTCGAGCAGGCCCGCACCAAGGGCGACCCCTCGCGCTATCCCCAGGCGCAGGAGGCGCTCAACCGGTCCCTGAAGCTGCGTCCCGGCTACGACCCCGCGCTCGCCGGACGGGCCGCTCTCGCGGCGGCCCGGCACGACTTCGCCGGCGCGCTGAAGTACGCCGACCTCGCCCTGAAGCAGAACCCCTACAGCGAACGCGCCCTGTGCTCCCGTATCGACGCACTCGTCGAACTCGGCCGCTACGACGAGGCGTCGAAGGCCGCCGACCTGGCCGACTCACGGCGGCCGGGTGTCCCGGTCTTCACCCGGTACGCCTACGTCCACGAGCTGCGCGGCGACGTGAAGACCGCCCGCAGGGTCCTGATGCAGGCGCTGGACACGGCGACCAGCCGCGGAGACATCTCGTACGTGACCTCCGCGCTGGGACAACTGGCCTGGAACCAGGGCGACTACCACTCGGCACTCACCTACTACGCGCGAGCGCTCGCCGCCGACGACAACTATCTCCCCGCGCTGGAAGGCCGGGCCCGCACCCAGGCCGCGCTCGGCGACCGCGCGGCCGCGATCAAGGGGATGGAACAGGTCGTACAGCGCTATCCGCTGCCTCAACCTCTCGTCGAAATGGGCGAGTTGTATGAGGACAGGGGTGGGGCGGGCGATGCCCGGAAGGCCCGGGACCAGTACAGGCTGGTGAACGCCTGGATCGCCCTCGCGCACGCCTACGGCGTCAACGCCGACCTCGACACCGCGCTGGCCGCCGCCGACCACGGCGACCACAAGGCCGCGCTGGCCGCGGCCCGCGCCGAGTGGGCCCGTCGACACACCGTGCACACGGCGGACGCGCTCGGCTGGGCCCTGCACGTGTCGGGCCGTGACGCGGAGGCCCTGCCGTACGCGCGTCAGGCCACGGCGACGGGCTATCACAACGCGTCCTTCCTCTACCACCTCGGCGTCATCGAGCGGGCCACCGGACACGCCGCCAAGGGCCGCGCCGCGCTGAAGGCGGCCCTGGGCCTGAACCCGGGCTTCTCCCCGCTGGGCGCCCGCCAGGCCCGTAAGGCACTGGAGGCGGCGAAGTGAGGGCGCCCCGGTTCCTCGCGCTCTGCGGCACGGTCCTGACCGCGGCCTGTGCGCTCGTGCTGGGCCCCTCCGGGCCGGCGAGCGCGCATCCGCTGGGCAACTTCACCGTCAACCGCTACGACGGTCTCGTCGCCGCCCCCGGGCAGTTGCGCGTCGATCACATCGAGGACCTGGCCGAGATCCCCGCCACCCAGGCGGAGCCGGACATCAAGCGGCTCGGCATGTCCGAGTGGGCCCGGCAGCGGTGCGCGACCGCCGCGCACGGCAGCAGGGTCACGGTGGACGGGCGTGCGGTGACGCTCACCGCGGGCACGAGCCGGGCCCAGCTGCGGCCGGGGCAGGCGGGGCTCCACACGCTGCGCGTGGAGTGCCGGCTGACGGCGCCGCTGTCCCGCGACCACGCGGTGACCGTGGGCTTCCACAGCGCGGGCGCCGACCACGGCCCCGGCTGGCGCGAGATCACCGCCCGCGGTGACCGGATGACGCTCACTTCCTCGGACGTACCGCGGACGTCCCTCTCGTCGGAGCTGACCCGGTATCCCAAGGCGCTGCTCTCCTCACCCGCCGACACCGCCACCGCCTCGCTGCGGATCCGCCCCGGCGGCCCGGCCCTCGTCGAGGAGCACCGCGACGCCCCGGCCGCCTCCGTGCTCCCCCGCGGCGCCGACCGCTGGACGCAGTACCTGAACAACCTGGTGGCCCGGCATCACCTCACCTTCGGCTTCGCCGCGCTGGCCCTGGTCATCGCCGTCGGCCTGGGCGCCCTGCACGCGCTCGCGCCCGGCCACGGCAAGACCCTGATGGCCGCGACGGCCGCGGCGCGCGGGGGCCGGGCCCGGTTCAAGGACGTGCTGCCGCTGGCCGCGTCGGTGACCGTCACCCACACCCTCGGGGTCGTCGCCCTCGGTCTGCTGGTCACGGCGGGCTCCGCCGCGGCCCCGTCCGTGATCGCCTGGCTGGGCGTGTCCAGCGGCGTCCTCGTCACCGGGGCGGGTGTCACCCTCCTGCGCCGGGCCTGGCGCAACCGGCCCTCCGCCCACGCACACGGCCGGCACCACGACCACGACCACAGTCATGGGCACAGGCACGAGCAGGGGCACCCGCGGGACGCGGGCCACCGGCACGACCACGCCCATGCCTCGACTCACGGACACGACCACGCGCACGAGCACGGCCCGGACCGGGCCCCGGCGCACGACGACGACCACCCGCACGACCACGGACCGGGCACCCCCCACGACCACGAACACCCGCCCGTCCTCCCGCACCCACACGAGCACGGTCACGACCACGGTCGCGACCACGACCACGGTCACGACCACGACCACGAGCACGCGGACGCGGCGCGCCCCCTGGTGCTGGCCCATGCCACCGCGTCCGTCGCGACCGTCGCCCCCACCGTGACCGCGACGGCAACCCGGCCCCACACCCACGACCACCCGCACCCGCACCCGCACGACCACAGCCACGGGCACGGGCACGAACAGGGCCACGGGCACGACCACGACCACCGCCCGGGCCGCACCACTCCCCACTCCCCCGCCCTCGAACACACCCATGGCGGCTTCACCCACACGCACGAGATCGCCCCCACCGTCCGCGGAACGATCCTGCTCGGCTTCGCCGGCGGGCTGGTGCCCAGTCCTTCGGCGGTCGTCGTCCTCGTGGGTGCCTCGGCGCTCGGACAGGCCTGGTTCGGCCTTCTTCTGGTCCTCGCGTACGGCGTCGGTCTCGCCCTGACCCTGACCGCGGCCGGGTTCGCCGTCGTCAAGCTCGGCAGCGGCATGAACCGCGCCCTGGCCGGACGCCGGCAGTGGGCCGAGGGACACCTCGTGCTCCTCGTCCGCAGGACCGCGCCCCTCGGATCGGCGCTGATCGTCGTGGCACTCGGGGCCGGATTGGTGCTCAAGGGGGCGGCATCCGTCCTCGGCTGAGCTACTTTTGGGGAGAAATCGCGCGGATGCGAATGGGGGACGCACGTGTCCGAAGTTCCGGGCAGTGAACGTGTGATCGCGGGGCGCTACCGTCTGCTCTCGCCCCTGGGCGAGGGCGGCATGGGCACGGTGTGGCGCGCCCGCGACGAGGTACTGCAACGCGAGGTCGCCGTGAAGGAGGTCCGCGCCCCGGCCGGGCTTCCCGATTCCGAGGTCGCGCGGATGTACGCGCGCCTGGAGCGGGAGGCGTGGGCGGCCGCCCGTATCTCCCACCGCAATGTGGTGACCGTGTACGACGTGGCCACCGAGGACGGCCGGCCCTGGATCGTGATGGAGCTGGTTCGCGGCATCGCGCTCTCCGATCTGCTGGATGCCGAGGGGCCGCTCGATCCACAGCGCGCCGCCCACATCGGCGCCGAGGTGCTCGCCGCGCTGCGCGCCGCGCACGAGGCCGGGGTCCTGCACCGGGACGTCAAACCGGGCAACGTGCTGATGTCGAACGACGGACGGGTCGTCCTGACGGACTTCGGCATCGCGACGGTCGAGGGCAGTTCCGCCCTGACCATGACGGGCGAGGTCATCGGTTCACCCGAATTCCTCGCGCCGGAGCGGGCGTTGGGCCGCACCCCAGGGCCCGAGTCGGACCTGTGGTCGCTAGGGGTGCTTCTGTACGCGGCGGTCGAGGGCAACTCGCCCTTCCGGCAGCCCACTCCGCTGAGCACGCTGAGGGCGATCGTCGACGAACCGCTGCCGGCACCCCGCCGGGCGGGCCCGCTCGGCCCCGTCATCGAGGGACTGCTCGCCAAGGATCCGGCCGAGCGGACGACCGCCGAATCGGCTGAGCACGAGCTGCGTGTGGTCGCGGCGGGCGGTACGGCGCCCACGCGTCCCCTGGGGGCCGTCACCCGCTCGTCCGAGGCGCCGACGATCGGCGCGTTCGGCCCGCCGGCGCCGTCCTCCCCGACACCGCCCCAGGGGTTCGGTCCGGCTCCCGCGACCGTTCCCTCGGCCACCCCCTCGGCGGGGCCCGACCGCAACCGGGGGGCCGCCGTCGCCCTGATCGCGGGTCTGGTCGCGCTGGCACTCGCCCTCGGCGGGCTGACGTACGCCCTGCTGAATCACCACAAGGGGAACGCCGGGAACACCGGGCGGGCGAGCAGCAGCAGCGGGGGCACGGGCACCACCGACGGGGGCACGGCCTCGGGGGGCCGTCCGAGCGAGAGCGCCACGGCCGGTGCGACCGGCGGCGGGAGTCCCTCCAGCAGCGCTCCCGCGGGCGGGAGTTCGACCACCGCTCCGCCCGCGCAGTCCGTCCGGGTGACGGTCGAGGGCCACAACACCCATTACACGGGCGGCTGTCCGCCGTCGAGCGCGCAGGCGCCGTCGTTCACGGCGACGTTCACGGTGGGCCGGGTTCCGGTGGATGTCGAGTACCGCTGGGTGACGGAGAGCGGCGAGGTGACCGATCCGAGCTGGAAGACGCTGTCGTTCCCCGCGGGCGGCGGCAGGACCCAGCAGAAGACGGTGGTGGCGACGACGTACGACACGAGCGGCGAGTTCGCCAACTCGATCGGCGTGGAGGTGCGCAGTCCGGTGCGGGTGACCTCGAACTCCGTCGCGTTCACCATCACCTGTGCGACGGAGACCCCGACGGACGGGGCCTCCGCATCGGTATCCGCGTCCCCCTGACGGGGCGGGCGGTGTCCTCGGCGGGGCGGGCGTCCTCCCCGCCGGGACGGTGTTCTCTCGAAGGGTTCCGGGGTGGGGGCCCGGAGGTCAGACGGCTCCGGAGAAGGCCGGCAGGTAGCCGCCGGAGTGGCCGGCCGCGGTCGGGTGGTACGACTCGCCGATGTCCAGCCAGTTCAGGCTGTGCAGCCAGACGTCACTGGAGCAGATCTCGTGGCCGGTGAAGGTGCCGCGTACATCGGCGAACGTGAAGCCGTGGGCGGCGGCACGAACGGCGATCGCGCTGTCCAGGTAGTCGGCGGCGCCGTTGATGGCGGACCTCTCGGTCTCCGAGAGTCCGGTCAGGCAGCTGCCGTTGAGCTTGTAGAAGCGGGGGTAGCCGAGGACGACGACATGGGCGGCCGGTGCCTTCGCCCTGATCGCCGAGTAGACCGAGTCGAGGTTGCCGGGGAGCGTGGAGTCGACGTACGCCTTCGCCGTGGCGATGCGCGAGAGGCAGGTGCTCTCGGACTGGAGGACGCACGTCGTCATGACGTCGGAGAATCCGGCGTCGTTGCCGCCGATGGTGATCGAGACGAGGCCCGTGGAGGAGCTGAGCGGGCCGAGCTGGTTCGCCGTGACATCACCCGTACGAGCGCCTGAGCAAGCGGTGAAGTTGAACGACGACGGTGAATGGGCGGCGTTCCAGAGATAGGGGTACGCCTTCGTGCTGCGGTCGCAGGAGCCGCTGGAGCTGATGTAGCTGCCCGCGCCGACGCCTGAGGAATAGGAGTCGCCTAGGGCCACATAGCCGGTGGCCGCCGCTGTCTGTGCCTGTGCCGCCGCTGCCCCGGTGAGGGCGAAGCCGGCGGCCAGGAGGAGTGAGGTCACGTATGCCGAAAATCTGGGACGTCTCATGGAACCTCCCTTTAGCAGGATCTCTGCCACAACTTTGGTAGCAGCTACGCGTGTTGACAGGAAGTGTCCATGCCAAGACTCTTATGTATCAACCGGGCGGAATACCCCCGTTCATCACATTTGTCGTTACATGTCCATGACGGTCGGACGTCGGCCTAATGACAGAGCGGGCCAAGTCGTCAACTCCCGAAAGCCCCAACCTGCCTTTCTCACAACGGAGTTGACCTTGCCCTGCCCTTGAGTCCCGCTGACGGGGAGGCCGTGCGCGTGCGCCGCGCCGTGTCGCACCGCGCCCCCCTGACAGGACGGACGGGATACACCGGAAGAGCGGGACCGAGCGCGACACACGCGACGCACCACGGAAACCGGGTGCACGGGGCGCCCGCGTGGCAGATCATGGCGGCATGTCTGCGAACCCACACGACGCTCTGCCGATCAGGCTCAACGTCGACGACAGCGACTCGCCGTCGGACGTCGTCGACGCGCTGTTCCTCGGTCGCTTCGCGACGGGCGAGCAGCCGCACTCGCACGCGGCGAACATCGACCGCGTACGCTCCGGGGCCACCCTGCTCCCGCCGGGCGCCCGGGTGCTGCGTTCCGCCCGTGACGACGACCGCAGCGCGACGCTCGCCGAGGGCGACGGCTGGACCCTGCTGGTGTCCCGCTGGAACCGCGGTGCCGACGTCACCGTGACCGCGACCAGCGTCGAGCTCGCCGAGAAGGTGCTGAAGCAGGCGACGGACGGCGCCGCGGACGAGCCGGAACCGCAGCCGGAGAACGTCACGATGGGCTTCTGGTACGTGTCGCCGCGCCGGGGCCCGCACCGCACGACGCGGCAGATCTCCGCCGGCACCTGGGAGGAGGTCCGCCCCAACTACACGGCGCCGGTGGCGGACGCCATGGACCGGCTGATGAAGACGACCCCGGAGGACATCGCGGGCCGGCTGCTGCTGCTCCACGGCCCGCCCGGCACCGGAAAGACCTCCGCCCTGCGCACGCTGGCCCGTTCCTGGCGCGACTGGTGCCAGGTGGACTGCGTGCTGGACCCCGAGCGGCTCTTCTCCGACGTCGGCTATCTGATGGACATCGCGATCGGCGAGGAGGACGGCACCGGCAAGGGCCGCTGGCGGCTTCTCCTGCTGGAGGACTGCGACGAACTGATCCGCGGCGAGGCGAAGCACACCGCGGGGCAGGCCCTGTCGCGGCTCCTCAACCTCACCGACGGTCTGCTCGGCCAGGGCCGCAACGTCCTCGTCGGCGTCACGACCAACGAGGACCTGGAGCGTCTCCACCCCGCGGTCGTCCGCCCCGGCCGCTGCCTCGCCCGGATCGAGGTCGGAGCGCTCACCCGCCGTGAGGCGGTGGGCTGGCTGGGCACCGAGGAAGGCGTCTCCCGCGAGGGCGCGACCCTGGCCGAGCTGTACGCCCTGCGCCGAGGGACGACCCCGACATCGGTCCCGGACCAACGCGAGGGCGCGGACGCGGGGCTGTACCTGTAGCCGCCGCGCCGACCGGTCCGGCGCGGCGTCTGGCTAGGCGTCGTCGAAGGCGGCCCGCAGGGCGTCTCGTACGGCGTCCAGTGCGGCCGCCTCGGTCAGGCCGAGCCGGTGGACGCGCTCGGCGTAGGCCTGCGCGGCCGACGCGGCCTCGCGGGACGCCGCGTCCCCGGCGGCCGCCACGAACGTGCCGTTGCGGCCCCGCGTCTCGATCACCCCGTCCGACTCCAGGGCGCGGTAGGCCTTGGCGACGGTGTTGGCCGCGAGGCCCAGCGACTCGGCCAGCCCCCGTACCGTCGGCAGCTTGTAGCCGACCGGCAGCTCGCCGGACCTGGCCTGCTCGGAAATCTGGGCGCGCACCTGCTCGTACGGCGCGGCCCCCTCTGCGATGCGGATCTTCAGGGTCACGCGGAGATTGTCCCGTACCCACGCGAAAATGAGAGGCATCCGCCCGCGGCGCCCGCGTAACGTGCGATCACATGACCGTGATCGTTCGCGAACTGCGGCACGGGGACCCGGTGGACACGGCGGGGTTCGCGCGCATTCGTCAACAGGCCCTCCCGTTCATCCTCTTCACCCCCGAGTCCATCGCCTACGACGTGGAGCGGGCCCACCCCGACGCCCACTACCGGCCGTTGCCGGCCGAGGAGGACGGGGAGCCGATCGGCACCGCGCAGGTAAGCCTCGTGCACGACAGCCCGGAGCCCGGTCAGGGAAGCCTCAACATCCACGTACGACCGGATCGCACGGGACGCGGCGCCGGCTCACTGCTGGCCCGAACCGCCGAGGAGCGGCTGGCCGCCCTCGGCGCGACCCGGCTGCACGCCTGGGTGCTGAACGAACCCGGCTGCCGCGCCTTCGCCGAGAAGCGGGGCTACCGCGCCGCCCGCCCGGCGCACTTCCTCCGTCTCGACCTGGCGAAGGGCACCCTGCCGCCCCTGCCGCCCCCGCCGGACGGCGTGGAACTGCGCAGCGGAGCGGACTTCGCGGACGACCCCCGGCCGTTGTTCGGGCTCGACGCGGAGACACTGCGCGACGAACCGAGCGACATCGACCGCGAGTTCACGGACTACGACGCCTGGCTGACCGAGACCTGGCACCACCCCCTCCTGAGCCACGAACTCACGTCCGTGGCGCTCGTGGACGGCCGCCCCGCGGCGTTCACCGCGGCCCGCACCGACGGCGGCGCCCGCTACGCCACCGTGATGACGGGCACCGGCCGCGCCTTCCGGAGCCGCGGCCTGGCCAAGCTCGCCAAGAGCCACTCCCTGCACCGGGCCCGCGCGGCCGGGTTCACGGACGCGTTCACCGGCAACGACGCCGGCAACGGGCCGATGCTGGCGATCAACACCTGGTTCGGTTACGAAATCTGCGCAACGGAGGTGAAGTATGCCCGTGACCTCGGCTGACACGCCCGGCTCGTTGGAGGTCGTGCTCGTCAAGGCGGGCCGTACGAAGATCAGTTACCCGGCCGAGCTGCTCGCCGACGACGGCACCCGGGTGGTCGTACGGGCCCCCTGGGCGGGAGACGGCGTCCGTGACTTCGGCTTCGTGCGGTTCGAGAAGGGCGATGTCTTCACCGAGTACTACTGGCGGGACCGCTGGTACTCGGTGAAGGAGGTCCGCGACTCCACGGGTGAGCGCAAGGGCTGGTACTGCGACATCACCCGCCCGGCCACCGTCTCCGAGGGCCGGCTGGTCGTCGAGGATCTCGACCTGGACCTGTGGCGTTCGGCCGACGGCAGGGACGTACGGCGTCTGGACGAGGACGAGTTCGCGGAGAGCGGCCTGGCCACCACCGACCCGGCCGCCGCGGCCGCCGCCGAGAAGGCCCTGGACGACCTCGAACGCCTGGCCCGCGAAGGCGGCTTCGAGGCGCTCCTGGCCTAGGCCGTGTCCCAGGACGCGCGACGGCCGGCGTTCCGCGAAGACACCCACGGGCACCGCTCAGAAACGGGCCACCACCGCGTACCGCTCGTCCTCGACCTCCCGGCCCCACAGTCGCGCCTCGTCCGACAACGGCTCGACGCGGAGGCCGGCGGCGTCGGACAGCAGCGGCCGGACCAGGGTGACCATCCGCTCGGCGGATATGCCGACCGGGCTCAGGGTCCCCCACACCCCCTCGACGAGCACCAGCCGCCCGCCCGGGCGCAGCAGTCCGCGCCAGTGCCGCAGCACGCGCCCGGGATCGGGCAGCGTCCACAGCACATGGCGGCTGAGCAGGACGTCGAAACGCTGCTCCCCGACGGGCGGTGCCACCGCGTCGCCGACGAGGAAGGCGGCGTCCCGTCCGGCCAGCTTGGCGCGGGCCCGGTCGACCATGCGCGGAGCGAGGTCGACCCCGGTGACCCGGTGCCCCTGTTCGGACGCCAGGAGCGAGAGACTGCCGGTGCCGCAGCCCACGTCGAGCAGATCACCGGGCTTCTCGGGCAGCCAGCCCCGCAGCCGGGCGGCCCAGGCAGCGCGGACACCGGGGTCGCGCAGCCCGTGGTCGGGTTCCTCGTCGAAGGTGCCGGACTCCGCGTCCCAGTCGACGCCCGCCCCTGGATTCGTTCCGTCGCTCACCATGCGTTCCACCATGTCACCCACCACTGACAATCGGCCCGCGCCCGCCGCGGGCGCCCGGGGGTGACCGGCGCCACAGACATTTCGCGACCGATGAGGAACTCTCCCGGGAACGGTCTACCCCCGTACAACCGCGGATCCGGGTGGACACGAGGAGGCAGCCATGCGCCGTGTGACCGTGCAGAAGCCCCTGAGGAAGCCCGAATCCCGCCGTGCGCGGGACGAGCCCGACGATCGCCCCGCCGTGCGCCCCGAGGTCCGGAAGGACATCGCGCGCACCTGGTGGCCGGACGGCTGAGCCGCGGCGGGCCGTCGCCGAACGCCTGCCGAAAGCCGTCGCGGGCCCGGCAGCCCGCGCCGGCCCGCGTCAGACCAGCCGCTTGCGGTAGTGGAGCCGGTCGTAGGGCCCGTCCACGCGCCGCTCGGTCATCTCGTACCCGTACCGCGGGTAGATCTTCTGGTTCTCCCACATCATCGCGTTGGTGCAGAGCCTGATCTCGTCGAGCCCGAGCGCCCGCGCGTGCGCGTCCACGAAGCGCAGCAGCAGCCGGCCGACCCCCCGGCCGTGCGCCTCGGGCCGGACCGCGATGATGTCGAGGTACAGATGGTCCGGGCGCCCCTCGACGACCACGAGCCCCTGGACCGGCTCCCCCGTGACGAACACCCGCCCCGCCGCCACGTTCGCCGCGTGGTCCGCCTCCATGGGCATGGGCACGAGCCCGATGCGCTTCACGTAGGGCTGGAACGCTGCGTCGATGACGGCTTTCACGACGGGCACGTCGGCGGCGACCGCCATCCGCACCCCGAACCCCTCGATCGTCCCGCCTGTCTCCCCGGACGTCCCGGCCATGCCCGCACCCCGCCTACCTGATCGCAGTCCCCGTACTCCCTCGAAGGCACGGTAGGCGCCCCGGCCAGGAGACGAAGCACCGCCTTGTGCCGCACCCCGGGGCCGGCCTCTCCGCCCCCCCCTTCCTCAGCCCCCCGTTAGCCCCGCCTTAAAGCCACCATAAGGATCTCCCTCACCCGCCTCCAGCAGGCGATTTCGCGGATTCTTCGGGCTAGTTTGCTGATCACCCCCACGGGATCCCCCCTCGGGATCCCCGCACGGAGTGCCGTGCGGGGACTCGCCCCACGTATCAGGACCGTTCGAGGAGTTCCCCATGTCCGCACGCCGCAAGGCCGCCGGCGTCGCCGTCCTCGGCATCGCCCCGCTCGCCCTGTCCGCGCTGGCCGCGGCGCCCGCCTCGGCGCACGGTTCGATGGGGGACCCGGTGAGCCGGGTGTCCCAGTGTTACGCGGAGGGTCCGGAGAACCCGAGGTCGGCCGCCTGCAAGGCGGCCGTCGCGGCGGGCGGCACCCAGGCGCTGTACGACTGGAACGGCATCCGCATCGGTGACGCGAACGGGCGGCACCAGGAGCTGATCCCGGACGGCAAGCTGTGCAGTGCGGGCAACGCCGAGTTCAAGGGGCTCGACCTGGCGCGCTCCGACTGGCCCGCGACGAACGTGAGCAGGGGCTCGTACACCTTCAGGTACCGGGTGACGGCACCTCACAAGGGCACGTTCAAGGTCTACATCACGAAGCCCGGCTACGACCCGTCCCGGCCGCTGGCCTGGGGTGATCTCGACCTGGCGCGTCCGGTCGCGACGGCCACCGACCCGGCGGCCTCGGGCGGCTTCTACACGTTCTCCGGCACGCTCCCCGAGCGCTCGGGCAAGCAGCTCCTGTACGCGGTCTGGCAGCGCTCCGACAGCCCGGAGGCCTTCTACTCCTGCTCCGACGTGGCGTTCGGGGGCGCGAGCGGCGGCAAGGGCTCGGGCGGCGGCAGCGCTCCCGCGCCGAGCGCCTCGGCGCCGTCGGAGAAGCAGATCGAGGACGGCAGCGACAAGTCGACCGTGAAGCACCACGACCACGGGCACGACGCCGCTGCCTCGGCGGAGCCGTCCGCGAGCACGGACGCGGGCGACGCGGCCGGGGACACCGCGTCGGGCGAACCCGCCGAGGAGACTCGGGCCACCGCTGATTCCGCGGACTCCTCGGAGAGCGGGCCGGACAACGCCGGTGCGCCCCGGAGCCTCGCCGAGACCGGCGGGGACTCCTCCACCTCGTACGTCGCGATCGGCGGTGCCGCCGCGCTCGCGCTCGGCGCCGCGGCGCTCTTCGCCTCGGTACGGCGGCGCGCGACACCGGGCAGCCGACGCGGCCGCTGAGGCGCGGAGGACCGGAAGAACTCCGGGGGCTGACCGGCGGCTCAGGCCGGACAGCCCCCGGCGGCGTGGTCCGCCGTCCGCGTTCCGCATGCGAGCGGGACGCGGACGGACGGACGATCACGCCGGTGTGCTCGGGCGGACCACCATGGACGAGTGGTCCGCCGAGCCGGTCAGCTGAACACGGACGCGCAGCTGCTGGTGGACGCGTGCGCCGGGTCGAGCGCGTTCGCCACCTCGTGGTACGCGATCCGGTCGAAGATCCCGATGGCCACGTGCTCGGAGAGGTCCAGGGAGCACAGGTTCTGCAACAGGACGTTGTGGACGTCGGATCCGCTCAGGTACTCGGACTGGTACGGGGTGACCACCTCGTCGTACTTGGTGGCGATGACCGTGTAGTGCACCCCGGGGACGGTGTCGCCGCCCGCGTTGAGCTTGGTCAGGAACGCGGAGCCGGCGATCTGGTCCGCGAGTCCCGGGGTCGCCGTGGACAGCAGGTCCTTGGCGCCGGGGAAGTACGGGAGCAGGTTGGTGAGCCCGTTGAGGGTGGTGCCGTGGTTGTCGGGGGCGATGCCGACGAGGGCGTTCACCTTGGCCGCTCCACCGAGGAACTTGAGGTAGTAGCGGGGCATCATGCCGCCCTGCGAGTGACCCACCAGGTCGACCTTGGCGGCGCCGGTGGCGGCGAGCACCTTGTCGACGAACACCTGGAGCTGCGCGGCCGAGGCGTCGATCGGGCCGAGGCCGTTGAAGAGCGGGACACCGGGCAGCTGCCCGTAGTCGAGGGAGAAGACGCAGTACCCGCGGCTGGTCAGGTAGGGGGCGAGGGCCAGCCAGTTGTCGATGGAGTTCCCGAAGGTGCCATGGACGAGCACGACGGGGCGCGGGTGCGAGGAGGAGGGCTTGCAGGAGTAGTTGTTCCAGCCACTGCTGGGGGCGGAATCAGCTTGTGCTGCGGCGGCGGGGACGATCGCGACCGTGGCGGTCAGGAGCAGCGCGGCCAGGGGTCTGAGCACTCGCTTCCAGGGCAGCATCGGGTGATCTCCTTGCGGCTCAAGGGAGTTGTGGGGGTTTACGCCCTGTGATCCGGATCACGAGGATGCTGTTCACTCGTCAAGTTACGGTCGAGTAGCAGAGGTGTGAAGTTACGCGTCAGTAAAAACTTCCAGTGATAACCAGGACGACCGCGACCGGTGACGGAACGTCACCAAGTGGGCTTGATCGGACCGTAGGGCGCGATGCTCGCCAAACGTGTGCGCAACGCGCGCATTTCACTCTCCCCCAGCACTTCGGACCACGCCCGCACGGCGTCCGCCGCCGCCTCCTCCGCCGCCCGGGTGCAGGCCCAGCCGAGTTCGGTGAGCACGACGAGCCGGGCCCGCGCGTCCTCGGGGTGCGGCCGCCGCTCGACGTACCCCCTGCGGACGAGTTCCTCGACGAGCTGACTGGCGGCCTGCTTGGTGACCCCCAGATGGGCGGCGATGTCGGTGACGGTCGCCCCGTCCGGCGCGATCCGCGCGAAGGCGAAGCCATGGGCGGGCCGCACCCCCTCGAACCCTCGGGCGACGACGCCCTCGTGGATACGTTGCGTCAGCTCGCCGGCGGCGGCGAGCAGGGCGGCGGACAGGGCCATGGCCTCGGAGTTCTGCACCCACGCATTCAAACACCCTTGACTATTTGGTCAAGCTGCTTGACCATAATTCCACAGCACATAGTCAAGCGGCTTGACCATATTCCGAGCGCCTGACCGCCCCGCCGACCCTGATCCCGACCTTGGAGGCATCCGTGCCCGTCGTCCGTTCGTCCGAAGCCGTCGTCCACGAGATCCACGGCGGCCGCTTCGTCTCGTACGCCTCTCCCCGCAGCGGCAGCAAGGAGCTGTGCGCCTGGCGCACGGAGATCCCCGCGGGGCACCAGGCCCCCGTCCACACCGTCGACCGCGAGGAGATCTTCCTGCTCCTCTCCGGAGAACTGCTGATCACCCTCGACGACCGCACCGAGCGGGTCACCGCGGGTGACACCGTGATCGTCACCCCGGGCGTGGCCTTCGGCATCGAGAACCCGACCCGGGAGACCGCGCTCTCCTGGGTCACCACCTCCGTCGGCCTCCGGGCGGAGCTGGCCGACGGCTCGACCCTCACTCCGCCCTGGGCCAACTGACGCCGCTCACGCGGCCAGTGTCCCCGGGCCGATCACATGCGGGCCGAACCTGGCCCGCGCCCGGTCGGCGACCTCCTCGATCCGGCGGACCTTCTCGTCCACCGGGTCGAAGGTGAGCTGATGGGAGGCCTGCGCCGCGGGGGTCAGACCCTCGGCCCGCAGGGCGATCACCCGGACCCGGGCCCGTTGGAGGCCGAGCGCCTCGTACATGCGGTACGCGGTGCCGGTCAGCGCCGAGGAGTGGGCGGTGGGCTCCCTGAGGGCACGGCCGCGGACGGTCGCGGAGCGGTCGGCGTACCGCACGGTGAGAGTCAGCGTGCGGCAGACCTTCTCCAGGGAGCGCAGCCGGGTGCCGAGCTCCTCGGCCGCGGAGAGCAGCGCCCTGCGATGCCTGGAGGGGTCCAACTCGTCGCACGGGAAGGCACGTTCGACGGCCAGCGAGCGTGAGGTGGCGTTCGGCACGACCCGGCCGCGGTCGACGCCGGACGCCTTCTCTCGCAGTTCGCGGCCGGGCCGGACGCCGGTGAGACGCTGAAGCGTGGACAGGGGCGCGGCCGCGACCTTGCCGATGGTGTCGAGGCCGTACTCGCACAGGATGCGGGCGGTGGCGCCGCCGACGCCGGGCAGCGCGGCGACGGGCCGGTCGGTGAGGAACTCCGTGACGGCGTCCGGCTCTTGGGGCACCACCCGGGGCACCCCGGGTACGGCGTCCCGCAGTGCCATCCGCGCGAGCATCGGTCCGGGCCCGGCGCCGATCGCACAGTCGATCCCGTACAGGGCGAGGGTCCGCACCCGGATCAGCGAGGCGAACTCGGCGGCGCCGCGCCCGAAGTACCGCTCGGCACCCCGCAGATCGAGCAGGGCGGTGTCGGGTGGCAGTGCCTCGACGACGGGGGTGAACTCCGCCAGGACGCCGAGGAGCCGGGGCAGGGCCGCCTCGCGCATCGGAGGCAGCTGGAAACGTACACAAAGGACGGTCATCCCGCACTCCCCGGACTCTGGTGCCACAACTTCTTTCCCCCCGCGGGCCCTTCGCCCGCGGGACGCAGATCGGCCCAGGGGTTCATCTCGTACCCCGTGGACATCCGGATCGTCCGCCCCCCGGAGTCCCCCCGCCCCTCCGGACCGCCCGGCTCCTCCCGCCCCTTCGGCCGCTCCGGCGCGGGTTCGGCCAGGCGCGCCGCCACCACGTCGAGGCCGCCCTCGGCGCGCAGCTCGACCAGTTCGGCGAGATTCCAGGCGGCCGCGCCCACCACGCTGAGACTGCGCGGGCCGCGGCGCTGTACGACCCCGCGCACGAGCAGCAGCCAGGAGTGGAAGACGGTGTGGGCGCAGGCGTCGTGGGAGTCGTCGAAGAAGGCGAGGTCGACCAGGCCCGTCCCGTCGTCCAGCGTGCTGAAGATGACCCGCTTGCCGGACCGGATCGGCGGGGTCTGGGTGGCCGCCTTGGCGCCCGCGACCAGGACCGTCTCACCGTGCCGCGCCTCGCGCAGCCGACGGGCCGTGACCACGCCCAACTCCCCCAGGAACGTGCGGTGGTCGTCCATCAGATTGCGCGAGGCGTCCATCGAGAGCACACCCAGTTCGGCGCTCAGCCGCTCCGCCGAGGACAGGTCGGGCAGCCCGGCGGAGGCGGTGTCCCGCCCCCCGGACAGGGGGAGTTGGCCGCCGCCCGCACCCCGGGACCCGCGGTGCAGTTCGGTCAGGTGCAGCTGAAGGTCACGGCGGTTGGCGCCGAACGCGTCCAGCGCGCCGACCTGCGCGAGCCGCTGGGCGAGCGGCCGGCTCGGCCGGGCCCGTTCCCAGAAGTCGAGCAGGGAGGCGTACGGCTGCCCGTCCGCGATCCGCGCCGCCTCGGCCTCGCTGATGCCGTGCACGTCGGAGAGCGCCAGCCGAACCCCCCAGCGACCTGCGGGACCGACGGGGCCGACGGCCCCCGGCATCAACCTCGCCCTCGACCCGGACCTCGACCCCGCCTCGGACCCGAGCACGGCCTCGGACTCGACCCCGGATCCCCCATCTCCCATCTCGGACACCAGTTCGATACGGTGAGCGACCGCCGACCGGTTCACGTCCAGCGGCAGGATCGGCACCCCGCGCCGCCGCGCGTCCGCCAGCAGCAGCCGCTTCGGGTACATCCCGGGGTCGTGCGTGAGCAGCCCCGCGTAGAAGGCGGCCGGATGGTGGGCCTTCAGCCACGCCGACTGGTACGTCGGGACGGCGAAGGCGACGGCGTGCGCCTTGCAGAAGCCGTACGACCCGAAGGCCTCGACGATCTCCCAGGTGCGCGCGATGGTCTCGGTGTCGTACCCCTTCACCGCGGCGTGCTGGGCGAACCAGAACCGGATGCGTCCCTGCGACTCGGGGTCGGACAGCCCGCGCCGCACCCGGTCCGCCTCGTCGCGTCCGCAGCCGGTCATGATGTCCACGATGTCGATGATCTGCTCGTGGAAGACGACGACTCCGTACGTCTCCTTCAGCGGCCCCGCCAGATCCGGGTGCGGGTAGCGGACCGGCGCCCGGCCGTGCCGCGCCTCGATGAACGGCCGCACCATGTCGGCGGCGACCGGCCCCGGCCGGAAGAGCGAGATGTCGACGACGAGATCGTGGAAGGTCGCGGGCTGAAGCCGTCCGACCAGGTCGCGTTGTCCCGGCGACTCGATCTGGAAGCAGCCCAGCGTCTCCGTGGACCGGATCAGCCGGTACGTCGCCGGGTCGCCCGGCGCCACCGCGTCGATGTCCGGCCGGTCCCCCGTGGCCCGCTCCACCTCGGCCACCGCGTGCGCCATCGCGGACTGCATCCGCACGCCCAGCACGTCGAGCTTGAGCAGACCGAGGTCCTCGACGTCCTCCTTGTCGAACTGCGACATGGGCAGGCCCTCGCCGCTGGTCGGCATGACCGGTGTACGGGCGAGCAGGGAGGCGTCGGAGAGGAGCACCCCGCACGGGTGCATGGCGATACCGCGCGGAAGGGCGTCGAGGGATTCGACGAGCTCCCACAGCCTGCCGTACCTGTCCTTCTCCCCCGCCAGCTCGCGTAGTTCGGGGAGTTCCTTCATGGCCAGGCGGGCGTCACGGGCCCGGATGTGCGGGAAGGCCTTGGCGATCCGGTCGATCTCCGCCGGGTCGAGCGAGAGGGCCGCGCCCACGTCGCGGACGGCGTGCCGGACCCGGTAGGTCTCGGGCATGGAGACGGTCGCGACCCGTTCGGTGCCGAACCGGCCGATGATCGCGCGGTAGACCTCCAGACGGCGGGCGGACTCCACGTCGATGTCGATGTCGGGCAGCACCGGGCGGCGCTTGGACAGGAAGCGTTCCATCAGCAGCCGGTGCTCGACGGGGTCGGCGTGCGCGATGCCGAGGAGATGGTTGACCAGGGAGCCGGCCCCGGAGCCGCGCGCCGCGACCCGGATTCCCATCTTCCTTATGTCGTCCACCACTTGAGCGACCGTCAGGAAGTAGGAGGCGAAGTTGTGGTGGGCGATGATGTCCAGCTCGTGGTGCATCCGTTCCCAGTAGGCGCGCCGGCCGGCGTAACCGCGCAGCACCATGCCCGCCGCCGCGCGGGAGGCCAGGACGCGCTGGGCGGTCCGCCGGTCCGCGCCGACGAGACGCGGTTCCGGGAAGCGGACGCCGCCGATGCCGAGGTCGTCCTCGGGGTCGACGCGGCAGGCGGCCGCGGTGGCCCGCGTCTGTTCGAGCAGCCGGAGCGCGGTGTCACGGCGGTAGCCCGCCGCCTCGACGATCCGTTCGGCGGCGACGAGCATGGCGGCCTCGTCCTTGAGCCAGGCCTCGCCGGAGTCCAGCTCGCCCCGGGGGTCGAGGGGGACGAGCCGGCGGGCGGCGTCCAGGACGTCGGCGACGGGGCCGAGTCCCGCGTCGGCGTACCGGACGGCGTTGCTGAGCACGGGGCGCACCCGCTGCTCGGCGGCGAAGCCGACCATGCGGGCGGCCAGGCGCAGGGAGCCGGGGCCGGTGCCCTGACGGCCGTGCCAGACGGCTTCGAGGCGCAGGGCGTCGCCGTAGATCTCCCGCCAGGGCGCGAGCAGCGTGGCCGCGCGGTCGGGGCGGCCCGCGGCGATCGCGCGGCCGACGTCGGAGCCGGGGCCGAGCAGCACGGTGAGGCCTTCGGCGTGGTTGGCGGACCAGGGCAGCAGCGGCGGGCCGTTCTCCCTGCCGCCCGCGTGCGTCGCCGTGACGATTCTGCACAGGTCCGCCCAGCCGGTGGCGCCGTCCCGGGCGAGGAAGGTCGCACGGGGTGCCGACTCGTCGACGAAGGCGCCGCCGCGCACCGGGGTGCGGCGCCGCTCCCCCCGTACGGGCTCCCCGACCGCCAGGTCCACGCCGAACAGCGGGCGGATGCCCGCCTTCGCGCAGGCCTTGGCGAACCGGACCGAGCCCGCGAGGGTGTCCCGGTCGGTGAGAGCGAGGGCGTCCATGCCCCGCTCGGAGGCGCGCTCGGCGAGGCGCTCCGGGTGCGAGGCCCCGTAGCGCAGGGAGAACCCGGAGGCGGTGTGCAGATGCGTGAATCCCGGCATGCACACCTCCCGACCTGTGAGCCTTTACAGCTCTCGAACATTCGTTCCCATCTATCCCACCCCCACCATAGACCAATTCTCGAACACTTGTACGACATCCACTCGGACCCGGCGCCACCTGCGCAAACGCCGCCCGGAAAACCCGAGAGCCCCGCCCCCGCGACACGCGCGAGGACGGGGCTCGGCCCTCCCGGGGAGGCCGGGACGGGAAGGCCGTCAGCCGATCTGGGCCCCGAAGGCCGAGAGCGCCTCGGGCACCGGCTGGAAGAACGTCTCGCCGCCCGCGGTGCAGTCACCGCTGCCGCCGGAGGTGAGGCCGATCGCGGTGTCGCCGGAGAACAGCGAGCCGCCGCTGTCGCCGGGCTCCGCGCAGACGTCGGTCTGGATGAGACCGTTGACGACATCGCCGTTGCCGTAGTTCACGGTGGCGTCCAGGCCCTTGACCGTGCCGTCGTGCACATGGGTCGTGGAGCCACTGCGGGTCACCTTCATGCCGACGGTGGCGTCACCCGCCTTGGTGATGGGCTGCGTGGAGCCGTTGTAGAGGTCGACCTCGCTCGGGTGGTCCGTGGTCGCGGTGTACTTGACCAGACCGAAGTCGTTGTCGGGGAAGCTGGACTGCTCGTTCGTGCCGATCTCCTTGCCGTCGGCGTCCGACCAGGTGGAGATGTCCGCGGTGCAGTGGCCGGCGGTGATGAAGTACGGCCGCCCGCCCTTGACCACGTTGAAGCCGAGCGAACAGCGCCCGCCGGAACCGCTGATGGCGTCGCCACCCGCGATGAAGGGTTTGAACTCCCCCTTCGTCCGCTTGAGTTCGGCCTTGGCCCCGAGACCGTCGACGACCTTGGTGAGTCTGACCCACTCGGCGTCGGAGACCGTGCGGTCGGCGGTGACGACGACCTTGTCGGTCCGCGGGTCGGTCGCCCAGGACGTGCCGGGGACGCTCGCGCTCTTCTTCAGCGTGGCGCGGGCGCTCGTCAGCTCGGCGAGGGAGTTCTCGACGATCCTCGGCCTGGCTCCGGCCGCCGTGACCGCGTCGGCCGCGCTCTCGTCGAGCACGTTGACGACGAGGTGCCGGGACTTCGCGTCGTAGTACGTTCCCGCGACGCCGGCCCCCAGGTCCTCGCCCAGGGTCGAGGAGAGCTTTCCGGCCGCCGCGACGGAGAGGGTGTGCGGCTCGGAATTCTTCGGAACCTCACTCGCGTTCGCAGTCTGGAAGGTGACTCCGGCGGCGACCAGCGCGGCGATGCCCGCACCCGTCACGAGGGCACGCCTCTTGGATATACGTCGGTGCTTCAACTCACGTCCTCCTGTGGGGGGGGTCGATCCGGGAGGTTGTGGGGACCTCCGGGACCGGAAGGCGTAGGGACATGGGCCCCGAGCACGGTGAATGGTCCGAACCGTCGCGTCCATGCCAGTTGTTCCTCGACCACTATTCCGAGACGCACAGGGAACACACAAGGTCGACTTCAGGACTCCCGTACGACAACAGCCGTACGCCTCCTACGTCCTGACCACACGTGGTCACGCCCGGGGGATTCGCATCGCAAACACAGCACGCACATCACACCGTCACGACCGGCGGGACCGAGGCTGTCCTGAAATCGCTCTTGGGTGAAACGAAAAGGGCGAGCCCCCGCACGCCGGTTGCGTGCGGGGGCTCGCCCGTCGATCTGTTGGCCATGGGTCCGGTCGCGCGGAAACCCGTGGGGGGTGCCGGCCTCGTGGGTCGACCTGTCGATGAGTCGACGAGTCGGTGAGCGGCCGGTCCGTCGCGCGACCGGACGGTCAGCCGACGCTCACGCCGTAGTAGCTCAGCGCCTCGGTGACCGGCTGGAAGAAGGTCGTACCGCCGGAGGTGCAGTTGCCGCTGCCGCCGGAGGTCAGACCGTACGCCACGCTGCCGCCGTACAGCGGGCCGCCGCTGTCCCCGCCCTCGGCGCAGACCGTGGTCTGGATCATGCCGTAGACGACGTCACCACTGCCGTAGTTGACCGTGGCGTTCAGAGCGGTGACCTTGCCGCTGTGCGTACCGGTGGTCGAGCCGCGCCGGTAGACGGTCGTGCCCACGCTGGGCGTGGCCGCGCTGCTGATCGTCTGACTGCCGACCGCGCTCGGGTGCGCGACCGAGGAGTTGGTGTAGCGGACCAGCGCGAAGTCGTTGGTCGGGAAGCTGTAGCTGACGTTGGTGCCCAGCGTCGTGGTGTGACCCGAGTTGGAGTACCAGGTGGAGGCGACCTCACCGCAGTGGCCTGCGGTCAGGAAGTAGTAGGTGCTCCCGCTGTGCACGTTGAAGCCGAGCGAACAGCGGTAGGAGCCGCCGTAGATGGCGTCGCCGCCGGTGATCAGCTTCTTGAAGGTGCCCGGCGTGTGCTTGATGGTGAGGGCGGCCGCGTTGCCGCCCGCCTCGCGCTCGATCTTCGCGATCTCCGCCTTGGAGACCGTGCTGTCGACGGTGACGACCACGCGGTTCGTCTTGGCGTCGACCGCCCAGGCGGTGCCCGCGATGTCGGACCTGAGCACCGACTGACCTGCGGTGCTCAGTTGGGTCGCGCTGAACGTCTGGGCGGCGGACGCGTTCGCGCTGGGGACCGCGAACGCTGCGGCGGCGACGAGTCCGGTGGTCACGGCGATCAGCCGGCTCCGTCTCGCCGTGCCACCGCGGGGGGTTGTGCGCTTGGTCCTCACGTTTCATTCCTCCGAAGGGAAGTAAGGGGCCCCATCTCGTGGGGTCGGGGCCCGTGAGGCGCAGCCGGGGGCCGCTCGTCCGGATTTCGAACAAGCCATGCCCCTGACAAGGCGCTGAGGGGGAGTATTCGGCTGCGCGGCCGACAGACGCAAGGGCGCCTTTCGGCCGTGCAGCGTTCAACTTGCCCTCATGCAACGGAGGTTGATCATCGGACCACTGAAGGCACCGGATTTCCCGCGCGACTTCGGGAGTCCCTGGAGCCTCAGGCCAGTCGGCGCTCCCCAGCGGCGACGGCGACGCGCAGCACATTTCCGGGCGGCGGGAACGGGCAGACGAAATGATCGGCGAACGCGCACGGCGGAAGCACGGTCCGGTTGAAGTCCACCGTCGTGCGCCCCTCGGCGTCGGGCGCGGCCGGCCGCAGGAACCGGAAGCGGTAACTGCTGTCCCTGCTGGTGGTGTCGCCGAACACGGCCCACAGCGAGCCGTCGCTCTCCACCGACACCTGGAGGGTGAGGTCCTGGCCGTCCAGGGTGAAGGCGAGGACGCCGCCGAGGGGGAGCCCTCGGGTCACCCCGTCGGCGTTCTCGACGCGCACGGTGCGGCCCTCGCCGTACGGGGTGAACTGTCCCGGCACCGACCAGCGCGGGTCGTACGGGGTCGCCTCGATGCCCGCGAAGGCCTTCCGGGCGGGCGCCTCGGGGTCGTACGCGCGCACGCCCCAGATCCCCTCGCGCACCAGCACGACGAACCGCCGCTCCCCGCGTCCGACCCGGGCACCGTCGGCCGGTCCGTAGTCGGCGTCCAGCACGATGTCGCCGGTGAACGGCTCGCCGTCGACCGTGAGCCCTTCCTCGGCCAGCGCCGTCAGGGCCACTCCGTCACCCTTGACGGCCCATTGCCCGGGGATGTCCGGAAGTCGCCCTTCCGGATAGTCCTCGATCCAGTGGGTCGCGATCAGGGCGAGCGGGCCGTACGGCGCGGACACCGTCGCCACACGGTGCTCCTGCCAGTGCTTCCAGTCCTCGGGTGCGTCCGTCGTCATGTGATCAACCCTTCCATACGGGCTCGCCGGACCGGCGTACGGGAGCGCCCCCGTGTCATGGAAGAGATCGCCCCCGCGCCCGGTCAGCACCCGCAGTCGCAGCACTCACAGCATTCGCAGCACTCGCAGCACTGGCAGGCGTCGCAGCAACCGCCGTCGCAGTCACAGCCGTTCAGGCACCCTTCGCGCTTCTTGCGCGACCACGGGCCCTCGTACTGGTCGGCGCAGCACAGCTTGCAGGTGCAGCACAGGCCGACGGCCTCGGCACAGCCCGCCCAGAAGCCGCGCTTTCCGGGAGGCGGGGGCGGGAAGGCCGGCCCGCCGCCGAAGGGGTTGCCGCCGCCGGCGTACGGGGTGCCACCGGCGTACGGGTTCCCGCCGTGCTGGGGCGGTCCGAAGGACCCCTCGGGCCCCGGCGGAACCACGGAGCCCGGGATGTCGAGGAGGAGGGCCGACCCGGGCGAGCCGAGGGCGCCGTGCGCTCCGCCTCCCGTGTGTCCGCACCCCGAGGTGCCGAACGCGCGGTCCACCGAGCGGCCCAGTTCGTGGACGAGCAGCACATGCGCCAGCCCGCTGTCGGTGAACTCGGCCTCGCGCAGGGCGAGCCGTATCCCGTGCAGGGCGTCGTCGGCGAGCCGGCGGGCCTCGGTGAGCGGGGTCCCGGTGGCCGTGAGCGGGTTCCAGGCTCCCGACGCCGCGTCGGCCTCCCGGTCCTCCACGGCGTCGAGCAGATGAGCGAGCCGCCCGAAGAGCCGCCCGGCCTCGGCCAGCGGAGCGGCGTTGCCGGGGCGGCCCGCGAGGACGGCGGTGTGCGCGAAGGCGGCGGCGGTGGCCGTCTCGGTGGGTTCCGTGACCGTCAGCAACGGCGTTCCGGGCCCGGCCAGCGCCTCGACGCCGCTCTGGCGGTCGACCGCGTCGACGAGCACGGCGGTGTCGAAGCCCACGGCACTTCCCGTCCGCGCCCCCGCCCTGCCCCAGCTCGTGGCCACCCGGCGCGCCGCGAGCGCGACCGGTCCGCGCGCCAGGAGACCGTCCCCGTCGGCGACATGGTCGCGCAGCTTCGCCGAGGCCAGCACCAGCGAGACGGCGGCGGCGAGCCGCGCGCCCTCGCCCTGCGCGACCGAGGCGGTTCGCATGCCCCGCAGGGGACAGGGCCCCGCGGTGCGCCGCCCTCGTGCCGCCTTCTCGGCCTGAGCCTCCGTCAGAACCGATATCAGCAGGCCGTCGTAGTTGGTGACCACCCGTGCGAACTGGCCGTGGTCCCCGCGCAGCGCGAGACACAGCCCGCACAAATGCGCCATCCACTGCGTCTTGAGCCCCTCACCGAGACGGTGGACGCAGGGCCTCACGATTCCGAACACGACACTCCCCCGTGACCCGTACGACATTGAAGTCGGGCATCGTATCGACCCTCCCGTTCACCCGTACGCACCGCTCGTCACCCGGTCGCCGAGAGAAATCATATTTCACTCTCAGTCAGCAGCCTTACCCCGTACGACCCTTGGGGGGCGCGGGCTCTCGACGGATTCGCTGTGCACCAGTACCGTCACGAAACCCCCACGCGGCGTCTATCCACTTGGCGCGACATCCGCATCATGGACGACCATGGGGATGCGGAAGCACGAAAGACCGCTGTGAGAGGAGGCGTCCATGGGATCGGTGCGCAAGGCGAGTGCCTGGCTTGGCCTCGTCGACGACAACGATGACGAGCGTTACTACGACGACGACTACGCCGAGGGTCAGGACTCCGGCGACGCGTGGGTCACCGACCCGCGCGTGAAGGTTGCTTCCGAGACGGCGGAGGAGAAGGGCCGCCGGATCGGTACGGTCACCCCGGACAGCTTCCGGGACGCACGCGGTATCGGCGAACTCTTCCGGGACGGCGTCCCGGTCATCATCAACCTCACGTCCATGGAGGCCGCCGACGCCAAGCGCGTGGTGGACTTCGCGGCCGGCCTGACCTTCGGCCTGCGCGGCACCATCGAGCGGGTGGCGACCAGGGTCTTCCTGCTGACCCCGGCGCACACGGAGATCGTCAGCGGCGAGGCCGCGGGCCGTCAGGCCGACGGCTTCTTCAACCAGAGCTGAGGCGGGGCCGCTCACCGGCCCCGCCTTGCCGGGGCTTCACGCGCGGGGTCTTCACCTGAAGGCGTCGAGCCCGGTGAGCGCCTTGCCCAGCACGAGCTGATGCATCTCGACGGTGCCCTCGTAGGTGAGCACCGACTCCAGGTTCGTGGCGTGCCGCATGACGGGATATTCCAGTGAGATCCCGTTGGCACCGAGGATCGTGCGCGAGGTACGGCAGATCTCGATGGCCTCGCGTACGTTGTTGAGCTTGCCGAAGCTGATCTGCTCGGGGCGAAGCCGTCCCGCGTCCATGCGGCGTCCCAGATGATGGGCGAGCAGGATTCCCTTGTGCAGTTCGACGGCCATGTCGGCGAGCTTGGCCTGGGTGAGCTGGAAGCCGCCGATGGGGCGTCCGAACTGCTCACGCGTCCTCGCGTAGGCGACGGCGGACTCGAAGCTGGAGCGCGCCGCGCCCATGGCACCCCACACGATCCCGTACCGCGCGTGCGAGAGGCAGCCGAGCGGGCCCCTCAGGCCGACGACGTCGGGCAGGACGGCGTCGGCCGGCAGCCGCACGTCGTCGAGGACGAGCTCACTGGTCACGCTCGCCCGCAGGGACCACTTGTGCTTGATCTCGGGGGCGGAGAACCCGGGCACGTCGGTGGGCACGACGAAGCCGCGGATGCCGTCGTCGGTCTGCGCCCAGACGACGGCGACACCGGCGACGGACCCGTTGGTGATCCACATCTTGCGCCCGTTCAGGACCCAGTCCCCGCCGTCGCGCTTGGCGTGCGTCCGCATGGAGGCGGGATCGGAGCCGTGGTCGGGCTCGGTCAGCCCGAAGCATCCGATGATCTCGCCGGAGGCCATACGGGGCAGCCAGGTCTGCTTCTGCTCCTCGCTGCCGAACCGGTGGATGGCGTACATCGCCAGCGAGCCCTGCACCGAGACGAGCGAGCGGATGCCGGAGTCGGCCGCTTCGAGCTCCAGACAGGCGAGGCCGTACTGCACGGCGCTGGCCCCGGCGCACCCGTACCCCTGGAGCGACATGCCGAGGGCGCCGATCCCGCCGAGTTCGCGTGCCAGTTCCCGGATGCCGGGCAGCTCGCCCTTCTCGTACCAGTCGGCGATGTACGGCAGGACCCGGTCCGCGGCCCAGGACCGCACGGTGTCGCGGACGGCCAGGTCCTCCGCGTCGAGCAGGTCGTCGATCCCGAGCGGGTCGGCGGGGTCGAAGGGCGGCAGCTTCGAGGACGCGGACATACGACAGCCTCCGGCAGGGTGACAACTAGCACCGCTAGTTAAGGATCTCGACCCGACGTTACGACGCGGAGTCCCGCAAGTCCAGGGCACTTCGGCCCGGCGGCTGCCCACCGGATACGCCCACGGGGCTGCCGCTCACGGCCCGCGGGCGCCCGCGGGCCGTCTACGCCCGGCCGCGCGGTTTCTCGCGCCCGCACGAGGCCCGCTAGGGGCGCGAGGAACCGCGCGAGCAAGCACGACGAGCCTTCCGCCCGAGGACCGGGCCTCGGCCCCCGCGGCGCCGCTCGGCGGGCCCGAGACCGAGGCCTATGCGGAGACCCGGGTCTCCGGGGCCCCGGCCACGTCCCGGGGAGCCGGGATGCCGGCGGGGTCCGTCGCGGGCGCCGGAGCCGGGGCGGCGGAACGGACGCCGGCAGCCCCTGCCGGAGAAGCCGGGATCGCCGGAGCGGGGAGGCCCGACTGAGCCGGAGTCGGACGGCCGGAAGGAGCCGGAGTCTGCGCCGGGAGGCCGGCGGCGGGCGTCGCGGGGGCCGCGGTGGCGTCCGTCGCCGGGGTCCCGCAGTCCATGATCCGCGGCAGCCGCAGCGCCATCACGGCGCCCAGCAGCAGCAGACCCGCGCTCACCAGCAGCGTCACATGCAGTCCGTGCACGAAGGAGTCCCGGGCCGCGTGCCGCAGGGCGCCGCCGGAGGCGCCGCCGAGCCGGTCCGCGACCTGGTACGCCTCGCCCAGCGAGTGTCCCGCCGCCGCCGTGTCGGCCGCCCGGACCCCCGGGACGGACGACAGCCCTGGCGCGTACGCCGCGTTCATCACACTCCCCAGCAGTGCGATGCCCAGACCCGCGCCCAGCTGGTACGAGGTCTCGCCGATCGCCGCGGCGCCGCCCGACTGCGCCTGCGGCGCCTCGCTCAGCATGGACTCGTACGCACCGAACAGCGTGGTCTCCAGGCCGAAGCCGAGCAGCACGAAGCCGAAGAGCAGCAGCCCGGTGTTGTCGTTCCCGCCCATCGCCGTGAGCGTGACCACGGCCGCGGCGGTGAGACAGAACCCGAAGGAGACCATCGCGCGCGGCCCGAATCTGCGCAGCAGTTTCGCACCCGCGAGACCGGCGGCCATCGCGGCGACGGTGAGCGGCAGCAGCCGCAGCCCGGTCTGGAGCGGGGAGAGGCCGAGTACGAGCTGGAGGTACTGGGCGGCGATCAGTTCGAGGCCCACCAGGGCGAGCATGGCGAGGACGATGCAGCCCACCGACGTGCTGAAGGCCGGGCGGGCGAACAGGCGCAGGTCGACCAGGGGGTGCTCGCGCCGCCGCTGCCGCCGTACGAAGGCGGCCATCAGCACGGCGCCGATGAGCAGGGAGCCGAGAGTGAAGGCGCCGAGGGGTGCCTCGCCGCCGCCGAGGCGCTTCACGCCGAGGACGAGTCCGAAGAGGCCGGCGGCGGCCATGAGCGCCCCGACCACGTCCCAGGGGCCGTCGCGGTCGCCGTGGGACTCGGGCAGCAGCAGCCGTCCGATCGGCAGGCTGACGATCATCAGCGGGATGTTGACGAGGAAGACCGATCCCCACCAGAAGTGTTCGAGGAGGAAACCGCCGAGGAGGGGCCCGACCGCCGCGCCGACGGCGGCGACGGCGCTCCAGATGCCGATCGCGAGCGCCCGCTCGCGCCGGTCGGGGAAGACCTCGCGCAGGATCGACAGGGTGGCGGGCATGATCATCGCGCCGCCGACGCCGAGCAGGGCGCGGGCGCCTATCAGGAGCTGCGCGTTCCCGGAGAAGGCCGCGAGGCCGCTGGCGACGCCGAAGAGGGCGTATCCGAGGAGCAGGACCCGCCGTCGGCCGATCCGGTCACCGAGCGTGCCGAAGAGGATGAGGAGCGAGGCGCAGACGAGCGGATAGACGTCGACGATCCAGAGCAGTTCTATCGCGCCGGGCTTCAGGTCCTCGGTGACGGCGGGCACCGCGACATGGAGCACGGTGGCGTCGAGGGCGACCAGCAGCAGGCTGACGCACAGGACGACGAGGACGACCCAGCGGTTGGCACCGGCTCCGGTCTCCCGACGGCATCGCGTGGCGGCCGTGGTCGTCCCGGACATGTACGTACCTCCAGAGGTTCCCTCGCGTTCTGCGGATCCGCAGGGTGGGGACTCCCTGGGGCTGCGGCCCGGAGAGCGGAGTCCCGGGCCCACGCAGCAAAGGCGAGTGAGCCGTCAGCGTACGACAGTTCTCTCCCGGGACACGTGGCGGACCTCTCACGTTCGCTGACCAGGCATGTGGCGTACGCCACGCGGCCCGCATGTCGACATGCCGAACACGCCCGGCGGGTTCCGCGGTCCGCCGATAATCGAGCCCGTGACCGATCCGCAGAGTCCCGCCGAGACGCCCCGTGTGGGCGCCCTGCGCAGAGCCGCGCCCGCCCTGCTCGGGTACGCGGCGGTGCGCGCGCTGGGTCTCGTCACGCTCGCCGTGTGGAGCGCGGCGAACGACGGGAGCGCCCACCGGCTGCTGTCGGAGCGGTGGGACTCGCTCTGGTACACCCGGGTCGCCGAGCTGGGCTACGGCTACGAGGTCCGCCTCCCGAACGGTGACGTGCACGCGAATCTCGCGTTCTTCCCGCTGCTGCCCTGGCTGGAGCGGATCGTGCACGCGGTGTCACCGCTGTCGTACGCGGACGCCGGTCTGCTGGTCTCCGCGGTGGCCTCGCTCGCCGCGGCGTGGGGGATCTTCGCGGTGGCCGACCGGGTGCACGGCGGCCGCGCGGGGGTGTGCGCGGTGCTGGTGTGGGCGGTCCTGCCCGTCGGCGTCGTGCAGTCGATGGCGTACAGCGAGTCGCTGTTCACGGCGCTCGCCGCGTGGTCGCTGTACGCGGTGCTGACCGGCCGCTGGCCGACCGCCGGACTGCTCGCCGCGCTCGCGGGGCTGACGCGGCCGGTGGGGGTGGCGGTGGTGGCGGCCCTGTGGGTGGCGGCGATTACGTCGTTCGTGGGAGAACACCGGCGCGGCGGGTGCACGCCCCGGACGGAGGGCGCGCGTCCGTGGCGGCGCGCCCTGGCCATGATCATCGCGCCGCTCGGCGCCGCCGGTTACGTGCTGTGGGTGGGGCACCGCACCGGAAAGGGCCCGCTCGGCTATCTCGACGTCCAGGCGGGCTGGCGGAACGGCTTCGACGGCGGGTACGCCTTCGGACGCTTCGTGGCCGAAAAGTTCACCTCGTTCCCGTCCGCCCCGGCCGGCGCCGCCCTGATCGTCGGAGTGGTGCTGGTCCTGTGGCTCTACGTGACGTGCGTACGCCAGGGACAGCCGCCGGCGCTCCTGGTCTACACGGGGATCGTCGTCGCCCTCGCCCTGTGCGCGTCGAGCTACTTCGGCTCGAAGCCACGCCTGCTGCTGCCCGCCTTCCCGCTCCTGTTCCCTCCGGCGAGGGCCCTGGCCCGGCTGCGCCCTTCCAGGTCGGCGCTGGTGCTCGGGGGTGTGGCGGTGGCCTCGGCGCTGTACGGGGCGTTCTGGCTGAACGGCTCCGGGCCTCCCTGACCCGCCGCCCGGCACCCCGCGCCGGACCGGTGAGCGGGCAGCGAATTCCGCACCATCACCCGATGAACGAATATAAAAGTGCCATAAACTCGAAGCCTCTCGGTGATCAATGGAATTGAAGGCTCCACTGTTCCGGTATTAGCGATTCATTGGAAATGAACATGATCCTGAGAGGAATCCCACATCACATCGTCATCACAAACCGAGTGAATCGGCCTGGAACGCAGCTCACTCGCTGTAACGTCGATTGAGTGCGTACCGAACGAAACCTCACCCGTCTGGACCGGGTCTTCGCCCGGCTGGACCGTGAGCCGGAACGACCGGCCCACATCGATGTGCCGAAGATGAGTCGGCACAGGGTCGTCCTCTTCGCGGCGACCCTGGCCTTCTACCTGGCGATCGTGTGGGCCGTGGCGATCACGTCGTGGCTGGTCCGGTTCGACTGGCAGGTCATGTTCTTCCGGCCCTACCAGCAGTGGCCGGAGATCCACGCGTTCCTTGACTACTACGTGGTGCTCGGCCAGCGCGGCCCCACCGCGGTGATGGTCGCCTCGTGGCTGGGCTGGCGCTCCTGGCGCCAGCACACACTGCGTCCGCTGCTCACCCTGGGCGCGTCCCTGCTGCTGCTCAACATCACCGTCGGGGCCGCGAAGCTGGGCATGGGCCGCCTCGGTCCGCACTACGCCATCACCATCGGCTCGAACGAGATGGGCCTCGGCGGCGATATATTTCCTTCGGGCCACACCGCCAACGCCGTTGTGACCTGGGGAATCCTGGCCTATCTGGCGTCGACCCCGAGAGCCAGACGCTGGCTCTCGGCGCTGTCCGCCGTGACCTCGCTCGGCGTCGGCCTCACCACCGTGTACCTGGGTACGCACTGGCTGAGCGATGTCCTGCTGGGCTGGGCCGCCGGCCTGCTGATCCTGCTGGCGCTGCCCTGGTGCGAGCCGCTGATCGCCCGCTCCGAGGCCGGGATCTTCGCGCTGCGCGACCTGTGGCGCGACCGTCGCGGCCGCATCGCTCCCGCCCCCGCCCCCGTTCCGGTCCGCGCACCGGTCCTGTCGCCGCGGGCCGCCGCCGTGGACAGCGAGGTGCCGGCCCGCGAGCCCGTCGTGCCCCGTCCGTCCAGATCCCCCGTCCACCTGGCTCCGGGCCCGCACACCGCCCGCTCGGAACGCACTCCGGTGACACCCGCGGGCAGCCGGCGCCCGCCGCACCCGGACCGTCCCGCCCGCGCGGCGGCCGGTGCCGCGGCGGCCCGCCCGCTGACGGGCGGCTGAGCACCGCGGGGCCGGTACGCACACCCTCGCCCCGCACCACGAAGGCCCCCGGCTCGACGAGCCGGGGGCCTTCTTCGCAAGTCGTCAGGCCGCGTCACAGCGACTCACGGACCCGGCCTAGCCCTTCCAGCAGCGCGTGACCGTACCGTCCGCGACCTCGAAGTTCAGCCGCCCCACCAGGTACTCCATGGTGATGATCGCTCCGGGCGGCAGCGAGCGGACCGTCGGCCAGCCCTGCTCGCGCGCACGCTCCTGCGCACGGCTCACCTCCAGGCCGACATAGCTCTCCGGACTGTCCTGCGGTTCTGCGCGCGCGGGGGGAATGGGTGCCATGACTGCCACGGTAGGCGGCCCGCCCTGGCCGGGGAAGCCCGATCGGCGACGAAGCGTCACCTGTACCCCGCCGGTCACGCTTCTGTCACAGGATCACGACACGCGTTTCGGCGAACTGCATCACCCGTTTGCGGTCCGCTTCCGTGTTCCGCACGCCTTCGAACGTAATTCGGAGTCACCACGCGGACGCCCCCCAATAGCCCTCGGTGAAAATGTGCGCGGCGGTGCGGCGGCGCGCACTTGAGGAGCTTTTCCCTTCGGGTCCGCCCGATTCCGCCGCGTGCCCCGGAAGCTGACGCCGCATAGGAAATACACCGTTCGAACACAGAACCCCCGCACGGGTCGCGGCGGAACCCGTTCTACGGAACAGGGTCCGGGACCGGCTCTCCCCCGAGGCCCAGCCGTTCGGGCCCCGGCCGCTCCAGCGCCCGGGACAGCCGGTCCCTGGCCGTCCTGATCGTGTCGCGGAGTTCGGCGGGCTCAAGGACCTCGAACTCGAAGCCCATCATCATCACGTGGATGACCAGGACGTCGAGGCTGGCCGCCCCGGTGCGCACGACGCAGCTGCCGTCCCCCTCGGCCTCCAGGGTCCCGGCCGAGGGCGAGATCCGTGCGGCGGCCTCCTCCAGCGGCACCAGCAGCCGGACCACGGCGTTTCTCGCGTAGACGCCGGTGGAGACCCCCTTGGAGACGTACGCGGCCAGGTCGCCGGCCGGTGGCGTGCGGGGCGTGAAGCGCGGCCCGTGCGGCGGCCGGGGCGTGATGCGGTCGGCGCGGAACGTGCGCCAGTCGTCGCGGTCGACGTCCCAGGCGACCAGATACCAGCGGTGCTCGGTGCACACCAGCCTGTACGGCTCGACGCTCCGGCGGGTCGCGGAGCCCCCGTGATCGCGGTACTCGAACCGCAGCCGCTCGCTGTCACGGCAGGCGTTGGCCAGTTCGGTGAGCACGGCCGGGTCGACGGCGGAGGACAGCGGCCCGCGCAGCATCGGCACGGTGAAGGCGTTCAGCGCGCCGACCCTGCGCCGCAGCCGGCTCGGCAGGACCTGTTCCAGCTTGGCGAGCGCGCGGACGGAGGACTCACCGATGCCCTCGATGCCCTGCCCGGCCGCCGTGCGCAGCCCCACGGCCACCGCGACGGCCTCGTCGTCGTCCAGGAGCAGCGGCGGCAGTTCCGCCCCCGCTCCGAGCTGATAGCCGCCGCCCGTGCCCGGGCTGGCGTTGACGGGATAGCCCAGCTCGCGCAGCCGCTCCACATCACGGCGGACCGTGCGCGCGGTCACGCCCAGCCGCCCGGCGAGGTCCGCGCCCGACCATTCGCGGTGGGCCTGGAGCAGTGAGAGCAGGCGCAGCAGTCGTGCGGAGGTCTCCAACATGGCGCCGAGTCTGCCAGCGCTCGCGGACAGCGGCTGTCCGCAAGGGGACGGTGTTCAGGGGCGGTAGGCGATCTGCGGTACGTCGAAGCAGTTCGTGTTCATGTCGCCCTGGGTGACCCAGCCCCTGCCGTCGCGCCAGCGGGCCACCGACAGACAGGTCCGGCGTGTCCTCGGCGGCTCGGGCAGCCGCTCGTAGGTGACGGGGAGCAGCAGCCCGCCCGCGGTGTAGGCCCTGCCCCGGTTCATGAACGCGTCGACGCAGGCCCGGGTGACGCCCGAAGGGGGGCAGGACTTCGCCGCGTCGGTGAACCACCGTGCCGCGGCCCATCCCTCCAGCTGCCACTGGGAGTGGGCCGGCAGCCCCTTGGTCGCGTCACGGAACTCCCGTACGGGGGCGTCGCCGACGTCCTCGTAGTTGCGGCTGGACCCCGTGGCCCACAGCGCGTTGCGGCAACGCGGCGCGTCCTTGTAGTCCTGGGGCACGGTGGAGGTCCAGTTCTGGACGTTGGTCACCTTGGCGACGACGTGGGCGCCGACGTCGTCCATGGCCTTGCAGAGCTGGGCGTTGCCGTGGGTGTCGAGGGCGTCGAAGACGAGGTCGGCGCCCTGGGCCTTGAGGTCGGCCGCGGCGGCGCGGAAGTCGGGCAGCGCGAAGTCGACCTGTTCGGTGACGACGCGGTAGCCCTCGGTCCTGAGTCCCTGGGTGACCAGCCGGGCGTAGGCGGCGGAGGCGGACTGGTTGTAGGAGACGACGGCGGCGGTGCGGGCGCCGTGGACGCGCTTGAAGTAGCGGTAGACCTCGGTGCCGCCGTAGAGCTCGCCGTTCCAGCCGGGGGTGCCCTCGCGCGGCGCGAGGCTGCCGTAGATCCCGTACAGGTGCGGATAGGTGTCGTAGGCGGCGCCGATGGGCTGGCCGCCGATGTCGGGCACACCCGCGCGGGACACCTGGGGTGCGCCCGCGTAGTCGAGGGCGGTGGTGGCGACGAGCGCGACGACCTTGTCCTCGTCGATCAGCCGGTGCACGCACGCGCTGTTGCCGACACCGCTGCCGCCGTCGTCGCACAGCCGCACCTCGACCTGCCGTCCGCCGATGCCGCCGTGGGCGTCGAGCCGGTCGAAGAAGGCCTTCGCCCCGTCCCGCGGTCCGGTGAAGGCGGCGGCGCCGACGGGGCTGGTGGAACTGCTGATGATGCCGACGCGGATCGGCGCGGCGGACGGCCGGGGTGGGGGCGTGGCGCGGTGCTCGAAGTCGCTCTCGGGGAGCCGGCTGCCGCAGGCCGTGCCGAGCAGGAGCAGCAGGCCCGCGACGGCGGCGCCCGTCGCTGTGCGCCGCACCGCGGGTCAGCAGCCCGGGACGGGGCTGGAGGACCCGTTGCCGCTCAGCTGGACCAGCGCGCAGAGCGTGTTCACGGAGACCTTCCAGGTGCCGTTCTGCTCGACGGCCGTGCCGGAGGCGTTCGGCAGGGCGGTCGCGCCTTTCAGGGTCAGCGTGTAGGTCACGTTCGCCTCGGTGGGCGAGGTGAACTCGACCTTGTTCACGGTGGCCTTCACCTGCTGACCGCGCTGGTCGCCGTTGAAGCCCTGGAGCACCTGGGCCATCCGGTCGCCGTTCTCCAGCACGGCCTGCTTCTCCTTGGCGGAGACGGCCGGGTCGAAGAACTTCTCCCAGTTCTGCCTGATCTCGTTCCCGGCCGCCGCCGGGTCGGCCGGGGCCGTGGCCGGCGGCACACCGGTGGACTGCTGCGCCGGGGGTGTGGACGACGCGGAACTCCCGCCGCCGCCGTTGTCGCCGCATGCCGTGAGGGCCGCGGCGAGGACGAGGACCGCCGCACCCGCCATCGCCCTGACGTTCCCCCGCCTGAGGTCGCTCCCGAGAACCATCTGGCTCACCACCGGGTGTCGGTCCGGGCCGAAAGCGCCCGTCGCTTTCAGGGTCGGCTTCCAGAAGGCATAGTGCAAGCCATCGGCCGGCTTGGACAGATACCCGACGTGTGGGAGTCCGGATGCGGACAGCTCGACCGCGCAGCGTGCACCCCGCCCTGTGGGCCGGCTGGGCCGCCCTGGCCGCCGGAGCGGTGTTGTGCGTGATCGGCTGGTACGGCGTCTCGGGCGAGCGGTACGCCGAACGCCAGCTGCCCTACCTCGCGTCCTGCACGGTGCCCGGCGCGGCGCTGATCGTCGCCGGCGCGGTGCTGCTCGCCCACGGCAGGAACGCCTCGGCGACGGCCCGCGTCGAGGAGCTGTACGGGCTGCTGGTGGCCGCCGACGCCGAGGAGCCGGGGCCGGCGGCCGGTGCGCCCGTGGCCGTCGGCGGTGATCTGCTCATGGTGCCGGGCGGCACCCTGTACCACCGCGCGGACTGTCCCCTGGTGGCGGGAAAGCCGGAGGCAGTGCCGGCCGACTCGCGGGTCCTGGCGAGCGGGGACCTGGGACCGTGCCCGATCTGCGAACCCGACGGCGGGGACGGCCCCTCCGCCGGCGGGCCGCCCTCCCCCGCCCCCGGCGGCCCGCCCCTCACCGAACGCCCGGCCGCACCGGAGCACCCTGCCGTCCCGGAGCGCCCTGCCGTCCCGGAGCACCGGGCAGCTCCGGAGGGCCCGGCCGCCCCCGAGCGTCCGTCCACCGGTCCGGGCGACTGATGTCCTCGCTGACCTACGACCTCACCCTCGCCGGTCTCTCGGTCGGCGGCGCGGCGGCGCTCACCGGGATCGGGCTGATCGTCACCTACCGGGCCACCGGGGTGCTCAACTTCGCGCACGGCGCGATCGCGATGGTGTGCGCCTATCTGCTGCGCCAGTTCACGGTCGGATGGGGCTGGCCGCTCGCGCTGGGCGCCTCGGTGACGCTGCTGGTGGTGGCCCCGGCCATCGGGATGGCTCTGGAGCGCTTCGTGTTCCGGCCGCTGTCCCTCCTCGGCGGCGACCCGGCGCGGACCCTGGTCGCGAGCATCGGGGTCTTCGTCCTGCTGGTCGGCGGCGCCGCGCTCGTGTGGGGCACCGGCGCCCGCGCGGACGCGCCGACGCTGGTGTCGGCGGACCCGTGGGGCCAGCTGGCGGTGGCCGTCGCGCTGGTCGCCGGCGTGGGCGCGGTGACCCGCTGGACCCGCTTCGGCACGGAGCTGCGGGCCGTCGTCGACGACCGCCCGCTCGCGGTGCTCGGCGGCATCGACGCCGACCGGGTGGCCGCGGCGGGCTGGGCCTTCGGCTCGTTCACCGCGGGCCTGACGGGCGTGCTCCTCGCCCCGTACGTGCGGCTCGACCCGTACGGGCTGCCGCTGCTGGTCATCGAGGTGATGGCGGTCGCGGTGGCGGCCAGGATGCGCAGTCTGCCCGTCGCCGTCCTGGTCGCGCTCGGCATCGGTGTCGCCCAGAGCCAGCTGACCCGGCTGCATCCAACGGGCTGGGCGGAGCCGCTGGTCGAGGCGGTCGGCGCCAATCTGTTCGTGGTCGCGCTGCTCGTCGCCGCGCTCGTGCTGCCCGGCATCGGCGGCCGGGACGCGCTCCCGCGCGGGGCGACGGTCCGCGGGCCGGCGCCGCCGGGGGCACGGGCGGCGGCCGTCGTACTGTTCCTGCTGCCCCTGGGGTTCGCGGGCTCGGACCTGTACACGGCGGTGCAGGTGCCCGCGCTGGGTGTCGTGCTCCTCTCGCTGGTCGTGGTCACCGGCCGGGGCGGCCAGATCTCGCTGGGGCAGGCCGCGTACGCCGGTCTGGGCGCCCTGTTCACGGCGCTGCTGGCCGCTGGGCGGTTCCCGGGGCTGCCGCGGCTGCCCGAGCTGGCCGCGCTGGCGGTGGCCGTGCTGCTGGTGGCCCCGCTCGGCCTGCTGACCGGGTGGCCGGCCATCTCACGGCACGGTCTGGCGCTCGCGGTGGCCACCTTCTCGGTGGGCGTGGGCGTCAGCCGGTTCGTCTTCGAGCAGCCGTACGCGGTGGCGGGTCTGTCCCTCGGCCGCCCGGCCGGATTCGGCGGCGACCGCGCGTACTACGCGCTCGAACTCCTGCTGCTGGCGGTGGCGCTGCTCGCGGCGCACACGCTGCGCCGGGGCCGGACGGGCCGGGCCCTGGCCGCCATGCGGGACCACGAGGCGGGCGCGTCGGCCGCGGGCGTCCGCGTCCCGGCCCTGAAACTGACGGCGTTCGTCGCGGGGGCCGCGCTGGCCGCCCTGGGCGGCGGCATGCTCGGCATGGGCCTGCGCGCCTTCGACGCCACCGCGTACGACCCCGTGCGCGGTCTGCTGTGGTTCGCGGCGGTCGTCGTGCTCGGCGCCGACAGCGTGCTCGGCGCGCTCGTCGCCGCCGCCCTGCTGGTCGGGCTCGACGCGGGAGCCCGTGGCGGGGTCGCCGCCGCCCTGATCGGGCTCCTCGCCGTCCTCGTCGGCCGCTTCCCCGAGGGCCCGTACGAGGCCCTGCGCACCGCGCTGTCCCGCCTGCGCCCCGCCCGCCACGCGACCCTGACTCCCCTGGGCACCCGCACCCGCATCCATCTGCGCACCACGGCGGACACCGTCGCCACGGCATCCGCCCCCGCCCGACAGGACTTCACCCCACCGACCCCGATTCCCACCGGGCCCGGCACGAGAAGAACGGCGGTCGCCGGAACGCAGGGCGCGGGCCCGTACGGCCGGTCCGTCGGCGGGGGTGCGCAGCCGCTCGGGGCTCGGTGGCTTCGGCTCGATCACGGTGGGTTCACCGCTCTGGACGGGGTGACGCTCGACGTCCCTCCCGGGCGGGTCATCGCGGTCGTGGGGCCCAACGGGGCCGGGAAGAGCACCCTCTTCCACTGTCTCGCGGGCACACTGCGCCCCTCGGGCGGACAGGTGCTGCTGGGCGGGCGTGACATCACCCGGCTGGCCGCACACGCGCGGACGCGGCTGGGCATCGCGCGGACCTTCCAGCAGCTGGCGGTGTTCCCGTCGCTGACCGTGGCGGAGAACGTGCGCGTGGGAGCGGAACAGGGCCGGACCACCGATCCCGGGGCTGCGGAGCGGGCGTTGCGGCTGCTCGGCCTCGACGGGCCGGTGCGGTCGCTGCCCGCCGCGGGGCTGCCGACCGGGACGCTGCGGCGCGTCGAGCTGGCCAGGGCGCTCGCCGGAAGCCCCCGGATCCTGCTGCTCGACGAGCCCGCGGCCGGTCTCGACACCGGCGAGGTGGCCGCGCTGGCCCGGGTGCTGCGGGCGCTGGCCGCGGACGGCATGGCCCTCCTGGTCGTCGAGCACGATCTCGACCTGGTGGCCGGTCTGGCCCACACCGTCCACGTCATGGCGGCCGGGCGGATCGTCGCCTCGGGTCCCGCCGGTCGCGTGCTGGACACGGGGGCCGGCGGATGAGCATCGCCCTGCGCGGCGCGCGTGTGCGCTACGGCCCCCTGGAGGCCCTGCACGGCGTGAGCCTGGTCGCCCCGGGCCCCGGACTCACCGTGCTGCTGGGCCGCAACGGCTCCGGCCGTACGACGGTGCTCCGCGCCCTCGCCGGAGTCGTCCCGCTGTCCGCCGGTGCCGTCGTCTGGGACGGCGTCGAGGTGACACGCCTTCCCGCGTTCGAGCGGGCCCGGCGCGGGCTGTGTCTCGTCCCGGACCGCCGGGCCGTGTTCGGTTCGCTGACCGTGCGCGAGAACCTGGAGCTCGGGGCGGCCGACCTCCCGGCGGCGCTGGTCGCCTACCCGCAGCTGGAACCGCTCCTGCCGCGCCGCGCGGGCACCCTCTCCGGCGGCGAACAGCGGGTGCTGGCCCTCGCCCACGCCCTGTCGTCCCGGGCCCGCGTGCTGCTCGTCGACGAACCCGCGCAGGGCATGTCACCGGCGGTCGCGGCCCGGACGTACGCGCTGCTGGGCGCCCTCGACGCGTGTGTGGTGATCGCCGAGCAGCGGCTGCCGCCGGGACTGCGCGGGCGGCCGGGCCGGACGACGTACGTCCATGAACTGCGCCGGGGCGCGGTCGTGTTCAGCGGAGAGGCGGGAGAGACGGCTGTACGAAGCGTCGGGCCGCCGGGTTCAGGGGTGGCCCGAACAGGGCGGGGGCACCGGTACGGGAGGCGCCCGCCGCCTTCGGGATGACGAGCTTGAGGCCCTTGACGAGCCGGCTCGGGCTGCTGCCGATCTTCTTCCTGTTGACGTTGTAGAGCGTCTGCCAGCCGCCCTTGACCCGGTACTTGCGGGCGATCGACGCGAGCGTCTCGCCGGTCTTCACCACGTGGAAGGGACCCTGGAGTCCGTACGACCTGGAGCAGTCGGGCCAGGCTCCCCAGCCCTGCTCGGCCAGCACCTTCTCGGCGACCTTGATCTGCTGGGCGCGGGTGGCGAGATCGGCGCGCGGGGCGTAGGAGAGCCCGCCGTACCGGATCCAGGTGGGCTGCCAGAACTGGAGCCCCCCGTAATAGCCGTTGCCGGTGTTGGCGTGCCAGCGGCCGCTGCTCTCGCACTGAGCGAGACAGGTCCAGGGCCACTCGTCGTTCGCGCAGTCGTAGGCTCCCCGGAGCGCCCCGGGGCCGGGCAGCGGGGGCGAGGCGGAGGCCTGCGCGGCGCGGGGCACGAGGGCGGCCAGTACGGCGGCGAGCACGGCCGCGTACCGCACACGTCCGCTCGGCAGCCGGGACGCGGTGCGTGGGGCCGGCGCGGTCCGCCGGGTCGGCATGAGTGACATCGGGCCACGCTAAGCAGCGCGTCCGGCCGGCCCGCCCAGCCCGCGCCCGGCACGCCCAGGGCCCCACCCGGTCGGACGACCGGATGGGGCCTTGTGCCCGGGACGAGGGGGAGCGTGGCTCAGATGTCGAGCCGCTGCCCGGGCACGATCAGGTCGGGATCACCGCCGATCACGGACGTGTTGGCGGCGTAGATCTTCCGCCAGGTGGTCCCGTGCCGCGCGGCGATGGCACTCAGGGTGTCGCCTTCGCGGACGGTGTAGTCGCCGCGGGACGAGCCGCGGTTCACGTGGCCCGGCGCCCGGGACGGCGTCCTTGCCGCTTCCCGCTTCGCCGGGACGGACTTCTGGGCCGGCTTCACGGCCGGCTTCGCGCTCGCGGACCGCGTCGACTGCCCGGACCCCGAGGAGCCGGGCGCGCTGTCGTAGGCCCCGGCGCGGGCCGAACAGGTGGGCCAGGCGCCCCATCCCTGGGCGCTCTGGACCTTGGCGGCAATGGCTATCTGCCCGCTCCTGGACGCCCTGTCGGCGGTGGGCGCGTACGCCGTGCCGCCGTAGGCGCGCCAGGTGCCGGCGGAGAACTGGAGCCCTCCGTAGTAGCCGTTGCCGGTGTTGATGTGCCAGTTGCCGCCGCTCTCGCACTGGGCGATGCGGTCCCACACCCCACTGTCGGCCGCGGTGGCGTCACCGGTCGCGGCGAGCACTCCCAGCGGGGCGAGCAGTGCCGCCCCGGCGAGGACCGCCGTCGTCCGTGTCCTGTTCGCCGTACGAGTCTTCTGGCCGTTCCCGTGGGTGGTGTCGGCACATGCGGACATGTATTTCCCTCTCGAAACACCCGGGGTCCCCCAGGAAGGGGCGCGATGGCCTGCGCGTTGGACGCGGCCGTTGCGCTCCGACCCGTCCACCGGTGGCTTGCTGTGATCCGGAAAGGGATCGGCCGGCGGACGTACCCGAGCGGTGCTCGTTGCACACGGCGCAGGAATCTATGGAGCGAGGCGCCCCGATATCAACCAACTCCTTGTCATTCGAGGCCAGTTAGCGGTTACCGTAGGGAACATCGATTTTCGGCCACCCATTTCGTAGGGTGATTTCCGGATTTGTCGACCCCCGACCAGCGCGACCTGTGACTCACTTCACCCGGTCAACTTCCTCCGGCCTTCTGGAAGTTGACTGGGAGTAACCGATTCCGGGGGCGCCTTCACCCTGGGCGTCGGATGGTTCGATTCCGTTCGCTCTCGGGCGTGACTCCGGCCACAGATCACCCGTTGACATCTTCAAGAGCCGGGAACCCCCGGTTCATGGGCCGGGAGCCACCCGGCACCGCCACGCACCGCATCCCGAGGAGCCACCGTGCCGCGCATGCTCGACGTCAGCGACGACGTACGCGCCGAGATCGGCGACGAAGAAGCCGACCGGCTGCTCGCCGGAGAGAACGCCCCCGGCAGTTACGACTGCACGTCGTGCCGCACCCCGGGCGACTCGGAACAGGAGCGCACCAGCACCGTCCTGTTCATCGGCGACGAGACCGCCGTCCTCGCCTTCGCCCACGCCACCTGCCTCCCCTCTCAGGTCGTGCAGGTCACCGAGGAACAACTCCAGGGCGCCGTCCGCTCGATCCACCCCGACGGCGCGCCCGCCGACCCCGTCCCCGAGCAGGCCGTGCTCGGGGTCACCAGCGGACTCGTCCTGATCAACGGCGAGTTGCACCCGGCGCTCGTCGTCGAGCCGACCGGTCCGATCGTGCGACCGGGCTCCACGGACATCGGCGACGACTTCCTGCCCTTGCTGATCGAGCAGGGCTTCATGCCCGCGACCCAGCTGAACTCGGTGCCGCCGGTCCTGCACGGCTGGTCCGTCCTGCTCGCCGCGGGCCAGCTGCACGCCGTGCTCCAGCCGGGCACCGGCGGCGGCTCTCCGGTCGCCTGGTGGCAGGCCCACCAGGCGCTCCAGGTCACCGACAGCTGGCGCGCCGCGGCGAACAAGCTCCAGCAGGTGCTCCTGTTCGCGGCGCCGGTCGGCTCGATCGGCCGTCAGCCGCGGGAGGACCTGCTGCGTGACGCGCTCGACAAGGCGGCCGCCAACGGCCTGCTGGTCGCGGCGGCGATGCCCCTCGCCGGCACGTGAGGGCGTCCCGCCGGGCCCCGGCCCGGCGGGACGCACCGTGGACCGGACGCCGGCGGGGCCGCGGAGGACGCGGGGGCGCGACGGAGAGCCGAGGCGGCCCGGCGGCCTCGGCCGCTCAGGGGTGCCCGTGCGGCGCTCCGCGCCCCCGCGCGCGCCGCTCACCCCCGACGGACCGCGAAATGACCGTTCCGACCGCATCTGTTGGGCGGCGGGGTCGTTGGCACGTACGTGCACACCTACGACGTCCCCGGCCACCGGCCCTTCCAGCCGGTCCCTTCCTCTGGCTCCTCCCTCCGTCCGAGCAGAGAGGTGACGGCGTCGCGGCCGGTGCATGACCCTCATCATCAGGGCGGCTCATCGGCCACCCCGATCTACGACGCGCTCTACGCCGAGTGGATCAGAGCGTTCAGGACCCTGCCCGGTGACCGGCACGGTGAGGAGAACCTGGAGTTCAAGGCCTTCGGGATCCTCGGGCGGGGCTCCAACTCGTTCAGCTCGTCGGGCACGTACAGCTCGTACAGCGCGGGAGCGCAGACCGCCCGGCAGATCTCCGCGCAGCACGGGCACACCACCACGACGACGGCCGTCTGGCAGCCGGGCACCCGCCAGCACGGCTCCGGGATGCACCACATCCCGGCCGCGCTGCCGCCCGCCCCGCGCAGGGGCCTTTGAGCGGCGGTTCCGTGAGAGGTCACGCGTGAGGGGCGGCTCCCCCGGGGGAGCCGCCCCTCACGCTTCGCCCGTGGGCGTTACTTCTTCTTGTTGGCGCCGCGCTTCTCGCGCACCCGCACCGAGATGTGGATCGGGGTGCCGGTGAAGCCGAACTCCTCGCGCAGACGGCGCTCGATGAAACGGCGGTAGCCGTGCTCGATGAAGCCGGAGGCGAAGAGCACGAACCGCGGGGGCTTGGTGCCCGCCTGCGTGCCGAACAGGATGCGGGGCTGCTTGCCGCCGCGGACCGGGTGCGGGTGGGCGGCGACCAGCTCGCCGAGGAAGGCGTTCAGACGGCCGGTCGGAACGCGGGTCTCCCAGCCGTCCAGGGCCGTCTCGATGGCCGGGACGAGCTTCTCCATGTGACGGCCGGTACGGGCCGAGACGTTCACCCGGGGTGCCCAGGCCACCTGGGCGAGCTCGGTCTCGATCTCCCGCTCCAGGTAGTAGCGGCGCTCCTCGTCGAGGGTGTCCCACTTGTTGAAGGCGAGGACGATGGCACGGCCCGCGTCGACCGCCATGGTGACGATGCGCTGGTCCTGCACCGAGATGGTCTCGGACGCGTCGATCAGGATGACCGCGACCTCGGCCTTCTCGACGGCGGCCGCGGTGCGCAGCGAGGCGTAGTAGTCGGCGCCCTGCTGGAGGTGGACGCGCTTGCGGATGCCCGCCGTGTCGATGAACTTCCAGGTGATGCCGCCGAGTTCGATGAGCTCGTCGACGGGGTCACGGGTGGTGCCCGCGATCTCGTTGACGACCACGCGGTCCTCGTTGGCCACCTTGTTCAGCAGCGAGGACTTGCCGACGTTCGGGCGGCCGATGAGGGCGATGCGGCGGGGGCCGCCGACCGCGGTGCCGAAGGTCTGCGTCGGGGCCTCGGGCAGCGCCTCCAGGACGGCGTCGAGCATGTCGCCGGTGCCGCGGCCGTGCAGCGCGGAGACCGGGTGCGGCTCGCCGAGGCCGAGGGCCCACAGGTACGAGGCGTCGGACTCGCCGCTCATACCGTCGACCTTGTTGGCGCACAGGACGACGGGCTTGCCGGCCTTGCGCAGCAGCCGGACGACGGCCTCGTCGGTGTCGGTCGCGCCGACCTTGGCGTCGACGACGAAGACGACCGCGTCGGCGGCCTCGATCGCGTACTCCGCCTGGGCGGCGACGGAGGCGTCGATGCCGAGGACGTCCTGCTCCCAGCCGCCGGTGTCGACGAGCTTGAAGCGGCGGCCCGCCCACTCGGCCTCGTAGGTGACACGGTCGCGGGTGACGCCCGGCTTGTCCTCGACGACCGCCTCGCGGCGGCCGATGATGCGGTTCACCAGGGTCGACTTGCCGACGTTCGGGCGGCCGACGACGGCGAGGACGGGCAGCGGGCCGTGGCCCGCCTCCTCGATCGCGCCCTCGACGGCCTCGATGTCGAAGCCCTCTTCCGCGGCGAGCTCCATGAACTCCGCGTACTCGGCATCGCCAAGTGCCCCGTGCTCGTGTTCCGCCGAGCCGTCGGGCTGGATGTGGTCGTTCATGAAGTCCGTACCTCGTCGTTCATCGTGGTGATCGGTGGACCATCCCTTAACGGGGTGATCCACTACTAAGTGTCGCCTAACGCCCGACGGGGCGCCCGGCGTTTTCCCGGCGTCCGGTCAGATGTCTGGCGTTGTCCAGGTGGGCGCTGAGCTGCTTCTGGATGCGGCCGGTGGCCTCGTCCAGCGCCTGTCGCGTGCGCCGGCCGCTGCCGTCGCCCGCTTCGAAGGGGTCGCCGAAGACGACGTCGACCCTGCTCCGCAGCGGGGGCAGCGCCTTCGTCAACCGGCTGCCGCGCTCGGAACTTCCCAGTACCGCGACCGGGACGATCGGCGCTCCGCTGCGTACCGCGAAGTACGCGAGCCCGGCCCGCAGCGAGGCGAAGTCGCCCTCGCCCCGGGTTCCCTCGGGGAAGATCCCGAGGACTCCGCCGGACGCCAGGACGCCGAGGGCGTCGGTGATCGCGGCGCGGTCGGCGATCTCCCGGTCGACCTTCAGCTGGCCGATGCCCAGCAGGAACGGGTCGAGCGGACCGACGAACGCCTCCTTCTTGATCAGGAAGTGCGTCGGCCTGGGCGCGACGCCCATGACCATCGGCCCGTCGATGTTGTGCGCGTGGTTCACGGCCAGGATCGCCGGACCGGTCGCCGGGACCTTCCAGGCGCCGAGCACGCGCGGCTTCCACAGCCCGTACATCAGGCCGACGCCGATACGGCGCCCGACCTCGGCGCGTCTCGCGGAGGGTGCGCTCACCTGGCGGCCCGCTTCTCCTCGACGAGGGTGACGACACACTCGATGACCTGCTGGAGCGTGAGGTCGGAGGTGTCCACCTCGACCGCGTCGTCCGCCTTGGCGAGGGGGGAGGTCTTCCGGCTGGAGTCGGCCGCGTCGCGCTTGACCAGCGCCTCACGCGTCGCGTCGATGTCCGCGCCCTTGAGCTCGCCGCTGCGCCGGGCGGCGCGCGCCTCCGGGGAGGCGGTGAGGAAGATCTTCAGGTCGGCGTCGGGCAGCACGGTCGTGCCGATGTCGCGGCCCTCGACGACGATGCCGGCCGCCGCGGACCCGGCGAGCGCGCGCTGGAGCTCGGTGATGCGGGCCCGCACCTCGGGGACGGCGCTGACCGCGCTGACCTTGGAGGTGACCTCCGGCGTACGGATGGGTGCCGCGACGTCGCTCCCGTCGACCGTGATCGTCGGCTCGGCCGGGTCGGTGCCGGAGACGATCTCCGGCTTGCCCGCGGCGGCGGCGATCGCGGAGGGGTCCGTGATGTCGATGTCGTTGCTGACCATCCACCACGTGATCGCGCGGTACTGGGCCCCGGTGTCCAGGTAGCTCAGACCGAGCTTCGCGGCCACGGCCTTGGAGGTGCTCGACTTGCCCGTGCCGGAGGGGCCGTCGATGGCGACAATCACAGCCGGAGCGGTACGGGCGGCGCCGTTTTCCACGGTGGGAACACCTTCCTGGTGCGGGGTGGAGGTCTCTGCGGGGCACGAGCGCGCCCCGCACAAGGTTACCGGCCCCGCGGACCCCGTATTACTGGCCCTTCCCGGCGGCCCTCTCGGCGGCGGTACGACGGTCCTTCGCGGCGGCGGTACGACGGCCCTTCGCCGCCGGGATACCGCCCCGGCGCCGGTCTCACTGGCGCAGGGCCCAGCCCCGCTCCCGCAGGGCCGCGCCGAGTACCGGCACCGCCTTCGGCTCCACCATCAGTTGCACCAGGCCGGCCTGCTGGCCGGTCGCGTGCTCGATGCGTACGTCCTCGATGTTGACCCCGGCCATCCCCGCGTCGGCGAAGATGCGGGCGAGCTGTCCGGGCTGGTCGTCGATGAGGACGGCCACGACCTCGTAGACGCGCGGCGCGGAGCCGTGCTTGCCGGGGACGCGGACCTGGCCCGCGTTGCCGCGCCGCAGGACGTCCTCGATCCCGCCGGCGCCTTCGCGGCGCTTGGCCTCGTCCGAGGACTGGAGGGCGCGCAGGGCCTGGACCGTCTCGTCCAGGTCGGCGGAGACGTCCGCGAGGAGGTCCGCGACGGGGCCCGGGTTGGCGGAGAGGATGTCGATCCACATCCGGGGGTCGGAGGCCGCGATCCGGGTCACGTCGCGGATGCCCTGCCCGCAGAGCCGTACCGCCGTCTCCTCCGCGTGCTCCAGGCGCGCGGCGACCATGCTGGACACCAGGTGCGGCATGTGCGAGACGAGCGCCACGGCGCGGTCGTGGGCGTCCGCGTCCATCACGACGGGCACGGCACGGCAGTGCGAGACCAGTTCCAGGGCGAGGTTCAGGACCTCGGTGTCCGTGTCCCGGGTCGGGGTGAGCACCCAGGGCCGGCCCTCGAAGAGGTCGCCGCTCGCGGCCAGCGGACCCGACTTCTCGCGGCCCGACATGGGGTGCGTGCCGATGTACGCGGTGAGGTCGAGGCCGAGCGCCTCCAGCTCGCGGCGGGGACCGCCCTTGACGCTGGCGACGTCGAGGTAGCCGCGGGCGAGGCCGCGCCGCATGGCGTCCGCGAGGGTCGCGGCGACGTGCGCCGGCGGTGCGGCGACGATCGCGAGGTCGACCGGCCCCCCGGACGGCTCCTCCGTGCCGGCGCCGAGCGCGGCCGCCGTACGGGCCTGCTCAGGGTCGTGGTCGGTGAGGTGGACGACGACGCCGCGGGCGGCGAGCGCGAGGGCGGCGGACGTGCCGATCAGCCCGGTTCCGATGACGAGGGCGGTCCTCACTGGGCGATGTCCTTCCGCAGCGCGCCGGCGGCGCCCAGGTAGACGTGCACGACGTCGGCGCGCGGCCGGTCGGACTCGATGTGCGCGAGGACACGGACGACCCGGGGCATCGCGCCCTCGATGTCCAGCTCCTGCGCGCAGATCAGCGGGACGTCGACGATGCCGAGCTTGCGCGCCGCCGCGGCCGGGAAGTCGCTGTGCAGATCGGGCGTCGCCGTGAACCAGATGCTGATGAGGTCGTCCGTGGTGAGCGCGTTGCGCTCCAGGATGGCGGTGAGCAGCTCGCTGACCTGCTCGTCCATGTGCCCGGCCTCGTCCCGTTCCAGTTGGACGGCGCCCCGGACCGCTCGTACCGCCACGGTGATGCTCCTCGCTGATCTGTGCTGATCTGTGTGCGTGTCGTGTCACCCCAGCGTAGTCAGCCCCCCGGGCGCGGGTGCGCGGCGCCCGCCTGCCGAGACGGGGACCGCGTGCCCGATCCGGCGGGGAACGGCCGCCCGGCAGCATCGATGTCACCCGAATCGCCCCATTCCGTCACCGTGGGCGAGAACGCGCCCGTGCGCCTCTGGACGCGGGGGCGCTCGTCCGCTCTGATGGCAGGAGACCCGCCCCCGGGGGAGGACCGGATGAAGCGACCAGGACCCCTGCTGACCCTCCTAGCGGGGCTCGTGCTGGGCGTGATCCTGCTGGCGCTCGACACGACGACGGGGACGAAGGGCACGTCGAACCCGTACCGGCAGGCGTCGCCCGGTGTCTCGGTGTCGGCCACCGCGCCGACCGCCTCCGCCTCGCGCTCGGCGAGCCCACCGACGAGCCCCTCGCCCTCCCGCACGGCCGTCCCCAACGGCGACTACGCGGGCCGCACCGACGACGACACCTCCGCGGTCGCGGTCTCCCTGCGGGGCGGCAGGGCGATCGCGTACTTCTGCGACGGACACGACAAGGAGTCCTGGCTGAAGGGCGACGTCGCGGACGACGGCAGCCTGAAGCTCACCGGCGGCGACGGCGACGAGCTGAACGGAACCCTCCGGGACGACCGGCTGATCCGCGGCACCGCCGACGTCGGCGGGCAGCGGTACGCCTTCACGGCGGACCGGGCCGTCAAGCCCTCCGGCCTGTACCGGGCGACGGCCACCGTGCGCGGCGCGAAGGTCGACGGCGGCTGGATCGTGCTGCCCGGAGGGAAGCAGGTCGGTGTCGTGGAGCGCGACGGCGCTCCCTCGGCGGCGCCGGAGATCGACCCGCGGACCGGCGCCGTGACGATCGACGGCCAGAAGATCACCGCCCGTCCTGTCACCCCCTGACCTCCTCTGTCACAGGAGCCGTTCATGACCGTGGACCCGAACGCCGCCACTCAGGGCTTCCCTCCCCCGCCGCCCGGCCGCGACCGTCCGGGCGCGGCGCGCTATCTGGTCCCGGCCCTGGTGGCCGCGGCCGTCGCGGTGGGACTCGGTGTCTACGGAAAGGTCCACGACCCCACGGGCACGGCCTTCGACCTCGCCGGTTTCAGCAGTACCGGCGCCGTGAAGTCCTGGATGGCGACGACGGCGTTCTTCTTCGCCCTCGTCCAGCTCGTCTCGGCGCTGATGATGTACGGAAAGCTGCCGGGCCCGGGGTGGTCGGCGGCGCTGCACCGGTGGTCGGGGCGGATCGCGTTCCTGGTGGCGGTGCCCGTCGCGGTGCACTGTCTGTACGCGTTGGGCTATCAGACGTACAGCACCCGGGTCATGTGGCACTCGCTCCTGGGGTGCTTCTTCTTCGGTGCCTTCAGTGCCAAGATGCTGCTGCTCCGCTCGGAGCGCCTGCCCGGCTGGCTGCTTCCCGTCATCGGCGGCCTCGTCTTCGCCGTGCTCACCGCCATCTGGCTGACGTCCGCCTTCTGGTTCTTCCGTACGTTCGGAGTGACGACATGACCAACCGCTCGACGCGGCGCACGGTGATTCTCGCCACGGGGGCGTCCGCGCTGCTCGCCGGGTGCAGCCAGTACGACAGCGGCGGCGGCTCATCCAGCGCGTCCCCGAACACCTCGGGCGGCGGGGCACTCGCCACGACGGGCGACATCCCGGTCGGCGGCGGCACGGTCTTCGCCGACCGGAAGGTCGTGGTCACCCAGCCGACGAAGGGCGACTTCAAGGCCTTCTCGGCGATCTGCACCCATCTGGGGTGCCTGGTGAACAAGGTGGCGGACGGCACGATCGACTGCCCGTGCCACGGGAGCAAGTTCAGTGTCGAGGACGGGGCGGTCAAGGCCGGCCCCGCGCCGCGTCCGCTGCCAGCGGAGAAGATCACCGTGGAGGGAAACTCCATCCGCCTGGCGTGAGAGGGCCCGTACGCTCCGGGACATGAGCTCCGAGCCCCAGGCACACCAGGCACGGCAGGGACCCCGGACGCATCCGGCGCCGGTGTCCGTGTCATCCACACCCTCGTCCACGCCGGCGATCCCCGAGTCCGGACTCTCACTGGTGCGGGACCACACGATCTACTCCTGCGTGATGGGGTCCCGCGCCTTCGGCCTGGCCACGGAAGACAGTGACACGGACCTGCGGGGTGTGTTCGTCGCCCCGACCGCGTTGTTCTGGCGCTTCGAGAAACCGCCGACGCATGTCGAGGGCCCGGCACCGGAGCAGTTCAGCTGGGAGCTGGAGCGGCTGTGCGAACTCGCGCTGCGCGCCAACCCGAACATCCTGGAGTGCCTGCACTCCCCGCTCGTCGCGTACGTCGACGACACCGGCCGCGAACTCCTCGATCTGCGCCGGGCGTTCCTCTCCCGTCGGGCGCACGAGACCTTCACCCGCTACGCCCTGGGCCAGCGCAAGAAGCTGGAGGCCGACGTCCGTACGCACGGCGCCCCGCGCTGGAAGCACGCCATGCATCTGCTGCGTCTGCTGAGAAGCTCGCGCGATCTGCTGCGCACCGGGTCCCTGACGGTCGACGTCGGGGACCAGCGCGAGCCGCTGCTCGCGGTGAAGCGGGGCGAGGTGTCCTGGAGCGAGGTCGAGCGCCTGATGGTCCGGCTGGCGGCGGAGACCGACGAGGCGGCCGCCCGCAGCCCGCTCCCGCCCGAGCCGGACCACGCGCGCGTGCAGGACTTCCTGGTCCGGGTCCGCCGCGCCTCAGCGCTGCGGGACCCCGCCGCGGACCGGTAGCGCCTCCCCGGCCCCGTCCAGCCGGACCCTGACGACGAAGGCGTGCAGAGCGTCGTGGGCGGAGGGGGCGTCCGGCAGCGCCGAGGCCTCCTGCGCCTCGTCGAGGACGACGTGCAGCCGCTCCACGTCCTCCCGCACGCGCGGGTGGAGGACGTCGGCGGCCCCGTGCTCACGCTCCGCCTTCGCGGCGATGAGGTCCGGGAGATACGCGGGGGACGCGATCTGTCCGGCCAGCGTGGGCAGATCGGCCTGCACCTCGCCGCTGCGCATGAGGTGGATGCCGGTGAGCAGCACCCTGAACGTGTAGAGCAGCGGCTTGAGTTCGCCGCTCTTCTCGAAGAGCCGCCACTGCGTGGCCGCGAACCCCCGGTAGTGGTGGGCGTGATGGCGGGTGACGACCCCGGGGGCGAGCGAGACCAGTTCACGGTGTGCGTCGCCGGTACGCACGACCAGCGGCGAGAGCAGCTGCTCCAGGACGTAGCCGTTGCGGCGCAGCATCAGCCGTACGAACTTGCGCAGGTCGTGGGTGACCAGGTCCAGCTCGGTCCCCTCCCGCACCCACATCCTGGAGCGGGTCTCCTCCGGCTCGCGCAGTCCCACCAGATCGGCCGTCGGCAGCACATGGACACCGCGCAGGTCGACGTCGGAGTCGCGCGAGGGAAATCCGTACAGGTGCGCCCCGGAGACGGTGGCGAAGAGCACGGGGTCGGGCTCTTCGCCCACCACGCTTGCGAGGTCGGCGCCGATGCCGAGGACGTCGGTCATGGGTCAAGCATCCCAGAGGGCCCCCAGCGCCATGAGGTCGCTGTGGTACTCGATGCGGTCGGCCCACTCGTCCGGCCAGGCGTCCGAGCCGTGGTGGGCGCCCGCGAACGCGCCGGTCAGGCAGGCGATGGAGTCGGAGTCGCCCGAGGTGCAGGCGGCCCGGCGCAGCGCGGTCAGGGGCTCGTCGGCGAACATCAGGAAGCACAGCAGGCCGGTGGCGAACGCCTCCTCGGCGATCCAGCCCTCGCCGGTGGCCAGACAGGGGTCGGACTCGGGCGAGGCGGTGCGCACGGCCCGGCGGACGTTCTCCAGGGCCGCGATGCACTCGTCCCAGCCGCGCGCCATGTACTGCTCGGGTGTGGCGTCGTGGCAGAAGGTCCACAGGTCGCCGAGCCAGCGGGAGTGGTAGCGGTGCCGGTTCTCGTGCGCGTAGGAGAGCAGGAGGGTCGTCAGCTCCGCCGGCCTCGTGCCCTGGGAGAGCAGCCGCACGGTGTGGGCGGTGAGGTCGGAGGCGGCGAGCGCGGTGGGGTGGCCGTGGGTGAGCGCCGCCTGCAACTGGGCCGCCCCCGCGCGCTGTTCGTCGCTGAGTCCGCGGGCGAGTCCGACGGGCGCCACGCGCATGTTGGCGCCGCAGCCCTTGGAGCCGGTCTGGCTGGCCTCCTGCCAGCGGCGCTTCTCGTCCTTGAGGAGATCGCAGGCGACCAGGCAGGTGCGGCCGGGGGCCCGGTTGTTCTCGGGCGACTGGTACCAGTTCACGAACTCCTCGCGCACCGGCCGTTCCATCCGCTGCGGGCCGAGCAGTCCGCGGTCCATGGCGGTGCGCAGTCCGTTCGCCAGCGCCAGGGTCATCTGGGTGTCGTCGGTGACGATCGCGGGGCGGGGCAGCGCCATCTGCGGCCAGGGACCGAACTTTTCGAGGATGTCGGGCACGGGGCTGAACTCGGTGGGGGACCCGAGCGCGTCACCGAGGGCCAGGCCGATGAGGGAACCGGTCGCCGCGCGTTTGGTGAGGGTCGTGCTGGTCATCGGAGCCGTCCTTACGAGGTGGGGCGCAGCAGGGGTGGGTGCAGTGCCTTGGCGCCGCCCGCGCGGTAGAGGGCGGCGGGTTTGCCGCGTCCGCCGGTGAGGCGCGCGGCGCCGGGGACCTGTTCGACGAACCCGGGGGTGGCGAGGACCTTGCGGCGGAAGTTGGGCCGGTCGAGCGCGGTGCCCCACACCGTCTCGTAGACGTGCTGGAGCTCTCCGAGGGTGAACTCGGGCGGGCAGAAGGACGTGGCGAGACAGGAGTACTCGAGTCGGGCGCCCACACGGTCATGGGCGTCGGCGAGGATCCGGTCGTGGTCGAAGGCGAGCGGGCCGAGGTCGTCGAACGGCAGCCACATGGCCCGCGCCGCGTCGCCGCCGCCGTGCGGTTCGGGAGGGTCGGGCAGCAGGGCGGCGAAGGCGACGGAGACGACCCGCATGCGGGGGTCGCGGTCGGGTTCGCTGTAGGTGCGCAGCTGCTCCAGGTGGAGTCCCGTCAGGTCCGACAGGCCGGTCTCCTCGGCGAGTTCACGCCGGGCCGCCTCCTCGGCGGACTCGCGGGGCAGGACGAATCCGCCGGGCAGGGCCCATCGGCCCGCGTAGGGCTCGGTGCCCCGCTCGACGAGCAGGACCTGGAGGGCGCCCGCGCGGACGGTCAGGACGGCCAGGTCGACGGTGACGGCGAAGGGCTCGAAGGCGTATTTGTCGTAGCCCTCGGGTGCCGCGCCCCCGGGCGTGCGGCTCTCCCCTGTCTCCACCCCGCACCCTTTCTTTTATGGTCATCTTGACCATGGTCACTACGACTATAAAGGGAGCGGTGGCTGTCAACAAGGTTCTCGGCCGCGGAAGTTGCGCTCGGGTTGGCCGAGGCGGAAACGCGACGGCCGGCCCCGGAGAAGTTCCGGGACCGGCCGTCTCAGCGAGCTGACGGGGTCAGAGACCGACCTCGGCCATGAGCATGCCGACCTCGGTGTTCGACAGGCGGCGCAGCCAGCCCGACTTCTGGTCGCCCAGGGTGATCGGGCCGAAGGAGACGCGCACCAGCTTGTCGACCGGGAAGCCGGCCTCGGCGAGCATGCGGCGCACGATGTGCTTGCGACCCTCGTGCAGGGTCACCTCGACGAGGTAGTTCTTGCCGGTCTGCTCGACGACCCGGAAGTGGTCCGCCTTCGCGTAACCGTCCTCCAGCTGGATGCCGTCCTTGAGCCGCTTGCCCAGGTCGCGCGGGATCGGTCCCACGATGTGCGCGAGGTAGACCTTCTTCACGCCGTACTTGGGGTGGGTCAGCCGGTGCGCCAGCTCACCGTGGTTGGTGAGCAGGATGACACCCTCGGTCTCGGTGTCGAGCCGGCCCACGTGGAAGAGCCGCGTCTCGCGGTTCGTCACGTAGTCGCCGAGGCACTGGCGGCCCTCGTTGTCCTCCATGGTGGAGACGACACCGGCGGGCTTGTTCAGCGAGAAGAACTGGTACGACTGGGTCGCGACCGTCAGGCCGTCGACCTTGATCTCGTCCTTCTCCGGGTCGACGCGCAGCCCCTGCTCCAGGACGATCTGGCCGTTGACCTCGACCCTGGCCTGGTCGACCAGCTCCTCGCAGGCGCGCCGGGAGCCGTAGCCCGCTCGCGCGAGGATCTTCTGAAGGCGCTCGCCCTCCTCCTCGGCACCCGGGAAGGTCTTGGGCAGCTTGATGTCGGGCTTGCCCGCGTACCGGTCGCGGTTGCGCTCCTCGGTCCGGGTCTCGTACTCACGGGAGCGCGCGTTCTCCGTACGGCCGCCGCGCTGCTGGCCCTGCTTGGGGCCGCCCTTGGCGCCACCGCGCGCCGAGGCTCCGCGCCCGGACTTCGGGCCTTCGTGCGTGCCCCCGGGGCCTACGTCGTAGCGACGCTCCTCGGGACGGGGCTTGCTGGGACGCTTGGGCTGGTCGTCACGCCCCGTGCCCGAACCCGCCGCCGAGCTCCTCGGCTGGAAGCCGCCGCCGCCCGTACCGCGCGAGCCGCCACCGCTCCCACCGCTCCCACCACGGAAGCCGCCGCCGCTCCCACCACGGGAGCCGCCACCGCTTCCGCCGCGCGAGCCACCGCCTCCGCCGGCCCCACGGGGCGCGCCGCTGCCACGCGAACCGCCGCTCCCGCCGGTTCCGCGCGGGTTGCCGCGCCCGCTGTTACTGCCACTGCCGCTGCCACTGCTTCGCATCAAAGTTCCGTCGTCGTCGTGTCGTCTGCGTCTGCATCCGGTGCGTCCGGATCGAACGACGGGACCCCTTCCAGCGTCTCTGCCTCGATCGCGTCCGCCTCGGGGAGGAAGGGCGCGAGCTCCGGGAGCTCGTCCAGACCACGCAGGCCCATTCGCTCCAGGAAGTAGTTCGTCGTCGTGTACAGGATCGCACCTGTTTCGGGTTCCGTGCCCGCCTCGGCCACCAGACCGCGCTGGAGGAGGGTGCGCATCACGCCGTCGCAGTTGACTCCGCGGACCGCCGAGACCCTCGACCGGCTGACCGGCTGGCGGTACGCGACCACGGCGAGCGTCTCCAGGGCCGCCTGGGTGAGCCGGGCGTGCTGACCGTCCAGGACGAAGCGTTCGACGGCGCTCGCGTAGGCGGGACGCGAGTAGAAACGCCAGCCGCCCGCGATCAGCCGGAGCTCGAATCCGCGGCCCTGGACGGTGTACTCGTCGGCCAGCGCGCGCAGCGCGTCCGCGACCTGCCGCCTGGGCCGTTCCAGGATCCTGGCGAGGTGTTCCTCGGTGGCGGGCTCGTCCACGATCATGAGGACGGCCTCCAGGGCGGCCCCGAGATCGAGGTCCGCGACGGCGGGCGGGCCCGCGGGGGCGCCGGTGGTCTCCTCGCTCACGTCTTCTCCTTCTCGGTCCCGTCCTTCTCGGTGTCGTTCTTCGCGGTGCCGTTCCTAGCGGTGCCGTTCCTCGCGGTGCCGTTCCTCGCGGTGCCGCTCTTCCCGGTGCCGGCCTTACCGGTGCCGCGGGGCGCCGCGTCCTTCGCCGCTTCCGCCGGCCGGTCGAACTCGTCGGTCACCCGGGGCGTCTCCTCGCCCTCCCCGCCCGTCCAGCGCACCAGGAGGTCCCCGAGGGCCTCCTCCTGGTCCAGCGCGACGACCTTCTCCCGGTAGAGCTCCAGCAGCGCCAGGAAGCGGGCGACCACGGTGAGGGTGTCGTCGGTGTCCTCGACGAGCGAGCGGAAGCTGGCCTCGCCGAGTTCCCTCAGCCGTGCCACGACGATCCCGGCCTGTTCCTGCACGCTGACGAGCGGCGCGTGGATGTGGTCGACGTACACCTGGGGCGTGGGCCGGGGCTGCATCGCCTTCACGGCGAGTTTCGCGAAGCCCTCGGGACCGATGCTGATGACCACCTCGGGCAGCAGTTCGGCGTACCGCTCCTCCAGACCGACGGTACGGGGGTAGCGGCGGGCCTCCTCCTCCAGGCGCGCGTTGAAGATGTCGGCGATCCGTTTGTACGCGCGGTACTGGAGCAGCCGCGCGAACAGCAGGTCCCTGGCCTCCAGCAGGGCCAGGTCGGCCTCGTCCTCGACCTCCGCGGAGGGCAGCAGCCGGGCCGCCTTCAGATCGAGCAGGGTCGCCGCGACGACGAGGAACTCGGTCGTCTGGTCGAGGTCCCAGTCGGGGCCCATCGCCCGGATGTGCGCCATGAACTCGTCGGTGACCTTGGACAACGCCACCTCGGTGACGTCGAGCTTGTGCTTGGAGATCAGCTGGAGGAGCAGGTCGAAGGGCCCCTCGAAGTTCGCCAGGCGCACCTTGAAGACGCCGTCCCCGGGGCCGTCCGCAACGTCCCCGGAATCCGGGTGCGGGTCCTCGGACGCCTCAGGGGCGCCCTGGGGCGCCTTGGGGGGCTCGACCGGCACATCGGGGCGCGTGGGCGCCGCGGGGCCCTCCACGGGCGCCTCGAACGGCTCGGAGGGGGTCTGAGGGTGCTCGACGGTCCGTACGGGCCCCGTGTCCGCCGCGGCGGACACCTCCGACGGCTCCGCCGACCCGGGTTCCCCCGACGGCTCAGGGGCCACCGGCCGGCCGGACGGCTCCACGGCTTCCGGCGGCTCGTACTGCTCCGCGCCTTCCGGCGGCTCGGAATGCTCCAGGGCCTCCGGCGGCTCGGGGGGAGCCGATGGCGTCCCGGGGCCGCGTCCCAGCACACGCCGACGACCGCCGGAGGCGGCTGACGGAGGCGGGACGTTCGCGGTCATAGCCGTCGAAGGCTACCGCTACCGCCCGCGCAGTCGCCGTACGAGAATGCTCGCCTCGCCGCGCGATTCCAGGTCCGCGAGGACCACGGCGACCGCCTCGCGGACGATCCGCCCGCGGTCGACGGCGAGACCGTGCTCACCGCGGAGCACCAGGCGCGCGTGTTCGAGGTCCATCAGCTCCTCGGCGGACACGTACACCGTGATCTTCTCGTCGTGCCGTTCCCGCCCGCTGGGCCGGCGGTTCGCGGCGCGCGCCCGCTTGCGGGACGACTGCACGGAGGCCGACGTGCCGGCAGAACCTTCCTGCGGCGGCCGGACGCGCCCCGAACGGTCCGGGGCGCCTCCCCTGCTGCGCGACTCCCCCGCGCCGGACGGCTCGGCGGCGACATGTTCGTCGCCCTCGCCGTCACCGCCCTGGACGGGCACCGACTGGGGAGTGTCCTCCCCGGCCGACGCGTCGCCCTCGCCGGCCGGAGCCGGCACACGGGCCTCGCCGTTGGTCCGGCGGTTGGGGGTGGATGCCTGGAGCGCCATGCCCCCGGTGGTACGGAACAGTTCGTCGGCCCCCGGCAGACTCACTCGGCGTGACACCGGGCGAGCACCTCCCTGGCGAGCTGGCGATAGGCGGCGGCACCGACGGAGTTGGAGGCGTACGTGGTGATCGGCTCACCGGCGACCGTGGTCTCCGGGAAGCGGACGGTCCGGCCGATCACGGTGTGGTAGACGTGATCGTCGAAGGCCTCGACGACGCGAGCGAGCACCTCACGGCTGTGCACCGTGCGGGAGTCGTACATCGTGGCGAGGATGCCGTCGAGCTCCAGCTCGGGGTTGAGCCGTTCCTGGACCTTCTCGATCGTCTCGGTGAGCAGCGCGACACCGCGCAGCGCGAAGAACTCGCACTCCAGCGGCACGATCACCTTGTGGGCGGCCGTCAGCGCGTTCACGGTCAGCAGGCCGAGCGAGGGCTGGCAGTCGATCACGATGTAGTCGTAGTCGGCCATCAGCGGCTTCAGGGCGCGCTGGAGCGTGGACTCGCGGGCGACCTCGCTCACCAGCTGAACCTCGGCGGCGGACAGGTCGATGTTGCTGGGCAGCAGGTCCATGTTCGGGACCGCCGTCTTCAGGAGCACCTCGTCGGCCGCCATGCCCCGCTCCATGAGCAGGTTGTAGACGGTGAGGTCGAGCTCCATCGGGTTGACGCCGAGTCCCACGGACAGCGCGCCCTGCGGGTCGAAGTCGACGAGCAGCACCCGGCGTCCGTACTCCGCGAGCGCGGCACCCAGGTTGATGGTCGACGTGGTCTTGCCCACGCCGCCCTTCTGGTTGCACATCGCGATGATCGTCGCGGGGCCGTGACTGGTCAGCGGACCCGGGATCGGGAAGTAGGGCAGCGGGCGCCCCGTCGGGCCGATGCGCTCACGGCGCTGACGGGCCGCGTCGGGCGCGAGCGTGGCCGCGTACTCCGGATCGGGCTCGTACTCGGCGTCGGGGTCGTAGAAGTGCCCCTCGGGCAGTTCGTCGTAGTCGGCGAAGTGGGTGTGGTTCCCGCCACTTCCGTTGCCGGCCATGGCGTTCACGTGATGGCCATCCATGCTCGGGTGTGCTGTCTGAGTCGTCCGGGGACTCTGATGGGCTGCGAAGGTGCGGACAGCGACGGAGCCGACAGCCTCGAGCCCCGTGGGGTCCTGGCCCCGCGCCGGCATTCCTGGTTGACCACCCCCGGGAGTAAATGTCGACTCATTCACAAGTCGTCTTACCTCCTTGGTGACCAGGAAACTTCTCGATAGGTCAGCGTGGCACCATGCCGACGGTTGGCGACTCTATGGCGTGTCACCGCTCCGCAGCAACACAATCCGCCGGACCCGACCCGATGTGTCGGCAACCGAACATCCCTCTGTCAAGGGCGTAAGCCCGTCGCACGGCAGGTTTCACCGGGGTGCGAATCGGTTGAAGAGTTACGTTCGTGGCGAGTTGAACGAGTGTCGCAAAGTGACCCGACACACACCCGGCCGGACCTTGTCGGGCAAGGTCCGGCCTGGTGAGCGGTGTTGACGACCCGTGTTGACGTATCGCCTTTTGTCGGCGCGGAGTCGACCGAAAATGTCGACTCATGGAGCCATCGGCAAAGTCAGCCGAGCAGGCTCTCCAGCGCGACGTGCTCCAGCCCGTGGGCCTCGGCGACCTCGCGGTAAACAACCTTGCCGTCATGGGTGTTGAGACCCTTGGCCAGCGCGTTGTCACGTCGCAGCGCCTCGGTCCAGCCGCGGTCGGCGAGCTCGACGATGTACGGCAGCGTGGCGTTGGTCAGCGCGTACGTCGAGGTGTTGGGGACCGCGCCGGGCATGTTGGCGACGCAGTAGAAGACCGAGTTGTGGACCGGGAAGGTCGGCTCGGCGTGCGTGGTGGGGCGGGAGTCCTCGAAGCAGCCGCCCTGGTCGATCGCGATGTCGACAAGGACACTGCCCGGCTTCATCCGGGAGACGAGCTCGTTGGTGACCAGCTTCGGCGCCTTGGCACCGGGGATCAGCACGGCGCCGATCACGAGGTCGGCCTCCAGGCAGGCCTTCTCCAGCTCGAAGGAGTTGGACATGACGGCCTTGATCTTCGTGCCGAAGATCTTGTCGGCCTCGCGCAGCTTGTTGATGTCGCGGTCGAGCAGCGTCACGTCGAAGCCCATGCCGATGGCGATCTGCGCGGCGTTCCAGCCGGAGACACCACCGCCGATGACGACGGCCTTGGCGGGCAGCACGCCCGGGACACCGCCGGGCAGGACACCGCGGCCGCCGTTGGCGCGCATCAGGTGGTAGGCGCCGACCTGCGGGGCGAGACGGCCCGCGACCTCGGACATCGGGGCGAGCAGCGGCAGGGCGCGGCTCGGCAGCTCGACGGTCTCGTAGGCGATGGCCGTGGTGCCGGACTCCAGGAGGGCGTCCGTGCACTCGCGGGAGGCGGCCAGGTGCAGGTAGGTGAAGAGCGTCTGGTCCTTGCGGAGGCGGTGATACTCCTCGGCGATGGGCTCCTTGACCTTCAGCAGCAGGTCGGCGGTGGCCCAGACCTCGTCGGCGGTGGGCAGGATCTGCGCGCCGGCGGAGACGTACTCCTCGTCCGTGATCGAGGAGCCGACACCGGCGTTCTGCTCGACGAAGACCTGGTGGCCGTGGCGCACGAGCTCGTGCACACCAGCGGGGGTGATGGCCACCCGGAACTCGTTGTTCTTGACCTCGCGGGGGATGCCGACCTTCACGTCGATCACGGTCCTTGACTCAGAGGGCTCTGGGGCTATGCATGCCGAGGCGATGCAAGCCAGGCAATGCATGTCATACCCGACGTACGGGAGCACACCGGGAGACACCACGGAAGAACGCGGCGGAGCCAGTCTAATGAAGGGATTCCCTCTGTCTAGCCTTTCAATGCATCAATCTTCAGCGGATGCACTGCGGATTTCGTAGGCGTTAGCGTCGTGTTCCATGCCGGATGTGCTCTCCAGGAGCTCATCTCCCAGCATGCGCTCGGCCGCCGCTCGGTGCAGCCCGGCGGCTGCCGGGTCGCCCAGCCGCTCCAGGGTGTCGGCCAGCCTGACCTGGAGCGCGGCCTGAAGCCGTACGTCGTCCGCGCGGCGCGCCCACTCGACGGCCTCCTGGCAGGTGCGCAGCGACTCCTCGGGGCGTCCGGCGTACTCCTGGACACGGGCCATCTCGCTCAACGCCCTTGCCTGGGAGGCGACATCACCGTTCTTGCGGTGCCAGGCGACCGCGGCGCGCCAGTTGACCTGCGCCTCGCCGTAGCGGCCCGCGTAGGTGTGCGCCGTGGCGATGCGCCCGTAGAGCCGGGCGGCGTCCACCCGCTCGTCGCGCGCCAGCCGCTGGGCGAGCGCTCTGCCGTACCAGTCGGCGGCCCGGTCGTGGTCCCCGAGTTCCTGGTGGGCGCCGCCTACGGATTCCATCGCGCGGCCGGTCGCGTAGGGATCGTTCGCCTCGCGTCCGGCGTCGAGCGCGGCCCGGTAGCGGGCGAGGGCGCCGGTCCTGCGGCCCGTCTGCGCGTCCAGATCGGCGAGATTGAGCAGCGCCGCCGCCTTCTCGCGGGGCAGGTCGCGGCGTTCGGCGACGTCCAGGACGAGCCGGTGGATGCCGTACAGGTCGGGCGCCGCTGCCCGGGTGCCGAAGTGCGCGGCCATCGCCCGCACCAGGGCGGCCATCAGGCGCCGGGCCAGGGTGTCCAGTTCCCCGTCGGCGACGGCCAGCCGGGCCGAGGCGAGCAGCGCGGGCCTGCGCACGCGCAGCCAGTCCTCGGCGGCCCGGGGACCGGCGAAGCGCAGGGCGCGCGGCATCCCGGCCAGCCGCTCCCGGGCCGGGGAGCTGTCGGTCTCGGTGATGGCGCGGCAGGACACGAGGAGCCGTACGGTCCGCTCCAGCATCCGGGCGCGGGCCAGCTGGACCTCGGCGGGCCGGTCGTGGGTGTCGACGAGCGCGCGGAGCCCGGACTGGAGGCAGCCGGGGACCTCGTACTGCGGCAGCTGCGAGGGGACCGCCCGCAGCAGGCCGAGGGCGACGAACTCGTCCAGCATGGTGTGCGCCGACTGGACCGAGCAGCCGGCCAGCGCGGAGGCGGTGTGCGGGTCGACGAGACCCGCGGGGGCCAGGGAGAGCAGGCGCAGCATCCGCGCGGCGCTGCCCGGCAGGGAGGCGTACGAGAGTCGCAGGACGCGCTCCATCGGGGTGCCGTCCACGCCCTCGGTGCGCAGCTGTTTGGCGAGGTCGGCGACGGCGACGGCGGGGCGGGCGGCGAGCCAGCCGCCGGCCAGCACCAGGGCGGTCGCCTGGCCCGCGCACAGTTCGACCAGTCCTTCGGCGGCGAGCGGGTCGACGGTGATGCGCACCGAGCCGGTGAAGTGGCCGAGGAGTTCGAGGGCGGACTTGGTGTCGAGGCCGCCGAGGGTGCACGGGCGGACGTCCGCGATCCCGGTCAGCGGCCCGCCGGAGACGGCGACGACCAGGCAGTCCGGGGAGTCGGGCAGCAGCGCGTCGACCTGCTCGGCGTCGGCCGCGTCGTCGAGCAGCAGCACCGCCCGGCGGATCGCGAGGGCCTCGCGCAGCCGCTCGCAGAGTTCGTCGGCGCCGGCTCCGGGGGGTGCGGACACCCCGAGGGCGTCGAGCAGGTCCCGCGCGGTGGCCTCGGTGGGCACCGGTGTGCCGTCGGGTTCGGTGAGCCGGGCGCTCAGGATGCCGTCGGGGTAACTCTCGGCGACCTGTGCGGCGAGCTGGGCGGCGAGCGCGGTACGGCCCGAGCCGGGCTTGCCGGCGATGAGGAGCACCCGCGCCCGGGGGGCCTTGCGGCCGGCGATGGTGTCGAGGCCTGCCCGCTCGATGTCCGCCCGGAGTTCCTTCAACTCTCTTGTACGGCCCAGGAACTGACTCTCCGTAGGAGCGGACCCGGCAGCCGGGCGCTGCCCCTTGGGCGTCACCTTGGTGCCGCCTTCGTCCACCGCCTGATCCGCCACGGGCCACGCTCCCGTTCCACTGCACGCGCAAGCCCGCCGGGACTCCGGTACGGGCGTTTTCCAGAGCCTAGTTCACGCTCTGCGACGATCCGGACGGAGCGCGACGGATACGTCCCCCGATCGGATCAGGCGATCGTAGGACCGGTGACTCCGGACGGGCGTATACGACCGTCCGGGGCGGGGCGATGGGAGGGCCCGGCCGTCCCGGAGCCGGGGTCAGGCCTCGAAGGGGCGCGCGGGCCACGGCGCCCCGGCCGGACGCAGGGCCTCCGGTCCGGCGCCCTGCCGCGCGGCGACGAGCGAGAGGACGCCCACGACCAGGCAGTTGTTGTGCAGATCACCGGCGAGCACTCCGGCGACGAGTTCGCCGAGGGGGACGCGGGCCAGCTCCATGTCGGCCTCCTCGTCCTCGACCTCGAACCGCTCGCCCTCCGCCTGGGAGAGATCGCGGGCCAGGAAGATCCGGATGGCCTCGTCGCAGCCGCCGGGCGTGGTGTAGACGTCGGTCAGCACCCGCCAGGTCTCCGCCTTGACGTGCGCCTCCTCGTAGAGCTCGCGCTGAGCGGCGTGCAGCGGGTTCTCGCCGGGGACGTCGAGCAGGCCCGCCGGGATCTCCCACAGCTTCTGGCGCACCGGGTGGCGGTACTGGCGCAGGACCAGGACCCGGTCCTCCTCGTCCAGGGCGAGCACGGCCACGGAGCCCGGGTGGACCTGGTAGTCGCGACGGACGACGGAGCCGCCGGGCATGACCACGTCGTCGGTGCGCACCGAGGTCTTGTTGCCCTTGAAGGGGGTCTCGGTCGCCCGGACCTCCCACTCCTCGGGGGTGTCCTTGATCGTCATGGCCTGTCCTCCCACGCGCGCAAAAGAAGCCGGTCCGGTCACGGGACCGGGGTGCGCGTCCGGCGGGAACACCCGCGGACCCGCACCCCGGTCACCGTACAACCCTGGTACTACTTGCCCGTCTTGCGCGCCACCGCGGCCTTGACCAGGCCCGCGAAGAGCGGGTGCGGCCGGGTCGGACGGGAGCGCAGCTCGGGGTGCGCCTGGGTCGCGACCAGGTACGGGTGGACGTCGCGCGGGTACTCGACGTACTCGACGAGCTTGCCGTCCGGGGAGGTGCCGGAGAACTGGAGGCCGGCCTTCTTCTCCAGCTCGGCGCGGTAGGCGTTGTTCACCTCGTAGCGGTGACGGTGGCGCTCCTCGACGTACTCCTTGCCGTCGTACACCTCGCGCACGATCGAGCCCTCGGCGAGCTTGGCCGGGTACATGCCCAGGCGCATGGTGCCGCCCATGTCGCCCTCGCCCGCCACGATGTCGAGCTGCTCGGCCATCGTGGAGATGACCGGGTGGCCGGTGCCGGAGTCGAACTCGGTGGAGTTGGCGTCCGGGATGTCCGCCAGGTTCCGCGCGGCCTCGATCACGATGCACTGGAGGCCGAGGCACAGGCCGAGCAGCGGGATGCGGTTCTCGCGGGCGTACTGGATCGCGCCGACCTTGCCGGAGACACCGCGGTCGCCGAAGCCGCCGGGGATGCAGATCGCGTCGACGTCGCCGAGCTGCTTGGCCGCGCCCGCCGGGGTCTTGCAGTCGTCCGAGGCGACCCACTTGATCTTGACGCGGGCCTTGTTGGCGAAACCGCCGGCGCGCAGCGCCTCGGTGACCGAGAGGTAGGCGTCGGGCAGGTCGATGTACTTGCCGACGAGCGCCATGGTGATCTCGTGGACCGGGTTGTGGACGCGGTCCAGCAGGTCGTCCCAGGTCGCCCAGTCCACGTCACGGAAGGGCAGGTCCAGCTTGCGGACGACGTAGGCGTCGAGGCCCTCGGTGTGCAGGACCTTCGGGATGTCGTAGATCGACTTGGCGTCGATCGCGGCGACCACGGCGGCCTCGTCGACGTCGCACATCAGCGAGATCTTGCGCTTGATGGCGGTGGGGACCTCGCGGTCGGCCCGCAGCACGATCGCGTCGGGCTGGATACCGATGTTGCGCAGCGCCGCGACCGAGTGCTGGGTCGGCTTGGTCTTCAGCTCGCCGGACGGGCCGATGTAGGGCAGCAGCGAGATGTGCACGACGAAGACGTTGTCGCGGCCGACCTCGTGGCGGACCTGGCGGACCGTCTCCAGGAAGGGCAGGGACTCGATGTCGCCGACCGTGCCGCCGACCTCGGTGATGACGACGTCGACGTCGTCGGTCGCCATACGGCGGATGCGGTGCTTGATCTCGTTGGTGATGTGCGGGATCACCTGGACGGTGTCACCGAGGTACTCGCCGCGCCGCTCCTTGGCGATGACGGTGGAGTACACCTGACCGGTGGTCACGTTGGCCGAGCCGTCCAGGTCCACGTCGAGGAAGCGCTCGTAGTGCCCGATGTCCAGGTCCGTCTCGGCGCCGTCGTTGGTGACGAACACCTCGCCGTGCTGGAACGGGTTCATGGTGCCCGGGTCGACGTTCAGGTACGGGTCGAGCTTCTGCATCGTGACGCGCAGACCCCGTGCCTTGAGCAGCGCGCCCAGGCTGGAGGCGGTCAGGCCCTTGCCGAGGGAGGACGCGACACCCCCGGTGACGAAGATGTGCTTGGTCGTCGTGGCTGTGCTGTTTCGAAAAGCACTGGGCGGCATGGCCAAGAGGGGGCTCCCGTGGTCGGTCTGGGGTGCGTGCCGGCGTGGGGCCCGGGGATTTCCGGGGGTTGCCGTCGCTGCGGTTCGGGGGTTTCTTGCCCACCGGTCCACGGGCTACCAGGGTATCAGCGACCGGACGAGGCCGCTTCCGGCCACGCTCCGCGCACACCCGGGCACCCCGCCGGGCACACGGCCCACACACCGCTCACTCGATCGGCTCAGCCGGGTTGCCCGGAGCGGCACGCGGATCTTCCACGTGCGTCGTATCCTGCTCGGACACTCGCTGCCGAGTCCCTCCGGCACACGGCACCATCCCGCACGTAACCGGAACAAAGAGGGCCTGTCAGTTCGTTTCGAGACGACAATCGCATCGCTCATCGCATCGACAACTGACGTTGCGCGGCGACGCACGACGGACGTCCCCCATCATCGACGTTCCGCAGATTCCGCATCCCATTGCCTACTGTTTCGCAGCACCTACGTTCCCTTTGACCGCAAGAGCGACCGCCCCGCGCAGGGGCGCCGTGGCCGTTCGACTGGAGATGCACGTGGCCGGGCGCATCGAGGACTACGCACTCATCGGAGACATGCAGACAGCCGCGCTGGTCTGCCGGGACGGCACAGTCGACTGGCTGTGCCTGCCCCGCTTCGACTCCCATGCCATCTTCGCGGGACTGCTCGGCACGGAGGATCACGGCTTCTGGCGGCTGGGTCCCGCGCACGCCGCCGACGAGCAGCCGGCCGCGGCCTCGCGCCGCCGGTACCGCGGCGACTCACTGATCCTCGAATCCGAGTGGGACACACCGCGCGGCACGGTCCGGGTGACCGATTTCATGCCCCCGCGCGACGGCGCGCCGCAGCTGATCCGGATCGTCGAGGGCGTCAGCGGCCGGGTGCCGATGCGCTCCACGCTGCGCATGCGGTTCTCCTACGGCCGTGTCGTGCCCTGGGTGCGCCGGCACGAGGGGCGCACGGTCGCGGTCGCCGGACCCGACTCGGTCTGGTTCGACACGGACTGTCAGACCTACGGCAAGGACCTGACCACCTACGCCGACTTCACGGTGGCGCCGGGCGAGCGGGTCGCCTTCACCGTGTCCTGGGAGCCCTCGCACAAGCAGCCGCCGGCACTGCCCGAACCCGAGCAGTCGCTGGAGGCGACCGAGGAGTTCTGGCGCGACTGGGTCGACCAGTGCACGTACCACGGCCCCTACCGCGAGGCCGTCGTCCGCTCACTGATCACCCTCAAGGCCCTGACGTACGCGCCCACGGGCGGCATCGTCGCCGCGCCCACCACCTCCCTGCCGGAGGAGATCGGCGGCGTACGCAACTGGGACTACCGCTACACCTGGCTGCGCGACGCGGCCATCACCCTCTCCTCGCTGCTGCGCACCGGCTACCGCGAGGAGGCCCGCGCCTGGCGCGAGTGGCTGCTGCGCGCGGTCGCCGGCGACCCGGAGAACCTCCAGATCATGTACGGCATCGCGGGGGAACGGGAGTTGGGCGAGGCGGAGCTCGACTGGCTTCCCGGGTACGAGGGTTCGGCCCCCGTCCGGGTCGGCAACGGCGCCGCGCACCAGCTCCAGCTCGACGTGTACGGCGAGGTCACCGAGGCCCTGCACCTGGCCCATATGACGGGCCTGTCCCGCAACGACTACGCCTCGCTGCTCCAGTTGAAGCTGATCCGCTACCTGGAGACCCACTGGGACCAGCCGGACGAGGGCATCTGGGAAGTCCGGGGCCCACGCAGGCACTTCGTGCACTCGAAGGTGATGGCCTGGGTCGCCGTCGACCGCACGATCAAGCTCATCGAGTCCGGGGACGCGGACGGCCCGCTGGAGAAGTGGCGCGAACTGCGCGACGACATCCACCGGGACGTGTGCGAGAAGGGCTACGACCAGGAGCGCAACACCTTCACGCAGTCCTACGGCTCGAAGGAGCTCGACGCCTCGCTGCTGCTCATCCCGCAGATGGGCTTCCTGCCGCCGGACGACAAGCGCGTGATCGGCACCATCGAGGCGATCCAGCGCGAACTGTCCACCTCCGACGGCTTCATCCTGCGCTACCCCACCTCCGGTGAGCACGCGGGCGTGGACGGCCTGGAGGGCGACGAGGGCGCCTTCCTCGCCTGCTCGTTCTGGATGGCCGACGACCTCGCGATGATCGGCCGGGTCGACGAGGCCCGCAAACTGTTCGAGCGGCTGCTGGCCCTGCGCAACGACCTCGGTCTGCTGGCCGAGGAGTGGGACCCGCGGCTTCAGCGCCAGGTCGGGAACTTCCCGCAGGCCTTCAGCCACGTCCCGCTGATCGACACGGCCCTGCGGCTGACGGCGAGCGGGGCGTACGGCGGCTGAGCCGGTCCCCGTGGGGCGCGGGGGAGGCTCCCCGACGCGCCCCGCGGGTCGTACCCGCCTAGCCTGGAAGGAGTCCTGTCCCCTCATGGAAGGGGGCGGCTTCCATGGCTCCCCTTTCGAAGGCCGGCGCGGCCCTGGCCGCGCTCCGCGCGGGTCTGACCGGTGATGTGTTCACCCCGGACGATCCGGGGTACGACGAGGCCCGGACGATCTTCAACGCGATGATCGACCGGCGGCCCGCCGTGATCACGCGGTGCGAGAGCGAGGCCGACGTGACCCGCGCGGTGCGCTTCGCGCGGGATCTCGATCTGCCGATCGCCGTACGCGGAGGCGGTCACAGCGTCTCCGGCATGTCGCTGAACGACGGCGGTCTCGTCGTCGATCTCAGCCGTATGCACGGGGTCACCGTCCACCCAGGGTCCGAGACCGTCCGGGTCGAGGGCGGGGCCCTGATGACCCATCTCGACCGGGCGACCCAGCCCTACGGCCTCGCGACCACCGGCGGCCGCGCCTCGACGACCGGCGTCGGCGGCTACGTCCTCGGCGGCGGCAGCGGCTGGCTCGACCGGTCCTTCGGCCTGGCCGTCGACAACCTGCTCGGGGTCGAGCTCGTGACCGCCGACGGTACGCCCGTACGCGCCACCGACCAGGAGAACCCGGAGCTGTTCTGGGCCCTGCACGGCGGCGGCGGGAACTTCGGGGTCGCCACCGCGCTGACCCTCAAGCTGCATCCGCTGCCCGAGTTCTCCATGGCCCTGGTCATGTACCTGCCGGAGAACGGTCCCGAGGTCGTCCGCGTCTACCGCGAGATCATCGAGAACGGGCCCCCGGAGGCGAGCGGCGGCGTCCTCTATCTGACCGCCCCGCCCGAGGAGTTCGTGCCCGAGCACCTGGTCGGCACGCGGCTGTGCGGCGCGCTCGTCGCGTACGCGGGCGGCGAGGACGACATGCGCAAGATCGCCCAGCCGTTGCTGGCGCTGCCGCACGAGGTCGAGATCGTCACCGCCCTGCCCTACGCCGATCTCCAGTGCATGATCGACGACCCGCCCGGATGGCGCAACTACTGGTCGGCGGAGTATCTGAGCGGCGCGCCCGACGAGTTCGTGGACGTCTTCTGCGCCCTCGGCGACGCCATGCCGATCCCCACCGGCACCCAGCACGCGCTGTTCCCGCAGGGCGGCGCCATCGCCTCCGGACCGTCCCGGTTCCCGGTCCCCTACCGCGACGCGCCCTGGGCCGTTCACCCCTTCGGGATCTGGGAGGACCCGGCCGACGACGAGCGGTGCGTGGACTGGGTCAGGAAGGTCCGCGCGGACGTCCGGCCGTGGAGCACCGGCGCGGTCTATCTGAACTTCATCGGCGACGAGGGCACCGAACGCGTGACGGCCGGCCTGGGCGAGGACAACCTCCGGCGGCTGGCCGCGGTGAAGGCCGAGTACGACCCCGACAACGTGTTCCGCTTCAACCACAACATCGCCCCGGTCCCGTCCGCCGCCTGACCCCGGAGCTCACCGTCCCGCCCGGCGTCCGACCCGGAGCTCACTGTCCCGGCCCCCGGAACCCTGCCGGACGGGCTCCCGCGGCGGCTGCCTCCGTCGCCCGTTCCGGCCCGGAGATGCCCTCGGAAGCCGTCCGCGGGTAGCGTCCGCTGCATGGACAGCCGTTACGACACCCAAGGCGCCGGAATCACCGTGCAGCGGGCCCTTGAGCTGCCCGGACTGCGCAGCGGGCTGCCGGAGATCATCGCGGGGGCCGACCGGCTGCACCGGACCGTGCGCTGGGTGCACGCGGGCGAGGTGCCGAACATCGCCTCGCTGCTCAAGGGCGGCGAACTGCTGCTGACCACCGGATACGGCCTCGGCACCCGCCCCGCCGACCAGCGCGCGTTCGTCCGCACCCTCGCCGAGCGGGGGATCGCGGCACTCGTCGTCGAGCTGGGCCCTCGCTTCACCCGGCTCCCGGCCGCACTGGTGGAGACGGCCCGCTCCACGGGCCTGCCGCTGGTCCAGCTGCACCGCGAGGTGCCCTTCGTGACGGTCACGGAGGAGATCCACACCGAGATCGTCAACGGCCACTACGCCCTGCTCCAGCAGGCCGAGGAGGTCCACAGGCGCTGCACCGAGGCGCTGCTCGGCGGGGGCGGGGTGCCCCAGGTCCTGAGCATCCTCGCCGACTTCAGCGGCAACCCGGTCTTCCTGGAGAGCGCCGACGGCCAGCTGCTGTACGCCGCCGGTGCCGGCTCCGCGGGCGCCGACCCGCTCCAGGTCTGGGAGGGCCTGCGCGGCCAGCACAAGGAGGACCCGCCCGCCGGGACGACGCTGGTGGACGTGCCGGGCGGCGGCCCGGGCACCGGCTCCGTCCGGGCCCGCCTGGTGCTCCTGCCCGTCGGCGCGCCGGTCGCCCCGGTGCACCGGATCGCCGCCGAACGGGCCGCCGGCATCCTGGCCGTCGTGCTGATGCAGGCCCGCCAGGAGGAGGAACTGGCGGCGCGGGGGCGCGGGGACTTCCTGACCGACCTCGCCGAGGGCCGGATCGAGGCCGAGGACGCGCCCGCGCAGGCCCGGGTGCTCGGCTTCAAGCCCGGCACCGGCCCACTGCTGCCGGTCGTGATGCGACTGGCCGACGGCCTCGCGCCCGGCGGCGGCTGGGCGGTCCTGGCCCGCGCCGTCGCCGAGGAACTGGCCTCGGTGGGCGTCCCGGTGCTGCTCGGCGTGCGTCCCGTCGAGGGCCGGGTCCCGCTGCTGCTCGGCCTGCGTTCGGAGTCGGAGCGGGCGGCCGTCGCGGACCGTGTCGCCGCGGCACTGCGCGCCGGGGTGGAGCGCGCGGGCATGCAGCGGCCCGGGGCGCAGCCGCCGGTGGTGGTGGTCGGGGTCGCGGGGGGCTGGGCGGCCGCGTCGGCGGGCCTGCGGCACGCGGCGGAGACGGCCACGGCGGCCCAGGGCCTGTCGGACCGCCCCTGGTACGACGCCCGCCGGCTGGACATCGACCTGCTGCTGTGGCGACTGCGCGAGCACCCCGATCTGGCCGCGTTCGTGGAGCGCGCGATCGGGCCGCTCCGCGACCACGACGTCCGCTCCAAGCCGCCTCTTCTCCCCACCCTCCAGACGTACTTGGCGCACGCGGGCCGCAAGGCCGAGACCGCCCGCGAACTGCACCTCAACCGGCAGACCCTCTACAACCGCCTCGCCCGGATAGGTGAGTTGCTGGGCATGGACCTGGACGACCCGCAGACGGTACTGGCGTTGAGCCTGGCGCTGCGCGCCCGCAGACACGTTCCCTGAGAGCCGGGACCCGGGCCCGGCCGGCGGCCGGTGGGCTCAGACCAGCGGCCGGAACCGGGTGAACTCGTCGTAGACGCTGAGCACTTGAGCCACCGTCTCGTCCTCGGTCGGCCAGCTCGCCGCCTGCCGGGCGCCCTTCTCCCGCAGGACCTCACGGCGCGCCGGATCGGCGAGCAGGCGTACGACGGCGTCGGCCAGCGCCTTCGCGTTCCCGTACGGGACGAGTTCGGCCGCGTCGCCGACCGTCTCGGGAATGCCCCCGACGGCCGTGGCGACGAGCGGCACGCGCGCGTGAAGGGCCTCCTGCGCAAGCAGCGAGCGCGACTCCCATCGGCTGGGCAGGAGCACGAGGTCGGCGGCGGCCAGCAGTTCCGCGACGTCCTCGCGCTTCCCGATGAGCCGGACCGGCAGTTCCTCGTCCTCGATCCGGCGCTGGAGAACGGCGCGCAGCGGCCCCTCCCCCGCGATCACCAGCAGCGGCACGGGGTCGAGGCGGCACCAGGCGCGCGAGGCGTCGAGCAGGGTGTGGTAGCCGCGGTGCCGGTCGAGGGAGCCGACCGCGATGAGCAACGAGCGGCCGGTCGCGCCGAGTTCGGCCCGCGCCTTGTGCCGGGACGGGTCGGGGTCCAGCGATTCGGCGGGCGGGCGCGGTGCCGGGAGCGCCACGGCGGCGAGCCGCGCGTCCCTGGCACCCCTTCTGCGGGCCCGGTCCACCAGGTCGGACGAGGTACCGAGCACCACGGCAGCGGCCCTGGCGACCCGGCGCTCCAGGAGACGCAGCACAGGGGCCCGGGCTCCGTCGGCCTCGGAGCGTGTGTGCCAGGTGACGACCAGGGGGACGCGCCGCCCGCTGAGCGCGAGCACCGCCCGCAGCGCCGCGTGGATCCCGTGCGCGTGCACGAGATCGGCGTCCGCGCAGGCCGCCCGCAGCGCGGACACCGAGGCGGGGTCGCTGCTGCGGGGCACGGCGACGTGATGCGCGCCGGCCCCGGTGAAGTCGTACGCGAGGTCGGCCTCGGCGGGAGCGCAGACGGTGACCCGGACCCCTCGGGCGACGAGGCCTGCCGCCAGCGACCGCACATGCGCGCTGCTGCCCGCGCTTCCGCCGCCGAGCACCTGCACGGTGCGCAGCGGCGACTGGCCGTGCGGTGAGTGGCTGCTCACGTGGCTCACGTGGCCGGGGCTCCTGGTTCGGCGTCGGACGGTCACGAGGAAACGTACAGAAGGATCGTGCGGAGGAAGGGATACCGCACGTCGTGCACCTCGTACTACGCCAAGGATGCCAGGCCGCCCGGGCGTTCCGGCACCGCCATCACGACGAGGGCACGTCAGACGGGGCAACCCGGCGACGACGGTCACCCGCACGAGTGATGAATGGTCCGTTCCGGAGAGAGAGGGCCCTGGCGGAACGCGTGCGGCGCCCGTGACGTCCCGCGTCCCGTGGGCCGACCCGAGCCGAACGGGCTTCCGCGTGTCCTTCGCCACGCCGTGCCGAGGGTGCACCCGCGCACCGAAAGGCGCACCCCACCCCCACGCGGCGCATCCGGGAGCCCGCACTCCCCCGCGGCCCCGCGTCCTTCCGGCGTTCGAGGAGCGGAGTCGGGGGAAGCCCGGAGCGGCGCCGCCGGCTAGGCGTCGGCGCGGGCCGTGGCCAGCAGTTCCTCGGCGTGGGCCCTGGCCGTCTCGGAGTCCTCCTGGCCGGCCAGCATCCGGGACAGTTCGCGGACCCGGTCCTCACCCTCCAGCACCTTCACACCGGACCGCGTCACCGAACCGTCGTTCGTCTTCTCGACCAGCAGCTGCCGGTCGGCGAACGCGGCCACCTGCGGCAGATGGGTCACGACCACGACCTGCGCGGTCCGGGCGAGCCTCGCCAGCCGCCGCCCGATCTCGACCGCGGCCTTGCCGCCGACACCCGCGTCGACCTCGTCGAAGAGATAGGTCGGCACGGGGTCGGTGCCCGCGAACACGACCTCGACCGCGAGCATCACGCGGGAGAGCTCACCGCCGGAGGCGCCCTTGGCGATGGGCCGCGGCGGTGCCCCGGGGTGCGGGGCGAGCAGGAGTTCCACCTCGTCGACGCCGGCCGGGCCGTAGGCCACCGGGCGTCCGCCGACCTCCACCCCCTCCGGGTCGTCGGTCTGCCGGAGCTCGAAGGACACACGGGCGTGCGGCATCGCCAGCGAGGCCAGCTCGGCGGTCACGGCGGCGGCGAACCGCTCGGCGGCCTCCGCGCGGGCGTCCGTCAGCGCCTGGGCGAGGCCGCCCAGTTCGCCGCGCAACGCGTCCCGCTCGGCGGTCAGCTCCTCCAGGCGGTCGTCGTCCCCGTCGAGTTCGGTGAGCCGCTCGGCACCGCGCTCGGCCCAGGCGAGCACGGCGTCGATGTCCGCGCCGTACTTGCGGGTCAGCTGGGTGAGCGTGGCCCTGCGCTCCTCGACGGCCGACAGCCGCAGCGGGTCGGCGTCGAGGTCGTCGGCGTAGCCCGCGAGTTCGCCCGCGACGTCGCCGAGCAGGATGGCGATCTCCCCGATCCGCCCGGACAGCGTGGCGAGGGCCGAGTCGTGGGACCGAACGGCCTCCAGTGCCCGGTGGGCGCCCGCGACGAGCGTGGCCGCGTCGATGCCCTCCGGGTCCTCGGGATCGCCCGCCAGCGCGGCGTGCGCGGCGGTGGCGGCCGAGGCCAGCGCCTCCGCGTGCCCGAGCCGTTCCGCCTCCGCCGCCAGCTCCGCGTCCTCGCCCGCGCGCGGCTCCACGGCCGCGATCTCGTCGAGCCCGAAGCGCAGCATGTCGGCTTCCTGGGCCCGTTCGCGGGCGCGGGTCGTGATCTCGTCCAGCTCGGCCGAGATCGCCCGCAGCCGGCGGTAGGCGCCCGCGTACTTGGCGAGCGGCACGGCGACCGCGTCACCCGCGTACCGGTCCAGGGCCTGCCGCTGCCGGGACAGCTTGAGCAGCCCCTGCTGGTCGGTCTGGCCGTGCACCGCGACGAGTTCGTCGGCGAGTTCGGCGAGCACGCCCACCGGGACCGAACGCCCGCCCAGATGCGCGCGTGAACGCCCCTCGGCCGAAACGGTACGGCTGATGAGCAGCACGCCCTCGTCGAGCTCGGCGCCCGCCTCCTCGGCCCGTACGACGGCCGTCCCGCCCGGGGGCACGCTGATCCGCCCCTCCACGACCGCGCTCTTGGCGCCGATCCGTACGAGGGCCGGGTCGGCTCGCCCGCCCAGCAGCAGCCCGAGACTGGTGACCACCATCGTCTTGCCCGCGCCGGTCTCACCGGTCACGGCGGTGAAACCGGGTGACAGCTCGACGACCGCGTCGTCGATGACTCCGAGCGACCGTATCCGCATCTCCTCCAACACGTCCCCGACCATACGAGGTTTTCCCGCCACCGTGCGACGCCGCCCCCCGCAAAGAGAACCGAGCGTTACTTTCGAGGGGGCCGTGTCGTTCGGCGGCGGACCGCGCGAAGGGGCCCGGCACCCGGGCGGAACCCGGGTGCCGGGGTCATGTTCCTGGTGGGGCGCTCCGCGGTTCCTAGTGCGGTGCCCCACGCCACCCGGCGACCGGGAGGGCGAACTTGGCGACGAGGCGGTCGGTGAAGGACGCGTGGTGCAGCCGGGCGAGCCGCACCGGCACGGCTCCGCGCCGCACCTCCACCCGCGCGCCGGGCGGCAGCTCGACCGTCCGCCGTCCGTCGCACCACAGCACACCCGGCGGGACGTGCGGCAGCACCTCCACGGCGAGCACCGAGTCCGGCGAGGTCACCAGCGGCTTGGCGAACAGGGCGTGCGCGCTGATCGGCACCATCAGCAGTGCCTCGACCTCCGGCCAGACCACCGGCCCGCCCGCGGAGAAGGCGTACGCGGTCGACCCGGTCGGGGTCGCGCAGACGATCCCGTCGCAGCCGAACCCGGTGACGGGCCGCCCGTCGATCTCCAGCACCACTTCGAGGAGCTTCTCGGCGGACACCTTCTGCACGGCCGCCTCGTTGAGCGCCCAGTCGGTGTGCACGATGTCGCCGTTGCGGTGCACGACGACGTCGACCGTCATGCGTTCCTCGACCTCGTAGGCCTTGGTGACGACCCGGTCGACGACCTTGTCCAGGTCGTCGCGCTCGGCCTCGGCGAGGAAGCCGACCCGGCCGAGGTTGACGCCCAGCATCGGCACGCCCGAGGCACGGGCGAACTCGGCGCCGCGCAGCAGCGTGCCGTCACCGCCGAGGACGATGAGCAGCTCGCAGCCGTCGAGGCACTGCGGAGTGGCCTCCTGGACCAGCTCCACCTCGTGCGGCAGCGGCAGATCGGCGGCCTCGGCCGCGAGGACCCGCACGCCGATCCCGGAGCGCAGCAGCCCCTGGACGACCAGCTCGGCGCTTCGGATGGCTGCCGGCCGCCCGGTGTGGGCCAGCAGGAAAACAGTACGAGCTCGGCTCTGTGTCAACGCGGCCCCTCCGCCACTGCACGGTCAACGTCGGCCGGGTCGAGTTCGGGTGCCCCGGCCCGCAGCCACAGAAAGTACTCGACGTTGCCCGACGGTCCGGGCAACGGGCTCGCGGTCACGCCCTTCACTCCGAGCCCCAGCTCCTGGGCCCGCCCCGCCACGCCGCGCACCGTTTCGGCGCGCAACTCCGGACTGCGCACGACACCGCCGCTGCCCAGCCGGTCCTTCCCCACCTCGAACTGCGGCTTGACCATCATCACCAGGTCGGCATCCGGCGCCGTGCACCGCGCGAGCGCGGGCAGCACCAGTCCGAGCGGGATGAAGGACAGATCCCCGACAACAAGGTCCACGGGCTCCCCATCGATCGCCTCCAACGTCAACTCGCGTACGTTCGTACGGTCCTTGACGGTGACGCGTTCATCGCTCTGGAGAGACCAGGCGAGTTGTCCGTATCCGACGTCCACGGCGACGACATGGGCGGCGCCCGCGCGCAGCAGGACGTCGGTGAAGCCTCCGGTGGACGCGCCGGCGTCCAGCGCCCGGCGCCCCTCGACCTTCAGACCCTGCGGACCGAAGACGGCGAGCGCGCCGGCGAGCTTGTGTCCGCCGCGCGAGACGTAGTCGGGGTCGCTGTCGTCCTTGCTGACCACGATGGCCGCGGCGGTCTCCACCTGGGTGGCGGGCTTGGTCGCGAGGGTCTTGCCCACGCTGACCCGGCCCGCGGCGATCAGCTGTCCGGCGTGCTCGCGCGAGCGGGCGAGCTTCCTGCGGACCAGCTCGGCGTCGAGGCGGCGGCGTGCCACTCCTGCCACGTTCGGTTCAGCTCCTGCGGTCGTACGGCGATGGAAAGGGGTGCCCGGGGGTTTCTCCGGGTGTCCCGAAGGATCTCATTGCGGGGCGCCGGCCGGGCGGCCGGCCGGAACCGGACCTCCCGGGCGGACGTCGAGCGCGGTGAGCGCGTCCCGCAGTCCCCGGTGGACATCCTCGTACACCTCCAGGTGTCCGTCCGTGGCGAGGTGGTCGGCGTCGGCCAGCCGGTCGAGCCCGGCGTCGACACCGGGGTCGCCCGTCGGGACCCGCGGGACGTGCAGCGGAGCCGGTGCGGCGGGGTCGTACACGGGTTCCGGTGCCGCCTCCACGGGCGGACCGGGCTCCCCCGGGGCCATGGCCTCGGGGAGCTCGCCCTCGGGGACTGAGTCGTTCATGCCCCGACGCTACCGCGAAGGGCTGCGGTACCGTCGATCACGATGGCGACGATGGAGGAGTGCCGTACCGCACTCGACAGACTTTCGGACAACATGGCGGGCGCCGACGGCGACGTCCGGGCCGCCGCGGCCCTGGACCGCTCGCTGAGCTGCCGTATCACCGACCTGGACATCACCTTCGTCGGCCGCCTCACGGGCGGCCGTATCCAGGTGCTGGACACGCTCCAGGGCCCGCCCCCCGAGCGGGCCCAGATCCGCCTGACGATGAAGGGCGACGACCTGGTGGCGATGGTGAACGGCGAGCTGAACTTCGCCAAGGCCTGGGGCTCGGGCCGGGTGAAGCTGGAGGCGGGCCTGCGCGACCTGCTCCGGCTCAGGACGCTTCTGTAGCGGCCACGGCGGCACGGACCCTGGCCCTGCGGGCCGCGGGCACCACGAGGGGCGTGCCGGTCTCGGGATCGTCGATGACCTGGCAGCGCAGCCCGAAGACCTCCTCGACCAGTCCGGCCGTGACGATGTCGCCGGGGGCGCCCTCGGCGATGACCTCACCGCCGCGCAGCGCGATCAGGTGGGTGGCGTAGCGGGCCGCGTGGTTGAGGTCGTGCAGGACGGCGACCAGGGTGCGGCCCTGCGTCTCGTGGAGCTCGGCGCACAGGTCGAGGACGTCGATCTGGTGCTGGATGTCGAGATACGTCGTCGGCTCGTCCAGCAGGAGCAGCGGGGTCTGCTGCGCGAGCGCCATCGCGATCCACACCCGCTGCCGCTGGCCACCGGACAGTTCGTCGACATAGCGGTCGGCGAGCTCGGCGACCCCGGTCGAGGCCATCGACTCCTGGACCACGCGCTCGTCCTCCGCCGACCACTGACGCAGCAGGCCCTGGTGCGGATAGCGGCCCCGGCCGACGAGGTCGCCGACCGTGATCCCGTCCGGCGCGATCGACGACTGGGGCAGCAGCCCGAGGGTGCGCGCCACCTTCTTGGCGGGCATCGACTGGATCGCCTGCCCGTCGAGCAGCACCCGCCCGGACGACGGCTTCAGCATGCGGGAGAGGGCGCGCAGCAGGGTGGACTTGCCGCAGGCGTTCGGGCCGACGATCACCGTGAAGGAGTGGTCGGGAATCTCCACCGACAGCTTCTCCGCGATGACGCGCTGGTCGTAGCCGAGGGTGACGTCGTCGGCGGACAGGCGGTTCACAGTGCTCCTTGGGGTGTTCTCGTCCGCGGTCACGGGGGTGGTCCTCACCGGGCCGCTCATATCCGGCCCGCCTTGCGCTCGGTGACCAGCAGCCACAGCAGATAGAGGCCGCCGAGGACACCGGTGACCACGCCGACGGGCAACTGGTCGGCGCCGAAGGCCCGCTGGGAGGCCCAGTCCGCGACGATGAGCAGGGTCGCGCCCATGCACATCGAGGGCAGCAGGTTCGGTCCCGGTGACCGGGTGAGCCGCCGGGCCAGCTGGGGCGCGGTGAGGGCGACGAACCCGACCGGGCCCGCGGCGGCGGTGGCACCGGCGGTGAGCAGCACGGCGGCCACCATCAGCAGCAGCCGCGTCCGCTCGACGCTCACACCGAGGGCGTACGACACGTCGTCGCCCATCTCCATCATCCGCAGCCCGCGCGCGTTGCCGAGGACGAGGGGGACGAGGACGGCGCACATGATGAGCAGGGGCCAGACCTGCGCCCAGTCCCTGCCGTTGAGGGAGCCGGTCATCCAGACGACGGCGCGGGCCGCGTCGACGAGGTCGGCCTTGGTCAGGAGATAGCCGTTGACCGCCGTGACGATCGCGGAGACACCGATGCCGACCAGGACCAGGCGATAGCCGTGCACGCCCCGCTTCCAGGCGAGCAGATAGATGGCGAGTCCGGTCAGCAGTCCGCCGACGAGCGCCCCGAGGGCGACCTCGGTCGCGCTGCCCGAATAGAGGACGATCATGATGAGCGCGCCGGCCGTGGAACCCTGGCCGAGGCCGAGCACGTCGGGGCTGCCCAGCGGGTTGCGGGAGACGGACTGGAAGAGCGCTCCGGCGAGACCGAGCGAGGCCCCCACCAGCAGGCCGACGAGTACGCGGGGCAGCCGCAGGTCGTTGACGATGAACTCCTGGCCGGGGGTGCCGTCGCCGAGGAGGGTCCTGAGCACGTCACCGGCCGGGATCGGGAAGTCGCCGGTGCCGATGAGCACCACGCTCGCCACGGCCGCGGCCAGCAGCAGCAGGACGACCACGGTGAACGCGCGGAGGTCGAACCGGAGGGACAGCCCGCCGGCGGTGCGCAGGGCCCGGACGCGGCGCGCGGGAGATCCCGGGGCGCGCCGGGCGAGGGCGCCCCGGACGCCTGGGACACGTGGGGTCGTCACAGCTGCGCCGTCCTTCGTCGCCGTACGAGAAAGATGAAGACCGGACCGCCGAGCACCGCGGTGACGATGCCGACCTGGAGCTCCGCGGGCCGGGCGACCATCCGGCCCAGGACGTCGGCGCCGAGCAGCAGCACGGGCGACAGGACGGTGGCGTACGGCAGGATCCAGCGCAGATCGGGGCCGGTGAAGGAGCGGACGGCGTGCGGGACCATGAGTCCGACGAACACGATCGGTCCGCAGGCGGCGGTCGCGGCGCCGCAGAGCACGGTCGCGGCCGCCATGGACAGCGCGCGGGTGCGGTTCAGGTTGGCGCCGAGCGCGCGGGCGGTGTCGTCGCCCATGGCCACCGCGTTCAGCGGCCGGGCGAGGCCCAGCGCGAGAACGGTGCCGACGGCGAGGAACGGGGCCACCTGCGCGATCGTCGCGTCGGTCGCCGAGGCGAGGGAACCGACCGTCCAGAAGCGCATCTTGCCGAGGGCCGCGTCGTCCATGATCATCACGGCTTGCAGATAGCCGTACAGCGCGGCGCTGATGGCGGTTCCGGCGAGCGCGAGCCGCACCGGGGTCGCGCCCCGGCTGCCGCCCAGGAACCACACCAGCGCTCCGACCGCGGCCGCGCCGAGGAAGGCGAACCAGACGTAGCCGGTCAGCGAGGTGACGCCGAAGTAGGTGATCGCGGTGACGACGGCGGCGGACGCGCCCGCGTTGATCCCGAGCAGACCGGGGTCGGCCAGGGGATTGCGGGTGAGCGCCTGGAGGACGGCGCCGGACAGTCCGAGCGCGGCGCCGACCAGCAGCCCGAGCACGGTCCGCGAGATCCGGTCACCGACCACGACGTCCGCGTACGTCCCCGAGTCGTGGAACAGGCCGTGCCACACCTGGGCCGGCGGCAGCGATTTCGCGCCGATCGCGATACTCGCCAGCGCGACCAGCAGCAGGAGGCCCACGGAGACGAGGAGACCAAGGGTCCGTATCGCCCGGCGGGTTGGGGGCGCGGGGGCGGTTTCCGCGCGCTGTTCAGGAGGACTGTCGACCAACACGAGGTTAGGTTAGCCTACCCTCGCATCGCCTTTCGAGGGGCCCGCGCTCCCGCCCCGCACCGAGGCCCAGGTCAGCGGCCACACCCCACTCGGGCGCGACGGCCGACCCGGGTGCCCGGGACGCGTTTCCGAAGCCCCGGCCGACCCGGGTCCCAGGGGCCTGCTCCAAAGCCCCGGCCGGTCCAGGTGCCGGGGCGGGTTCTAGAGCCCCAGTCGTGCCAGCGCCTTCCCCCCGTTCAGCTCGCACGTCCCCTCGCCCGCGGCCGTCCACGCCGCCGCGCACAGGGCCCGCAGTCCGTCGAGTGCCTCGCCCTCGCCCGTCAGCTCCAGTTCCTCACTGCCCGCCGTCGCCGTCCAGCCGCCGCAGCGGAAGCCGTCGCCCGCCTCGACGACCTCGGGCTGCCCGGTGAGCATGCCGCGCAGATCGGCGTCGACATACGTGGGACGGTGCCTCGGCGGCGCGGCGAGCAGCTGCGCTCCGTCCGCGACACCGGTCAGGACGAGCAGCGAGTCCACCTCTCCGTTGAACGCGCCCTCGATGTCCGTGTCCAGCCGGTCCCCGACCACCAGCGGCCGCTCGGCCCCCGTCCGCAGAATCGTCTCGCGGTGCATCGGGGGCAGCGGCTTGCCCGCCACCTGCGGCTCGACACCCGTGGCGATCCGGACGACCTCCACCGCCGCGCCGTTGCCGGGACCGATCCCGCGCGCGCCCGGAATCGTCAGATCCGTGTTCGAGGCGAACCAGGTGGCGCCGCTCGCGATGGCGTAACACGCCTCCGCGAAGCGGGACCAGACCAGATCGGGACCGCCGTACCCCTGGACGACCGCGACGGGCTCGTCCTCCGCCGAGTCGACCGGCTCAAGCCCGCGCTCGCGCAGCGCGACCCGCAGACCCTCGCCGCCGATCACCAGGACGCGCGCGCCCGCCGGAACCTGCTCGCTGATGAGCCGGGCCACGGCCTGCGCCGAGGTGATGACGTCCGAGGCCACCGTCGGTATGCCCAGCTCCGTGAGGTGCCCGGCGACGGCGTCCGGGGTACGCAGCGCGTTGTTCGTGACGTACGCGAGGTGCATTCCGCCCGCGCGCGCCGTGGCCAGCGAATCCACCGCGTGGGCGATGGCGTCACCGCCCGCATACACCACACCGTCCAGGTCAAGCAGCGCGGTGTCGTACGCCTCGCTCAGCGCCTGCCCACTGCCCTCGGGCCGCGTCCTGACGGTCTGGCTCATTGCGCATCGCTCCTCGTTAGATCCCTTTCCCCCGATCATCGCTCATGCCACCGACACACTTACGATGCCCCAATGAACTATGCAGGTCCCGAGGAGGGGACACCCGCCGGGAGCGGCCTGGAACTCACCCCGTTCCGAGGCCTGCGCTACGACCCCGACCGGGTCGGCAGTCTGGCCGCCGTGACGTCGCCGCCGTACGACGTGATCGTGCGGCCCGACGGACTCCTCGAACTCGAATCGGCCGACCCGTACAACATCGTCCGGCTGATCCTCCCGCAGGACGGCACCCCCGCCGCCCGCAACCAGCAGGCCGCCGACACGCTGCGCAGCTGGCTGTCGGAGGGCGTCCTGGCCGCCGATCCCGAGCCCGGTCTGTACGTGTACGAACAGCGCGACGGCGACCTGCTGCAACGGGGCGTGATCGGCAATCTGCGCCTGTCCGATCCCGCCGACGGTGTGGTGCTCCCGCACGAGGACGTGATGCCGCACGTCATCGCGGACCGCGCGGCCCTGATGCGCGCCACGTCCGCCAATCTCGAACCCCTGCTGCTGACCTATCGCGGCAACGGTTACGGACACGGCGCCGGCGCCGTCATCGAGCGTACGGCCGCCCTGCCGCCGCTGCTGTCCACGACCACGGAGGACGGCATCAGCCATCGTCTGTGGGCGGTCACGGACCCCGCGGAGCTCGCGGAGATCCGCACGGACCTCGGCCGGCACCAGGCCCTGATCGCCGACGGACATCACCGCTGGGCGACGTATCTGCGTCTACGCGCGGAGCACCCCTCCCCGAGCCCCTGGGACTACGGTCTGGTCCTCCTGGTGGACACCGCCCGTTACCCGCTGCGCGTCCGGGCGATCCACCGTCTGCTGCACCGCCTGCCGGTCGCCGACGCGCTGACCGCCCTCGGGGACTCCTTCCGCGTACGTCACCTCGACGTGCCCCTCGCCGAGGCGCTGGAGGCCCTCGCGTCGGCGGCGGCCGGGGGAAACGCCTTCCTGCTCGCGGGCGACGGCACCTTCCACCTCGTCGACCGCCCCTCGCCGGACCTCCTCGCCCGTACGATCCCGGCCGGGCACCCGGAGGCCTGGCGCGCGCTGGACGCCACGGTGCTGCACGCCACCCTCCTCGACCATGTGTGGGGCATCCCTGAGGACTCCCCCGCGGACATCGCGTACATCCACGACACGACCGCCACGGTCGAGAAGGCGGAACGCGACGGAGGCACGGCCGTCCTGATGCACCCGGTCCACGAGGAGGTCGTACGCGAACTCGCTCGCCAGGGGGTCACGATGCCGCGCAAGTCGACGTCCTTCGGGCCGAAGCCGGCGTCCGGTCTCGTCCTGCGGGCGCTCACTCCCTGAGGAGCTCGGCCTCCGGGACGCCCCCGGAAACGCCACGTGGGCGGCAGGACACCTTCCGGTGTCCTGCCGCCCACGTGTTGGTGCCGGTGTCCGGCGTCAGCTCTGCGGACGGTGAGGAGCGTCGTCCTCGTCGCCGTCCGCTTCCTCGTCCTCGTCCTCGTCATCCAGGTCGTCGACGTCGTCCGTGATCGCGTCCGTGGTCGCGGGCTCGATCTCGTCGTCCTCGTCGTCCTCGTCCTGGACGTGGATCTCCGGCTCGGCCTCGGTCGCGGTCCCGCTCACGGCCTCGTCGTCCTCGCCGAGGGCGTCGACGAACTCGACACCGTCCATCTCGGCGAGCCGGTCGGAGGCGTCCGTGCTGCCGTCCTTGTCGGACTCGACGGTCTTGGCGAACCACTCGCGTGCCTCGCCCTCACGTCCGGCGGCCAGGAGCGCGTCGGCGTAGGCGTACCGCAGCCGCGCGGTCCAGGGCTGGACGGAGTTGGAGGCGAGCTCGGGGCTCTGGAGGGTGACGATGGCGGCGTCCAGCTGATCCATGTCACGCCGGGCGCCTGCCGCCACGAGCCGCATCTCGACCTGGCTCGCCTTGTCCAGCTTCTGGACCTCGGGCGCCCCGGCCATCTCCAGCGCCTTCTCGGGCCGGCCCATGCCACGCTCGCAGTCCGCCATCACGGGCCACAGATCCACGCCGCCGGTCATCCGGCGCGCGGCGCGGAACTCGGCGAGCGCCTCGCTGAACTTCTGGTTCGCGTACGCGGCGAAGCCGGCCGCCTCGCGCACGGCGGCGACACGTGAGGCCAGTCGCAGCGCGATCCTCGAGTACGCGTAGGCGGTCTCGGGGTCCTCGTCGATGAGCCGGGCGACCATCACCAGGTTGCGGGAGACCTCCTCGGCGAGGCCCTTGGGCAGGCTGAGGAGCTCCTGTCGCACGTCCTTGTCGATCTCCTCACCCGTGACGTCGTCCGGGATCGGCAGCCGCTTGATCGGCTCGCGGTCCCGGTCGCGCTCGTCGCGGTAACCGCCGCCACCGCGCCGGTCGTCGCCCCCGCGGTCGTCACGGCCGCGGAAACCGCCGGGGCGCCCGCCCCGGTCGTCACGGCGCGGTCCACCATGGCCGCGGTCGTCACGGCCTCGGTAGCCGCCGGCACTGCCACCACGGTTGTCGTCACGGCGGAAGCCACCGCGGTCGTCGTCGCGACGGGGGGTGCTGGGACGCTCGTCGCGACGGAAGCCACCACGGTCGCCACGGTCGTCACGGCGGAAGGGCGGGCGGTCCCCGTCCCTGCGCTCGTCGCGGCGGAAGTCGCTGCCACCGCGGTTGTCGTCACGACGGAAACCGCCGCGGTCGTCATCACGACGGGGGGTGCTGGGACGCTCGTCACGACGCTCGTCACGGCGGAAGGACGGACGGTTGTCGTCACGACGGAAGCCACCACGGTCGTCGTCGCGACGGGGGGTGCTGGGACGCTCGTCACGACGCTCGTCACGGCGGAAGTCGCCGCCACCACGGTTGTCGTCACGACGGAAACCGCCACCGCTGCTGCCGCGGTCGTCATCACGACGGGGGCTGCTGGGACGCTCGTCACGACGGAAACCGCCGCGGTCCTCGTCGCGACGGGGGGTGCTGGGACGCTCGTCACGGCGGAAGGACGGACGGTCCGGGTCGCGGCGGAAGCCACCACGGTCGCCGCCGCCACGGTTGTCGTCACGACGGTCATCGCGCCGGAAGTCACTACGGTCGTCGCGGCGGAAGCCACCACCACTGCCGCCACCGCGGTTGTCGTCACGGCGGAACCCGCCGCCGGCACTGCCGCCACGGTTGTCGTCGCGGCGGAAGCCACCGCCGGCACTGCCGCCACGGTTGTCGTCACGGCGGAAGCCACCGCCGGCACTGCCGCCACGGTTGTCGTCACGGCGGAAGCCACCGCCGGCACTGCCGCCACGGTTGTCGTCACGGCGGAAACCGCCACCGCTGCTGCCGCGGTCGTCACGACGGAAACCGCCGCCGGTACCTCCGCCACGGTTGTCGTCACGGCGGAAGCCGCCACGGTCACCGCCACCACGGTTGTCGTCACGACGGTCGTCACGACGGAAGCCGCCGCGGTCGTCGTCGCGGCGCGGGCTGCTGGGCCGGTCGTCGCGGTTGAAGGCGGGGCGGTCCCCGTCCCGGCGGAAGCCGCCGCCGCTGCCACTGCCACCGCGGTCGTCGCGGCGCGGGCCGGCCGGACGGTCGTCGCGGCGGAAGGGCGGCCGGCCACCCCGATCGCCCTCGCGACGGTCGTCGCGGCCACGGTAGCCACCGCTACTGCTGCCGCCACTGCTGCTGCCGCCGCTGCCACGGTTGTCGTCGCGGCGGAAGCCGCCACGGTCACCGCCACCACGGTTGTCGTCACGGCGGTTGTCGTCACGGCGGCCGGAGCCGCCACGGTCACCGCCACCACGGTTGTCGTCACGGCGGTTGTCGTCACGGCGGCCGGAGCCGCCACGGTCGTTGTCTCGGCGCGGGCCGCCGCGGTAGTCACCGCGGTCACCACTGTCACGACGGCGCTGATCGCGCTCCGGTCGCTCGTCGGGAGAGTTGGTGGACATGGGTGACTCCTGTCTTCGGTACCGCAAGTCATTCTCGCGCAGCCGGGTACCCGGCGCGCTTCGGAAAAACAAAAAAGGACCCCTGGCCCCAGCGAGTCGCTGAGGCCAAGGGCCCTCCAAATTTAGTTCGGCGGCGTCCTACTCTCCCACAGGGTCCCCCCTGCAGTACCATCGGCGCTGTGAGGCTTAGCTTCCGGGTTCGGAATGTAACCGGGCGTTT